>SVBZ01000048.1 GCA_015058575.1 Pseudoselenomonas ruminantium
CCAAACCTAGCAGAGGGCGGGGGCGGGTACACTTTCTTCGTAGCGGGAGCGACTGCCCGAACGCAGTGAGGGATGGCCCGCGGCAAGTACTATCTAGAACGACACGATGTATTGGCGTGCCGCCGGCCTGCCCGGCACATGCACCTAGATACGTACAAAAGCGTCCGTGCGGGTCATTTAGCGGGAGCAGAGAAAAAGTGTACCCGCCCCCACCCAAGCTGAGCTCTTCCAAGTTTATTTTAAGCCGCACGCACAGATAAACTGCAATTTGGGGGAATTCAAGGATTTTGGGCTGGCGGTGCCGAATTCATCAGTATAGTTATTTTCATGGTGTGGGAGGAAGAATATGTTAAGCAGACGTTTGTTTATCCGTCATCTGCTGGTAGGAATGGCGGCTTTTGCTGTTGGTGGCTGGGAAAAGCTGGCTGGTGCAGAGGGGCGGGAGTATTATCGGCTGGTGGTTTTGGGCGATCCGCATTTGCCCGTGCGTGTGCATAAGCATCCCAAGGCCTCGAGCCAGCAGGCCATCCGTGCGGCTAAGGATGATGTGATCGCGGATATCAATGGCTGGAATGATGTTGCGGCAGTGGCTGTGGTGGGCGATATTGTCGGGCGGCTGGGCGTGCAGCCCGAGTATGATTATATCCGCACGTTTTTTTCCAAGCTGGACAAGAAATGCTGGGTCATTAACGGGAATCATGAGTTTATGCTGGAAGATACGCTACAGGATAATGGCAAGGCCAAGGTAGCTTCGCCTGCGACATGGCGGAAAAAACTGGCCTATTTTGCGGCGTTCTGGCAGCTGCCACAGCGCTGGTATACCAGGGAGCTTGGCGGGTATCATTTGGTTTTCTTATCGGCAGAAGGGCCGCGGCCTGTGCAGATAGGGGCGGAGCAGCTCGCTTGGTTCCGCGAGGACCTGGCAAAGAATCGCGCTAAGACCACGCTGGTCTTTTTCCATGGGCCGCTTGAGCATACGCTGTTGAAGTATAAGAAGAGCATCAATACAGAAAAGTCGATTGCTATGCCTGCCGATGCAATCGATGCAATCCTGGCCGAAAATCCGCAGGTAAGGCTATGGGTATCGGGACATACGCATACGCCGTGTCATAATCCAAGTTACGCAAATAGGGAAGTCAATCGGTACAATGCGCATACTTATGCAATCCATAACGATTGCATGGACAGGAAGAAGATAACGACCAATTCCATCTATCTGTACAAAGATCATATCGAAGTCCGGACCTTTGATCATAAGCATAAGAAATGGTTGCCGGAATTTGACCGGTCATTTCCGTGCTAAGAACGTGTGGAAAAGCGGATATAAAAAGGCTCGCGCTCACCATAGGTGAGCATGCGAGCCTTTTGCATTATTTTTTCTTCGGATATACGCCGATGGTCAGTTCATTGAGCAGCGGCAGCTGCTCGCCGAGTTTGCGGCAGAGGATGGCGCCAAGCATGGCAAGGGCCAGCGTCGCAAAGTAGAAGGCGATGGCAATCGGTGCGGTCATGATACGGCCGCTGTGCTGAAGCATCAGGCCAAGGTAGGTGATGGCCAGCGGATGGGCGAGGTAGGCAAAATACGAATGCTTGCCGAGCTGGTGCAGCAGCGGGTTGAGGAATGCCGGATAGCTTTGGTAGGTGAAAACCATAAAGAAGAACAGCGAGGCGGCGATGGTGTAGAAGATGCCGGCCGGGCAAAGCTGATGGGCTGTGTTGATGGCCTCAAGCGGCGTGTAGCCAACCGAGCCAATCAGCTGGTAGTAGTAGGCCATGAGCGCGGCAAAGCTTGCCCAGAAGAAGACCGTGATTGCCAGGCGCTGCTTTTTCATGAAGGCCATGAAAGCGTCGATATGGACAGCCAGATAGCCGCCGAGCACGAAGATGAATACGTAGTGCATGACCCAGTAGTTCAAGCGGTACATCAGGAAGGGCTTTAGGATTGATCCGTCAGGCAGGCCGTAGACAAAGAGATTGAAGCTCGTGGAAAAGCTCGACCAGTAATCAAAGCCAATCTGTGCGAGTAGCAGCAGGGCAAGGCTAACTTTGCCAGCGCGGCGTACCATAAAGATCCAGAGCGGCATCAGGAGATAGAACCAAAGCAGGATGACCAGGAAGTAAAGCTGGTACTTCGCGTTGCCGAAGAACAACAGGACGATGAGATGCATGGGATCGGGAAAGCCTACACCGTAGAGCCAGCCGTCATGCAAAAGGTAGAGGAACGACCAGACAAGATACGGTACAAGCACTGTCTTGAAGCGGCGCTTCATGAAATTACGGAAGTCAAACGGAGCGTTTAGATCCAGATTATAGAACAGGCCGAACGCGGAAATGAAGAAGAAAATCGGCACACTGAAGCGTGTGGCGACCTCGAAGAGGGCGATGAGGTCGGCGTTCGCCGCTGTATTGGCAAGGTATTGGGACCCGACATGGATGCCGATGACGCCCATCATAGAGATTCCGCGGATATATTCGATAGCTGCCAGCCGCGGTTTGCGCGGCCGGGAAACTGTTGCTGCTTGTTCTTGCATGAAAATAAAAACTCCTTACTGCTTGTATTGGTGGGATCAGTCTTCCAGAATGTAGTCAACGTGTACGCGTGCCGTGAGCGACAGGCTGCCCGGCTCGATGGTCGTAGCGGCAGCTGTTTTTGCGGCGGCAAGCATCATATTGTCATAGCGGCGCGATTCGAGATAGCCGGTGCTTTCGGATACGTTCTGGATGCCAACGATGCGTTTGCCAAGTCCCTTGGCGAGAATCTCGGCCTTGTCACGTGCGTCTTGAACGGCTTTTAGCAGGGCTTCCTTGCGGACAGCCTGGGTATTGCCGGCAGAAAAGTCGAGCGAATGGATTTCGTTGGCACCAGCGCTAAGGGCCGCGTCGATGACTTTGCCGGTTTGCTTGATGTCGCGGACGATGACGATGATGGAATTGTTCACCGTATAGCCGCTGATTTCGTTGCGGTGATTATCCGCCGTGCGGTAATTGGGATGGAACGAATAATTGTTGGTCTGGATATCCTTGGTTTCGATACCCAGTGCCTTGATGGCCTTGTTGACCTGCTCAGTCGTCCAGGCGTTATCGTTCTGTGCCTTGCCGGCGTCGCTGGCCTGCGAGGTCACACCAATCGTGATCGTTGCGCGATCGGGGGTGGCAATGCCGGTGCCTTCGCCATCCACGGACAAGGTCGGCAGATTCTTGGCCGCTGGTGCGGCGGCTGCCACATTGGCTATCAGCAGCATCAAGGCTGCGAAAATCAATACGATGCGTTTGCTGTTCATAGGAACCTCCTTTGAAATCTTAGGAAAATTTTCCTTACTATCATATCATATTTTGCCGGGAAATGACATGTCTGTGCCGGTAGCGCGAAAGGCCTGACTGTTTATGGTTTACAAGGTTACAGAAAAAGTTTTCCATATGGCAGGAGATTTGCTATAATTAGAAGAACATATAAATATTCACAGATTATATGTAATTCTTACACCTAGGTACAATGGTAGATTGGAGTGCTTTAGTATGATGGCATTGAACTTCCAGGCAGCAAAACACAAAAAGATGCTCATGGAACGCACGAAAAACTGTACGGTACGTCTTGGCGATGTATCCAAACTCTATCCCGAAGGCTCTGTCGTATGGATTACGACGGGCAAGAAAGGCGAGCCGAAGCATAAGCTCTACTCGGCCTATCTCGACAAGGTTCGCGTCAAGACGATGGGCACGCTGACGTCCGACGATCTGGGGCATCAGAATCCGGAAATCAATTCCAAAGAGGAACTCGTGGCAGATTTCGAGAAAATCTACAAACGCCGCATCCTTATGGAAGATACCGTAACGGTAATCTATTTCACCGAGGTACATGACCTTTTGTAATTTGCCCTTTATTTATGCGGCTCCGTGGAAACGGAGATGCAAAAGCGTACTAAAAACGTACTAAATCAGATTTTGTTTAATCGCTTAGCCAAGGCTGTGCGCTTTGATTGGTAGAAGTGGCTGTATACTTTTAGCGTCACGGCAGGGTTTGCGTGACCAAGCCTATCGGCCACTTCTACAGGAGAAAATCCAGCATCGATTAATAAACTAGCATGGGAGTGACGCAGATCGTGCAATCGAATCTGTTTTACTCCCATTTTTTTTGCGCCTGCGTGTATTTTCTTTAGCAGTGCAGCGCGTGTAATACCGAATAAAATATCGCCGTTATATTTAGCCATGCGCTTGTAGTCGCGTAGCATGTTAGCGATAAAATCGGGGAGCACAACAATACGGCTGCCAGCCGTCGTTTTTGGCGTTGTAACTACATCAGAACCTTTTATCCGCGTGGATGTTTTGTTGACAATTATCGTGTTGTCTATAAAATTTATATCTTCCCACCTAAGCGCGAGCATTTCGCCGACACGCATACCCGTCCAAAACAGCATGTAAAAGGCCATAATGTGCTCAGGAGATTTCAACGAACGTGCAAATAATCTAAATTCATCTAGTGTCCAATAGTCATTGTTGATTGTCTGCGCGCTGTGTAGCTTAGATGCAGTTTGCACAGGGTTACTGACAAGATTATAATTCTCTATGGCAAAATTGAATATAGATGATAGTTGTGCTTGTATTGTTCGAACATAGCTCATCTTTAAGCCCTCAGCCAACAATTGTGTTCGAAATGCGTTTACGGTACGGCGCGATATCCCGCTAACCAACATGTGGGAGAAAAAAGGCTGTATTCGATTTTCTACAATACGTCGCTTTACATCATATGTTGTCGGCTTCAGGCGCACTTGTGCAGCGGCTAGATAAGCATCAACTAGCGAGGAAAATGATATAGTAGGGGTACTGGCATATTGCTCAAGAAAACGGCGTTCCCAATACTGGGATTCGCGCTTAGTCTTGAACCCTTCCTTCTTTTTCTTCTTCCGCTTACCTTGCCAGTCAGTGTAATAGAACGCGCAGTACCATGTTCCACTTACAGCGTTTTTGTATGACGGCATAATAACACTTCCTTTCGAGGTTCCGTTCATGGTATAATATAGCTGTGATAATCAACGGTTAGCTATTCTGCCGTACTTGCTCAGCAGCGGGTAAACCTCGAATAGCAGTTTACAGGGGACTAACACCTGCTCTACAAAGTAAGCCCGCTATCCTAGCGGGCTTTCGTCCTGTCTAAGCAATTTCTACGGAATATAGAGCCAATTGCGAACAAGTGATTCTTGTAATTTATAGCGACATGTGCAATAATAGCTATAGAAATAGCTATATGTATTCGTTAGGAGGTGGATTTTATGCCGGGGTTAGACTGGTTTACTGAAGAAGCTCAGGAACGTCAGGCCGAAATTTATGCAAGTTTCCATCCTGACGAGCAGCCCGACAACAAGTCCGAGAAGGATGATCATAAGTAACATAGCGTTACCCATGCCCGAGACTTATGCCTCGGGCATTTTTTTTGCTTGAGGTTTCTTGCGCGAATTATGAGCTTCTAAACTTTGTTTTCTCCATTTATTATATAGTGTTGATGTATGAATATATAATTCTTCGCCAGCATTATTAGCATTTAGATAGCATATCAACAAATATGTATCGACGATAAAATCTAAATATGTTTGATGTAATGATGGGAATACTGTATCTGCAGAAGCAAGACCAGAGCAGAAATACATGGAAAAGTATTCGACATTGTTCAAAATATAAACAACATGCTGACTTGATAAGAATGCTTTTTCCTGTAAATATTTCTTTCTCTTTTCTTCGGCTTCTTTTGCTTTCTTTCCTGTTATAGTGTGATTTATGGGGGCTGGAATTTTAGATTCTGTATCTCTGGTTGGGATAGAATTAAGCAAATATTCATAATGGGGATAGTCATAATTATCGGGGCTAGCAAATTCATGACGAAATTTAGTCAATATATCATTACCAAATAAAGATTGCGCTTCCTCAGCAGTAAATTCTTTAAACAAATTTGCTTTTTTATAAAAGTCGGGCACTAATTTAGTGTTTACTTTTCTGATTCGATATTGAGCTGCATTTAAACTTGGAATAATATTTTTAGAATAATATCCTGCTAATTTATATGCTGTCTCAAATTCAGAATGAGCACGTTTATGCCGATAGTCTTTTACAAATAAAGAACTCTGGTATGCAACAAAACCAAGCGACGCAATAACGGATAAAAATGAAAGGGTTTCTATAGAATCATGATAATGTATAAGAAAATCATAATAGTGGGGGAAAATTGATACGCCTATGCTTGTAATATAATAATAAACTTCAAGGATTGTCAATTATACATCGTCCTCTCCAAGCCGTCCTTCGGGGCGGCTTTTTATTGTGCTTAATATTGTCTAATACAAAACGTATGTATGTAAGTTGCTATCAAGAATGTTGCTATTATACCAATGATACCAATAATAACCTTTGAGGTTTCCTTGTTTTCTCTTCCACGCTTCAATACATACCAAAAATTATATATAAAAAAAATAGTGATGCCCCAAAATAAAAATCTCATGATTAGTATCCTCCGAAAACAGAATCATAATATTGCTGGTCAAGATTGCGATTAATCTTGTTAAGCATATCTGTATATGCTTGCTCTTGTTGGGATGGAATGGCGGGAGTGGGGTTGGGATTAGAATAGACTACTTGCACTGGTGTTTGAGCTTCGTCTAGTTTCCTTGCTAATTCATCACAACGTTCTTGTGTTTTGCTGGTTAATTTTTTTTCTTCTTGTACTCGCCATTTTTGATACTCTACATCTTGTTTTAGCATCTTTATTTCTTGATCTTGATGATACGAAAAAGAAAACAATATAATTACAACAATAGATAAAGCAATTGCTGGTTTATTACCAGTAAATCTAACTTTAGATATATTCTTATCTTGATTAATTGATAAAGCGGGAATGTTTTTGTTAACTTGCTTTTTAATAATTAATCTTATTATTAAATAAAAAGATGTTGCTATTACCCCCATCAACAATAAAACCATAGCAATATCCATTGTTGAGAAATTTACAGTGGTTGTACCAGTAGATGTAAATTCATATATTGCTTTGGTTAACTTTATTCCCCACCAATCTGTGATAGCTGTGGCATCAAATGTATTAGGTACTACAACTTCATGCTCTGCCAACCTTTTCTCAAGCTCATCAGACATTGCGCTCATTAATAACAGCCCCTTCATCAAATTTCCAGCTATCTATCATTTGTTTCTAATCAAAATATTCCGACACTTTTCTATATACAGAAGTTGCTTGTCTCTAGGTAAAGCGCGGTTGATAAAGACAACTATCTGCTTATTAATCTCCAATATCATAAAAGGTACACTCCCAAGTTCTTCATACTCTATAACCATCGAACCCCACCTTCCTGCGTGGTATGCGCAGGAGTGGGGGGAGAGACATTAAGCGTTGATAACATAGCGCGTCGTTTAAGTAGTATCGGCGGTTCATAGTAACGTTTCGTCATATTACAGCCTCCTTCACTCAGTCATGCCATGCTTCTTGGCGTAGTGCTCAGCTAGTGCTATCAAGCTGTCCAGCTCGTCGGACGTAAGGTCTTTGCTGGCACAAAGCAATAGCCGAAACTTCGGATTGGTTTTTAGCTGCTCAACTCGTGCGCCGACGTCCGGATCATCGAAGAAACCAGCGGGCGGGTTGAACATTGGAGAGGATTCTCTTCCTAAAAGATAATCAGTAGATACATTATAAATTTTTGCTAATACCAATAAGTCATCAGGCGCGGGATTTGACACGTTATTCTCCCAATTAGATAACGTTTTGTAGTTTATACCGGCTTTCTTTGCGACTTCACGTTGCGTTTGGTCGGTCTTTGTACGCGCATAGCGCAAACGCTCCCCCAATGACACCGTAATCCCTCCTCTCTTATTGGTATATAATACCATAAATCCAATGTTATGGGATTATAAGTCCAAAAAAAATAGATTTTTGTCTTGACATCCAATAATATGGGATATATAATATAACCATAAACAGTCCAAAATACTTGGATATAAGGGAGGCGATAAAGTGAAAGCGGGAGCAAAGTTGAAACTTTTCTTACAGGAATGTGGAGTTAAACAGAGTATTGTTGCAGCACGAATTGGCATGAGGTACATGACGATTTGTGATTTTTGTAAGGCGCAGGGAATCGCTATAGCGCAAGCGTACTAAAAACGTACTAAAAAAATAGGAGTGGCACAGACGGGACAGATGATCTGTGTCACTCCTTTTATGTGGTGGCGTAGGGAGGGGACAGGTTATTTGACATGTCAGCTTAGACCGGCAAGGTCTCAGGCGCCCAAGGCAAAGGTTGCCCAGCGGTCGTTGGCTTTAGGCAGCAGCAGGGCAAATGTTTTTCGTTGTGCATCATCTGTTTGCTGTTTTGCTCGGCAATCAGGATACCGCGCGGGAGATGCGGGCATTGGGCCGCAAGGTCTCGTTGGCTTTGATTGCCAGCGGAATGAGTGCCGTTGTCTGCACGTTGCCTAATTCAAGTTCCATGATAACCTCCAATCGTCATATATGAGAATAAATATCAATACTTAGCCATATGCTATTATAAGCCAATGGATGTGTCAATGGGCCGAAGAGGGCGCTGTGGTTGGCGGTTAATATGTTTTGCGGTAGAATATAGAGGTTGCTGAGGATTTATTGCTGGGAGGAAATGTTATGCTTCATATAGGTTGTCATTTGTCATCGTCGCGCGGGTATCTGGCGATGGGACAGGAAGCTTTGTCCATGCAGGCCGATACGTTTGCATTTTTCACGCGCAATCCACGGGGCGGCCGCGCGAAGGAAATCGATGCGGCCGATGCAGCGGATTTTTGTGATTTTGCCGCGGAACATGGCTTCGTGAAATTGGTAGCGCATGCACCGTATACGATGAATCCCTGTGCGGCCAAGGAAAATCTGCGCGTGTTTGCCCGTGAGATGATGGCAGATGATTTGCGGCGCATGGAGTACACGACGGATAATTATTATAATTTCCATCCGGGCAGTCATGTAGGGCAGGGGGCGGCAGCTGGCATTGCGCTTATCACGGAGCAGCTCAATGCGGTATTGCGTCCGGAGCAATCGACGATCGTACTGCTGGAGACAATGGCCGGCAAGGGTACGGAAGTCGGGCGGTCGTTTGCTGAGCTGCGGGCAATCCTTGACGGAGTAGAGCTGGGCGAAAAGATGGGCGTCTGTCTCGATACTTGCCATGTCTGGGACGCAGGCTATGATATCGTGAACGATCTCGATGGCGTGCTGGCGGAGTTTGACCATACGATCGGACTTGAAAGGCTCAAGGCGGTGCATCTTAATGACAGCTTAAATGGCTGTGGCTCGCATAAAGATCGCCATGCGCGGATCGGGGAAGGAGAGATCGGACTTACTGCTTTGCAGCGGGTAGTCAGTCATCCGGCGCTTCGTGGTCTGCCTTTCATCCTCGAGACGCCGAATGACCATGATGGCTATGCGCGGGAAATCCAATTGCTGCGCAGTTGATGTTCTTGCGCTTTTCAGATAGTTTTCTTATAATAGGAATAGCAATTTAGAAATGATGAGGTGTAACCGGTAATGAAGGATAAGGAACGTCTTTATGTGCTGGCTGGTGTAGTAGTGGCTGCTGCTGTGGCTGCTGGCGGTTATCTGTGGAATGGTTCGCAGCCGGCGCAGAATGCGCAGGTGGAGCACAGCACTGCCACATCGGCGGAGCAGGCCAAGGAGCCGCAGACTGTGAGCGATGAGAAGGCCAAGGCCGAGGAGGCAGCGGCCAAGAAGCAGAACCTGCCGGCCAAGGATGTTGTCGCGATGACCTTTGAGGGCACGAAGACTTACATTGTGGCAGGTTCGGTGACGGGGACGAAGAATGGCTCCCAGTGGACCGCGCTGCTTCGCCATGGCGATGGGGGCAAGGAGTCTAAGGTCGAGTTCAAGCAGGATGGGACAAAACTCATGACGCGCAATGATGATGGCCCGTGGCGTCCGGTTGACGAGATGGATCGCTCGATTTTCAACAAAATCCAGGAAATTGTAGCGAAATAAGAAAAAAATCAAAAAAATTTAGTTTAGGTGTTGACAAGTCATACCCTTATCCGTATAATAATATTTGTCGCTGAGAGATACGGCGGCAAAATGAAAACGGCCCGGTAGTTTAGTTGGTTAGAATGCCGCCCTGTCACGGCGGAGGTCAGGGGTTCAAGTCCCCTTCGGGTCGCCATTATGCGGAAATAGCTCAGTGGTAGAGCACCACCTTGCCAAGGTGGGGGTCGCGAGTTCGAGCCTCGTTTTCCGCTCCATTTTTTCGGCGACATAGCCAAGTGGTAAGGCCGAGGACTGCAAATCCTCTATCCTCAGTTCGATTCTGAGTGTCGCCTCCAATTTTATATCTGATGCGGAAATAGCTCAGTGGTAGAGCACCACCTTGCCAAGGTGGGGGTCGCGAGTTCGAGCCTCGTTTTCCGCTCCATTTTTTTTGGCGACATAGCCAAGTGGTAAGGCCGAGGACTGCAAATCCTCTATCCTCAGTTCGATTCTGAGTGTCGCCTCCAAAATAAATGAGCAGGTCTGAAAGAGAATCTTTCAGGCTTTTTTATTGCCAGAAAAAAGATTTCAAATAATTGTAAATTATCATATAATAGATGTAGCGAAGTTTATCTGTGCGGTAAAGGAGGCAGGATTATGAAAAAGCGAATGATTGCTGCAGGGCTGCTGGCAGGCTTATGCACTGTATTTGTGCCAAGTGCCGTGGACAGCCCTTGGCAGATGACGGCCAGTGCTTGCGAGGAGGGGCAGGAGGCAAGGACTCCGTTTTGCCTGCCGCTGGCGTATTCATCCGAGGTCGTGACCGAAACGCTTAGGGACAAACAGGATGGAAAGCTGATGATTGAAGCAAAGACGTATGCCGTGACGCTTTCGGGAAAATATGCAGAGTATTATCCGCAGCTGCAGCAGACGCTTACGCGTATCTCCAAGGAGAAAAAATCACAGTTGCATAAGCTGCTGCGGAACTGGAAACAGGATTTCCAATCCATCTATGAACAGCGCAAGCAAGCGATGCCAGCTGATACGAGCACGCCGTTTTCTTACGAGAATAGCTTCATGGGGCTGCGGGCTGACTCGCATGTTTTCAGTTTTGCCAGCAGTGAGTACAGTTACTTCGGCGGGGCGCATCCAACACTCTATTACGACGCAGTGACAATTGATACGCGCACGGGCAAGGTTTTGAAGCTTACGGATGTTTTGCAGAAAACAGCAGGCTTTGCCGCTGTCATTGCCGATGAAGCCATCGCCCAGCAGGAGTATCGCGATCAATTGCCGGAGCGCAGCGAATCGATCCGGCTGATCCAGGAGATGATAGACAGTGATTCCTTGGTGTTTGGCCTCGACAATGACGGCATGAAGGTGTACTTTGGCAATTATGCCCTCGGCAGCTATGCAATGGGGACTATGGTGGTCACTGTGCCATATAAGACACATGCGGAGTTCTTCTGTCCGCAATACGTCTTTACCGGAATCATGGCGAAGGGGTAACAGGTATGCGGCAAAGAGGATAGAGTCGATAAGCCGGAACGGCAGAATGGATGCGTTCCGGCTTTTTTGTGCCCTTTTCATTCTGGGAGAGAACTGATATAATTAAATATTGTTTTATTAATGATATGAGGAGTTGTTCGCCAATGGCTAATGAACCGTCCCGGATTACGGATAATCTGCTGAATGTCTATAATTATTGTTTCGTGGAGACCGTTCCCTATGCGTTCTTCAAGCCGAATCCGGAGCGGGATATTCCGGTGAAGCTTGTCGACAAGGAATATCATTGCAAGGCCTGTGGCAAGGTGACAAAGGTCAAATACAATCCGCGCCCGCTGACGTATTTCTCCAAGGGGAAACTGGCGCAGCAGCGGCGCGTCTATGATGCGCTGGGCAAGGAGTTCCCCTTCATGGGGCAGCTTACGGCGGGCACGCCGTTCACCAATGAGGCAGTCGGGCTTTGCCGTGCCTGTGCAGCGGAAAAAGTCCTGACGGCAAAGACGCCCGCGCAGCAGGTGGTAAATCTTTCCGAGCAGCTGCATCGGGCCGATGAGCTCGTCGTGGCCAAGGCCCGGGCGGCAATGGAGAAGTCCTTGACGGATTGGCTGGACAAGGTGGAGAAGCCGGAGGCGTTCCTGCAGTACGATCTGACGGATTTTGCGGCACTGCGTGACTTCATCTGTGCAGTCATGCTGGAGGACACCGCAGCGGAAGCGGCAATCCTGCGCGAGTACCGCGAGGAAATCGCGGCCATCGAGGCGAAACTGCAGCAGCTGCTCGAGGGGCTGCCGAAGGAGTGGAAGGCCTATGCGGCCCGTTCGACGGCGGTATTCGAGTCGATGAACGATAAGATGTATCACGAATATACGGTCGTGTTCCCGGCACCGGGACAGCTGCCGGAAGATTACTATATCTATCGGACAATCGAGAAGAAGCGCGTGGTGATG
The DNA here is from genome assembly GCA_015058575.1 of Pseudoselenomonas ruminantium. Classification (GTDB taxonomy): domain Bacteria; phylum Bacillota; class Negativicutes; order Selenomonadales; family Selenomonadaceae; genus Selenomonas_A; species Selenomonas_A ruminantium_O. The sequence continues at coordinate 12,442 of SVBZ01000048.1, forward strand.
TTCTTGGAGCAGCCGCGCGTGGAAACCCTTGGCGAATTGTTTATGGAAGTCGGCTTCCATGGCGAATGGATTGATTTGGTGACCAAACGTCTGGAGTCATTGGCACAGGAAAAAGAGTAAGGAGATCATTCACTACATGAAGAAAGCTTTTATTGGCGTCTACGGATGCCAAATGAATATCAGCGATGCCGAGCGCATGGAAGGCCAGCTGAAGACCATCGGCTATGAGCGCGTGGAGGAGATGGAGGGCGCTGACCTCATTCTCCTGAATACTTGCTGCGTGCGTGAGACGGCTGAGGACAAGGTCTATGGCAAGATCGGCGAAATCAAGCATTTGAAGCGGGCCAATCCGGACCTGATCTTCGGCATCACGGGCTGCATGGCGCAGAAGGAAAGCGACGGGCTCATCAAGCGTGCCCCGCATATCGATTTTGTCCTCGGCACCAATAAAGTCCATGAACTCACGCATGTCGTACAGGAAATCGAACGCGAGCGCGGTCATATCGTCGATACGCAGCTCGGCGAGACGGAGCTTCCCGACGATGTGCCGGTGGCCCGCGGGGGCAAGTTCTCGGCCTGGGTCCCCATCATGTACGGCTGCAACAATTTCTGCACCTACTGCATCGTTCCCTATGTGCGCGGCCGTGAGCGCAGCCGTCTGCCCGAAGATGTCGTGCAGGAAGTCCGTGAGGCCGTGGCCCAGGGCTATAAGGAAGTCACGCTGCTCGGGCAGAATGTCAATTCCTATGGCAAGGACCATCAGCAGGCCGATTTTGCCGACCTCTTGAAGATGGTCGACGAAGTGCCGGGCATCCAGCGCGTGCGCTTTATGACCTCCCATCCGAAGGATCTGAGCGACAAGGTCATTGCGGTGATCCGCGACGGCAAGCACATCTGCGAGCACATCCACCTGCCGGTGCAGTACGGCAGCAACAAGCTGCTGAAGGCCATGAACCGCGTTTACACGGTGGAGAGCTATAAGGATTTGGTGCGCCGCATCCGCCAGGAGATTCCGGAGGCCTCGCTGACCACGGATTTTATCGTGGGCTTCCCTGGCGAGACCGACGAGGACTTTGCTGAGATGCTGGCTTTCCTCAAGGAGATCCGCTATGACTCGGCCTATACCTTCATCTACTCGAAGCGCTCGGGCACGCCGGCCGCGACGATGGAGAACCAGGTGGACGACAAAATCAAGCATCAGCGCCTCGAAAAACTCATGGCGCTCCAGAACGAAATCAGCCTCGAAATCAATCAGGGCCTCCAGGATAAGGTGCTGGAAGTCATGGTCGAGGGGCCGAGCAAGAACGATGCGGACACTTGGACGGGCCGCACGCGCACGAATAAGATCGTACTGTTTGCTCATGGCGATGAGCAGGAGGGCGATTTCATCAATGTCAAGATTACACAGCCGCAAACCTGGGTATTGAAGGGCGAGCGGGTTTAATAGACCGGAGGTATATCCATGGAACTTACGCCGATGATGCAGCAGTATCTGGCTACGAAGGAGCAGAATCCCGGAAGTATCTTGTTCTTCCGCTTGGGCGATTTTTACGAAATGTTTTTTGACGACGCCCGGATTGTCTCCAAGGAGCTGGGCCTGACCCTTACGAGCCGCAGCGGCAATAAAGATAAAGCGCCGATGTGCGGCGTACCGTATCATGCGGCGGAAACCTATATCAATAAGCTCGTGGGCCGTGGCTACAAAGTCGCCATTGCCGAGCAGATTGGCGATCCGAAGGCCAAGGGGCTCACGAAGCGCGAAATCATCAAGATCATCACGCCGGGCACGGTGCTTTCCGAGTCGGCTCTCAAAGACGCGCAGAACAACTATATCGCGCTGGTCTATGAGAAGAACGAAGACATCGTGCTGGCCGGTGCCGACATCTCGACGGGTGAGTGCTTCTACGGCATCTACACGGGGGGCAACCGCCTGCAGATGCTTTTAGATGAGCTCTACCGCCTGGCGATGCCGGAGCTGCTGGTGGTGGGGCGGCCGACCTTTATGGACGCTCTCAAGGAGTTTACCGACCTGCGGCTGCCCAACTGTTCCTATACGCTGCGGGAGGAAATCTCCCGTGCCGTGGATGACCGCATCATCCAGCATTTCGATGCGGCGACGCGCCCCGATGACCAGGAGGCCCGGGAGGCTGTCGCAACGCTTCTGGACTACCTCCATGAAACGGTCATGACGGATCTTACCCATCTGAACAAGCTCACCTATCTTGATGCGTCAGAGAATCTCGTTATCGATACGTATACGCTGCGCAATCTCGAAATCACGCGCAACCTGCGCGATGGAGGCAAGAAGGATACGCTGCTCGACGTGCTGGACTTCACCGAGACGGCCATGGGCAGCCGCCTGCTGAAGAAATGGCTGGAGTATCCGCTGCTCAATGTGCTGCCGATAAACCGCCGCCTCGATGCGGTGGAGGAGCTCACCCAGGACTTTTCCCTGCGGGGCGGCCTGCGTGCCGACTGCAAGGAAATCCACGATTTCGAGCGGCTGCTTACGCGCATCGAGGTTGGCACGGCCAATGCCCGCGACCTTATCGCGCTGAAGATTTCGCTCATGTGCCTGCCGGGCATCCAGCAGCATATGGCAAATGTCAAGTCGCAGGTGCTTGCGGAGTGCAAGGCGGGCATCCAGTCATTTGATGCCCTCGTGGACCTTTTGCAGCGCTCGATTGTCGAAGAGCCGGGCATCTCCCTGCGGGAGGGCGGCATCATCAAATCCGGCTACAACGCCGAGCTTGACGAATACCGCCGCATTGCCCATGACAGCAAGGCCATGCTGCAGGAAATCGAGGAGCGGGAGAAGGAAGCGACGGGCATCAAGTCGCTGAAGATTGGCTACAACAAGGTCTTCGGCTACTATATCGAGGTGCGCCACAGCGGCACGGACCTGGTGCCGGACCGCTATATCCGCAAGCAGACGCTGGCCAATGCCGAGCGCTATATCACCGAGGAGCTCAAGGAATTTGAGACGAAAATCCTCGGTGCCCAGGAAAAGATCGTGCAGATCGAGTACAATCTGTTCACCGAAGTCCGCGAGACCATCAAGGGCCAGTTGACAGAAATCCAGGCTACGGCCCACGAGATTGCCATCGTCGATGTGCTCACGAGCCTGGCCGAGGCTGCCAGCACCTATAACTATGTGCGCCCGCGCATGACAAATGATGGCGCCATCGACATAAAGGACGGCCGCCATCCGCTGGTGGAGCGCATCTTGACGCGGGATCTCTTCGTGCCGAACGATACGCGGCTTAATCATAACGATTGCGAGATCATGCTGATTACGGGGCCGAACATGGCCGGTAAGTCGACCTATATGCGCCAGGTGGCGCTGCTTACGCTTATGGCACAGATCGGCAGCTTCATTCCGGCGCGGGAAGCATCTATCTCGCCCGTTGACCGCATTTTTACGCGCATCGGGGCCAGCGATGACCTCGTCAGCGGCCAGAGTACGTTTATGGTCGAGATGAATGAGGTGGCGCAAATCCTAAAATACGCGACCAAGGACAGCCTCGTGATCCTCGATGAGATTGGCCGCGGAACGAGCACGTTTGATGGCATGAGTATCGCCCGCGCCGTCATCGAGCATATCGAAAGCAAGGTCCATGCCAAGACGCTCTTTGCCACGCATTACCATGAGCTCACGGACCTCGAGGACGATAAGGTCAAGAACTTCTGCGTGGCGGTCAAGGAGCGCGGTACGCAGGTCGCTTTCCTGCGCCGCATTGTGGCAGGTTCGGCCGATAAGTCGTACGGCATCCATGTCGCACGGCTCGCTGGCCTGCCGAAGGCCGTGACAAAAAGGGCCGAGGATATCCTGGCCGCCCTGGAATCCGAGCAGGGGGCAGAGGTAGCCGCGGCGACCGCGCAGATCACAAGACCCGCGGAAAAGGCCGCTGAGGCGGACGCGATGATGGGCTCGCTGTTTGCGAGCAGCTTGAGCGACACTTTGTTGTCACTCGATGTTATGACCATGACGCCACTTGAGGCGATGAATGAACTTTACAAACTGCAGGAGCAGGCAAAGAGGGAGGCTGGACAGGCATGAGTCTTATCCATGTTTTGGACGATAACACCATCAACAAGATTGCTGCCGGTGAGGTGGTAGAACGGCCGGCGTCGGTCATCAAAGAGCTTATAGAAAATGCGATGGATGCTGGCGCAAACCGTATCGAAGTCGAGATCATGGCCGGCGGCACCAGCTTCATGCGCGTTACGGACAACGGCAAGGGCATGAGCATGGAGGATGCAAAACTTGCCATCCTGCGCCATGCGACGAGCAAGATCCGTGAGGTCGGCGACCTCAATACCATCGGTACGCTGGGCTTTCGCGGCGAAGCGCTGCCGACGATTGCCTCGGTTTCGCGCTTTACGATGCTCACGCGCCAAAAGGGCGATGACCTTGGCACGCGCGTCGATATCAGCGGCGGCAAGACGCCCGATATCATCGAGACAGGCTGTGGCCTGGGCACGACCATCAAGGTAGAAGACTTGTTTTTCAATACGCCGGCGCGCAAGAAATTCCTCAAGACGAACCACACCGAGGGCTCGAAAATCAACGACTTTATCGTCAAGCTCGCCTTGTCGCGGCCTGATATCGAGTTCCATTTCATCAACAACAACAAGGTGTCGGTCGTGACGCCGGGCAATGATAATCTGTTTGACACGATACAGGCCATCTATGGTGCAAATGTCGCGGATTCACTGCTGGCATTGAGCCTTGACAGCGAAGAAGTCAAAATCAGCGGCTATATCACGAAGCCTTCGCTGCTCAAGAGCAGCCGCGGCTGGCAGACCTATATCGTCAATGGGCGCATCATCCAGAACCGGGCGATTGCCAAAGCCATCGACAACGCCTATAAGTCCTTGATTCCCAAGAGCGGCTTTCCGCTGGCCGTGCTGAAGATCGAGGTGCCGCAGCGCACGATTGACGTCAACGTCCATCCGCAGAAGAGCGAGATGAAATTCGAAGACGAGGGGCTTATCTTCAAGGCCGTTTACAAGGCGGTGCTTGACGCCATCCGTCCGGCGTCGGATCGCGGGCTTGGCGAAGTCGCAGCGGTTGTCGAAAAGCCGCGGCCCAACTATACGATGGAGCCGATGCACTTCGTGCCGGCAACGGAACCAGTACGGCAGGTTTCGGCAGACCGCAGCCGTGACAGTGCGCCGCGCACGATTTACGAGGCCGTGCACCGGCCAGCCAGCCAGCCGTCGATTGGCTTTGCCGATGCCCAGGCCGAGCTCCGGCAGGCGCGGCAGCCCCATTATCCGGCGCCAGAGCCCCAGGAAAGGGTGGCAGAAGGTGCCAAGGACTTTGGCGCAGCTGACCAGTCAACATTGACAAGTCAAACGGACAAGTCAAATCTGACAAGTCAAGCTGGCTTGCCAGACTTAGGGCAGGATGGGGCGGCTGCGCCGCAGACTGACTGCGAGGCGCAGGCCCTGCTCGATGCCGAGGGGACGATTATCCCCATAGGTCAGGTTGACCTTACCTATATCATCGCGCAGGACGCCAAGGGACTCTACCTTATCGACCAGCATGCGGCTCATGAGCGCATCTTGTTCGATAAATTGTCGGCGATGGCCGATGGGATTCCTTCGCAGCAGCTTTTGGTGCATCAGCTGCTGACTTTTGACCGCAAGGAAGCCGCCCTCGTCGAGGAGAATAAGGAGCTTTTTGCAAAGCTCGGTTTCCATATGGAGCCGGCGGGGGATTTGGATTATCGCCTTATGGAAGTGCCGGCTGATGTGCCGGTCAGCGAGGCCGAGGATATCATCCGCGAAATCCTTACGGGACTTAACGAGATGCACGAGACGACGGCCAAGGAAATCCGCCAGCACTGCCTGGCGACGACGGCCTGCCGGGCGGCTATCAAGGCTGGCGAGGAACTCAATCTGCGGCAGATGCAGATTCTCCTGGAGGAGCTTTCGCATACGCCGTTTCCGTATACCTGCCCCCATGGACGGCCGACAATCTTGAAATTTTCCAGCGAGGATTTAGCCAAGATGTTCAAGCGGACAGGGTTTGGCTTTTGATAAAGGGAGAGACTATGACAGATAACCAACTTGCAGCGGCGGTCACGACGGCGCGTAAATGGAACGATGAGACGATCGCGCTAGCTAAGGCGACGGCGGATAAGCTCGGCATTGCCTACGCACCGCGCCAGCGGCTTTCGGTCGATGAAGTGCGCGAACGGTATCATGTGGATTTCGTGCTCGTGGCCAAGCAGAATCTTCTGGTGCTCGATACGCCCCAGGGAGAGCTGTTCTTCCATCCGAACATGGCCCATCTGCGGCTCAAGAATATCCGCAAGGGCGACGGCGACCGCATGGCAGAGGCCATGGACCTAAAGCCAGGTATGTCGGTGCTTGACGGCACGTTAGGGTTTGGCGCTGACGCGATTGTCGCAAGCTTTGTGGTGGGGCCCGAGGGCAGTGTCACAGGCCTTGAGTCAGAGCCGCTTATCGAGGCCGTCGTGAGCCGCGGGCTGGCGCATTTTGAAGGCGATACCTGGCGCATTATCGAAGCCATGCGCCGTGTCAAGACCGTCTGCACGGATTCGCTGGACTATCTGAAACGCCAGCCCGACAAGTCGGTCGATGTGGTTTACTTCGATCCGATGTTCCGCCATCCGCTGCTGGACAGCGCGAGCCTCACGCCGCTGCGCACCGTGGCCAATCACGCGGCACTTAGCCCCGAGCATATCGAAGAGGCGCGCCGCGTGGCCCGTCACCGCGTCGTGTTCAAGGAAAACGCCCGCAGCGGCGAATTTGCACGGCTCGGCTTTACGCGTATCGAAGGCGGCAAATACAGCAAAGTGCATTACGGCGTCATGGCGCTGGATGAAGAATAAGTCAGCATAAAACGGCTGTCCACAGGACTTACTTGTGGGCAGCCGTTTTTTACATAGTGATGAGCACGCGGTATATCGTATAGAAGCAAGTGAAGTATAGTAGCGTGAAGATAATGCGCTTGATGATGTGCACGGGAAAGAAGCGGAAGGTCAGCTGTCCGAGCAGGATGCCGCAAGCCAGGCCTGGCAATAGATAGATAAATTCGTGCAGGCAGGGGCAAGGCTTACGCCACCAAGTGTAAACGTCGCAAGCGAGACCAGATTGGAGAAGAAAAAGAAACCGATGGAGGTGGCACGCAGCTCGCGGGCGGATAGGGCAGTGCTCGCCAGATACATGGCCACGGGTGGCCCCGCCATACCGGTCGTCATGGCCATGATGCCAGCGGCTATGCCTGTGCGGATGGTGTTGCGCGGACAGATGCGGATCTGTTGCTGCCTGAGCTGCATGATGGCAAGCGAGACAAGCACCACGCAGCTGATGAGGATTTTGAGGTAATGGGCGGGAATGGCTGCATAGATCTGGTAGCCGAGCGGCTGTCCGATAACGGCGCCTAAGAGCAGCCAGCCGATGACTTTCCATTGGCACTCGCGATGCAGCAGGATGGTCTGGGCGATGTTGCCGCAGGTGGCCAGCAGGATCATGATGGGGATGACAAGCTTGGGATCGTAGAAGAACATCAAAAGCGGCGCTGCGACGATGACAAGACCGAACCCTGTGATGGATTGCAGGAAAGCTGCGAGAAAGACGCAGAAAAGTGGCGCGATATGCAGTGAAAGGTTTATAAGATAGGTCTCCATAAAATCTACACCTGCCTTGTTGTGCGTAATATATCTTCATTATACTACAGAATATGGAATCTTTTTGACTTATCAGATTCAATGAGAGTATAATGGGACTAAAGTTACAGTAATTATTTGCGGTTTTTCGTGTCTTTCTGTGTAATTCTTTCGCCAGGAGGATTTCGATGTTGAAGTTCAGATCTATGCAATCTCGTTTGACAACAATATTTATCGGTATATCGTTCTTTACCATGCTTTTTTTAGGCAGCTGCGGCATTTATGGTGCTGTGCAGGAAAACAACCGTCTGATTGCGGAATTCCGCAAGGATATGGAAGAAAATGCCCAGCTGCAGCTTGAGTGGCAGACGCACTCGGCGCTGAGTGTCATCGAAAACTGCTATCAGGCGTAGGTGCGCGGCGAGCTTACACAGGAAGAGGCCATGCAGCGTGCGGCTGACCTCGTACGCAATATGCGCTATGACAACGGCAAGGGATATTTTACCATCGATACGGACCAAGGAAAAAATGTCGTGCTGCTGGGCACAGAGGCCGAGGGCAGGCTGCGCATCGATGCCAAAGATCCCGAGGGGCGTTACTTCATCCGGGAGATGATTCATCAGGCTAAGCTCGGTGGTGGCTTTTCTGATTTCATGTTCCCGAAGCCCGGTTTTTCGGAGCCCTTGCCTAAACGCTATTACACGCTGGAGTTTGCGCCGTATCATTGGGTGATTGGCACGGGAATCTGGCTCGATCAGATTGACCGTCGCGTAGCCCTGCGTGAGAAGGCTTTTGTCCAGAATATGAAGGAGCAGGTCATCCGCACGCTCACGGGCCTCCTCCTGCTGGAAATCCTGTTTGTGCTGCTGGCCATCTTTGTCGGGCGGCGGCTGGCCTATCCGATCATGGTGGCGACGAAGCGCATGCGGGAACTCGGCAATGGCAAGCTTAGGATGGACAGCCAGACCGAGGTAGAGATGGAGGCGCTTGCCAAGCGCGACGATGAGTTCGGTGCCATGAGCCGCGCCATGAATGAGATGAATCAGAAGCTCTACGACAATCAGCAGCTCATTTTGCGCATGGCGCAGAACGATGCCTTGACAGGCCTTGCCAATCGCCGTCATTTTGCGGAGTTTATCCAGAAATGTTCCGCTGATACCATGTTCACGCTGATTTCCTTGGATCTTGATCACTTCAAGCAGGTCAATGACAATTTCGGCCATCAGACGGGCGATGCGGCGCTGCTGATTTTAGCGGAAGTCTTGAAGAGCCAGTTTACCGATGCTTTGAATGTCCGCATGGGCGGCGATGAATTCCTCGTAGTGCTTACGGGAAAGGTGGATCATGCTGTGCTTGAGGAGCGGCTGCGGACGTTCATGCGGCAGCTGATCGCTGTCTATCAGCAGGATGAAGGGCTGCAGTGTTTGACCGTGAGTGCAGGCATTGCGTATGCCAAGGAACAGCCTGTACCCATTGAGGTATTGATGAACCAGAGCGATGAGGCGCTGTATGAGGCGAAAGCCTGCGGGCGTTCCTGCTACCGCGTATATCAGGAATAGGATAAAAGCAAAAAGACACCAACAAAAATACCCGTTGACACAAAAGCGCGTCAACGGGTATTTTTGTTGGTAAAGCAAGGTCAAGCGATGCTGTTATTGCAGGGAAGCACCTTCCGTTACAATCTGCAGGGCCCAGCGGGCGGCATCGTAGAGATCTTTCTCTTCGATGTATTCTTCCTTCGTATGGCAGTTTTCCATGCCAACGGCGAGGACGACGGTCGGTATTCCGTATGTATTGAAGTGGTTGGCATCGGAGCCGCCGCCTGATTCTTCGAGTTTTACGGGGAAGCCGAGTTTTTCGGCAGCCTGGCTCGCAAGCTTTATGGCGGTACAGTCTTTTGTAAGCTCGTAAGGGCCGTAGTCAGGACTTACCTCGGCGGTAATCTTACAGCCGGTGGCAGCAGCGCCTGCGGTGAAGTGATCGATGATGTCCTGCGTGATCTTGGCAAGCTTTTCCTTGTTGCGGCTGCGGCTTTCGTAGTAGATGTCACAGGTGTCGGCGACAACGTTTGTGGCACTGCCGCCAACAATCTTGCCCACGTTGCAGGTGGTTTCCTCATCGATGCGGCCCTGCGGCGCATCTGCCAGCAGCTTGCCGGCGGCGATGATGGCATTGTTGCCAGATTCTGGCGCAACACCGGCATGCGCGGCCTTGCCCTGGATATGGATATGGAGCTGGTTCTTGCCCGGGGCCATGAAGGTCATGCAGCCCGGATGGTTATGGGTGTCGAGGGTGTAGCCAAAATCGGCATGCAACAGGCTGGTGTCAAGATTCTGGGAACCGTGGACACCATTTTCCTCGGCAATCGTAAAGACAATCTGCAGCGGGCCATGCGGCAGATTTTGCTCGCGCAGCTGCCGCAAGGTTTCAAGGATGGCCGTGATGCCGGCTTTGTCATCGCCGCCGAGGATTGTCGTGCCATCGGAACGGATGATGCCGTTTTCGCGAATCGGATGCACGCCGCCACAGGGCTCGACGCAGTCCATATGGGCGGTCAGCATGATAGTCGGTAAATCGTTGTGCGCCGCATCCGAAGCTGGGAAATCAGCTACGAGATTGCCGCAGTTGCCACCGAGTTTTTCGCCGGCGTCATCCTCGTGGACGGTGCCGCCGAGCGCTGTCAGGCGCTTGGTCAAAATATCGCCGATTTCGCGTTCGTTGCGGGTCGAGCAGCGGACTTGCACGAGTTCGAGAAATTCGTCAAGTACGCGGGCTTCATTGATTATGTCAGACATGAAAAAGACTTCCTTTCTAGGAGAAACTGCCTTAGAGCAGGATCATCAGCACAATAGCAGCGGCCAGGCATGGCAGCGCATTGCGTTTGGATACTTCAATCGGATTGACCTTGGCAAGGCCGGCACAGATGATGGCAGCGCCAGCGACTGGCGACATGGAGCGGCCCATAGCACCGGCAATCTGGGCCAGTGAACCAAGATCCATGATGCTCATGCCGAACTGCTCAGCATATGGCGTTACAGCACCATTGAAGGCAAAGGCAGCGGCATCGCCCGAGCCGGAGATGACGGCGATGAAGAAGGGGCCAAATGTGCCAGCGGCAGCGGCAATCGACTCCGAGCCCTTCATGAGATCGGTAAGGGCTCCCGTAAGGCCGATGGCTGTCATACCTGTCGTGAATACGCTGGCGCAGACGATAAGGCCGATGACATCGCTATACGCACTGCCCATACCTTTGAAGAAATTGCGGCAGACTTCCTGCGCATCCGACCAGGTGACGATAAGGCCGAGCGCCACGCCGATAAGCATCGACAGCGGCACACTGATTTCCGGCAGCACAGCAACCTGTTTCGAGCCGAGGATCAACAGGAACAGCGGGACAATCGGAACGAGAGCACGCAGCGGATTGACCTTGAAGGTGCTCAGCTGCAGGTGCTCTTCGGCAGCGATTTTCTGCTGATAGGCCTTGCTGCGTTCGGCAGAGGCGCCTTCGTGGAAGAAGAAGGCATAGGCCGTCATGACGGCGATGCAGGCAATCGATGCGGCAATCGATGCCGGGGTCTCATTGAGGATGACAGTCATCATATCGGTGCCGGCAAGGTCGGCTACGAATGGGTTGTGGGCATTGCCCGGGCTGATGGCACTGCCCCAGGTACCGGCAAGCACCGTGGCAGCAGCCATGGCAGGATGGACACCGGCCGCGATAAGTGTCGGGATCAGGATACTGCCGACGGCAGCCGAGCAGCCAGAAGCCGAGGGAATCGCGAGACTGATCCACCAGGTCAGCAGGAACGACAGCGGCACGAGCAGGGCGCGGCCGCGCTTGAGAATGCCCGATATGGACTGGACGAGGTGCTGGTCGCACTGCGTGAGTTTCATGACATACGAGAAACCCATGACCGTACAGATTGTCGGTACCAGCGAGTTATTGACCATGGCCTTCGTAAAGGCCTTCATGACATCTCCGGGCAAACCGCCAATCAGACACATGATGAGACCGGCGCTGAACAGCACCAGACGGGCTTCGTACTTTTTGACGATGAGTACGAAGGTGAGAATTACCAGAATACCTCCAGCAATCAACATAATAAAAACCTCCAAACAATAATAGTTTTTTGACAAATCAATTATACATTAATAATATTTATCCAACAATACCATAAGATAATATATATGCGCTTGATTCGTGGACATATGCTTGCGGGATTATGTAACAGTGTAATGCTGTTCTGCTTTTTCGGTTGCAATATCTTAGCCGTGATGCTAAAATAGAAAAGAATGATTTGATCGGATAAGCGTTATAAACTTTTTTTATTTTTGGTTCGGACGATAATTGCTTCATACGCAATAGGATATAAATTAAATAGTTGGAGGTGTATTTTTTGGCTAAAGGAGCACAAAAATTACAGATTATTCCTCTGGGTGGACTAGGGGAAATTGGTAAGAACATGACGGTTATTCGCGTGGATGACGAAATCCTCGTGATTGACTCGGGCCTGATGTTCCCGGAAGAGGATATGCTGGGGATCGATCTTGTTATCCCGGATATCAGCTACCTGCTGGAAAATCGTGAGAAAATCAAGGCGATTGTCCTGACGCATGGCCATGAGGATCACATCGGCGCGCTGCCGTATGTTCTCAAACAGATCAATGTACCGGTCTATGGTACGCGTTTGACGTTGGGCATCCTTGAGGGACGTCTCAAGGAAAATGGCGTTGATTCGAGTAATCTGCATTCCGTTATGCAGGGCGATATCATCAATGTCGGCTGCTTCAGCGTTGGTTTCATTCGTGTCAATCATTCAATTCCCGATGCCGTGGGACTGTCCATCAAGACGCCGGTCGGCATGATTGTCCATACGGGCGACTTCAAGCTTGACTACACGCCAATCGATGGCAAGATGACGGACTTCCGCCGTTTCTCGGATCTTGGCAACAAAGGCGTCCTGGTCATGATGGCGGATTCGACAAATTCTGAGCGTGCGGGGCATACGCCGAGCGAGAGCACTGTAGGTGCTTCGTTTGACAAGGCATTTCACAATGCCCGCGGCCGCATCATCGTTGCGACGTTCTCGTCGAATGTCCATCGCATCCAGCAGGTCATCGATACGGCCGTACGCTATAAGCGCCGGGTTGCCGTATTGGGCCGCAGCATGGTCAATGTCGTCAATATCTCGCTGGAGCTTGGCTATATCACATGCCCCGAGGGGACGCTCATCGATATCGATGAAATCAATAACTTCCGCGCAGAGCAGCTTGTCATCGTGACGACGGGCAGCCAGGGTGAGCCGATGTCGGCGCTGACGCGTATGGCGATGTCGGACCATCGCAAGGTCACGATTGCGCCGAACGATACGGTCATCATCTCGGCTACGCCGATCCCGGGCAACGAAAAGCTCGTTTCCAAGACGATCGACAATCTGCTGCGTCTGGGTGCGAACGTGGTCTATGGCCGCGATAAGGGCGTCCATGTATCGGGCCATGCGAGCCAGGAAGAGCTCAAGCTTATGCACAATCTCGTGCGGCCGAAGTTCTTCATTCCGGTCCATGGCGAGTACCACCATCTCGTCCAGCATGCGAAGCTCGCGCAGGAGCTCGGCATGCCCAAGGACCATATCTTCATGGGCGAGAACGGTACGATCTTCGAGTTCACGCGCGACAAGGGTACCGTAGCTGGCAAGGTGACGGCTGGCATGGTCATGGTCGATGGCCTCGGCGTCGGCGATGTCGGCAACATCGTCCTGCGTGACCGCCGTCAGCTGTCCCAGGACGGCATCCTGATCGTCGTTGTCACCATGGATAAGGCCAGCAATACGGTTGTGGCCGGCCCTGACATCGTGTCGCGTGGTTTTGTCTATGTCCGTGAGTCCGAGGCCTTGATGGATGAGGCCAAAGCCCGTGTCGAGCAGGCACTTGACCGCTGCGAGGACGAAGGTGTCAAGGAATGGGCGGCAATCAAGTCCAATGTCCGCGATGCGCTTGGCCGCTATCTCTTCGAGAAGACGCGCCGCCGTCCGATGATTTTGCCGATCATCATGGAAATCTAAAAATCCTGCCGCAGGGCAGTTTGGCAGAAAAAGGCTGTGGGAAGATGGGAGACATCTTTTCACAGCCTTTTGTATTGGCGGGCATTTCAATCTCTTTCTTGTAATTGCTATAGGTCTATTGTATACTGAGCCTGGCTATGGTAAATGAATCAAAGTGAATCAGGAAAATATGTCAGATAGAAGAGGATGAGAAGATTGTTGACCTATTCGTTTGAGCAGGCAGGGGGTAAACCGCTCTATGAGCAGCTCTATGCCTGCATCCGTGACGATATCTTGTCGGGGCGCCTGCGAGCAGGAGAAAAGCTGCCATCCAAGCGGGCACTGGCGCGGAATCTTGGTGTCAGCACGATTACGGTGGAAGGTGCCTATGGACAGTTGACCGCTGAAGGTTATTGCCAGTCAGCACCAAGGCGTGGCTTTTTCGTGACGAATGTCGTACCGCGGCAGCAGCAACAGATGCAGGCTATGCTGGCAAAACAGGTGGCTGACAAGTCAACGGTCAAAAAAGAGTGGCTGGCGGATTTTTCGGCCAACAGCGTTCCGGCAGAACTCTTTCCGTTTGACCTTTGGACGCGGCTGCTGCGCAAAGTGGTAAATGAAGATGCCGCGGCTCTGCTTGCGCGGTCGGCGTCCTTTGGCGTGCCGCTCTTGCGGCAGGCAATCGCCGGTCACCTGCGCAGCTTCCGCGGCCTTACGGTGCAGCCGGGGCAGATTGTCATCGGTGCCGGTACGGAGTATCTGTATAATTTGCTCGTGCAGTTTTTGGGCCGTGACCGGCGCTTTTGCGTCGAAAACCCCGGCTATGACCGCATCCGGCAGATCTATACAGCAAGTGGTGCTGATTGCGTGCTGGCGGCTATGGATGCACAGGGGGTCATTCCAGCAGAATTGACCCGTCAAAAAGCGCAAATCCTGCATATCAGCCCGTCGCATCATTTTCCGACGGGAATCATCATGCCGGTCAGCCGCCGCTATGAGCTTTTAGGCTGGGCCGCAGCGGCAAAAGACCGCTATATCATCGAAGATGACTATGACAGCGAATTCCGTTTGACTGGCCGGCCAATTCCGACGATGATGGGCATCGATGTCAGTGACCGTGTCATTTACATGAATACTTTTTCGAAGAGCCTGACGCCGACTATCCGCATCAGTTATATGGTGCTGCCCCAGAAACTGGTGGCACCTTTCAAGGAAAAGCTTGGGTTCTATAGCTGTACCGTATCGAATTTCGAGCAGTATACGCTGGCGCGGTTTATCCGCGATGGCTATTTTGAAAAACATATCAACCGCATGCGCAATTTTTACCGGCGCAAACGGGAACGTTTGCTGACCTTGCTGAAAGCGGCGCCGCAAAGCAACAAGATCGAGATCATCGAACATGGTTCGGGGCTTCATTTTTTGGTGCGATTTGCGATTGCGGAACCGGATGCTGATTTTTGCCGCCGTCTGGCGGCTGAGGGCATCCGCATGCGTCCGTTGGAAGCTTACTATGAGGGGGATTGCAAGCCCGGCGCGCACATCTTCGTCTTGAATTATTCGGGCGTTCCGGACGAGCGGCTGGAAGAAGCAGTGAAGCGGTTGCTCGTCTGTGTGGATTGCTGCCAATCATCAGAGGATAAAAACAAGAAATGAGGTTAGGACAATGAAGGTATATTTTGCAGGTTCCATCCGCGGTGGCCGGCAGGATGCGGCACTCTATCGCAAGGTCATAGCGGCTTTGAAAGAGAAAAATCAGGTGCTTACCGAGCATGTGGGTGACTTGAGCCTGTCTACGGTGGAGGATAAGGGCGATAAGGCAATCTATGAACAGGATACGGCCTGGCTGCGCGAATGCGATATCGTGGTAGCAGAATGCACGCAGGTATCGTTGGGGGTTGGCTATGAGCTGGCCTATGCAGAGGCTCAGGCAAAAGAAGTGCATATTTTCTATCGTCCCCAAGAGACCCAGCTTTCGGCTATGCTGGCAGGAAATGAGCGCTTCCATATCCATCGGTATGCAGAGGAAGCAGAGATATTGGCTGCGGTGAGACGCATCTGATAACTGTTTCATAGCAGGATGGAGCAAGGGAATTGGTGGAGATTTCAGGAGTAAGACATGAAGGTAAAGAGTTTAGACCATCTGGTTCTGACAACAGAGAACCTCGGGGCTTGTTTGCGATTCTATACAGATGTGCTGGGCATGGAAGCAGTTCATGAAAATAATCGCCATGCGTTGAAATTTGGCCAGCAGAAAATCAATATTCATACGAGGAAGGCGGAATTCATGCCGGCTGCGCAAAATCCGCAAAGCGGATCCCTCGATATATGTCTGGTAGCCGAGGAGCCGATAGAGATGGTATATCGCGAGTTGATGGCCAAAAGGGTGACGTTGGAAACAGGAATCGTAGCAAGAAATGGTGCACGGGGCAGGATGAAGAGTATCTATCTTCGTGATCCGGATGGAAATCTGGTAGAAATTTGCAGCTATATGGAGTAGGATACTTTGCTTTCACAAAAGGCAGGCGGTATCGCAGCTCCTTTTTTGCGCGTTTTATCTATGGTATACTATTAGATACTGATTTATGGACGTTTTCGGATTTACCTTGAAAGAAGTGATAGACAGATGGTCAGCAAGATTCCTTTTTGCCACCTTCATACGCATACGGAATTCAGCCTGCTCGATGGTGCCAGCCGGATCGAGGAGCTAGTCAGCACGGTAAAAGAGCTGGGCATGGATTCGCTGGCAATAACCGATCATGGTGTCATGTTTGGCGTCATTGATTTTTATAAAGAGTGCAAGAAGCAGGGCATAAAGCCGATCATTGGCTGTGAGGTCTATGTGGCGCCGACGGACCGCAGAGAGCGGCAGGAAGTCGGCGGCGTCAAATACTATCATCAGATCTTGCTCGCTGAGAACCAGACGGGCTATAAGAATCTCGTGCAGCTCGTGTCGCTGGCGAATATCGAGGGGATGTACTATAAGCCGCGTATCGATAAAGAGCTACTGCGCAAGTATCATGAAGGGATTATCTGCCTGTCAGCCTGCATCGCCGGTGAGATCCCGCGTGCACTCATACAGGATAACAAGGAGCGGGCCGAGGCATTGGTCAAAGAGTATCTCGATATCTTTGGGCGTGAGAACTTCTTCCTCGAGATACAGAATCATGGACTGCCCGAAGAGCGCAAGGCCAATGCCGGCCTTATCGAACTGGCCCAAAAATACGATGTCGGACTGGTGGCGACAAATGATTGCCATTACGTCAAGCGCGAGGACAGCGAGTTCCATGATGTGCTGCTCTGCATCCAGATGGGCAAGACTATCGACGATCCTGACCGCATGCGGTTCAATAGCGATGATTACTATGTGAAGTCACCGACAGAGATGGCGGCACTATTCCCCGAGTACCCGGAGGCGTTGGCGAATACCGTGAAAATCGCCGCGCGCTGTCAGGTTGATTTTGAGTTCGGCAATATCCAGCTGCCGTATTACCCGATTCCGGCACCATATGCCGATGACGAGTCCTATCTGCGCGCTCTTTGTGAAGAGGCGCTGCCGTCACGGTATCCGGAAATCACGCCCGCTGTGCGCGAGCGTCTTGATTATGAGCTTGATATCATCCATCGCATGGGCTATGACAGTTATTTCCTGATTGTCTGGGATTTTATCAATCATTCGCGTGAGGTGGGCATATCGGTCGGTCCTGGCCGTGGCTCGGCGGCAGGCAGCATTGTCGCTTATCTCTTGGGCATCACGAACCTTGATCCGCTCAAATACGATTTGCTGTTTGAGCGTTTCCTGAATCCGGATCGCGTGACGATGCCGGATATCGATATCGATTTCTGCTATATCCGCCGCGAGGAGGTCATCGATTATGTCAAGGAACGGTATGGCTATGACCATGTAGCCCAGATCGTCACCTTCGGTACGATGGCAGCCAAGGGCGCGGTGCGTGATGTGGGCCGCGTGCTCAATATGCCGTATGCGCAGGTGGCGGATATCGCCAAGCTTATTCCCAATGAGCTCAAGATGACGCTCGATAAGGCCCTCAAAGATTCAAAAGATTTGCATGTGCTCTATGAGTCGAATCCTGACGTCAAGCGTTTGATCGATCTGGCACGCAAGGTCGAGGGACTGCCGCGCCATTCTTCGACCCATGCAGCGGGGGTCGTTATTGCGCGCCATCCGTTGACCGACTATTTGCCGGTCACCGTATCAGATGGCACGCTGGTAACGGAATTCGATAAGGATCACGTCGAGGAACTCGGTCTGCTGAAGATGGATTTCCTGGGCCTGCGGACGCTGACGGTCATCAGCGATACGTTGCAGAATATTGAAAAGACCCGTGGCGAGAAAATCGATATCAATAAGATTCCGCTCGAAGATGAGCTAACAGCCAAGATGCTTTGCGAAGGGCGCACCGGAGCGGTATTCCAGATGGAGTCGTCGGGCATGACCCAGCTCGTCAAGGAACTGGCCCCAAAGAACTTTGCAGACCTCATCCCGACCGTGGCACTTTACCGCCCAGGGCCGCTCGGAAGCGGCATGGTGGAGGATTTCATCAGCGGCCGTCATGGGCGCAAGGAAGTCACGTATATGCACCCGCTGCTCGAGCCTATCCTCAAGGAGACGTTCGGTGTCGTGCTCTATCAGGAGCAGGTCATGCAGATCGTGCAGGTCCTGGCAGGTTTTTCGCTCGGCCAGGCTGATTTGCTGCGCCGTGCTATGGGTAAGAAGAAGCATGAGATCCTGATGGCGCAGAAGACAAACTTCTTATCAGGCTGCGCGAAGAATCATATCGAGCCAGGCCTTGCGAATACGATTTTTGATTTGCTTACGCATTTTGCCGACTATGGGTTCAACAAATCGCATAGTGCAGCCTATGCGCTGGTGGCCTGGCAGACGGCATATCTAAAGGCGCATTATCCGGCAGAGTTCATGGCGGCGATGCTTACGAGCATCATGGACACGCAAAAGGTACCGACATATATTGAGCTTTGCAAGCGCATGGGCATCAAGATTCTGCCGCCGGACATCAATGCCAGCTCGGCCAATTTCAGCGTCGATGGCAGCGCAATCCGCTTTGGCCTCGCGGCCGTGCGCAATGTTGGCGATGCGGCCATCCAGGATATCACAGCGGCACGCAGCAAAGACGGTGCATTCAAGTCGCTGGTTGATTTCTGCAGCCGTGTCGACATGGGCAAGGTCAATAAGCGCGTCATTGAAAGCCTTATCAAATGCGGTGCCTTTGATTCGTCCGGAGCCAAGCGCAGCCAGCTCGTAGCCGTGCTTGATGCCGCAGTCGGCGAGGCGCAGCGCCAGCAGAAAGATGCGCAGAATGGCCAGCTGGGCTTGTTCACCGAAGAGACGATGGGGCAGGCAGCCGAGCTCAAGCTGCCCGATATCGCCGAGGTCTCTGAGGCTGAGCGGCTGGAGTGGGAGAAAGAAACGACAGGGTTCTATATCACGGGACACCCGCTCGACAGGTTCCGGCGCAAGCTTGAGAACCTGCCGGGCATTGCGACGCTCGAAAAGGGCGCAGTCAAGGACAAACAGCTTGTCCGCATCGGCGGGCTGCTGACAGAAACAAAACGCATCACGACGAAAAAGGGCGATACGATGTGCTTCGCAACACTTGAGGATTATACGGAGCGCATGGAAATCACGGTGTTCCCGCGCACATTCTATGAGCATGCGAACCTGCTGGTTCCTGATATGGCCGTGGTCATTCAGGGCAAGACGGATATTGGCGACGATGGGGTCAAGATCCTGGCCGATAAGGTATGGTCACTTACGGAATACCTGCCGGAATACTATCTTCGCCTGCCGGCGGATGCGGATACGGCAGACCTGCGGGAGAAGCTGAAGGCTATCCTGGCGGCGCATCATGGCCAGCAGGCTGTGTTTTTGCAAATGGGTGGCCGCTGGCAGAAACTCGGCGAATCATTCTGGCTCGATGACAGTGATGAGGTCTTGGCTGAGCTTACCGGGCTTTTGGGGGCAAAGGCCGTTAAGAAGCGTTGAGGGACGGTGTTGCCAAGCCTCTGGGCGAATGATAAAATAGAAAGGTATATCTTAACGGAATTGGAGTGTTTGTTTTTTGAGGAAATCGATCCAGAAGAGTGTGGCAATATGCCTGCTGGGAACAGGCATATTTGTGGGGGTACCGGAAATCGTTACGGCAGCTGGAAACGTAAAACCGGCAATCACAGCGGCGGATCTGGCGAAACTGCCAGATCCGTCGACGGTTGGGGTCCATGTCAAGGCTGGTGATGCACTGCCAAAGCTTATGGCACATTCAGCGGTACTGATCGAGGCCAAGACGGGCAAGATCCTCTATGAGCGCGATAAGGATGCACGCCGTTATCCGGCCAGCACGACAAAGATCATGACGCTTATCGTTGCCCTGGAGCATAGCAAGCCGGATGAAATCGTGACCGTCGGGCCGCGGGCTGTGGGCGCTGAGGGGTCGTCACTGAATCTGGCCGAGGGCGATAAGATTCCCATGAAGGAACTTCTGATGGGGATGATGATGCGCTCCGGCAATGATGCGACGATTGCGGTGGCTGAGCACATAGCCGGTTCGATGACGGCCTTTGCGAAGATGATGAATGATAAGGCGCAGGAAATCGGCGCCGTCGATACGCATTTTGTCAACTCGCATGGACTGCCCGATGATAATCATTATACGACGGCACATGATCTGGCCCTGATCACAGCCTATGGGTTTACGGTCCCGGGGTATGAGGAAATTGTCGGTACCGATCGGGCGGTGTTCAACTGGTATAATGATAAGTCTAAAGAAGTGGTCAGCGAGAACAAACTGCTTTGGCAGTATGAAGGCGGCAATGGCGGCAAGACGGGCTATACGCAGAAGGCTGGCCGCTGTGTCGTATCGACAGCCAAGCGCGACGGTATCCAGCTGGTGGCCGTGGTGCTGAACAGCGACTTCATGTGGACCGATGCGTACTCGATGCTCGATTATGGGTTTTCCAAGGTCGAGCCGCTGTCCATCCTCAAGCGCGGCGAATCTGCCGGTACTGTCGATGTGGCATCTGGGGCCAAGGGAGAAATCCAGGCGATCGCTGCACGCGATTCGGTAATCGGTTACGAGGCGGGCGCAAAGCCGAAAATCGAGAAGAAGCTCGATATACCGGGAAGCATCGAAGCCCCCATCAAGAAGGGCGACGTTGTCGGCAAGATGATTTGCTATGCCGATGGCAAGGTAGTCGATCGTGTGGATTTGCTGGCTAAGGAGGATGTGGCGTATCATTCCTGGTGGATGACGCTCAAGGAATGGTGGGCGAGACTTACGAAAGGATTGTTCTGATGCAGGAACGGTTGCAGAAAATCATCGGCCAGGCGGGACTGGCATCCCGGCGGGCAGCAGAGAAAATGATAGCTGAAGGCCGCGTAAAAGTTGACGGCCGGATCGTGACGGAACTTGGCTTTAAGGTCGATCCGTCAACGGCCGCTATCTATGTAGATGGCAAGCAGCTCAAGGCGGCGGAACCGCATGTCTATTTCCTGCTCAACAAGCCCAAGGGGTATCTGTCGACAGCACATGATGAGCGTGGCCGCCGTACGGTACTTGACCTTTTGCCGGAAGTGGCCGAGCGCGTCTATCCGGTCGGCCGTCTGGACAACAATACCGAAGGCTTGCTGCTGATTACGAATGATGGCACGTTGATGAATGGTTTGCTGCACCCGAAATATGAGGTGGAAAAGACATATATTGCCCGCATTGCCGGGGAGCCTGATGAGATTGCACTTGACCGTTTGCGCCAGGGCATCCGCCTCGAAGATGGCATGACTGCGCCGGCAAAGGTGCGGCTGCTAGAGCAAGGCGAGGGGCAGAGCCGCGTGGAAATCGTCATCCATGAGGGCCGCAACCGGCAGGTGCGCCGCATGTTTGCAGCTATTGGCTGTGATGTCCGGGCTCTTAAGCGTGTGAAATTTGCAGGACTTACACTGCAAGGCGTGAAACGCGGCAAATATCGCGCGCTGACCCCGGAAGAGCTTGTGGCGCTATTCAGATTAGCGGGGATAAAGCGATGAAACATATCTTAGTAGTGGGCGCAGGGCCGGCTGGCATGATGGCCGCCATCAAGGCGGCAGAAAATGGTGCCGAAGTGACAGTGCTCGAGAAGATGAAAAAGCCGGGCCGCAAGATGATGATTACAGGCAAGGGCCGCTGCAATATCACCAATGCGGCGGATGTTCCCGAAATCATCCGCAATATCCATGGCAATGGGCGGTTCCTCAATAGCTCGATGTGGGCGTTTGACAATCAGGATGTCATATATTTCTTTGAGGGGCAGGGCGTACCGACAAAGGTGGAGCGCGGCAATCGCGTATTTCCGGTCAGTGACAAGGCGCAGGATGTTGTCGATGCTATGGTGCACCGGCTGCATGAGCTCGGTGTGACAATCGAAACCGAGGTGGCAGTCAGGGACCTGCTGACCCAGGAAGGCCGTATCGCCGGTGTGCGCACGCAGTCTGGCGCGATCTATAAAGCTGATGCAGTCATTGTTTGCGTCGGCGGCGCCTCGTATCCGGGGACGGGGTCGACAGGCGATGGCTATCCGATGGCTGCGGCCGTCGGGCATACGATTGTTCCTGTGCGCCCATCGCTGGTGCCGCTGGTGACTGAGGACGAATGGGTCAAGGATGTGCAGGGATTGTCGCTGCGCAATGTGCGCGGTACATTGCGCGTCGATGGCGAGAAAGTGCAGGAGATGTTTGGCGAGATGATGTTCACGCATTACGGCGTGACCGGGCCCATCATCCTTTCCATGAGCCGCATGGCCTCGGCGTATCTGGCTGATGAAGGGCATTTCATCGAGCTGTCGCTGAACCTCAAGCCAGCGCTTTCGCAGGAAAAACTCGATGCGCGCATTCAGCGCGATTTCGAGAAATATCAGCGCAAGCAGCTGGGCAATGCATTGGTAGATCTTTTGCCGCATAAGCTTATCGCGCCGGTGCTTGACCGTGCATTTTTGGCGATGGATAAGCCTGTGCATCAGGTTACGCAGGAAGAGCGCCATCGCCTGGTGGAAACCTTGCAGGATCTGACACTTGTCATTGTCGATACGCGGCCGCTGGCCGAGGCGATAGTCACTGTTGGCGGCGTGTCGGTCAAGGAAATCAACCCGAAGACGATGGAGTCAAAACTTGTGCCGGGGCTTTATTTTGCCGGTGAGGTTACTGATGTCGATGCTTATACGGGCGGCTACAATTTGCAGGCGGCGTTCTCGATGGGGGCAGCTGCCGGCAACTGGAGTGTCTGGAACGACTGACGCAGCGATTGTTGCAGCAAAAAAAGAGGAGTGGTGGAGCAATGGATACGAAAACGATAGCAAAAGCAGTAAGTGGGCTTACAGGCGAGATTCAGATTCCTGGCGATAAATCCATATCGCATCGCAGTGTGATGTTCTCTGCACTTGGCAGTACGCCGGTGCATATCACGAATTTCCTGCATGCGCAGGACTGTATGTCGACGGCGGCCTGCATGCAGGCACTCGGCGCTAAGGTGGAGTTCCTTAGCGATACGGAACTTATCGTGACCGGCAACGGTCTGCATGGACTCAAAGAGCCGGATACGATTATCGATGCTGGCAATTCGGGGACAACCCTGCGCCTGATGATGGGCATCCTTGCTCCACAGCCCTTCCTCACGACGTTTACGGGCGATGCTTCGCTGCATAAACGGCCAATGGGACGCGTCATCCAGCCGCTTACGCAGATGGGGGCCAAGATCCGTGGCCGTCAGCAGAACCAGAAACTGCCGATCACGATCGAGCCGGCAGCAGGCAGGCTCAAGGGGATAACTTATCATAGTCCGGTGGCAAGTGCGCAGGTCAAGTCGGCCATCCTGCTCGCAGGAATGTATGCCGAAGGCGAGACGACGGTCGTCGAGCCATTTACCTCACGCGACCATACGGAGCGCATGCTGGAAGCCTTTGGCGTCCATACAGAAAAGCAGGGCACGGCTGTGACCATCCATCCGGTGCGTGCATTTTGCGCGCCCAAGGCCATTGAAGTGCCGGGCGATATCAGCTCGGCGGCATACTGGCTGGTGGCCGGTGCCATCATTCCAGGCAGCGACCTCATGCTGCGCAATGTCGGTATCAATCCCACGCGCACAGGAATCCTCGATGTGCTCAAAGCTATGGGCGCAGATATCGAGGTGCTGAATGAACGCACGAGTGGTGGTGAGGCTGCGGCCGATATCCATGTGCGCTATAGCAGATTGCAGGGCACGGCGTTCGGTGCGGAAATCATGCCGCGTCTTATCGACGAGATTCCTGTCATTGCCGTGGCTGCATTGTTTGCTGCGGGCGATACGGTCATCACGGGCGCCGGTGAGCTGCGCGTCAAGGAAACAGACCGCCTGCAGGCCATCACGGATCAGTTCAATAAACTGGCACCGGGGGCTGTCGAAGGGCAGGAAGATGGCCTCATCATCCATGGCGGCCGGAAAATCGAGCCGGCGGCGGCTTTTTCCTATGATGACCATCGCATCGCCATGTCGCTGGCCATCCTGGGGGCTGCCGGCGCAGGCGTGACTATCGAGAGGCCGGAGTGCGTCAATATCTCGTATCCGGCGTTCTATCAGACGCTGGAAGAATTGCGGTAATTTGCGGTCGGGCGCTGACCGAAATATAGGAGGAATTGATTTTGAAGAATTTAGTTGTTGCCATTGATGGACCGGCAGGTGCCGGCAAAAGTACGGTCGCTCAGCTGGCGGCTAAGCAGCTTGGCTATACTTACATCGATACGGGAGCCATGTATCGTGCGGTGGCCTGGAAGACCCTGCAGCAAGGCAAGGAGGTTACCGATGCACTGATCCTGCAGGTAGTTGCGGACATCGATGTCAACTTGCAGTATGCTGAGGGCAAGACGAAAGTCACGGTTGACGGCACGGACGTCAGCGCGGCTATCCGTACGCCCGAGGTCAGCGGCATTGTCTCGCAGGTGGCAGCGTTAGGGCCGGTGCGCGTCAAGATGGTTGACTTGCAGCGCAAGATGGCTGAGCGCGGTGGTGTGCTCATGGATGGCCGCGACATCGCGACGAATGTGCTGCCAAATGCCGATGTCAAGATTTTCCTCACGGCTTCGATCGAGGAGCGTGCGCAGCGCCGTTGGAAGGAGCTCAAGCAAAAGGGCTATGACATCACGCTCGAGAAATTACAGCAGGATATTGCGGCCCGTGACAAAGCGGACAGTGAGCGGGAGATTTCACCGCTCGTGCAGGCTGAGGATGCAACACTTCTCGATACGACAGGGCTGTCGATTGACGAGGTCGTTGCGCGAATCCTTGCGATGTGTCAGTGAGGTGAGCCGATGTTATACGGAATACTTCAGTGTGTCTTCGGTGCATTCTTCAAGATTTTTTTCCGCGCGGAAATCATTGGCCGTGAGAATATGCCGCAGGATGGTGCCGTTATCCTGGCGGCCAATCATATGAGCAATTGGGATCCGCCGTTGGTAGCGACATTCCTCAAACGCCCGGTCAGCTATATGGCGAAGATAGAGCTGTTCAAGAATCCGATTTTCGGTGCGGCCATCCGCTCCTGCCATGCGTTTCCGGTCAAGCGCGGGGCTGCTGACCGCGGGGCAATCAAGGCGGCGATGCAGGTGCTAAAGCAGGGCCGATGCCTGGGGCTTTTCCCTGAGGGCACGCGCAGCCGTACGGGCCGGATGAAAAAAGCCGAGGCAGGCGTTGGCCTGATTGCCTCGATGACAGATGCTCCGGTCGTACCTGCTGCCATCATCGGCACGGACCGCATTTTTGCCAATGGCGGACACTTCCCTAAGCTCAAGGTCATTTATGGGGAACCGATGCATTTTGCCGGCGATCGCAAGGATAAAGAGCAGCTCGAAGCTTTCTCGCAAGCGATTATGGATCGGATTGCTGAACTCAGAGAAAAAAATCTTTAAATTGTTAAAAAATAGTTTGCTTGTCACAAGATAATATGATAAACTAAGCATTAGATTGCGAAAAATGATAGCTAATATAGCAAATTCGCATGATTGAATGTTGGTGGTTGATGTATGGAAGTCATTTTAGCAGACTATTTGGGATTCTGTTATGGCGTCAAACGCGCGATAACGATTGCCAAGGAAAATGCTTCCGCTGATGGTACCGCCTGTACATTGGGACCAATCATCCATAATCCGCAGATGGTCGAGCGCCTGAAGCAAGAGGGCGTTGGTGCTGTCGATGATTTGGCTGAGATGGAGAAGGGAACTGTCATCATCCGTTCCCACGGTGTCGGCCCGCAGGTATATGATGCGGCTCAAAGCCGTGGCCTTGAAGTGGTCGATGCAACCTGCCCGCATGTCAAGAAAGCGCAGTTGTCTGCCAAATCGCTCGTCGATGAAGGCTATTCAGTCGTCATTGTCGGTGAGAAGGAACATCCGGAGGTTCGCAGCATATTTGAATGGTCGGCTGCTAAGGCGGCGGTTATCGAAACCGTGGAAGAAGCTGATGCGCTGCCAAGTTGTGCGAAGCTCGGAATCGTATGTCAGACGACATTCTCGGGCGCTAAGTTTCGGGAAATCGTATCGCATCTGCTGGAGAAATCCCGCGACATACGGATATTGCGCACGATATGTACAGCGACGGATCAGCGGCAGGCAGCAGCTATGGATTTAGCGGCAAAGGTAGACATGATGCTGGTCATTGGCGGCAAGAACAGTGCCAATACGACGCGGCTTGCACAGCTTTGTGCAGACAAATGCAGAACTTATCACATCGAAACTGCAGCGGAGCTGCAGGACGAGTGGTTTGATAAAATTGAAAAAATTGGTATTACAGCGGGCGCTTCTACGCCTGACTGGATTATCAAGGAGGTATATATAAAGTATCAGAACAGATGAATATGGAAGAATTATTAGCACAGGCAGAGAGCTCGATGCCGGATATCCAGGAGCGCACGGTTGTTGAAGGTACCGTTATCCAGGTTTCCCGCGATGAAGCCTATGTTGATATCGGATACAAGCAGGAGATTGCTATTCCGAAGAGAGAGCTTGCTTATCCGGCTCCGGAATCCGCTGAGGACGTAGTCAAAGTTGGCGATAAGATCGATGTTTATGTTGTTTCCCTCGGTGGCGACAACGGCGGCATCCTTTCCAAGGTAAAAGCTGATCGCATGGTTGCTTGGAAAGACATGGAAGCTGTCAAAGAGCGCGGTGAGCATGTCCAGGCTCAGGTCAACCAGGTTGTCAAAGGCGGCCTCGTTGCATCGGTCAATGGTCTGCGTGGTTTCATCCCGGCTTCCCAGATGGAGCTCCATTTCGTAAAAGACCTGTCGGTTTATGTTGGCCAGACGGTTGAGTGCGAAATCATCGAGATTGACGTACACAAACAGCGTCTCGTTCTTTCCCGTCGTGCACTTCTCGAAGTTGAGCGCGCTGCCAAAGAAGACGAGATCTTCTCCACCCTCGAGGCTGGCACGACGGTTCGCGGCACGGTCAAACGTATCGTTGACTACGGTGCATTCATCGATATCGGTGGCGTAGATGGTCTGGCTCATATCTCCGACCTCGCTTGGCACCGTGTAAAACATCCGTCGGATGTTCTCGAAGTTGGCCAGGAACTCGATGTATTTGTTAAATCCGTTGATACGGAAGCAAAACGCATCTCCCTGTCCATCAAAGATACGATGCGTGATCCGTGGCTCGACAATGCAGAGAAATATGCTGAGGGCGACATCATCGAAGGCAAAGTCATCAAACTGACGGACTTCGGTGCATTCATGGAAATCGAGCCGGGCTTCGATGGCCTGATCCCGATGGGCGAGCTCGCTGAGAAACGCATTGAGCGCGCTGATGAGGCTGTTCATGTTGGCGATGAGGTCAAGGTCAAAGTTCTGCGCATCGACACGAAGCGTAAACGCATCTCCCTGTCCATCACGAAAGCAAAAGACTAATCACTAGTCAGTATATCAACTGGATAGAATAACTCAGAGGAGTGATGATATAGCATCACTCCTTTGTTTTTGATGGAAGAAAAGATAAAGGATAGCGGGATTGAACTGAAAGAAAGAGACGATGTATGAGCAAGCAACATGCAGGTGTAATCCTGCGCATATACCCCGGCAGCCTGGCTGAGGAGCTTGAGCTGGTGCCGGGCGACAAGATTGTGTCCATCAATGGACAGGAGCTCCGGGATATCATCGACCTGAGTTTTGCCATGGCTGATGAAGAAATCGATTTGCTGGTTGAACATGCCGATGGGGAGCAGGAGCTGATTTCCTTTGACAAAGAATTTGACGAGGAACTTGGCGTTGAATTTGAGTCAGCGGTCTTTGATGGTATCCGCAACTGCGCGAACCATTGTTATTTCTGCTTTGTTGACATGATTGCCCCGAATATGCGCGGCAGCCTGTCCATCAAGGATGACGACTATCGCCTTTCGTTCCTCTATGGGAATTTCGTCACGATGACGAATATGGGCCCGGCTGATTTCAAGCGCATCGAGCAATTCCATCTGTCGCCGCTCTACGTTTCGGTCCAATGCATGAATCCGGAGCTGCGGGCCCAGATGCTTCGCTGCAAGGGGGCAGCCAGGATCGCAGAGCAGCTCGATAATCTTGAGCAAGCTGGTGCTGAGTATCATACGCAGGTCGTGCTCTGCAGCGGTCTCAATGATGGGGAAGAGCTTGAACGCACGATTCGCGAGATCGTGGCACGGCGTCCCCATGCGCAGTCGCTGGCCATTGTACCAGTCGGCATCACGAAGTACCGTACCGATCCGTTTCCGCTTACGCAGTTCGATGCAGAAGGGGCTGCCCGGGTCATCGATCAGGTGGAGAAATGGCAGCGCAAGATCCAGCAGGAGGAAGGCCGCACGTTCCTTTATCTGGGCGATGAGTTCTATCTGCTGGCAGGCCGTGAAGTACCGCCATCCGAGTTCTATGACGGTTTTCCGCAGCTTGATAACGGCATTGGCCTTACGCGTAATTTCATCAACGATTGGGAAAAGACTGTATCTGTGGCTGCTGCCTATGACGAGCCGGTTTATCTCGATGTCGTTTCGGGGACATCGGTGGCCCCGATGCTGGAAAAACTCGCGGCTTCACTGCCGAAGGAGAATCTGCATGTACGCATCGTGCCGGTCGAGAATGATCATTTCGGGCATACGGTCAATGTTTCGGGGCTGCTCACAGCCAAAGATATCATGCGTACGCTCGATGGCCTGGAGGGCAAGCGGACGGGCATCTTGATTCCTGAGTCAGCCTTGCGGTCGGGCGAAGACATCTTTTTGGACGATGTGACGCTGCAGGAGCTGCAGGCCCATTATCCGGACGCTCGCATCGAGCCGGTACAGGGCGGCAGGGATTTCCGTGAGGCGTTGTCCGGCTGGACGACGTATCATAAGGATCGCCAAGGCGAAACGGCCTACACCTGGCAGAGCAATGCAGGCTATACGAAAAATATCCAGTATTAAGGAAGAGATATTCAATTAGAAAGAAGGTAATATCATGAGCAAACCAATCGTGGCCATTGTCGGCCGTCCGAATGTCGGCAAATCCACCTTGTTCAATCAGATTGGCAAGAAGCGCGTGTCTATCGTTGACGATATGCCGGGCGTGACGCGTGACCGCATCTATCTTGATGCTGAGTGGCTCAACCATGAGTTTACAATGATCGATACGGGCGGTATCGAGCTTGATGAGAGTAATCATATCCTTAAATCCATGCGCGATCAGGCACAAATCGCCATGGAAGAGGCTGATGTCATCCTGTTCCTTGTCGATGGCAGGGCCGGTCTGACGACGGCAGATGAAGAAGTCGCTAAAATCCTGCGCAGCACGAAAAAGCCGGTCATCCTTGGGGTCAACAAGATTGACAGTCCGCAGCTCGAGATGAATTCCTATGAGTTTTACAATCTCGGCCTGGGCGATCCGATTCCATTATCGGCATCGAATGCCATGAACCTTGGCGATCTGCTCGATGCGATTGTCGCGGCTTTCCCGGAGCATGAAATCGAGGACAAGGATGAAGATGAGATCAGCATCGCGGTCATCGGCCGCCCGAATGTCGGCAAGTCCTCGATCGTCAATCAGCTGCTCGGCGAAGAACGCGTCATCGTCAGCGATATGGCTGGTACGACGCGCGATGCCATCGATACGCATTTTGTCAAGGATGGCATGAAATTCATGCTGATCGATACGGCTGGCATGCGCCGCCGCGGCAAGATCGATGAGCCGGTCGAGCGCTACAGTGTCATGCGATCGCTGCGCGCCATCGATCGTGCGGATGTTGTCTTGATGATGATTGACGCTTCGGAAGGCATCACGGAACAGGACAAGAAGATTGCCGGCTATGCACATGAGTCAGGCCGTGGCGTCGTCATTGTCGTCAACAAATGGGATATCTATCCGAACAAGGATGACAAGTCAACGCTTCGCTTTACCGAAGAGCTGCGCGAGGAAATCGGCTTTTTGCAGTATGCACCGGTGCTTTATGCTTCAGCGCTTACGGGCCAGCGCGTCGGCCGCGTGACGGAACTTGTCAAGTATGTTGCTGAGCAGCAGTCGATGCGCATCAAGACAAGCGTTTTAAATGAGCTGATCCGCGATGCGGTATCTATCAATCCGCCGCCGATGCATCGTGGCCGCCGGCTGAAGATCCTGTTCATGACACAGGCTGATGTCAAGCCGCCGAAATTCATCATCTTTGTCAATGACCCGGAGCTTATGCATTTCTCGTACCTGCGCTTCATCGAGAACCGCCTGCGTGAAATGTACGGATTTGAGGGGACGCCGCTGCGACTGATCGTGCGTGCGCGTGATGAGGAGGACGAGTATTGATGGAGAATATGGCAATAGCTTGTCTCGTGGCGTATCTGCTTGGCTCGATCCCGAATGGCCTTGTCTTTGGCAAGCTGATTTGGCACGTTGATTTGCGTGAGCATGGCAGTCATAACATCGGCGCGACAAATGCCTGGCGTACGCTGGGCAAGGGGCCGGGATTCCTGATTTTCCTGCTGGATTTCTTGAAGGGGGCGCTGAGCGTCTGGCTCGGTTCGCTGCTTGTGGGCACGCCGCTGGCGATGGTGCTGGCCGGTGTCCTGGCGATCGTTGGCCATTCGTGTTCGCTGTTCTTGAAGTTCAAGGGTGGCAAGGGCGTAGCTACAGGTCTCGGTGTCATTGTCATGATGATGCCGTTGCCAGCGCTTATCGTCTTTCTGGTTTGGCTGGCTATTGTCAAGATCAGCGGCTATGTCTCACTGGGATCGATTGTTGCCGCCGCCTTGGTGCCGATCCTGGCCTGGCAGTCCGGTTACCCGCTGGAGTACATCGGCTTTGGTGTGCTGGCAGCAGCTTTCATCATCATTCGCCATCATGCGAATATTGCTCGTCTGCTGCATGGAACCGAAAGTAAGATCAAGGCTGGACATCGTTGACACTTTTTACAACAATTTTTATAAAAATGTATGAGTTTTACAAGTGCGATGGACATTTGTAAAAAATATATTGGCAAACGTCCACGACTTGTGGTATACTATCTTTTGTCAGTAGAAATATATCCATTGGAGGCGTAATATATGAATAATCAAAAGAGCGGATTCTTCCTTGTACGCGAGGAAATCCTTCCAGAGGCCATCAAGAAGACCATCAAAGTCAAAGAGATGCTCAAACGCGGTGATGCTCGTACGATTAACGAAGCCGTGGAAAAAATGGAGCTGTCACGCAGTGCGTATTATAAATATAAAGACTATGTATTCCCGTTCTATGAGGCAAGCCAGAATAAGATTGTCACGTTGACATTCCTGCTGGAACATAAGAAGGGCGTGCTTTCGAGTGTGCTCAATACGATTTCGTCGGATTCGGGCAGCATCATGACCATTAACCAGGGCATTCCGCTTCAGGGCGTAGCCAATGCTACGGTCTCGATCGAGACGGCCAACCTCAGCGTAGATCTTGAGGCACTTTTGGACAAGTTGCGCATGGTTGATGGTGTGAAGCGTCTGGAAGTTCTGGGACAGGCTTAAAGCGAAAAGGAGGTGCGCCGATATGGAAAAAGTGATTCGTGTAGGTTTACTAGGAGCTGGTACCGTTGGCTCTGGTGTCATTCAAGTACTGGAGATGAACCGGCGGCAGATTACCGAGCGCGTCGGCGCACAAATCCAGCTGAAGACTGTCTTGGTGCGCAATCTGGCGAAGAAACGTCCGCAGCTTGAGGGCTTTGTGCTCACGGACAATATCGATGATATCGTGAACGATGAAGAAATCGATGTCGTTGTCGAGCTCATGGGCGGTCTTGAGCCGGCACGTGAGTATATGCTCAAGGCCATGGAGCACGGCAAGAGCGTCGTGACGGCCAATAAGGACGTTGTGGCGCAGTTTGGCAAGGAAATGTTTGCCATGGCCGAAAAACATGATGTCGATTTCATGTTTGAGGCCAGTGTCGGTGGCGGCATCCCGATCATCACGCCACTCAAGCAGTGTCTGACAGCCAATCGGATTACGGAAATCATGGGCATTGTCAATGGCACTACCAACTACATGCTCACGAAGATGACCGAGTGCGGCAGTGATTACGAGGAAGTGCTCAAAGAAGCACAGGCCAAGGGCTATGCTGAGGCGAATCCTTCGGCTGATGTCGATGGCCTCGATGCTGCGCGCAAGGCGGCAATCCTTGCTTCGCTCGCGTTCAATACGCGTGTGGAGCTCAAGGACGTATCAGTCGAAGGCATCACGAAAATCACGCCGGATGATATCGAGTATGCGCGTAATCTTGGCTATGTCGTCAAGCTGCTGGCGGTTGGCAAGGATTCGGATGCACATGGTGTCGATGTCCGCGTCCATCCGGTGTTCCTGCCCAAGGAACATCCGCTGGCGGCAGTCAACGGTGTATTCAATGCCATCTTTGTCCGCGGCAATGCGATTGGCGAGGCGATGTTCTACGGACAAGGAGCCGGTTCGCTGCCGACAGCATCTGCGGTTGTTGCCGATATCATTGCTGTTGCACGCGATACGATCCATGAGACATTTGGGCGTGTGCGCTGCACCTGCTATGAGCAGAAGCGCCTTTGCCCGTTGGATGAGACAGAGTCTTCTTACTATGTACGTCTGCTTGTGGATGATAAGCCGGGCGTTCTCGGCCTTATAGCAACGGCTTTTGGTGATGCAGGTGTCAGTCTCAAATCGGTCATCCAGACACAGCGCAACATCGTCGATCATGCCGAAATCGTGGCTATCACGCATACGGTCCGCCATGCAAGCATCCAGGCAGCTCTGCAGGAGCTCAAGGGAATGCCGGTCGTTGATGAGATTCGCAATGTCATTCGTGTAGAGAAGGAGCAGGTTTGATGTCTTTTGCAGATCATACGATAAAAGTCCGTGTTCCGGGAACGAGTGCCAATTGCGGCCCGGGCTTTGATGCGATTGGACTGGCCTGCACGGTCTACAATGATCTCGAGCTCACGCTCAAGAAAGAGGCGGGGGTCAGGATTACGATAAGTGGCGAAGGTGCCGCCAACATTCCCTGCGATGGACGCAACATCGTCTGGCGGTCGGTGCAGTATCTGCTGCGCAAGGCGGGCCTTCTCGACCAATATCCCGGTGCAGTCATCCATATGGAAAACAACGTGCCATTATCGCGAGGACTCGGCAGCAGTGCCACGGCAATTGTCGCTGGCCTCAAGGCTGCCAATGTGTTGATCGGCAATCGCTTCAACCGGCGGGAACTGCTGCAGTTTGCTACGGATATCGAGGGACACCCCGATAATGTAGCGCCGGCAATCTTTGGCGGGTTTACGGTCAGCACTGTGACGCGTGGTGATGTGGAATGCTTTTCGTTTTTGCCGAAATTCCGCATGAAGCTCATCGTAGCCGTGCCGGATTTCCCGCTGTCGACGCGCAAGGCGCGCGCTGTACTGCCGGCACAGGTGCCGATGGCCGATGCCGTGAACAATATCGGCCGGGCCGCGATGCTCGTGGCAGCGCTTTGCAAAGGGAACGAAAAGTTCCTGCGCAACGTGTTTGACGATGCCCTTCATCAGCCGTATCGCGCCAAGCTGATTCCGGGCATGTATGATGTCTTTGCAGCTGCCCGCAAGGCGGGGGCGCTAGGGGCTAACCTCAGTGGTGCCGGTCCGTGCCTGATTGCCTATACACTGGAGCGTCGTCACTGTGAAAAAGCGGTGGGGGAGGCTATGAAGGCTGCTTTCCGCCAGCACGATGTGAATGCCAGGATCCTTATTATGGATCTTGATACGCGTGGTGCACATATCGTAAAATAAGGCATATATGGACACCTTCTCCTGCGGGAGAAGGTGTTTTTGCCGATATAGGAAAATCCATGATTCGATTGCAGGAGTAAGGGAAACACGATGAAGGAACAAGAATTTGCCTTGCGGCTAAGGGCTGCCGGTGCGCGGGTATTTTTAGTCGGTGGCTGGGTGCGTGACTACGTGCGCGGTGTTACGCCGCATGACAAGGATTATATGGTATCTGGTATCAGCGAGCAGGATTTTACGGCGCTTTTGCCTGAGGCAGTCAAGGTGGGGAAATCTTTTCCGGTTTATCTGGTGACGATCGACGGCCGGAAATCCGAGGTGGCCTTTGCGCGTACGGAACGCAAGACCGGCAGTGGCTATAATGGCTTTACCGTTGATTATAATCCGGCGGTGACGGTTGAGGAGGATCTATACCGCCGCGATACGACCATGAACAGTCTGGCCATGGAACTGCCGCAGGGAGAGATCATCGATCTGTATGGTGGCATAGCGGACATCCGGCAGCAGTGCATTCGTGCGGTATCCAGGCATTTCTGTGAAGATCCTGTGCGGGCTTTGCGGGCTGCGCGGCAGGCAGCAGAATTTTGCTTTGCCATCAGCGATGATACGTATGCGTTGATGGCCGCCTGCCGGGAAGAGCTTCGCGCAGAGCCGGCAGAACGAGTGCTGGCTGAATTGCGGCGGGCCTTGCAGGCACCGAAACCATCTGTGTATTTTCGCAGTCTTGCGCGTGCGGGTCTGCTGGCGGCAGTTTTCCCGGAGCTGGCCGCATTGATGGGGAAGACACAGCCTGTGGTGTTCCATCCCGAGGGTGATGCCTTTGCGCATACGATGCTGGTGGTCGATACCGTGGCGGCGGAAACGGATTCGCTGCTGGCAAGGTTCGCAGGTCTCGTGCATGACTTGGGCAAGGGGCAGACGCCCAAGGAAATGGAGCCGCATCATTACGGGCATGAAGCGCGCGGCCTTGCGGTACTCAAGGCTTGGAATGCGCGCATGACATTGCCCAGGGAGTGGCTGCAAGGAGGATTGTTCGTGATTGCCCAGCATATGCGGGCTCCGCGCATCGGCAAGCCGGCCAAGATTGTCGATTTGCTGCTGGCGGTAGACAAAAGCTGCCTGAGCTGGCCAGAGTTCAACGCGGTAATCCGTGCCGATCATCATAGCTTGCCGTGGTATCTGGAGCAGGCGCCGGCAATTGTCCAGCGGCTCAAGCGTGTGAGTGGCCGCGATTGTCCGGCTGGCATGACTGGCCCGCGGGTGGGCGAATGGATACGGAATCAGCAGATTAAACTTTATCAAAATATCTTGATTGGTTCGGATTGTATCGATTAGAGTTGCCAAATTTTCAAAAAGTCGCTATAATTAAGATAATAGATGACGCAAAGACGTCAGTCGATAGGGAGATACTGAGGAGGCGGCAATCCATGAGCTACATCATTCCGTATAAATCGGTGGCACCAAAAATCGATCCAAGTGTGTTTCTAGCTCCGACGGCTACGGTAGCCGGTGATGTCGAAATCGGCGAAGGGGCAAGTATCTGGTTCAATGTCGTGATTCGCGGAGATTTCCAGCCGATCCGGATTGGCAAGAATACCAATGTGCAGGACAATGCTGTGATTCATGTCATGGCGAATGTTCCCACGGAAATCGGCGATGAGGTCACGATCGGGCACAATGCGATTATCCATGCGCGCAAGATCGGCAACAACTGTTTGGTGGGCATGGGATCGATTCTGCTAGGGTATACAGAGATCGGCGACAATGTCGTGATTGGCGCGGGGACGATGATTACGCAGCATAAGAAGATTCCGAGCAATTCGCTCGTTTACGGCAATCCGGCGCAGATCATCCGTGCGCTGCGCGAGGACGAAATCGAGGCATTGCATGATTCCGCGCTCGACTATCGCAAGGTGGCAGAAAAATACAAGGCAGAATTGCTTTGATTATTTTTAATAGTTCTATACTTAGGCAAGGGGATTTGTTTCAATGGAAAAAACACTCGTACTTATCAAACCGGATGCATTTAGCAAGCATTACAGCGGAGATATCATCAAACGTTACGAGCAGGAAGGCTTCCGCATCGTGGCAATGAAACTGCTCAAGATGGATGAGCGTCTGGCTTCTATCCATTATGAGGAGCATATCGGCCGTCCGTATTATAACGATCTCGTGAGCTTTATGACATCGGCACCGCTGATTGCTCTGGTCCTCGAAGGGGAGGATGCCATTGCCCGCGTTCGCAAGCTGCATGGCAAGACGAATCCGGCTGAGGCCGAGGAAGGTACGATTCGCAAGCAGTTTGCTGCCAGTGGCAGCCGCAATGCGGTCCATGCGTCAGACAGCGTTGCGAATGCTATCCGTGAGATCCATATCTTTTTCAATGAAACGGAAATCCTTGACGGACAGTATCATGTCAAAGAGTAAGTTGCGATAAAGCAAAGAAAAAGACTTCAGGTTACGGCCTGAGGTCTTTTTCTTTGCCGTAAGTAAGGAGAATAACAGTGTTTGCCGGGAAAATATAGCAGCGGCAGCAGGATATTATAAATTTTCGGAGAATACAGATAATATCATAACAATAGGAGGGAATGTCAATGAAGAACTATAAGAGTACCAATATCCGCAATGTTGCTGTCGTGGGGCATGGGAAAACGGGCAAGACAAGTCTTCTCGATGCGTGCCTATTCAATACGGAAGCCGTAAAACGTCTTGGAAGTGTTGAGGATAACACGAGCGCTTTGGACTATGAGCCGGAAGAGACGAAACGCGGTATGACGGTCAGCCTGAAACTGGCGGCCTGCGAATGGCGGGACTTCAAGCTCAATTTCATTGACACGCCAGGCTACCCGGATTTCGTCGGCGAGGTAAAGGATGCGATGGCGGCAGCTGATAGTGCGTTGATTGTCATTTCCGCTTCCTCGGGTATCAAATCCGGTACGGAGAATGCATGGTACTATGCAGAGGAAAACGAGCTGCCACGGGCATTCTTTATCAACAAAATGGACCGTGAACATGCAGATTTTGAAGGGGTTGTCGAAGAGCTGCGCGTGCGTTTCGGTGATGGTGTCGTCCCCATCCAGCTGCCAATCGGCAAAGAGGCAGCGTTCCAGGGTGTCGTGGATTTGCTTTCGCTGCATATGAAGATCGTTACGCATGATAAGGAAGTCATCAAGGACGATGTGCCCGAATACATGGCGGCAGAGGTCGAGCAGGCGCGGCAGAAAATGATCGAGGCGATTTCTGAGTTCAACGATGAGCTGCTGGAGAAATATATCGAGGGGGCAGATATCACTGAGGTCGAGATTGCGGCGGCACTCATTGAAGGCATCCAGGCTGGCAAGATTTTCCCGGTATTCTGTGGCTCTGCAAAACAAAACATCGGCATGCGCAAGCTGATGAATGGCATTGTCGAGTACATGCCGACGCCGTATTTCAAGGTATCGATCGGTCTTGACCCCGTGAGCGGTGAGCTAAAGGAACGCCATACGGAGGATGCGTTCTCGGCGCAGGTATTCAAGACCATTGTCGATCCATTTGTCGGGCGCCAGAGTTTTATCCGCATCTTGTCCGGCGATATGCGCGGGGATATTTCATACTTCCATCCCAATAAGGAAAACGAGGAGCGTATCGGCACCTTATTTACACTGCAGGGCAAAGTACAGCATAATCTGAATCAGGTGGCAGCGGGTGATATTGTCGTGACGACGAAGCTGCAGCAGGTCAAGACTGGTGACACGCTTTGCGATAAAAATGACGCGATCCAATATGAAGCGATTGCCTATCCTGAGGCGATGCTGGAGATGGCGGCTTCGGCGCATAAAAAAGGCGAAGAGGATAAGGTTTTTGGTGCTCTGGCCAAGCAACAGGATGAAGATCCGACGATCCTGGTGAGCAAAAACAAAGAAACAGGAGAAACGCTTGTCCGTGGTGTCGGTGAGGTTCATCTAGAGATTTTAGCCGAGAAGCTCAAGCGTAAATTCGGGGCGGAGCTTGCGCTAAGCAAGCCGCGGATTCCCTATCGTGAGACAATCCGCCAGAGTGTCAAGGTACAGGGACGTCACAAGAAGCAGAGTGGCGGTCATGGGCAGTTCGGTGATGTCTGGCTCGAAATCGGGCCGCGTGAGGCAGGCTCAGGTAATGAATTTACCGAGACGATATTTGGCGGCAGCGTGCCGAAGCAATATATCCCTGCTGTCGAGAAGGGAACGGCAGAAACGCTGGCGCAGGGCGTGCTGGCAGGTTTCCCTGTCGTGGATGTCAAGGTCAACCTTTACGATGGTTCGTATCATCCTGTCGATTCGTCAGAGGCGGCGTTTAAGACAGCAGCGGCTCTGGCCATCCGCAAGGGCGTTATGGAAGCAAGACCGATACTGCTCGAACCGATTGAGACCATCAAGGTTTTGACGCCCGAGTATTATCTCGGCGATGTCATGGGCAGGCTTAACAGCAAGCGCGCGCATGTACTCGGGGTTGACAGCAAGGATCGCGACATGAGTGAGATCCAGGCGTTGATCCCGCTGGCAGAGCTTTACAAATTTGCGACCGATTTGCGTTCGCTGACCCAGGGCCGCGGTTCGTATCAGTTGGAGTTTGCCCGCTATGAGCCAGTGCCCGAGCGGGCAGCGGCAGAAATAATTGCCGAAGCCCAGGCACGGTAGTTATATGTGTTAGTCTTAGGGCCTTTCCCCTCGCGGAAAGGCCCTTTTCACTTGCAAACATGGGGTAAAGATGTTAAGCTAATAAGGTAATTGCTGCCGTGGCTACGGCAAAAAAACAAAGAAAAGAGATAGTGTATTATGTGGGAAAAAGTTTGCGCTGGTATGTTGGGCGCGATGATGATAACGGGAACAGCAGCTGGTGTTTCGGCGGCTGAGAAGGGCAGTGCGCAGCCGCCGATGGCAGCTGCACCAGCTGCGGCGAAAGCTCAGGCTTCGCAGCCGGCAGCTCCGGCTCCGGTTGTTGAAAGCAAGCCGGCTGATGTGGCTGCGGAGAAGAAGGAAGAGCAGAAGAAGGAGGAGCAGCTGAAGATTTCTATCAATCTGGCAGCGCGTTCCCTGGCACTGTATCGTGGCACGGAAAAGGTCCGTCTGTATCCGATTGCTCCGGGTACGGCTTCGACGCCGACACCGACTGGTTATTACAAGGTCAGTGAAAAGGAAGTCAATCCGACCTGGACCGCCCCCGAGACTGGCACATCCATCCCGTCGGGCCCTGATTGTCCGCTGGGATATCGCTGGATTGGCGTGCAGGGCAACATCGGCATCCACGGCACGAACAATCCCGGCTCTATTGGCACGTATGCTTCCCATGGCTGCATGCGCATGTTTGAGAAGGACGTCGAGGATCTGTACAGCCTGATCCATGTCGGCACGCCGATTGAAATCACGTATAACCGTGTAGTCGTCGAGAAGGCGCCGGCTGATGGTACGGTAGTATACTACATTTATCCCGATGAGTATGGCTGGCAGAAGATTACAACCGAAGACGTGCATAAATGGCTCAGTGGCTATGGTGTTGGCAATTTTGTCAGCGATGAGGAAATTGACAAGAAAATCGCCGAATCGGATGGCAATCCGACGTATATTGGCAAGGTTTATCCGCTCTATGTCAATGGTAAGCGGTTGAAGAACAATGCCGTTGAGCAGGATGGTGTACTGTATTTGCCGGCAATCGATCTGGCGGATGCTGTCAAGGTCAACCTGGGCTGGATTCCAGAGGCGCAGACGCTCATGAGTACCTATGGCAAGGCACTTGGCGTGGATAAGCGCGATGTGCTTTATTGTACGGATAAAGATGTACGGACGTTGTTCCATTTGACGGGTGGCATGGACAAGGAGAAACGCTATTCGCTGCAGACCGTTGCTGCTGAAGTCCGTACGGAAAAAGAGCCTGCGGCTCAAAGCCAGAAGGTTGCGGATGACACAAAAGCAGTGCCTGTGCAAGAAAAGGCAGAGACTAAGCCGGTGCTGACCGATGGCAGTGCCAGCAAGAAATCGTTGACGGAAATCTACCAGGAGGCTACGAAGTAAGCACCAGGTCCCTGGGAAATGATCGGTTGGTACATTTTTAATTGAACAATATGAGGAGGAATCCTGTTGAGCCAGCGTTTTGTGATTTTAGATGGCAGCAGTCTTATGTATCGTGCGTTTTATGCGCTGCCACCGCTAACAGATTCCCAGGGCGAGCCGACCAATGCGATTTTTGGCTTCTCGAATATGCTGACCAAGCTGTTGAGTGAGCTGGAGCCAGATGCACTGGTCATCGCCTTTGATAAAGGGAAGAAGACGTTCCGCACGGAACGTTACGCTGCGTACAAGGGAACGCGTGATAAGACGCCGGAAGAGCTCCTCGCCCAAATCCCGCTGCTGCATGAATTTGCAGCAGCTTTTGGCATTTCATTCATCGAAAAGGAGCGCTATGAGGCCGATGATATCATTGGCACGCTCGCGACGAAAGCAGCTGCGGCTGGTCATGATGTCATGGTGGTGACGGGCGATAAGGATGCTTTGCAGCTTGTGCGGCCGAATCTGCGCGTCATGCTGACCAAAAAGGGAATATCAGAACTCAAGGCCTACGATGAGGCAGTCTTTACGGAGGAATACGGCTTTGAGCCGCTTCGCATGATTGACCTCAAAGGGCTTATGGGCGACACGTCCGATAATATCCCTGGTGTGCCCGGGGTCGGGCCGAAGACGGCAACCAAGCTGCTCGTCGAGTATGGCACGCTGGAAAATGTTTTGGCACATATTGCGGATATTTCGGGTAAGAAACTAAAGGAACGCTTGACGGAGAACCGC
Source organism: Pseudoselenomonas ruminantium (assembly GCA_015058575.1). GTDB lineage: Bacteria > Bacillota > Negativicutes > Selenomonadales > Selenomonadaceae > Selenomonas_A > Selenomonas_A ruminantium_O. The sequence continues at coordinate 53,178 of SVBZ01000048.1, forward strand.
GAGCAAGCCATTTTGTCCAAGGAACTGGCTACCATCGAATTGCAGGTGCCAGGGCTGGAATTGCAGATGGACAGCTATGCCATTACGCCGGATCATGCGCGGATGAAACAATTCTGCGACCGTTATGAGCTCAAGGCAGTTTGGAAGAATTTTACGAAAATCTATGGAGCCGAGGGCGATGGCTTGTTTGCAGGGATGGATATTCCCGAGACTGTTACGCTTGATTTGACCTATGACCGTTGGGAGAAAGAGCAGGCCGAAACTATGCTGGCGCAGGCGGAATCTTTGGCGGTCAGTGGTATCTTTACCGGCAAGGCGCCGTTTGAGCAGCTCGAAGGACTGGCCGTGGTGACAGCACCTGCTGGCAAGGCTGGTTTTGTGGCAGCGGACACGCCGGCATTTTCGCTGGTCTTAGCCGCGATGGAGCAAAAGCCTGCTACGGTATTTGAACTCAAGCGCTACTATCATGCCGGTCTCAAGGCGGGAAACAAATATTTTGATGTGAAGCTGGCGGCTTATTTGCTGCAGCCGGAACTGGCAAGATACGAGCTGCCCAATCTTTCCCATCAGTATTTTCCGGAGCAGGCTGTTCCCGAGCAATTTGCTGACGAAACCGAGCAGGCGGTCTGGAATGCCAGGATACTAGGCATGTTGCAGGATAAACTCATGGCTGAGCTTACGTCGCTTGGCATGAAGGACCTGTATGAAACGGTGGAATTGCCGCTGGTGGAAGTGCTGGCGGCTATGGAGCAGAACGGTGTCTATGTGAATCGTGCGCATCTCGAGCGCAAAGCCGCAGAGGTCGGGAGCAAGATCGCAGAAATCCAGCAGGACATCTATACGCTGGCCGGGATGGAGTTCAATATCAATTCGCCCAAACAGCTGGGCGAAGTATTGTTCGAGCGCCTGGGGCTGCCGGCTACCAAGAAAACGAAGACGGGCTATTCAACGAATGCTGAGGTGTTAGAGTCGCTGCGGTTCCAGCATCCCATCGTCGAGCAGATCCTGGCTTACCGCATGTGGACAAAATTGAAATCGACCTATCTGGATGGTATCGGTGAGCTCATCCATCCCGAGTCAGGCCGCGTCCACACGAGCTTCAATCAAACGGTTACGGCGACGGGACGCCTGTCGAGCTCGGATCCGAACCTGCAGAATATCCCGGTACGCACCGAGGAGGGCAAGACGATCCGCGCCTTGTTTGAACCGGGCGCAGGCTATGACTGCCTGCTGTCGGCGGATTATTCGCAGATCGAGCTGCGCTTGCTCGCGCATATGTCCAAAGATGCCAGCTTCATCGATGCGTTCTGCCAGAATCAGGACATTCATGCGCGTACGGCGGCTGAAGTCTTTAATGTGCCGTTTACTGAGGTCACACCGGACTTGCGCCGTAAGGCCAAGGCCGTAAACTTTGGGATTGTCTACGGTATCAGCGACTATGGCCTGTCGCGTGATCTTCATATCCCGAAGAAAGAGGCGGCTGAGTATATCAAGAACTATTTCGCGCGTTATCCGGGGGTCAAGAAATTCCTTGATGATACGGTAGCTGAGGCCCATGAAACGGGCGGGGTCAAGACGCTTTATGGCCGCCGGCGCGAGTTGCCGGCCATAAAGAGCCGCAATTTCATGCAGCGTTCGCTGGCTGAACGCATGGCGATGAACACGCCAATCCAGGGAACGGCGGCCGATATCATCAAGCTCGCGATGATAGATGCCTATAAGCGCCTGCAGGCCGCCGGCGTCAAGAGCCGCATGCTGCTGCAGGTACACGATGAGCTTGTGCTGGAGACGACACAGGAAGAACTTGAGCAGGTCAGTGCAATCCTCAAGGAATCGATGGAGCACGTCGCCGATCTTTCCGTGCCGCTCGTCATTGATATCCATAGCGGTAAAGATTGGGCGGAGGCGAAATGACATGCCAGAAATGCCTGAGGTAGAGATCATCCGCCGTTATCTGGATAAGCAGCTGACCGGTCAGCGCATCATGGGCGTGGACCTTCTGCTGCCGCGCCAGATCAAATGGCCGGAGCCGGAAGGGTACCGGGCGATGGCGATTGGCCGCACGATTGCTGGTATAAACCGCCGCGGCAAATATCTGCTCATGGCGCTGGACAACGGCAGTGAGCTTGTCTTTCATCTGCGCATGACGGGACGGCTCGTCTATGAGCCGGACGGCGTGAATCACGACAGTTATGCCCGACTGCTGTTCCATCTGGATGGCGGCGGACTGCTGGTTTATGGTGATACGCGTACGCTTGGCACGCTTTATGCGCTGGGACCTGATGAGCGCTGGCGCATCCATGGGCTCGCGGAAATGGGGCCGGAACCGCTCACAGAGGCCTTTTCGCCAGCGTATCTTATGACAGCGGCGCAAGGGCGCCGGACGGCGGTCAAATCGTTCCTGCTCAATCAGAAATACATTGGCGGCATTGGCAATATCTATGCGGACGAGGCTTTGTTCCTGGCGGGAATCCATCCGCTGCGTCCTGCTGGCAGCTTGTCGGCAGCTGAATGCCAGAAGCTGCATCAGTCTGTCAACGCAGTCATTGCTGCCGGCATCCGTGATGGCGGTACGACCTTCCGGGATTATAAGAACGGCGAGGGCAAGCAGGGAAGCCACCAGGAGCAGCTTTATGTCTATAACCGCCAGGGCAGGTTGTGCCGCCGCTGTGGCACAAAAATCGAAAAGATTACCGTTGGCGGGCGGGGCACGCATTTTTGCCCGCATTGCCAGCGGCCGTAAGGGATAAAAGGAATGGGAAGAACTATGAAGGTAATTGGGCTGACAGGCGGTATTGCCAGTGGCAAAAGCACGGTTTCCCGGTATTTGCGGGAAAAGGGAGCGGCCATTTTGGATGCGGATGCAATCGCCCATGCACTGGCAGAACCGGGCGGCAGCCTTTATCTTGCTTACCGCCAGCATTTCGGTGCGGCGGTGCTGCAGGAAGATGGACAGCTGAATCGGGCGGCAATCGGGAAAATCGTTTTTTCCCAGCCGGAAGAACGCGCCTGGATTGACCGGTCAGCGCATCCGTTGATACAGGCAGAGATCAAGCGGCAGCTCGCTGAAAAAAAAAGACAAGATGTGCCGCTTATTGTGTTGGATGTTCCATTGCTCTTTGAGTCTGGATGGGATAAAATGACAGAAGAAAATTGTCTGGTCGACGTCAGCGAAGCTGTGCAGCTTGCCCGGCTGATGCAGCGTGATGGCTATGATGAACAGGCAGCGCGCGCGCGCATTGCTGCACAGATGCCGCTGGCGGAAAAGCGGCGGCGCGCCGACCGCCTGATCGATAACAATGGCGACTTGCCGGCGACCCTGCGGCAGGTTGACCGCTTATGGAAGGAGTGGACGCATGACGGATTTTCACAATAGGGTCCGGCAAAGCAGGCAGATGCAGCATCGCCGCATGGTTGCCTGCTTTTGTGTCGCGTTGTTCATATTGGTGATGAGTCTCAGCGCCTATCTCATCCTGCAGTTTGAGCCAGTGCAGCGCAGCTACTTCTATGTGTATCCTTATCATGATACCGTGATGAAATATGCGTCTATGTATCGTGTGGACAGCAATCTGGCAGCGGCGGTCATCAAGAAGGAGAGTAAGTTCAAACGCGATGTGCATTCACATCGCGGGGCGGTGGGACTTATGCAGATCATGCCGGATACGGCGAAATGGATATCGGCGCAGCTCGGCGATACGGGCTACTCCGAGGAGGGGCTCCATGAGCCTGACCGCAACATCCGTTATGGTACCTGGTATCTGGCCACTTTGCAGAAGGAATTCCATGGCAATGATGTGCTGGCACTTGCGGCTTATAACGCGGGGCGTGGCAACGTGCAGGAATGGATGAAAGAAAACGACTGGTCGTATGATTTTGCGGATATTGAAGCGATCCCGTTCAAGGAGACGCGTGAATACGTCCGTCAAGTCCTGGCAGATCAGAAGAAATATCGGGAACTCTATCCCGAGTAAATCGCGTGTAGGTTGAGGGAGTTTGGCAACATGCAGAAGTATCGGATTGTACCGCAGCAAGAGAATATGTTTTGGCAGCTGATTCAGGGAATGTCACTCGATGAGGAACAGAAGGAACTGATGAAGGCGGCGACGATCCGGCATGTGGAGGTCTGCACGAAGAAGAGCAGCTGGGAGATTGCTTTGACAAGTCAGACGCTTATTCCCGATGCACTCTTGCAGGAGGCTGCGGCGCAGATACGGCGCAAGTGCCAGCTCGAAAGTGTCGTCTTCTATCAGGATGTCATCAATATCGAGGACGGTATCCAGCAAATCTGGCCCCAGCTCGTGACGCTTGTCTCGGAGGGCAACCCGACGGTGTTCCAGCTGCTCAAACGCTCCAAGTACAGCGTCGATGGCAGCAAGCTCATCCTTGATGTGCCTGGTGAGCTTGGCGGCGAAATCATGCGTGCGCATTCGGTCACGCAGCTCATGAGCCGTGCCATCAAAAAGCTGCTCGGCTACCGCTGCCCTGTGGAATGCAATGCAAGCGATGAAGTGCTGCAGAATCTTGCGGTGGATGACAGCTTCAATACGCCGGAGTACCTGGCGGCTTGCCAGAAGGAGCGCGTGGCTGAGACACGCGCGGCAGCGCCCAAAGCTGCACCGGCAGCGAAACGGGCGCCGGGGGCTGCACCGAAGGCGGCCAAGCCGCAGCTGCCCAAGCATCACGAAGACTTTGCCAAGCCGGTCGTGGTACAGGGAGCCGGCAATCTTATTTTCGGCCGCGGCGTAATGGGCGAGCGCAAGCTTATCGATGAGCTTGACGGCGAGACGAAAAATGTCATCCTTGAGGGCTTTATCGGCGAAGGGGCAGGCTCTGGGCTCAAGACCATCGAGTTCAAGACGGGCACGAAGCTGCTGACGTTCTGCCTGGCCGATGAGTCGAATGGCATTGCCTGCAAGAAGTTCTTCAAAACGAAGCGGGGCAAGAATGGGCCCGAGGAGGATTACGACGAAATCATCGGCCAGCTCAAAGAAGGTATGGAAGTGCGCGTGCGCGGCTCAGTGCGCTTTGATACCTATATGAATGAGTATGTACTGTTCATCGATGCGATGGCCAAGAAGGAAAAGCAGCAGCGCGAGGACAAGGCTGAGGTCAAGCGCGTCGAACTGCATGCGCATACCACGATGAGTGCGATGGATGCGGTCGTTTCCGTCAAAGACCTCATCAAGACGGCAGGGCGCTGGGGGTGGCCGGCGATTGCCATCACCGACCACGGTGTTGTGCAGGCCTATCCGGATGCGGCCAAAGCGGCCAAGGATGCCGGTATCAAGGTCATCTATGGCATGGAAGGCTATCTGACCGGCGACGACTATGAGCAGAAGCGGGCCAATCACATCATCTTCCTCGCGAAGAATCCCAATGGCCTGCGCAATCTCTACCAGATGGTTTCATTGGCGCATGTCAAGTATTACCATCGCCAGCCGCGTCTGCCGAAGAAAATCGTCCAGGAGTACCGTGAAGGCATTTTGATTGGCTCGGCGTGTGAGGCCGGCGAGCTCATCCGCGCCATTGTCGAGGGGCAGTCGGATGAGGAACTTATCGAGATTGCAAAGTTTTACGATTATCTGGAAATCCAGCCAATCCATAACAACGACTTCTTGAAGCGTAGCGATAAGTTCCCTGACATCACGACGGATCAGGATCTTATCGATATCAATCTTAAAGTTGCAGAACTTGCGCAGAAGCTCGGCAAGATGCTTGTCGCTACTTGTGATGTGCATTTCCTGAACCCTGAGGACAGCATCTATCGTGCCATCCTGATGAAGGGCAAGGGCTTTGACGATGCCGAGCTGCAGCCGCCGCTCTATCTGCGTACGACGGAGGAAATGCTCCGGGAGTTCGACTATCTTGGCGAGGAGCTGGCCTATGAAGCCGTCGTCACGAATCCGCGCAAGATCAACGATATGATCGATTCCTTCAAGCCGATTCCCGATGATCTCTATTCGCCGATGATTCCGGGAGCTGATGATGAGATCCGCACGATGTCATACAACCGCGCCAAAGCCATGTATGGCGAAAATTTGCCCGAAATCGTTGAGGCAAGGCTGCAGCAGGAGTTAAAGCCGATTATCGGCCATGGGTTCTCGGTCTTGTATCTTATCGCGCAGCGTCTGGTCAAGAAATCCAACGATGACGGCTATCTGGTCGGCTCACGTGGTTCGGTCGGCTCGTCATTTATTGCGACGATGACCGGCATCACGGAGGTCAATCCCTTGCCGCCGCATTGGCGCTGCCCGCACTGCCAGTACAGCAAGTTCATCACGGATGGCTCCTATGGCTGCGGCTATGACCTGCCGGATATGACGTGTCCGGTCTGTGGCGAACCGCTAATCAAGGATGGGCACGATATCCCGTTTGCGGTCTTCCTCGGTTTCGATGGCGATAAGGTCCCGGATATCGACTTGAACTTCTCGGGTACGTATCAGCCTGTGGCCCATAAGTACACCGAGGTGCTCTTTGGCAAGGACAACGTCTATCGTGCTGGTTCCATACAGACTGTTGCCGATAAGACGGCCTTTGGGTATGTCAAGAAGTTCTTCGAGGAAAAGGGTGTCAAGAAGCATATCTCGTATATCGATAGGCTCGCTCATGGCTGCATGGGCGTCAAGTCGACGACGGGCCAGCATCCGGCTGGCATCATGGTTGTGCCGCGCAATATGGACGTGCATTTTTTCACGCCTATCCAGCATCCGGCCAACGATATGAACTGCGGTACCATCACGACACACTTCGACTATCATTCCATCAGCAGCCGTCTGGTCAAGCTCGATATTCTCGGGCACGATGATCCGACGGTCATCAAGATGCTCGAAGATCTCACCTGTCGTGACCCGAAGACGATACCGTTCGATGACAAGGCCACGATGTCCTTGTTCAATTCGACCGTGGCTTTGGGGCTTACGCCCGAGGAACTCGGGGCAACGTCGGGAACCTTTGGTATCCCGGAGTTCCGCACGCCGTTCACGCGGCAGATGATTGACGATACGAATCCGGATGTGTTCTCGGATCTCGTGCGCATATCGGGGTTCTCGCATGGCACCGACGTTTGGCTCGGCAATGCGCAGGACCTTATCCGCAACGGGCAGTGCACCATCAAGAATGCTATCTCGGCACGTGATGATATCATGATGTATCTGATCCATAATGGCATCGATCCGCTGCTCTCGTTCAAGACGATGGAGAAAGTCCGTAAGGGCAAGGGGATAGCCGATGATGTCGTCGAAATCCTGCGCAAGGGCGGTATCCCCGAGTGGTATATCGAGTCGTGCCAGAAGATCAAGTATCTGTTCCCGCGTGCGCATGCGACGGCATATGTTATGATGGCGTACCGCATCGCGTTTTGCAAGGTTCATTATCCACTCGCGTACTATGCGGCGTATTTCTCGATCCGCGCGGCTGAGTTCGATGCCAATGTCATCGCGCGTGGCAAGGACTATGTCGGTGAGCAGATCCACCAGCTCGAGCTCGCGGCCAAGGAGAAGAAACTCGACGCGAAGCAGAATGCGACGCTTATCGTCCTGCAGCTGGCCTGGGAGATGTATCTGCGTGGCTATAGCTGCGAGTATGTCGATATTTATGAGTCGGATGCGGAGAAATTCGTCATCCACGAGAATTCGCTGCTGCCACCGATTGCGAGCCTCAGCGGCATGGGCACGAAGGCAGCCCAGAGCATTGTCGAAGCGCGCAAGGATGGCGAGTTCACGAGCATCGAGGACATGCGCCGCCGCACGGGTATTTCGAAAACCAACATCGAGATCCTGCGCGACCACGGCTGTCTTGAGGGCATGGGCGAAAGCGATCAGATTGCGCTGTTCAGTTAAAGAAATTGGTTATCTAAGATAAAAGGAAGTCAGAGTATCCCATGGAAAAAAAGTTTGACATCAATGAAGAAGGTTATAGCATCCGCTGCAAGCTGTTCGTGCGTGACAGCGACAAGACCACGCGGACGTTTGGGGACGTAGCCATCATCACGCATGGCTTCGGCAGCCATAAGGATACTGCGGGTACGGCAAATTTCGGTGAGCATCTTGTCGCCAAGTACAAGGGCTATGCGGCCATTGCGTTCGATTGGCCTTGTCATGGCGAGGATGCGCGCAAGAAACTTTCGGTGGCCGAATGCCTGACGTATCTGCGGCTCGTGACGTCTTATGCACGGCAGGAGCTGCAGGCACAGCATGTCTATAACTATTCGACGAGTTTTGGGGCGTATCTGACACTGCGTTATATCCGTGAGCACGAGAACCCGTTCACGAAGATAGCGCTGCGCAGTCCGGCAGTCACGATGCTGGACTCGATGCGCAATCATGTCAGCGAGGCTGACCGGTCAAAACTGGCCAAGGGCAAGGAAATACAGGTGGGCTTCGAGCGTAAGATGAAGCTTGACCAGAGCTTTCTTGACGATCTGGCGGCCTTTGATGTCATGGAGCAGGAGTACTTTGATTATGCCGATGATATGCTGATCATCCACGGGACCAAGGACACGATGATTCCCCTGGATAGGTCACAGGCATTTGCTGAGAACAATGTCATTGAGTTCGTGCCGGTTGAAGGGGCAAACCATCCCTTTCAGAATCAGAACCATATGGCGCTGGCCATCAGCCGGATTGTAGATTTTTTTAGGTATGATAAGGAGGAGTAAGCCAAAGCATGGAACGCTTGGGGGATAAACAGGAGACAGGGGATAAGGTATTCAGCCAGCCGTTTGCTGAAATTGGGCCGAAGATGCATTTGCTTTTGCATACGGGGCAGCTGCTGATGGAAAATGGTGCGGATTCGGACCGCACGGTCCGCGATATGATGCGGGCGGCGGCTTTTATGGGGATTCCCAAGGAAAATATCCATCAGCATGTCATGTATACGACATTGATGCTCAATGTCAACGATGAGCAGCGGTCATATACGGAATTTCGCAAATGTACGAAGCATGGCGTCAATATGACAGTGCTATCGGCTATCAGCAAACTGACCTGGCGAGCCATGGCAAAAAACTATTCGCTGGCCGACTATGAACGCCAGCTGGATAATATCCGCAAATTGCCGCGCAATTATCCGGTCTGGCTTACGGCGCTTGGGGCCGGGGCAGCCTGTGGCGGCTTTTGCAAACTCTTTGGCGGCAGCTGGCTGGATTTTGTGCTGACAGCAGTCTGCGCCTTGCTGGGCTTTTTGATCCGCCGCTGTTGTGTAGGCTATGGGTTCAATACCTATGCGGCTATCGCCATTACTTCGTTTGCGACAACGATGCTGGCCTGGGCGACGCAGTTTTTGACAGGCGGGCTCAACTGGTATCCGCTCATAGCCTGTACGCTGTTTTTGGTGCCGGGAATTCCCTTGATCAATGCTGTAGATGATTTGCTCAATAATTTCATCGTTTCCGGTATGACAAGGGCAATGCATACGCTGCTCGTTGTGGGCAGCATGACGTTTGGCATTGTTACGGCCATCCGTATCGGCGGGGTCACAGACTTTACCAGCGTGAGCCTGACGCCCGATACGTTCTATTTGTCGCAGGCGATTGCGGCAGCTGTGGCCTCGATGGGCTTTTCGATTATCTTCAATATCCCGAAGCGTCTGCTGCCGGTGGTGGCAGTGGGCGGCATCATCACGGTGCTGCTGCGCAATATCACGGTAATGGAGCTTGGCTGGTCGCAGGCTGCAGGTTCGTTCTTCGGGGCGGCTGTTGTCGGTGTCATCGCGCTTCAGGCGATTCATTGGTTCCATACACCGAATATCATCATGACCATTCCATCGGCTATCCCGATGATTCCAGGTGTCTTGCTTTACCGGCTGCTCTTTGCCCTGATCAATATTGAATCCATCACTTCGGAGACGTTGCTCGCGGGAATCCGCAGCGGGGTGTCGGCAGTCATCATCATCATCGCGATTGCTGTTGGCGTGGCGATCCCCAATATCTTTATCCATCGGTATATCCAGCAGCGCAAATACAGTGCCGAGCAGCGCTTGCTCGCTCAGCGCTATGCGGATATGGACGACTGAGTCCGGCAGGATGTAAAAAGGCGATGCTGCAGGCAGAAGGAACTGCTTGCGGCATCGCCTTTTATAGTGCGTTTGTCATTGGATATTATGCGCTTTGCCCCAGTCGCTTACTTTTTGGTAGAGCGGGGTGGGGACATGGTATTCTTTGCCGAGGGCAACGATGCGGTTGACGAGCCCGTCAAACTCGGAGACGCCTCCGGCGAGGACGTCGCGCTGCATCGAGGTGCGCAGGCCGGGCTTGAAGGCATCGATCATTTTGAGCCCCGTCGCGACGAGGTCGTTTTCCCATTCGATGCCCATCGCATGACCGAGAGCGACGACCTCGGCGATAAGCCCGGCAAACAGCTCGCGTACTTTGCCTTCGTGCTGGAAATCATCGCTGACGGCATCGTAGTAAAGCCCGGCGGCCCCCATCGGGGAGACGAACGCGAACTTCTGCAGGGCATCGCGCTGGATATTGGCGGTGAAATGCGCACGGATGCCAGCTTCATTCATGATTGCTTCCAGCGCTTGGGCTTTCGCGGCCAGACGCTGATCCTGTCCGGGGCGGAAGCCGAAAAAGACGCGCAGGATTTTTTCGGGCTGCAGGATGACGCCAGGCGCACCGATTTTGGCAAAGACATACATGCAGCCATCGAGACAGGTACAAGCGGGCAGCTCACGCTGCATGACTTCGCCCGTGCCAAAGACGTTGAGAATCGGGACAATCAAGGTGCCGGGGCCGGCGGTACGGCGGGCAAGCGCGATGGCGTCTGCTAGCCCGTAATATTTGACACAGATGAGCATGACGTCAGGGACATCGTTGTATTCTGCCATCGTGCAGGCTTTGGCCGGCTGGATGACGATATCGCCGCGATGTTCGGTGCGCACGGTCAGGCCCTGCTGCTTTATAGCCGCGAGATGCTTGCCGCGGGCAAGGAACGTCACGTCCTGGCCCGCAGCGCTAAGATAGGCGCCGAGCGTACCGCCCGTGCCGCCTGTGCCAACAATTGCAAATTTCATGAGAATCCCTCCTTGCTGCTTATTCTATCATAGGCAGAGATAATAATAAACAAGAAGAATGGCGAGCAGACTGAGATTGGCCAGCGTGAACCGTGAAAGGTAAGGGCCGGTCTTATGGAACCGCGTGCTTTGGTAGGCTTTGAACGAGATGACGCTGGCCATCGAGGCGATGATGGTACCGAGGCCGCCGATGTTGACGCCGAGCAGCAGCGGGGCCGAAGCTGTCGTATACTGCGCCAGCATGACGGTGGCCGGCACATTGCTGATGACCTGGCTGAGCAACAGGGAGACCAAGAATTCGTGTCCGGTGAGCGGTGCAGCCGGGCCTTCCTGCAAGTAGGGCATGCGGGCCAGGCTGCCGACGCCGATAAAGAGGAAAGTGAAGAGCAAAAGCAGCTTGTAGTCCACTTCGTAAAATAACTTGCGGTCAAGCAAAGCAATGGCAGGTACGACGATAAGCATGAGTGCCAAAAAGGGCATGAGGCGCAGGACGTTTAACAGGCAGAGCACAAAGAGCAAAAGCAGCGGCAGGATGCGGTGCCAGTTGAGACGCTTTGCGGTCTGTGCGGCGATATTTACCGGTTTGTCCTGCAGGAAGAAGGTGGCAAGGTAGATGATGCCGCCGCTGATAAGCACGACGGGAAATGTGATGCTGAGGAAATCGGCCAGGGTTAATTCATAATAAGAGTAGAGGAAAAGATTCTGCGGATTGCCGATCGGCGTCAGCATACTGCCCATGTTAGCGGCAATCGTCTGCCAGATGACGACAGGCATCAGCAGGCGGATGGCGCGGACTTCGGTCAAGGCGAGTATAGCCAGCGGCACGAAGATGATGAGCGCGACATCGTTGGTAATCAGCATGGAGCTGAAAAAACAGCTGAAGATGAAAAAGCGGCCGAGCGTACGGCTTGATGTCTCGCCCTGGAAGAGATGCTGATAAAGTGCAGCAAACAAACCGCTTTGCCTAAGACCCGCGACGATGCTCATGAGACAGAACAGCAGCCCGAGCAGCGGCAGGTTGATGCTTCCAAGCAGTGCAGCTGGTGAGAAGGGGACAAGGCAGCTGGCGGCAAGCGCAAAGACGAGTGCGGCGGCAAGATCTGGATTGTGACGCAAGTATTGACGGCAGGATGTAACGGACATGGTAAACAATTCTCCTTTAAAAATAACGATAGACCTATTTTAATATAGAATCGCGTGAAGACCAAGGAAAATCTGCCTGCTTTCCAAGAAGGTTTGCAACCAGCCGGTGATTGACGGTAAAATAAAAGCGATAGGTCAAAAAGAGAAGGAGAAGTTTACGATGCAGACGGTAAGTAATGTTTTGAAGCTGATGCATATGGCGCTTGTTCCCGTGCTTGAGCGGGCGGAGGTTGTTGTCGATGCGACGGCTGGCAATGGACATGATACGTTGTTTTTAGCTGAGCATACAAAAGAGACGGCTCAGATCTATGCCTTTGATATCCAGCCGCAAGCCATCGCCAATACCAAAGCGCGCACGGCACAATATGCCGCGCGTATCCACTATATCCTGGGAAGTCATGAACAGCTTGACGTGCAGGTTCCCGGGCAGGTCGATGCCGTGCTGTTCAATCTCGGCTATCTGCCAGGGGCTGAACATACGGCGGTGACGCGTCGTGAAAGCACGATGTGCGCGGTCGATCAGGCCCTGGCCAAGCTCAAGGTAAATGGCGTTGCGGTAATCGTAGTCTATCCTGGCCATCCCGAGGGCAAAGCCGAGGCCGATATGCTGGCTGCGTATCTGGCAGCCTTGCCTTGCCGTCAATTCACAGTAGGCTGCTATCGTCTGCTCAACCATCAGCAGAATGCTCCCTATGCCTACTTAGTCGAACGCGTCAAAGCTGGGCCTGCATGACCGTCAGGCCAAGCTTTGACGGAATTTTCTTCTGCCCGGCACTTTTTAATGCGGGGATAAGCAACGGCTAATTTTGCTGCAAGAAAGCAGCATTATACTACTCTTATCGTTCGCGCTATAAAAATAATACGAGATAGGAGTAGTAACATGAAATACGAAATCTTATATCCGGAAGCTTTTCCCGTGGTAAAGTGCCAGCTGGAGCAAGGTGAGCGGCTGAAGGCTGAATCGGATGCCATGATAACGATGTCGGCAACTGTCGATGTAGAAGGCAAGATGACTGGCGGCATATTGTCGGGGCTCGCGCGGAAATTCCTGTCGGGTGAAAGCTTCTTCTGTCAGGAGCTCGTTGCCTCCCGCGGTCCAGGCGAAGTGATGCTCGGACAGGCGCTTCCTGGCGGTATCGTGTCTTTGCCGCTCACGGGCTCCTATGGCTGGATTGTCGAGAAAGGCGGCTATATGGCCAGTACCGAAGGCATCGAAGTCGATACGAAGATGCAGAACTTGTCCCATGGCCTTTTTTCGGGACAAGGTCTTTTCGTGCTGAGGATAAAGGGAACAGGTACGCTGTTCGTCAGCAGCTTTGGTGTCATTCATCCCGTGGAGCTTGGTGAAGGTGAGGAAGTGATCATCGATAACGGCAATCTGGTCGCCTGGCCGGATTACATGGATTATGCCATCGAAAAAGCATCGAATGGTTGGATTTCCGGCATCAAGTCCGGCGAGTGCCTGGTGACCCGTTTCCGTGGCCCGGGAACGGTGCTGATACAAACGCGGAATCCCAGCAGTTTCGAAGCGTGGATTCGCTCGATGATACCAACGAACTAAACAGGGATTCTGCCAGATAAGAAGGAAAAAATCACTGTCCTGTAGAAATGGAAGGTTAATTATCAATCCATGATATAAGGACAGTGATTTTTATGTTGGCGGCAGAGGAAAATTGGAATTGGCTTATCGGGCAAGCCTTGCGGGAGGTAAGGCAGGGCAATGTAGCAGCTGGCCGGTCGTCGGCGGTGGTACGGTTAGCCGACTGGCTGCTTGACCGGTCAATCTCGCAGCGGGCAAGCGACCTGCATCTCGAGCCTCTCGCCACGGGCATGCGGCTGCGCTACCGCATCGATGGGATTCTGCAGCAGGCAGCCGAGCAGATACCTCTGGAGCTTACTGCGCCGCTGCTATCGCGGCTGAAAGTCATGGCGGGGATGGATATCGCCCAGCATCAGCGGCCACAGGATGGACATATCCGCTATGCCGATGGCAGGGGAGGAGAGCTGGATATCCGGGTATCGGTCATGCCGGTGCTGCATGGCGAGATGATGGTGCTGCGCTTCATGAATCTTGACGAACAGCTATTGCGTGTGGCGGAATTGGGCTTCTCTTCGGCCAATCGGCAGAAATTCGAGCAGCTGATCCATCGGCCGGCAGGTCTGCTCGTCATCGCGGGGCCGATGGGGGCAGGCAAGACGACGACACTTTATGCGGCGCTTTGCGAACTCAATCGGCCGGAATGCAACCTGCTTACGCTTGAGGACCCGGTCGAACGCGAGCTTCCAGGCGTCAATCAAGTGCAGATCAATCCCAAGGCTGGCCTTGATTATGTGACGGGACTGAAGGCGGCGTTGCGGCAGGATACGCAGGTGGTGCTGCTGTCAGAAATCCGCGATGCACAGACAGCGCAAATGGCAGTGCGCATCGGTCTGACGGGGCATCAAGTCATGACGACCCTGCATACGGAAACAGCAGCGGCTGTTATATTCCGCCTGCTCGAAATGGGAATCGAACCATATCTTTTGGCGGCAACGTTGTCGGGAATCGTAGCGCAGCGTCTGGTACGCAGGATTTGTCCGCACTGCCGGGAAAAATACCAGCCAGAGCCCGATGCACCGGAGACTTTGCTATTGGCAGAGGCAGATCGGCATGGGACGGCCCTTTGGCGCGGCCGTGGCTGCGCCGCGTGCGGCGGCACCGGCTATCATGGCCGGCTCGCCTTGCACGAAGTCCTGCTGGCCGATGCGGACATCCGCCAGGCTATCCTCAAGACAAGCAGCCGCCAGGAGATCGAAAAGCTGGCTGCGCAGCAGGGCATGCAAACCCTTTGGCAGGATGGTGTGGCCAAGGCAAAGCAAGGACTGACAACCTTGGCCGAGGTCAAGCGTGTGCTTTATGGGGGATGATCGATGTTTGCCAAGAGTTTTTCCGGTGAGTATATGTATCTTATCATAGGTTCGGAGGGTAAGTGATGATTATAAATGAAAGCTTGAGCTATCCTGAGAGAGACAATATACCAAAAGAATCCAGTCTGACATATGACAATGGCTTTTATGTAAATGTAGTTGCAATATATACAGATATTGTTGGCTCATCTAAGCTGCTTGCTGGTCACAAAATACCAACGCTGGCCAGGCTGTATAGGGAGTTTATCGCAAAAGCCATAGAGAAATCATATGGGAGCAGTCAATACATAACTATTCAAGGAGATTGCGTTGGATCAGTTTTTGATGTGACACAAGAAAAGGATATGGATTTTTTGCTTAACATAGCTTTATCGATAGATTCTATGCAAAGAGAATTAGCAGACAAATATAGAAAACAAAGCATAAACTTTGGCGCGGGAATCGGAATGGCTTATGGCAGAGCACTTATGATCAAGGCTGGATTGAAAGGAACCGGGATAAATGACATATTGTGGATCGGTGATGTCGTAAATCAGGCGTGCCATTTTTGTAATGCTGCTGGAAGAAATGGGCATGGAAGCATAATTATATCAGATAGAGTATATAATAAATTGAATGCAGAGAATCAAGAAAACTTCAGTCGCATATCTGTGGATGGTCTTGATTGCTATGAGTCGGGGAAACGGTATCGCGCGGATATATGAGGAACAGGGTAAAAGAAACTACATGAGCTTATCTGTGCTGCCTGTTATGGAGCAGGAAGAGTTGGTGGATGGACTTTGGCGGTTATTTTTGCTATATTGAAGAAAAGAATGAACAAGGAAACGAGAGAGAATAATGCGTGCATCATCGGAACAGATAAAGATAATACGAGCTTCACAGGCGCTGCAGCGCGGGCAGGTCATGAAGATTGACGCGTGTGCCGGGTCGGGCAAGACTACCACGCTGGTGGCAGTAGCCAATGCCAATCCGCAGAAACGGTTCTTGTATCTGGCGTTCAATCGCAGTATCGCCTACAAAGCCAATCGGGTATTTCCCGCAAATACCAGAGCAATGACTATGCACAGCATGGCCTACCGTCATTTTTTCCATAGCGGGGCCCATCCGGTATTAGCGGCAATCAAGATTGATATGCTTCATGATGTTTTCCCGCATAAGGCGAATCACGAGCTTTTCCAGTTATTGAGCCGGTATAAGGAATTCCTTATATCAGCCAGGCATGAGTTTCCGAGCAGTGAGGTAAAGAAGATTTTTGCGCTGGTGGCCGAGGGTCGCCTGCCGATGCCGCATGACCATTACTTGAAACTTTTCCAGCTGCTTTCGCCGGAGGAACAGGGGTTGGGCAAAAGGTATGACTGCATTCTGGTCGATGAGAGCCAGGACTGCAATCCCGTGACGCTCAGCATCATGAACCGAGCGGCTTGCAGCCGGATTTTCGTTGGCGATTCGCATCAGTCCATCTATGGTTTTCGCGGAGCGATCAATGCGCTGGCACGGCAAAAAGCGGATGTGACGCTGCAGCTGACCAATTCGTTTCGCGCCCGGCAGCCGATTCTGGACAAGGCAAATCTTTATATGCAGGTGTTCATGGATATGCTGTATGATGGGCAGGTACCGTACTATCCGATGTATTCCCAGATCAATGAGGCGAAACTTACGAATAAGCAGACAGCCTGCATTACCCGGACGAATTCAGCATTGGTGGATTTGATCGATGCGTATCGGGAAAAGCCGGAGCGGGTTTATTTGGTCAAGAAGCCCGAGGATGTATTTAGGACGGCTATTGCCGTCAAGGAATTCCTCTTTGACCGGCGCAATGACTTTACTGGGGAATACAAGTTCCTGAATCGTCTGCATGGCAAAGAGGAATTGAAGGATTATGCGGAGAGCGCTGCGGATATGGAAATCTTGTCGGCCATGAAGATTGCGGAAAAATATGAGGAAGATCTCTACGAGCTTTTGGATATTGCCCGCCGGATGAACAGAGAGGAAGCATCGATCGTGCTGACCAATGCGCATACCAGCAAGGGCTTGGAATGGCATACGGTGAAACTGATGGATGATTTCCCGGATTTAGGTGTCCGCTATATGAGCTGCCGCTTCCATTCAGCAAAGATACGGCCGGAGATGAGCCATTTGGAACAGCAGGATGAGCGGTTCAAGGACTTTATCCAGGAACTCAATCTCTATTATGTTGCGGTGACAAGGGCGCAGATAAGACTGGTGGATATGACCGAGAATGCCGCTTATCAAAGCCGGGAGGAAATCCTTAGGCATTTGCAGGAATGTGAGGCAGCGGTCCGGAAGGCTAAGGACAGGCGAAGGCTCGAGCGCAGGCAGGAGCGGGAAAGCGCTTGGGTGGAAAAAAATGCCAGCAGCCATCGCAAAACTACGCAGCTTACGATGTGGGAGACAGAGCGGGAAACGCTTCTAAGCCGCATGCGGAAAAATATCAGCGACTGTTTGGTTTCGGCCCATAATTTCAAGGAATTCAAGAATCTGCTGGCGCTCGGCGGTATCCTGCTCCAGCAAAGGAAAAACGGCTGGGCGTATGTCGATTTCTATGGCAGGGGAATAACGGACGAAAGATTGGGCAAGGAATTCACGAAAGATAACATCATGAAATCGTTGCTTGGCTGATTGGGAAAAATCCTGCTCGAAGCAGGAAATGTCACGTTGCTGTCAGAAAAATAACATAAAGGAATACGCACTTTCCTGGGCAGAGATCTTGATATCGTTTGGAATAAACCGAGAAAGGGGATAGACAAATGAGCGGGAATCCTATGTTTAACATTTCCTATGGGCTATACGTGTTGACGGGCAACGATGGGCAAAAGGACAATGGCTGCATCATCAACACGGTGACGCAGGTTACTTCGGAACCCAATCAGATAACCATTGCGGTAAACAAGGGAAACTTTACGCATGATATGATCCGGGACACAAAGGACTTCACGGTGTCCGTGATAAGCGAAGCCGCGGATTTTGAGCTGTTCAAGCATTTTGGCTTTTGCTCCGGCCGTGACGTGGACAAGTTCAAGGATTTTGACGCTGCCAGGCGCACGGCGAACGGAACCTTGGCAGTGACAAAAGGCACCAATGCTTATATTTCCGGCCGTGTCACACAAACCTGGGACGTGGGAAGCCACACCATATTCCTGGCGGATGTAGTGGATAGCATGATATTATCTGCTGAGAAGTCTGCCACCTATGGCTATTATCAGGAGCAGATCAAACCGCGGCCGCAGGCAGCAGCCAAGGGGAAAACCATATGGCGTTGCACCGTATGCGGCTATGAATACGAGGGTGAGGAACTGCCAGAGGGCTATATATGCCCAATCTGCAAGCATGGGGCAGCGGATTTCGAGAAAGTAACCGGCTAAGAGACTGATGACGGCAGCAAAAAAGCACTTCCAGATGGGAGTGCTTTTTTGCAGGTATTGGGAGGGAAATGTAGAAGATGTACCGTATCATTAGAAGCTACGAGGTGATAGGCCATGATGGATTGTGCCGATTGGCAGGATATTATCAGCAGGGCAATCGAAAGGGACGCGTCGGATGTACATCTTACAGCTGGACAAAGGCCGTATATGCGCTGTGATGGCGTTTTGGCACCTATGGGCGACCGCCTGCTTACCGCGCCGTTTATGGCAGATTTTTGTTCTGTCATTATGCGTGAGGATCAGCGCAAGCGGCTGGCGGAAGAAAAGGATATTGACTTGTCATGGACTTTTGCGGGGCGGCGTTTCCGTATCAATGCCTATTATCAGCAGGGAACTCCTGCGCTTGCCATCCGCTTGCTGCCGGAGAGGATTCCAAGCCTTGAAGAAATCGGTGCGCCCAAGGCCTGGCAGCAGATGAAGGCACTGGAACAGGGGCTCATACTGGTTACAGGGCGGACAGGTTCGGGCAAAACCACGACGCTGGCGGCATTTATCGAGGCGTTGAATAGTGAGAAGGCGTATCATATCATTACCTTGGAGGAAATCAATACCAAAGATATGATACAAATGTATGAAGTGTCTCGAAGCCTTATAATATTAGGTACTCTAGGTGTCAATTTCTTTTGCTTGTAGTTAATGCTCATTCATCGTCGTCTTCTTCATCTACGAATACAAATACTTCTTCGACTGTCTTGTCGAAGTATTTAGCAATGTTCATGGCTAGCCGCAAAGAAGGGGTGTATTTGCCATTCTCTAAGAGAGAAAGGGTTTCTCGGCGAATGCCAACAGCCTCGGCTAGTTCTCCTTGGGATAGCTTCCTGGCGCGGCGCAATTCATGTATCTTAGTAATCAGTTCTGCCATGGGTTATTCTCCATCCCGCTCAAGGGTGTAGAATTTCCAGCCGGCGGCAAGGTTTCCAATACCCATTACAAAATACCCTGCAAAACTAAATGGTATGCCTCCGTCGATGAAATGTTTATCAATCGGGAGTAGGAACAGAATAGCAAAGCAGGATGCTAGAAAACCTACAGTGTATGCTTCATGTCTGTGAGCGATTGCCATTTCGTCACTGGCTTCAACTTTCCCACAGACGATATATATAAGCATCATATTACGACTAGTGACAATAGTGGTAGATACCCGATAAGAAGCTATAATGGTGCTGTGCGATACTGGAAAAATAATTATTTTGATGTAATCAGTAACTACAACGAAAATGCAACCGATTAATATGTGCCCGGGAGATGATGGTATGGAACAGTCCTTATTGGAACAGCTTGATGAATATATAGAAGAGAATTACTGGTATTCGGATAGAGCATTAAAGATACGTGAGCAATTGAAAGATGTAAAATTTTCCATAGCTCGTATTGAAGAAACATGGTCTCAGCGGATGAAAAAAAGGTTGGATTTCATCTTTGCTCATTTAGAGGATACTTTTACGCAGCGTTTGTGGAAGCTGATTAAGAAAAAGGGAATGTCAGATGTGGAGGTGTATAAAAAAGCCAATCTTGATAGGAGGTTGTTTTCCAAAATTAGAAATGAGAAGGCATATAGGCCTAGTAAAGGTACGGCAATCGCATTAGGGCTGGCATTAGAACTTAGTCAGGAAGAATTTGAGGATTTGTTAAAACGAGCTGGATTTGCATTATCTGGTGGTAATAAAGAAGATGTTATAGTCAACTATTTCTTGGAACATAGGAACTATGATGTGTCAACAATCAATGAAGTTTTAGTACACTATGGTTTACCGACATTAGGCGAAAGGAAAAGTTAAAATGTCGCCTAGTGAGCGACCTAAAAAAACTAGAAGTTTGCTATAATATAAAACAAGAAGCATATTTTCGTGAGCAGCATAAGGGGGTGTTGGTATGTTGGATATAGCTTTTCAATATAGCTATGAGGAAAATGATTGGATAAAATGTACTAACACTGACTATGCCCAAAAAGATATAGAAAAATTACCGGTTGTACCATTGATAGAATGGACGGGGCGTGAAGATGAAAAAGAGAATGGATTGTATGTTTATTGCCGTGAACATGATAGAATAGAAGATATACAACAAATTAAAGATGGTAAGATTATTTCTAGCGATGGATGCATTATTGAAGGATTATTTGGTGTAAAAAAATGTGTGGAAAAATCTCGATACGATTATTATTATTATAGCTTAATTCCATATAGATGGAGAATTTTTCAACGGGATGTATGTTCGAGTATAAATGTAGCAGCCGATGTCTTGGATATGGTGTGTTTGGATAGAAGAAAATATCATTGGTATAATTTTGCATTCTCGATAGATATAATAAAGCGAAAATATATAATTTCAAAATATGGATATTCCCGTCGGGACAGAAAAGATTGGACGGAGTTAAATGATGTTGATATCCCAGATGTCGTAGTTGATGCAGCAATAAATGCTATGAGAGAAAGTGTTAAACAAACTTATGGCATAGAACCCAGTGTGTTAAGCCAGATTAAGGGGAAAAATAAGATAAAAGCATATATAGAACGACCATTTGATGTAAATATTGTGTTTTTGAAGTATTTTTTTTGGAAGTATACTTGTGAGAATGGTAGAGATGATTTTGATAAAATCTTTCCTTATGAAGAGAAAGATAATTATAAAATAATCTGTAAATTGCTGGATATAAAGCCGCCTAAGAGCTTAAGAAAGGCATATACATATAACCCATATTCGATTGTGTGGTATATGATATTTAAGCAATGGAATATCAAAGATATAAATTATATGCAAAAATTCTTCTATCTTGATGATTGCATTGCGAATATGTATCTCAAGAAGTTTTATTACAATCCAGTTAAAAAAAGAACAACCCGTACCGAGCGGGATGCACTAGACCGTTGGAAAGCAGTAGAGTATTACTGTCAATGGTTGATGAGATATAAAGGCGAAAAAAGGATGATGAAGTGGCTGTATTATGTATCTGCTGAAAGAGAAATGTCGAGACTTCAGTGGGATATTATAATACCTTTTTACCAGTATCATAATGATTTGTCAGAAGAAGTAAAATCCCGGTTGTTGCGAGATGGCTTGACTGAGTATGTACACGATGCAATCAGTATGGAAGTCACGGCTTTATCTAAAAATTGGAAACATACCAGGATAAGATATGATGAGGACATATTAGCATATGAATGTAAAATAGGGGACTATGAGTTTAGACTGGTACATAACACCGGGATGCTTCCAAAACTTGGGGCGGTGTTTAATAATTGTGTAGCAACATATCGAGATAGCGTGATAAAACATAAATCCATCATTGTTTATCTGCTTAATAAATTCGGATATCAGGCTTGTATAGAAATACAAAAGGAATGTCATATTGTGCAAGCATTGGGGAAGTATAATCATAGATTGCAAAACGATATAAATCGTATATGTTGTTTTTGGGCGAAGTATCATAATTTAGTGATTGAATCAGGGACGTTGAAGCTTTTGTCTGATGAAGAACTGCGCGTATTTGATGATATTTTGGTTGAACAGATACCTTATGTTAAAGAAGTAGATGAAATGAATTTAAATGAGTTGCTGGCTCTGGGTGCTAACAGAATAGTGGATGGATACTATCTGAGATTGGAGGAAATGATAAGTAAGTCCAATAAGCAGCGCTTGTCGGCACCTTATTGGATGAATTTTCCGGATGAGAAGAGTAAACTATCCTATATCATACCTGATGGACAGCGCATATATGAAGCTGCATTTGCCGGGAATACTGAAGCTATGCGGGCATTAGGCTTTATGTATTACAAGGGAAAAGTCTTAAAGCGTGATTGTGACAAAGCATTGCAGTGGTTCTTGAAGGCTGCAAAATTGGGAAGTAAAGAAGCCAAGACTGAAATGAAAAGGTTGAAAAGCCTGATTAAGCATCAAGGGAATGAGCGTGACCTTGCAATACAACAGGCCTTGTATAATTTGCGACGGCGCATGACAGTGGGGCATTGAAAAGAAAATAGGTTCCTATAAGCGACCTCTATCGGAATAAATTTAATACAAATATCATAAATAGCTTGACTAGGCAGATAGACTGCCTTATAATTAAGATGCAACAACAGATGGCTTGATTATCTGTTAATTGGTGTTGATTCATGGGGGCGTGCTAGGATGCGTTGCCATGATGAGCCACGTTTCCGGGCTTGCACGTTGCCACGACCTAGCTTATGCCATGAAATAGTTGGCTGACAGAAAATGTGCAAAAGGCTCTGCTGCGGCAGGGCCTTTTCTATTTCATACATGGGGTCTTTATGGAAGAACAGATTGATTGGCTACGTGAATCAGCCAAGGCATTTGCAAAATTGAAAAATATAAGGTATGACCTGACCATTGTTCACGCCGGAAAGCTGGTTGAGCTTTCCATTAGATTTGACAATTCGCATTTCCATCATATAGCTGGGCTTCACAAGTTGAAGGACATTGACCAGTTGCGTTTGCGGCGTAGGCGATCCACTGCCGTCATATTTGACGAGATATTAAAAGGAAAAATATCACTTGCCACGATAGAGCATAGCGATTTCCTTAGTAGCAAGCTGATAGAACGCATAAAGCTGGCCGGACAGATGGAGCGTATCTTGGATGATGATAATCAGCTGTTCAGTTTCGATGCCCGTTATGGACAGGCAAGATTTTCGGCCATTCCGGCAGACTACATCATCACGGATGCTGGAAAGAACATTGCAATCTATGTATTTTTATCCAAGGATGGAGAATCATGCTACATTACGCGCTCTTTGTTCCGTGATACGAAGGATTACACCGAAGGACAGCATAGGTTTACGATTTTGCACAAAGAGAAGGTTAATACCAAGACCGGTGAAAATACAGTACTATATTCTTCTTTTAAGAAATAAATAAAGGTTATCGTGCCATACAGGATTATAAAGGATAATTCTGTGTGGCATTTTCTTACTATAAAAATAGACCATGCTCTAATCTGTTTGCAGTATGCATGGCTTATAGCCAAAATACGATTATCTCCAATCTTCACCTGTTGCAAGAGCAGAGCTTCGATACGACAACGTTAAAATTGAGGATTAATAGACTGTACGAAGAAGTAACTGCCGCCTACGAACTGGTGCAGAGTGACATTGCCACCAATGCCAGAATCGCAAGAAACCAGACAGAGTACCGCAAAAGCCATGATGAACTAGTCAACAAATATGAAGAAATCTGTGGCAGGTATCAGAAAGCTAAGGAAGAACTCATGCAAGTGGAGGTCAAGAAACGTGAGCTAGATAATTTCATCAAGTCCATTGCTGAAATGCCTAAGGTAGTGGCAGAATTTGATAATAGTCTATGGGGAGCAATCGTAGACCATATTACGGTATATAAGCAGGGAGAGATTAGCTTCACCCTCCGTGATGGCAGCGAGGTCAAGGTATAAGAAAAGCACTTCCAATTGGAGGTGCTTTTTTGCAGGTATTCGGCTTTGTATGTAGAAGATGTACAACATCTTTAGAGAATAAGGGGTGATGATATGTGCGAGGATGTAAGTTGGCAGGATATTATCAGCAGGGCAGTCGAAAGGGAAGCGTCGGATGTACATCTTACAGCTGGACAAAGGCCGTATATGCGCTATGATGGCGTTTTGGCATCTATGGACGACCGCCTGCTTACCGCGCCGTTTATGGCAGATTTTTGTTCTGTCATTATGTGTGAGGATCAGCGCAAGCGGCTGGCGGAAGAAAAGGATATTGACTTGTCATGGACTTTTGCGGGGCGGCGGTTCCGTGTCAATGCCTATTATCAGCAGGGGGCTCCGGCGCTTGCCATCCGCCTGTTGCCGGAGCGCATTCCAAGTCTTGAAGAAATCGGTGCGCCCAAGGCCTGGCAGCAGATGAAGGCACTGGAACAGGGGCTCATACTTGTTACAGGGCGGACGGGATCGGGCAAGACCACGACGCTGGCGGCATTTATCGAGGCGTTGAATAGTGAGAAGGCGTATCATATCATTACCTTGGAGGATCCGATAGAGTTCTGCTATGAGCCCAAACAGTGCTTTATCAGTCAACGCGAGTATGGGCAGGATTTCTTTTCGTTTGCCCGGGCTTTGCGCAGTGCCTTGCGTGAGATGCCGGATGTCATCCTGGTGGGGGAAATCCGCGACCGCGAGACGATGCAGACGGCCTTGATGGCGGCAGCTTCGGGCGTACTGGTTCTCGGGACGCTGCATACACGGTCAGCAGCGGAGGCGGTCATGCGTATCGAGGGGATGTTTCCGCTGGCGCAGCAGGATTCGATTCGCGCGCAGGTCGCTGAGGTGCTGGCCGGGATTTTTGCGCAGCGTCTATTGCCGTGCTGTGCGGGCGGCCGTGTCTGCATGAGTGAGGTGCTGCTTGCTGTTCCGGCAGTGCGCAGCCTGCTGCGGCAGGGCAAATACAGCCAGTTGGAATCCGTGATGATGAGCCATCAGCAACAGGGAATGCAGACGGGACAGGCAGCTATCGAACATTTATACCGGCAAAGGCGCATCGCGCGGGAAACGTATGAATGGTACGGGGATAGCCTGAGGATGGGAGGCTGGCAGGGATGACAGCATATGCGTATGAGGCACGGAATCGCTATGGTGAGTTGTTTACGGGCCAAGTCTGCGCGGATTCGCGGCGGGAAGCCGCACGGAAAATCCGCGCGAAGGGGCTGTGGATTGCAAGTCTGAAGGAAATGGAAAATAGCCGCTGGCATTCGCTATATGCGCGGCTCAAAAACATGGCCGCACCGCAGCCGCCACGCTTGCTGGTGGTACTGTTTTGCCGGCAGTTGGCGGTGATGCTGTCGGCGGGGATGCCGGTTCATGAGGCGCTCAAAGCGTTGCGGACAGGCAAGGAAAGCAGCTATCAGCAGCTGCTTGACAACCTGCTGGCAGCAGTCGTGCAGGGAAAGTCTTTACATGAAGCGATGCAGATCTTCCCTAAGATCTTTTCGGCGCGCATCGTCAGTCTGGTAAAAGCTGGCGAGATGGCGGGGACGCTTGACGTGATGTTCCTGCGGCTGGCGGATTTTTTGGAGAAGTCCTATGCGGCGCAGGCGAAGCTGAAATCTGTCTTGCTGTATCCTGTGATCCTGGGCGTGACGACATTGGTGGCGTTCGTTGTCATGACGCTGTTTATCCTGCCGACGTTTGCGGCAATGCTTACGAGCCTCCATACAGAGCTGCCATTGCCGACCAGGCTGCTGCTATTTATAGCTTCCCTGGTGTCGCAGCATGGAAGGGAACTTTTTTGGGCGCTCATGGCGCTGCTGGCGCTGGCCGTTTATGCCTGGCGGCAGCCTGGTATCAGGTATGCGCTCGATCGCTGGTGCTTGCGGCTACCGTTTTACGGACGGCTCGTTACTTTTGCGGAGTGGCTGATGCTTTTGGGGACGCTGGCCGTCCTGCTGGAAAATGGCATCCGTTTGCCGGCGGCTTTGACGTTATTGCCAGAGGTTACGGCGAACGTCTATTTGCGCAGGGTCTTAGAGGAGGCCCGTCAGGCTGTCGCGCGTGGCATGTCGCTGCAGGCGGCTTTGTGTACATATCCTGGCTTGCCGGATGTTTTACGCGAGATGATCCTGGCGGGGGAGAAGGCAGGCGAGCTCGAGCGCATGCTGTCCAAGGCGGCAGAGTTTTGCCATGTCGTCGTGCAGAATGAGTCACGCCGGTTGCAGGCGCTGGCAGAGCCTGTGGCGATTTTTCTGGTGGGCGGGCTGGTGTTTTTCTTTGTCCTGTCGGTCATCCTGCCGCTGCTCGGGATGATGGATGCTTTGACTTAAGAAGCTTATGTGTTTGCTTGCTGTTTTATGGGGGAATTTCTGTATATACGCAAGCGCTGGCCATCCGGATCATACCGAAAAAGCCACGGGCTATCCCAGCTGGATAAGCCCGTGGCTTTTTCGGTGGTTGTATGTTGGTCAGCGCTCAAGCAGCTGCGCTTTAAGCTCGCGATAGCGGCGCGTGTAGTAGGGGCCGTTTTGGGCTTCACGATGATCGAAGCCATAGGCGCGGCGGCTGACGGCCAGGATCGGCGGTGCCTGGATGCGCTTGGCGATTGCCATGCCGCAGAAGAGATTCCACCAGCGCTCCAGATCTGCGATGAAATCAGCGGCTGTCGGGAAGTACTTAGCGACAAGGCCGGGAGCGCAGCCGAGATTCTCTTCGATAGTACCGGCTGCATACCATTCGAGGATGTCCTGGGGCGCAGCTTTTTCCCAGCGCTCGATGAATGAGCGGAACAGGTAGTCGTGGTAAGGATACTTGATGGGGTCGCCCTTGCCTTCGTCGACATTCTGGGCATTGGAGAGCTCAGCGCTCGGCACGATGTCGATGATGCCCTGCGGTACGACTTCGCGGCCATAGACTTCCTCATTCATATAGTAGGCCAGCGCATAGACCTGATGCTTCCAGAGGTCAGCCAGCGCGGCGAGGAAACCGGACTGGTCGCCGTAGAGCGTCGAATAGCCGACGGTGGTTTCGGCTTTGTTGGCATTGCAGGTAAAACCGCCGCCAAAGGCTGCGGCAGCACCTGCAAGCACGCGGGCACTGCGGTCGCGCGCCTGGATGTTTTCGGTGACGAACGAGGAAACGGTGAGGTTTTGCGTGCTGCCATCGGCCAGATAAGTCATCGGTGTATGCTCAAGCTGGTCAATCGTATGATCGACGGACTGCTGGATCGGGACAATCATGTATTGGCAGCCGAGGTTGTTGGCCAGCTGCTGCGAGAGCCCCTTGGTAGTTGCCGAGTTGAAGACGCTTGGCATGTTGACGAGCAGCAGGTTTTCAGGCCCGACAATCTTGGCGTAGAGCGCGGCGGCGACTGCCGAATCGATGCCGCCCGAGATGCCGATGACGACCTTTTTCATATGGATGTTTTCAAGGAAGCGCTTGACGCCGTAATGGAGTGCGCGATAGATATGCGCGATGTCCTTTTCGTTTGACTTGTCAACCGGTTTTGACTTGTCAATCTGTGCCATATCGATAACGGTCAGGTTTTCCTGGTATTCTGGTGCGACAGCAATGACCTGGCCACGGGCATTGTATGCGGTACTTGACCCGTCAAAGGTATAGATGGTCTTGCCGTTGTTTTGCAGGCCGATGGCATTGACGTAGAAGAGCGGGACAGCGGCTTGCTGTGCCTGCTGGCCAAAGACGCGGTTGCGCTTGTCATTCTTGCCGAGTGTATACGGCGAAGCGGAGATATTGACAAAGAAATCGGGTTTATGGCGGCCAAGCAGGGTAAATGGTTCGAGCTCGTAGTTATCGCCCCAGCCATCTTCACAGAGCAGGCAGCCGATGCGGCAGCGCTGCCCTTTGATTTTGACCGTCACTGGTGAGAGTAGCTGGTCAGGGGTGGTGCCGAGCTCGCGGGCGAGCTTCTGCAGGCTGAAGAAATGGCGCGTATCATCAAATTCCCGATAGTTGGGCATCAAAGTCTTGATGACAAAGGGATAGGGCATATTATCGGGCTGGATGAGCTTGCCATCCTGCGCCGTGAACAAGGCATTGTACTTGCGGACGCGGCCATCGTTGTTCTTTTTTGACCAGTCAATCGCGATATTGCCGAAGATGACCGTGATACCCGTCGAAGCGGCGATGATATCCTGTCCATAGCTTTCGCAATCCTTGAGGAAGGAGGATTGTTCCCAGGTGTCGCCGAGCAGGTAGCCCGGGACAGCCATTTCAGGGAATATGACGATATCGGCGCCTTGTTCCCTGGCTTCGGCAATCATGGCAAGGATTTTGGCGGTATTCTGGTCAGGATGGCCCGGGATGACTTCCATCTGGCCCATAGCAATTTTCAACAAGGGTAAAACACTCCTTAATAATTACATAACTCAGTATAAATCATGTAATTTTAAAATATAATGTAAAATATCGAGAAAAAAGTTTTTTCTCAGCCGACAATCTTATATTTTCTATAGGATTCGCCTTTCATATATGATATAATAAACCTCGAATACAGTCTAGAACCAATTTCTGACGCATGTCAGGCGCAAAAGATGAGCAGTTTGTAATAGTATGGAAAAGAAAGAGGCGGTTGATTTGAAATATAGCAGCACGAGAGGCGGCGGCGTAAAACTTGATGCGGCGCAGGCCATTATCCAGGGACTCGCAGTGGATGGCGGTCTGTTCGTACCCGACAGCATGCCAAAGGTTGATGCAGCATTCATCGCATCGCTGGGGGAGCTGAGCTATGAAGAGCGCGCGGCCAAAGTGCTGGGACTGTTCCTTACGGATTATACGGCTGATGAGATTGCAGGCTGTGTTGCGCGGGCTTATGGCAATCATAAATTCGATGCGGCAATGCGCGCTCCAGTCAGGATATTCGACGATCTTGGCGTACTTGAGCTTTGGCATGGCCCGACGAGTGCCTTCAAGGATATGGCCTTGCAGCTTTTGCCGCAGCTTATGAGCACGGCGCTCAAGAAGACTGGCGAAAAAGATAAGGTCCTGATTCTTGTGGCTACTTCTGGTGATACGGGGAAGGCAGCGCTTGAGGGGTTCTGCGATGTCGATCAGATAAAAATCATGGTGTTCTATCCAGAGGGCGGTGTCAGCCGCATCCAGCAGCTCCAGATGCTCACGCAGGAAGGCGCAAATGTCAATGTTACGGCAGTGCGCGGCAATTTCGATGATGCCCAGAGCGGTGTCAAGAGCATCTTTGGCGATAAGGCGTTCAATGCGGAACTCGGTGCTAAGGGCGTCAAGCTCTCTTCGGCCAACTCGATCAACTGGGGACGTCTTGTACCGCAGATCGTCTACTATTTCAGCGCTTATGCTGATTTAGTCAAAGCGGGGAAGATCAAAGCCGGCGAGGAAATAAACTTTACGGTACCGACGGGCAATTTCGGCGATATCCTGGCGGGCTTCTATGCCAAATGCATGGGGCTGCCGGTCCATAAGCTGATTTGTGCCTCGAATGCGAACAACGTCCTGACGGATTTCCTGCGCACCGGTGTCTATGACCGTAACCGCGATTTCTACAAGACGATTACGCCGTCGATGGATATCCTGATTTCGAGTAACCTCGAGCGTCTGCTCTATCATATGACTGGCGATACGGCCAGGGTTGCCGGCTGGATGCAGGAGCTCTCAGCAACGGGCCGCTATGATATCGGCGCGGATCTGCTGCAGAAAATCCAGCAGACGTTCTGGGCTGACTGGACGAGTGATGCAGATACCAAGGAACTCATTGGCCGCGTCTATAAGGATAAGCATTATGTGCCGGATACGCATACGGCCGTGGCTTGGAAGGTAGCGGAGAATTATCAGCAGGCGACGGGGGATGACCACTATATGGTCATCGCTTCGACCGCAAGCCCCTATAAATTCAATGGCAGTGTGCTCGAGGCACTGGGCGTGGATACTGCTGGCCTTGATGAGTTTGCTATGCTGGATAAATTGCAGGAACTCAACGATGATCCGACGCCGCAGGGACTTGCCTCGCTGCGCACCAAGGCGCAGCGCCATGATGGTGCCTGTGCATGCGAGGGCATGCGCCAGGCAGTGCTGGCCTTCGCTGAGGCGTGATAAGAGAATAGCAATGCGAAAAACGCAGTGGGAACAATATAAATCCGTACTGCGTTTTTCGTTTGTTTTATTTTGTTGACAAACAATTTCGATAAATGCCATTTTTAAAATTTTACCATGCAAATAGTTGACATTTATGGAAAAATAAGCTAATATAATATTCGTGGTAAGGAAAGTGAAGTGTGAAAACCTTATCAACAGTTAATACATTTTATGAAAGAGGTTGAATGTAAAATGGCAAACATCGATCTTACTCAGTATGGAATCACGGGCACGACGGAAATTCTTCACAACCCTTCGTATAAGACGTTGTTCGAGGAAGAGACCAAAGAAGGTCTGACTGGTTTTGAAGTCGGCCAGATTTCGGAGCTCGGTGCAGTAAACGTCAAGACGGGTATCTTCACGGGCCGTTCCCCAAAAGATAAATTCATCGTCGATGATGAGACCTCCCATGACACCGTTTGGTGGGATTCTGAGGCTTATCATAACGATAACCACCGCGCGACGAAAGAGGCTTGGGAAGCTTGCAAAGAAATCGCCAAGAAAGAGCTCTCCAACAAGAAGCTCTATGTTGTCGATGCTTTCTGCGGCGCCAACAAGGATACGCGCATGGCTGTACGCTTCATCGTTGAGGTTGCTTGGCAGGCTCACTTTGTTACGAACATGTTCGTAAAACCGACGGAAGAGGAGCTGGCAAACTTCAAGCCGGACTTCACGGTATACAATGCTTCCAAAGCGAAAGTCGAGAACTTCAAGGAGCTTGGTCTCCATTCCGATACGGCGGTTGTCTTCAATCTGACGAGCCGCGAGCAGGTCATCATCAATACCTGGTATGGCGGTGAGATGAAGAAAGGTATGTTCTCCATGATGAACTACTTCCTGCCGCTCAAGGGCATTGCTGCTATGCATTGCTCGGCAAACACGGATAAGGAAGGCAAGAACACGGCTATCTTCTTCGGCCTCTCGGGCACGGGCAAGACGACGCTGTCCACGGACCCGAAACGCCTGCTGATCGGTGACGATGAGCACGGCTGGGATGATGAAGGTATCTTCAACTTCGAGGGTGGCTGCTATGCAAAGGTCATCAACCTCGATATGGAGTCGGAGCCGGACATCTATGGCGCAATCAAGCGCAATGCACTGCTTGAGAACGTTGTCCTTGACGAAAAAGGCAAGATTGACTTTGCGGATAAGAGCATCACGGAGAACACGCGTGTATCGTATCCTATCGACCACATCAAAGGAACGGTCAAAGGCTTTGTCAACGACCGCAGCGCTGCACCAGCTGCCAAGAGCGTCATCTTCCTTTCGGCTGATGCCTTTGGTGTCCTGCCACCGGTTTCCATCCTGACGCCGGAGCAGATGCAGTATTACTTCCTGTCTGGCTTCACGGCAAAACTTGCTGGTACGGAGCGCGGCATCACGGAGCCGACGCCGACGTTCTCGGCTTGCTTTGGCCAGGCGTTCCTCGAACTCCATCCGACGAAGTACGCACAGGAGCTCGTAAAACGCGTCAAAGCCAATGGCACGAAAGCATATCTTGTCAACACGGGCTGGAATGGCACGGGCAAACGCATCTCCATCAAGGATACGCGTGGTATCATTGACGCCATCCATAGCGGTGCTATCGCCAATGCACCGACGAAGAAGATTCCGTTCTTCGGTCTTGAGGTTCCGACGGAGCTTGAGGGCGTAGATACGAATATCCTCGATCCGAAAAACACGTATGCTGATCCGGCTGAGTGGGAAAAGAAAGCCAAAGAACTGGCATCGATGTTCATCAAGAACTTCGATAAATACACGACGAACGAAGCAGGCAAGGCTCTTGTCGCTGCAGGCCCGCAGCTCTGATTCGTCCGCTGAGAACCAAATATCTTCACCTGCAAGAGGAACTTCGTGGGAAGTTCCTCTTTTGTTATAAAAAAACGGCTATTGGCAGGTCGTTTTTCCTGCCGATAGCCGGTGTAAGCCGGGGATAGTCATAAGCAAGTATGCCTTATAGATAGCGCGCGATAGCCTGGGCCACGCCGTGGTGCAGATTGTCGGCTGTGATGTGAGCCGCCTTTTCTTTGAGTGCGGGGACGCTGTTTTCCATAGCCGTTGCATGGGTGGGAAACGCTTCAAACATCGAAAGGTCGTTGGTGCCGTCGCCAAGTACGAGGACTTCCTCTTCCCGGATGCCAAGCTTTTGCGTCAGCACGCGCAGGGCATTGCCTTTGGTGGCTTGCGCATCATTGATTTCGATGTTGGTGCGGAAGCTGGCCGAGAGCGCCAGTCCGGGGACTTCCTCAGCAAGCTTGTCGCTAAGTTTGCTGAGCAGCGCGGGCTTTTGGCTGAAGGTGATGAATTTTGCGATGTGGATATCGCTTTGCCAGAATTTATCGAGGTCGTGTATGTATTGCAGTTTGCGGAAGTGCGGGTTGCAAAGAGCCCAGCAGAAGTTCTTGAAAAATGTCGTGCCGGGGCGCACTTCGCGCATGCGGTCGAGCAGGCCGCGATATGTCCGCAGACGGGAATTGGCACTGTAATGGCCTTGGTCGGTATAGATTTCCAGATTGAAGCGGTGGAAGCTCGCGATGGTTTCGTAAATCCTGCGGCTGCGGTCGTGATCGATGTAGGCAGCATGCAGCAGTTGATGCTCCGTGTCGTGGAGCTCAGCGCCGTTCATCGTAAGGTAGTAGGGATGCAGGTCGTAGCTTTCGATAAAGGCGCGTACATCGGCCATGATGCGGCCTGTAGCGATGACGAAGCGGATACCAGCGGCCTGTGCCTGGCGGATGGCGGCAATGTTTTCCGACGATATCCGATGGCGGCCGTCGAGCAGCGTGCCATCCATATCGGTTGCGATTAGTTTAATCAATCGAATCCCTCCTGACGTGTTTATTATAAATAGTAGCAGCAGGGATAGCAAGGTATCCGGCAGGTTTTGCCATTGAAGGGCTGGGTGGAATTTGCTAAAATGATAGAGAACAAACGAATGTTTTAGGTGATGGCGAGTGAAGTTACGAGATTCAATCCAATATGTCAAGGGCGTAGGTCCGAAGAAAAAAGCAGAGCTCAACCGCATGGGCATCCGCACGGTCTATGATCTTTTGACCTGGTTCCCGCGTACCTATGAGGATCAGAGCGTGCTGACCAGGATTGCGGAGCTAAAGCCGGGAGAGCGGGCGACGGTTTCCGGCGTTATCATGAACGTGAGTGAGCGTCAGGCAGGACGGCGCGGCATGACGATCCTTACAGCACTCATCGGCGATGGCAGTGCTTTTTTGCAGGTGACCTGGTTCAATCAGAAATATTTAAAGAAACAATTGCAAACGGGGCGGCGTGTCTTTGTGACAGGGAAAGCCGAATATGCTTATGGCGGCCGTGGCCAGTTCGCCATGAGCCAGCTCAGCGGTTTTCAGATTCTCGATGAAGAGGAACAGCCGGAGGAAATGTGCGGCATCCTGCCCGTCTATCCGGCTACGGAACGCCTGAATCAGAAATTCTTCCGCAAGACCATGGCCGGTCTTTTGCAGGAGGAGTTTGAGCTGCCAGAGGTTATACCGGCTGACATACGCAAGCGTTATCAGCTGCAAGGCCGCCGCGAAGCACTGCAGAAAATCCACTTTCCTGCGGACTTTGCCGAGCTCAAGGCTGCGCGCAACCGGCTGGCTTTTGAGGAACTTTATCTGATCCAGTGCGGCCTGCTGATTCTCAAGCGGCAGTCACGGGAAAAGAAAAAGGGCATCCGCCATCTGCTTTCGAGTGAGCTCGTGCATCGTCTCGAAGCGAGCCTGCCATTCAAGCTTACCAATGACCAGGCAAAAGTCTGGCGGGAAATCTGCCATGATATGGAAAGCCCGGTTCCGATGCGGCGGCTGGTACAGGGAGATGTCGGTTCGGGCAAGACGGTCATTGCCATGCTGGCACTCGTGAAGACGGTGGAAAATGGCTATCAGGGCGCGCTCATGGCACCGACGGAAATCCTGGCCAGCCAGCATTATGAAGGCTTCAAGGCACAGCTGGAACCTTTAGGGATTCGCTTGGGCTTTTTGTCCGGACGGCTCACGAAGAAAAAGCGCGAGGCAATGTATGCAGCTATCGCTGCCCATGAGGTGGATATCGTCATTGGCACGCATGCGCTTATCCAGGAAGGTGTGCATTTTGCCAAACTGGGGCTTGTCGTTACCGATGAGCAGCACCGGTTTGGCATCGCGCAGCGGGCAGAATTGGAAAAGAAGGGCGAGCTTATGCCCGATGTTCTCGTCATGACCGCAACGCCGATTCCGCGCACGATGACACTTACTGTCTATGGCGATCTCGATGTGTCGCTGATTCAGGAGCTGCCGCCAGGACGGCAGCCAATCCGCACCTTTGTGCGGCAGCCTGACCGGCGTGAGCTCATCTATAAATATGTGCTCAGCCAGCTGGAGGCAGGGCGGCAGGCGTATGTTGTCTGTCCTTTGATTGAGATGAATGAGGAGAGTCCGCTGCCATCGGCGGAGGAAATCTATGAGGAACTGCGCTATGGGATTTTCCGCGATGTGCCGGTCGGTCTTGTGCATGGCAGGATGAAGGCCGCAGAAAAAGAGCAGGTCATGCAGGACTTTTATGAAGACAAGATAAAGCTTCTTGTGTCGACGACGGTAATCGAAGTCGGTGTCAATGTGCCGAATGCGAGCATCATGGTCATCGAGAATGCCGAGCGTTTTGGCCTTGCCCAGCTTCATCAGCTGCGCGGCCGCATTGGCCGCGGGCCGTATCAGTCGTTCTGCATCCTGGTCTCAGAGATGAAGACGGAAAATGCGAAGGAGCGCCTGCAGATCATGGCAGATACCACCGATGGGTTCAAGCTGGCTGAGGAGGATTTGCGGCTGCGCGGGCCGGGGCAGTTCTTTGGCGCGATGCAGCATGGCTTGCCAGACCTCAAGATTGCCGATGTCCTGCAGGATATGGACATCCTGCTATTGGCGCGCCGGGCAGCCCTGGAGACGATGGAGAATCAGGCCGATGTGCGCGATATCCTGCCGATTCTGGCCTTACAATATCAGCAGCAATTTCTCAACATTACGGAAACGTAATAATTTTACCGTCTTTTTGTCGAGAACATCTTGACATAATCGACGGACATACTATACAATGAAGTTATCTTTTGTGCGTAAAAAATTCTAGGAGGCGCATAGCTTGACTACAGTATTCGTAAATGGTGCTTGTGGCCGCATGGGACAAGCTGTCCTGAAAGCGGTGCAGGAGGATAAGGAGCTTCAGCTCGTGGGGGCTTGCGACATTCATGGCGGAGCGGATACCGGCACGCTCGTCGGTCTGCCGGCCAATGGCATTCTGGTGGAAACAGACCTGGCGGCAGCGCTCGCGCGGCTGAAACCTGAGGTCATGGTTGACTTCACGCGTCCGGACGTCGTCTTTGGCAATGTCATGACGGCACTGGAGCATAAGGTTTCGCCGGTTGTCGGGACGACGGGGCTTTCTGCCGAGCAGAAAGAAGAAATCCGGCAGACAGCAGAGAAGAATGGTACGCCGGCTTTTATCGCACCGAACTTTGCCATTGGCGCAGTGCTCTTGATGGTTTTATCCAAGCAGGCAGCCAAGTACATGCCTGAGGTTGAAATCATCGAGCTGCATCATGACAATAAGCTCGATGCCCCTTCAGGCACGGCTATCCAGACAGCGGCCATGATTGCCGAAGTCCGCGAGGCACATAAGCAGGGCCATCTGGAAGAAAAGGAAAAAATGGCTGGCGCCCGTGGCGCTGACTATGAGGGGATGCATATCCACAGCGTTCGTTTGCCGGGCTATGTGGCGCATCAGGAAGTCATCTTTGGCGGCTTGGGGCAGACGCTTACCATCCGCCACGATTCCATGAACCGCGAGTCCTTCATGCCAGGGGTCTGCCTGGCTGCCAAGAAGGTACGCGCTCTTTCGGGCCTTACGATTGGGCTTGATAAGCTGCTGGAGTTCTGATTCAAAAGCATTTGCTATCAATCATCGAAAGGATGTATCTTTATGAAAAAGTACAACGTAGCAATCCTCGGTGCCACGGGTGCCGTTGGGCAGGAGTTCTTAAACCTCATCGAGGAGCGCAACTTCCCGTTCGCCAACCTCAAGATGCTCGCTTCCAAGCGCAGTGCTGGCAAGAAAATCCAGTTCATGGGCAAGGAATACACGGTAGAGGAGGCAACGGAAGATTCGTTCAAGGATGTTCAGATTGCTCTGTTTGCTGGCGGCGGTGCCAGCAAGGTTTTCGCTCCGGCGGCAGTCAAAGCTGGTGCTGTAGTCATTGATAACTCCAGTACTTTCCGTATGGATCCGGAAGTCCCGCTGGTCGTGCCGGAGGTCAATCCTGAGGCCATCAGCAAGCATAAAGGCATCATCGCCAACCCGAACTGCTCGACGATTATCATGCTCATGGCACTCAAGCCGCTCTATGATATCTCGAAGATCAAGCGCGTTGTCGTATCGACGTATCAGGCTGTTTCGGGCGGCGGCAAGGAGGCTATGGCTGAGCTTGAGCAGCAGGTCGATGATATCGTGAACGGCCGCGAGGTAACGGCGAACATCCTGCCGGGCGCAGCGCTCAACAAGCATTATCAGATTGCGTTCAACCTGATTCCGCAGATTGATGTCTTCCAGGATAACCTCTACACGAAAGAGGAAATGAAGATGGTCAATGAGACGAAGAAAATCTTCGACGATCCGGACATCCGCGTGACGGCAACGACGGTCCGCGTGCCGGTTTATCGCAGCCATGCGGAATCGGTCAACATCGAGTTTGAGGACGAAGTCAGCGTCGAAGCAGCGCGCAAGGCCATCGATGCTTTCCCAGGGGCTGTCGTCAAAGACAACACCGATGAGCAGGAATACCCGATGCCGCTCTTCACGTCGGGCAAAGATGATGTCGAAGTCGGCCGTATCCGCAAGGACTATTCCTGTGAGCATGCACTGAATCTCTGGTGCTGCGGCGATCAGATCCGCAAGGGCGCAGCACTCAATGCATTGCAGATTGCAGAGTACATGATCGAGCATGATATGATCAAGTGATTTCCAGTCGCTGAATACCGTCGGGCATATGCCTGACGGTATTTTTTTGCACAGGCTTTAGCTTTTCAGAATATTTCTAGGAAATGCGGCTAGAATATGATACAATAGATAGAGCGAAAACATATTCGGGAGGAATCAGCTATGGTCAGCGAAGAAACGATGATGTTTAAATTCGGCAATGATGAGAACAAGGCAGCGACGATTATCCGCAATGCCTGCCAGGCGATGGAGGAAAAGGGCTATAATCCCATCAATCAGTTGGTTGGCTATCTGCTGTCAGGTGACCCGGCATATGTGACGAGCCACAACGACGCCCGCAGCCAGATCCGCAAGCTGGAGCGTGACGAGCTGCTCGAAGAATTGGTAAGAGCGTATTTGGAGAAGAATAAGTAAATGAAAAGGTATATGTCGCTCGATATTGGCGACCGCACGATCGGCATTGCGGTAAGCGATCTTTTGGGCCTTACCGCGCAGGGCGTGGAGACAATCCGCCGCCGCAAGGAAGAAGATGATTTGAAGCGGCTCGGTGAGCTTATGGAGCAGTACGAGACGAGGTCCCTGGTTTCGGGGCTGCCCAAGAATATGGATGGCACCGAAGGTGACCGCTGCAGCATCGTCAAGGATTTCATGGCCAAGGTAAAGGAAACGTATCCGGACGTCGAAGTGGTGTTTTGGGATGAACGCCTGTCGACGGTTGCCGCTGCGCGTTCCTTGATCGAGGCAGATGTATCGCGCAAGAAGCGCAAGAAGGTCATCGACAAGATGGCGGCTGTCTTTATCCTGCAGGGCTATCTGGACAGCCTGCGCTGATGACGGCTTTTGCTTGACAAATTTTCTTGGAATAGGCTAAAATGCTTTTAGACAAATAACTATGAAGAGGTGACTTATATGGCAGATAAAGAGAAAGACATGAACGAAGATGGCGTCGTGGTTGTCATGACGGACGATCAGGGCAATGAGTACTACTATGAGGAAGAGATGATCATCCCGGTAGGCGACCAGAAGTATGCCTTGCTTGTCGGCCTGCATAACGATGAGCATGAACATGGCTGCGGCTGCGGCTGTGAAGATGGCGACGAGGATGTGCTGATTGCAAAGATCGTTACCGACGAGAATGGCGAAGAGGAATACATTGAGCCGACGGACGAAGAGTTTGAGGCGGTTCAAAAAGCTTATAACGCTTTGGTTGACGAAGCAGAGCAGGAGTAAGTCCTGTTGCGGGGCTGCCATCCAGATGGAGTGGCAGCTTTTTCGCATTTATAAGGAATGGAGATGTTGTTGTGGGAGAGAAGCTCAAAGCATGGCAGGCAAGCTGCGAAAAGTGGCTGTCGGACCATCAGCAGAGTTTAGACTGGGTAACGGGGAAGTTGGAACAGGTCAGTGACAGGATGACTTGGAAACGGTGGGCTGTGGTGAGTATTGCTGTCCTTGTGGTACTGTTAGGCAGCTGTATGCTCTTGTTCCAGGGCAAGTCAGCGCAGCGGGCGGCAATGTCAGCCAATCAGGTCATCTATGTTTCGGTCAAGCCGGGCATGGGAGCCAATGAGATTGGCGATAAACTCGTGCAGCACGGCGTGCTGGGCAGCAAGTGGCCGTTCTGGTGGAAAGTCAAGACCAGCAAGGTGGCCAGCTCCTTCAAGACGGGCATGTATGCCATGCATCCTGACATGTCAGCCGATGAAGTGCTCAGCAAACTGGTGGCTGGCGATACGGCAGTGGTGAAATTCACGATTCCCGAGGGCTTTGGCATCAAAGAGATAGCCAAACGCCTGGCGGATGAGGGTCTTGTGGATGAGCAGGAGTTTTTGCGCAAGGCCAAGACTTATGCGCCGTATGATTACATCGAGCGCAAGCCCGAAATCCGATATGCCTGTGAGGGGTTCTTGTTCCCGGATACGTATGAGCTGCATGAAGAGGCTACGCCCGAATCCATCATGAAGATGATGGCTGAGGATTTCGATACACGGCTGACGCCAAAACTCAGAGCGCGGGCCAAGGAGATGGACCTTACGATCTTCGAGGTCATAACGCTGGCCTCGCTGGTTGAGAAAGAGGCGCTTTATGAGGAAGACCGGCCTATCATCGCACAGGTATTCCTGAAACGATTGAAACTCGGCATGCCGCTGCAATCGGATACGACCTTGCAGTACCTTTTGGATGCGCCGAAGGAGGATGTGACCATCAAGGATACCAAGATCGAGTCGCCGTATAATACCTACCAGCACCGTGGCCTGCCGCCAGGGCCGATTGCCAGCCCGGGCATGGCAGCTATCAAGGCGGTGCTCTACCCGGCCGATACGGATTATCTGTACTTTGTAGCCGATCGCAAGGGACACAATCATTATTCGACGAATTATGCCGATCATCAGATGCTGGTGGATCAGGTACGTTGACAAGTCAGATTGACAAGTCAATTTGACTTGTCAGCCTGACCAGACAATAGGAGTTATTTTGGAAGCAATAGAAAACGTATTGGCAGAAATGGAACAATATGCGCAGGCGAACCATGTGCCAATCATCAATGAACGGGGGCGCGCCGCTTTCCTGCAAGTGATAAGGGCGTGCAGGCCGCAGCATGTGCTGGAGATAGGGACGGCCATTGGCTACTCCGCTTTGCAGATTGCCCATAATGGTGCTGCAGGGGTAGAGATTACGACGCTGGAACTCAGTGCTGACCGGTCAAAAACTGCGCAGGCATATATTGACCGGTCAATATATGCGGGGCAAATCCATATCCATACGGGCGATGCCGCCAAGCTGCTGACGAGCGTGGCGCCTGAGATGGCACCTTATGATTTTGTATTCATCGATGCCGCCAAGGGGCAGTATGTGGATTATCTGCAGAAGGTGGAACCGTTGCTTGCGGACAAGGCTGTTGTCCTGGCGGATAATGTCCTGTTCCGCGGCTATGTGCGGTCCGAGGAAAAGCCGCCGCGCCGGTTCCGGACCATTGTCAAGCGGCTGCGTGAGTATATCCGCGTGGTGACAGAGACGCCAGGATATACGACAGAGATCCTGGAAAATGGCGATGGCCTGGCGGTAACGCGGTATCAGCGGCCGTAAACGATAGAACGATTTAGGAGGAATCCTGTTTATGATAAAGAAGCCAGAGCTTTTAGCACCGGCAGGAACACTGGAAAAATTAAAGATGGCGATACTCTATGGCGCGGATGCCGTTTATCTGGGCGGCAAGGCTTTTGGCCTCCGGGCCTTTGGCGGCAACTTCACGCGTGAGGAGCTAAAGGAGGCCGTGGCGTTTGCCCATGCGCGGGGGCGCAAGGTCTATGTGACGGTCAATATCTTTCCGCATAACAGCGATCTGGCTGGGCTTCCAGATTATTTGAAGTATCTGGATGAAATCAAGGCCGATGCGCTGCTCGTTGCCGATCTTGGGGTATTCATGATGTGCCGGGAACTCATTCCGGAGATGGAGCTTCATATCAGCACCCAGGCCAACAACACGAACTGGGCGACGGTCAATGCCTGGAAAAAACTGGGTGCCAAGCGTGTCGTGCTGGCCCGCGAGATGTCACTGGCGGAAATCCGCGAGATTCGCGCGAAATGTGACGTAGATCTGGAGATGTTCATGCATGGTGCGATGTGTATTTCCTATTCGGGCCGCTGCCTGCTGTCGAACTACTTCACGGGCCGCGATTCAAACCGCGGCAGCTGTGCGCAGTCCTGCCGCTGGAAGTATGCACTGGTTGAGGAAACGCGGCCGGGACAGTATTTCCCGATTGCCGAGGACGAGCGTGGCACATACATCATGAATTCGAAGGACATGTGCCTGATGCCGAATATCCGTGACGTCATTGAAAGCGGCGTGGACAGCCTCAAGATTGAGGGCCGCATGAAAAGCGTGCATTATGCGGCAAGCGTCGTCAAGGCGTACCGTCTGGCTATCGATGCGTACTTTGAAGATCCCGAGCATTTCGAGGTACAGCAGATGTGGCTCGATGAGCTCGAGAAAGTATCGCATCGTACGTATACGACGGGCTTCTACT
Source organism: Pseudoselenomonas ruminantium (assembly GCA_015058575.1). Lineage (GTDB taxonomy): Bacteria > Bacillota > Negativicutes > Selenomonadales > Selenomonadaceae > Selenomonas_A > Selenomonas_A ruminantium_O. The sequence goes on from SVBZ01000048.1 coordinate 94,250, forward strand.
ATCATCAGCCGACGGCTGACGATCAGATCTATGGCAAGACATCGTACGACCAGACTTCGGAATTTGTCGGTCTGGTGCGTTCCTATGATGCAGCGACGGGCTGGGCCGTGGTCGAGCAGCGCAACAATATGAAGCTCGGTCAGGAAATCGAAGTGTTCCAGCCGACAGGCCCGCTGTACCGCCAGAAAATCACGGCGATGAAAAATGCTGACGGAGAGCGTATCGACGTTGCCCCGCATCCGCAGATGATGCTGGCCATGAAGATGGAACAGCCAGTGGAACCCTATACGATTCTGCGCCGTGACGTTACACAAACGAAGCAGTGAATCATATTTTCTGATTTATATTGTAAATTTTAATCATACCGTGCTATGATTAGGATATAGTTGATTATGATATAGAGGAAAGTGGTGTTGATTATGGCTATTCGTTATTTTGGTACCGCTGCCGGCCAGGTTCAGGGAGTCGGCTTCCGCATGTTCGTGCAGCAGCATGCTATGGAGCTCGGCATTACTGGCTGGGTAAAGAACATGGACGATGGGACAGTCACGATGGAGCTGCAGGGTGAGGCCGAGGCAATCGATAAGCTCGAGCAGATCATCCGCGCTGGCAACTATTTCATCAAGGTGCAGAGCTTTGCGCTGGAGACGCGCGATATCGTGCCTGATGAAAAGCGTTTTGACATCCGCTACTGACGGGAGGAGCATGCATGGCAAAAGTTCTCGTACTCAATGGCCCGAATCTCAATCTTTTGGGCATGCGTGAGCCGGAAATCTACGGCAGCACGACGCTCAAGGATATCGAAGACAGGATGGCAAAGCGCGCGCAGGCGGCTGGCATCGCCATTGATTTCTATCAGTCCAACCATGAAGGCTGCCTGGTCGATAAGATACAGGAAGCCAATCATAATTACGATTATATCATTTTCAATGCAGCGGCATTTACGCATTACAGCATCGCGCTGCGCGATGCTATCGCTGCCATCGATGTGCCGCTTATCGAGGTGCATATCTCCAATATCCATAAGCGCGAGGCGTTCCGTCATCAGTCGGTGCTGGCGCCAGTGGCCATGGGGCAGATATGCGGCCTCGGCAGCGAAAGCTATCTGGCAGCGCTGGAGGCAATCATCTATAAGCTGCAAAAGCAATGAAATAGTAATATCCATTGTAAGTAAAAACCAGGAGTTGACCATTTATGAAACAGAGCCGTTTAGAGGCTGTCCGTGCCCTTATGTCGGAGCATCAGCTTGATGCCATCGTTGTGACGAAGTATGTGAACCTGCATTATTTCAGCGGGTTCCGCGGTGACGACACGACGCTGGTGATTTCGCGCGATGAGGCGATGCTGATCACCGACAACCGCTATACAGAACAGGCGGCGCAGCAGGCACCGCTGTTCACGATTGTCGAGCAGGAGAACGGGCTGCTGGCAAAGACGGCTGAGTGCGTCAAGAAAACTGGTGCGAAGAAAGTTGGCTTTGAAGGCAATGCCCTGATCTATGATGATTTTGTCACGCTGACCAAGCTGCTTGATGGCTGCGAGTTCACGACGGCGGTGCTGCTCGATGACCTGCGTCAGATCAAGGACGAGGAGGAAATCGCTAATATCCGCAAGGCTTGCGCGATTGCCGATATCGGTTTCAAGGATATCCTGACCTATGTGCGCCCGGGTATGACAGAAGTGCAGGTGGCTGCGCATCTGGAAAACTGCATGCGCGAAAATGGCTCGGAAGGGCCGTCGTTTACGACGATCATGGCCTCGGGCATCCGTGGCGTGCTGCCGCATGGCATTGCTACCGATAAGGTCATCGCCGAAGGCGAGTTCCTGACGATGGACTATGGCGCTATCTATGCGGGCTATGATTCTGACATTACGCGTACCATCTGCATCGGCCATGCCGATGAAAAACAGCGCCGTATCTATGGGGCTGTACTGGAGTCGCAGAAACTGGCGCTGACGAAAATCAAGCCAGGTGTTTCGGGCAAGTCCGTCCATATGGCAGTGCAGGAGAATCTGGCCCGCTATGACCTCAAGCAGTATTTCGGGCATGGACTTGGCCATAGCCTTGGCCTTGAGATCCATGAGAATCCACGGATGTCCCTGAAACGGGAGGACATCCTGCAGGAAAACATGCTGATTACCGATGAGCCGGGTGTCTACATTCCGGGCTGGGGTGGCCTGCGCATCGAGGATACGGTACTGGTCACGAAAGATGGCTGTGAACCGCTGACGAAAGCGGATAAAGAACTCATTGAAGTCATATAATCCGCGAGAAGATGGCAGCGGGCCCTTTTCAAAAGGCGCAAAATATGCTATCATTAATTCGTTACATTGAAAACAAATGCTTAAAAGGCAATAATTGGAGGGCGTAAGTTAATGATTAATAGTACTGATTTCCGCACGGGTCTCACGATCGAGATTGATGGTGGCGTTTGGCAGATTGTCGATTTCCAGCATGTAAAGCCGGGTAAAGGCGCTGCATTCGTCCGCACGAAGATCAAGAACGTTGAGACGGGTGCTGTTGTTGAGCGCACGTTCAACCCGAACGAGAAGATGCCGGCAGCACACCTTGAGACGCAGAACATGCAGTTCCTCTATGAGGCTGACGGCATGTACACGTTCATGAACACGGAAACGTATGAGCAGGTTGAGCTCAACAAAGAGCAGCTTGGCGATGCCCTGAACTACCTCATGGAGAACATGGAAGTTTCTATCCAGACGTTCAAAGGCCGTATCATCGGCATCCAGCTCCCGAACTCCGTTAACCTCAAGGTCATCGAGTGCGAGCCGAGTGTCAAGGGCAATACGGCTACGGGTGCTACGAAGATGGCTAAGGTTGAGACGGGGTATGAGGTCCGCGTACCGCTGTTCATCAACGAGGGTGAAGTCCTGCGCATCGATACGCGCACGGGTAACTACATCGAGCGTGCATAATTGGTAGATTATGATGCCTAAGACTGCCGCATCATCAGAGGTATGGTGCGGCAGTTTTTTCACGATTTCCAGGCAATTATTTCCGAATTGGCAGGAATCTTGGCGCCTCTTCGCGAAAGTATATGTTATGGTGAAATATACGTTTCAATGCGATTTTTCGTACAGTATTGGAGGGGTTCGTAATGGAGAAGGAAAAAGAGATTCAGAAAAATGGTTCGTTAGGTGCTATCCGCATTGCTGATGAAGTCGTCAGCATCATTGCTGGTCTGGCCGCTACGGAAGTAGAGGGCATTGCTGGCATGAGCGGTGGCATTGCTGGCGGTATCGCTGAAATGCTTGGCCGTAAGAACTTCGCCAAAGGTGTGAAGGTCGAGGTCGGGGAGAAGGAAGCAGCTGTCGATCTCTATATCATTGTCAAATATGGTGTCCGCATTCCGGATATTGCCCTGGCTGCCCAGGAAAATGTCAAGCAGGCCATCGAGACAATGACGGGGCTTACTGTCGTGGAAGTCAACGTCCATGTACAGGGAGTAAGCTTCCCGCAGGATGAAGATAAATCCGATGAGGTACGTGTCCGTTAAAAGAGGTTGATGGTATGGGAATAATCAATCGATTCCTGTTGCTGTTGCTCTCACTGACGGCGGCGGCCCTGGCTCTGGCTGTCATCGGGGCAGCTGCAGGCTGGCTGCCGGAAACGGTTTGGCTGGAAGAACTCCGCTATGCACTGACACGCAAGGAGACGCTGGCGGGAGCCGGTATCGCTTTCCTGATCAGCTTGAAGCTGCTCGGACAGGTCTTTGCCCGCAGCAAAGAGAAGGCTACGAGCAAGGGCGAGTACGTCATTACCAGCGGTCCTGATGGCGAGGTGCGTGTGGCTCTTGATGCTATACGCAATTTCGTAGACCGGCTGGCACGAGAGGTGCATGGCGTTTATGACGTCCGGGTCAAGGTGCAGGCAAAAAACCATAAAGAAGGGGCAACGCTTGCCGTAGCGCTTGCTTTGACAGCCGGCCGCCAGGCCGATATCCCGAAACTTTCTGCGCAGCTTGCCCAGCATATACAGCAGCAGCTGGCGCAGACTATGGAACTGCCCGAGGTGCCGGTTGATATCGTGGTGGCTGATATAGCGGACAGGCAGCCAGCTAGAAAACATCGTGTGGTTTAAGGCGGTGGCACAGCTGATGAAAGAAGAACTGAGAGAAACTGCCGAGGCACTTTGGCAGCAGCATCGTGGCAAGACGGTGGGGACTATCCTTGGCATCGTACTGGGCATAGCCATTTTATGCTTTGGCTTTTGGTGTACGGTGTTTGTCCTTTGCTGCGGGCTGGTTGGCCTGTTTGTCGGTTCGCAGATGGATCAGGGCGAGGATATCCTGGGATCGCTTAGTGAGCGTTTCTTCCAGCTGACGAATCATTTTCGGAACTAAAAAGAGATAAGAGGAAGGTAAGTAATGAGTCGTAGACAAGCAAGGGAAGCAGCCCTGCAGGCGCTGTTCCAGTTAGATTTGAATCAGGCTGAGACGGAAGAGCAGCAAGGGATGTATGAGACCTTAGCTATTGATACCGCACTGAGTGAGGCTGAGAAGATGTCTGCCCATGATCGTTCGTATGTGCAGACATTGGTACAGGGCACGCGCGCGAATCTTGCAGCTATTGATGCTTTGATTTCCGAGAGTTCGAAGGATTGGAAAATCGAGCGCATGGCTGCCGTTGACCGTAATCTGGTTCGCATGGCTATCTTCGAGATCAAGTTCTCGGAGGAGAAGCTCACGCCAAATATCGCAATCAACGAGGCTGTGGAACTGGCGAAGAAGTACGGTACAGATGATTCCAGCCGCTATGTCAATGGAATCCTGGGTGCGATGATGAAAATCGCGCATTGATGAATGAAACTGCCAGCCCCGGATTTTTCGGGCTGGCTTTTTCGTATGTTTGGAGGGAATATCTTGGCAATCCATTCCGTCAGTCAGGTCAACAAGTTCATAAAGGGAATTTTTGACCGTGAGCAGTTGTTGCGTGGCATCATGGTGCGCGGCGAGATCTCGAATTTCAAGTGTTATCCCTCCGGCCATCGTTACTTCACGCTAAAAGATGCGGATAGTTCGCTTAAATGTGTGATGTTTCGCAGCCGGGCGCAGAGCTTGCGCTTTCAGCCAGTAAATGGGCAAAAGGCCGTAGCGGCGGGGACGATATCCGTCTATGAGCGCGATGGTGCTTATCAGCTCTATGTGGATTCGCTGGCTCCCGAGGGTACGGGCGATCTGGCACTGGCTTTCGAGCAGCTCAAGGCGAAGCTTACGGCAGAAGGCTTGTTTGCTGCTGAGCATAAAAAGGAACTGCCTGTGTTTCCTGAAAGGATTGGCGTAGTGACTTCGCTGGCTGGTGCAGTGCTGCGCGATATCTATCATGTGGCAAAGCATCGCTGGCCGGCGGTGCAGCTTGTCCTGCGGCCTGTGCAGGTACAGGGAGAGGGCGCAGCGGAGCAAGTGGCAGCTGCCATCCGTTTTTTCAATGAAAACTATCCGGTCGATGTCCTGATTGTCGGACGCGGCGGTGGCTCGATGGAGGACTTGTGGGCCTTCAATGAGGAATGCGTGGTTCGCGCGGTTTATGCATCGCGTATTCCCGTGATCTCAGCAGTCGGGCATGAGACGGACTTTACGCTGGCTGATTTTGCGGCAGACGTCCGTGCAGCGACACCATCAAATGCTGCCGAGCTTGCCGTGCCGGATCGCGCGGATCTGCAGCGCCATGTGGAAGGGCTCATGAAACGCCTAGCGGCGCAGACCCATAAAGGCATCGAAAGCCGGCGGCTGCGGCTAGAGGCACTGCTGCGCCGCCGCGTGCTGCAAGAGCCGCAATCGCTGCTGACGGAGCGGAAACTGCGGCTGGATGCCTTGCTGCGCCGGCTCCAGCAACTGGCGCAACAGGCAATGGTCAATAAGCGCCATGCGGTAAGCATGGCCTTGGAAACGCTCGATGGCATGAATCCTGCCCGGGTATTGCAGCGCGGCTATGTGGTAGCGGAAAAAGACGGTCAGCTTGTCACGAAGGTGGCGCAGATCCAGCCGCAGGAGCAGCTGACGCTGGTCCTGCAAGATGGCCGCGCGGTTGTTGAAGTCATGGATACGGCGGTGGAGCCACGAAAGTCACGGCCACGAAAGAGAGGAAAGTAAGATGCCTAGAAAAAAGGAATTATCTTTTGAAGAATCGCTGGCAAGGCTGGAGCAGATCGTTGCCCAGATGGAGGCTGGCGATAGCAGCTTGCAGGAGCTCATGGCAAACTATTCGGAAGGCGTCCAGCTCGGCAGCAGCTGTATGGCTGCGCTTGATCGTGCGGAGAAGACGATGGATCTTTTGGTGAGCGAAAGCAAGGGAAAGATACAGCAACAAGAATTGCAGATAGAGGGAGAGTAATAGGATGGATTTCAAGGAACTCTGGCAGGAAAGACAGCAGCTGGTAGAGGCAGCTCTTACGGCCGAACTCAATAAGGAAACGCCAGTCGACAAGACATTGACGGAATCGATGGAGTACAGTCTGATGGCAGGCGGCAAACGCCTGCGTCCGGTGCTCTTGATGGCTGCCGCTGATGCACTCGGCGCTGATGGCACGAAGTTCATCAAGACGGGCTGTGCGATTGAGATGATTCATACCTATTCGCTGATTCATGATGATCTGCCGGCAATGGATGATGACGATTATCGCCGCGGTAAGCTTACGAACCATAAGGTCTATGGGGCGGGCATGGCGACACTGGCTGGTGACGCTTTGCTGACGCTGGCGTTTGAGGTCATGCTGCGTCAGCCGGGTGCGGATGCGCAGACGCTCGTACAGGTCGTGCGTGAGATGAGCATGGCTGCCGGCCCGGATGGCATGGTGGGCGGTCAGGCACTCGATATGGAGTCGGAAGACAAGCAAATCGGCATGGAGACGCTGCGCCGTATGCATATGGGCAAGACCGGTGCACTCTTCCGGGCAGCTATCCGCAGTGGCGCCATCCTGGCTGGTGCCAGCGATCAGCAGCTGGCAGCTTTGACGGAGTATGCCGATAAGTTCGGCCTGGCTTTCCAGATCACTGACGATATCCTCGATGTAGTCGGTGATGAGGCCTTGATCGGCAAACCGGTTGGCAGCGATGAGAAAAACCACAAATCGACGTATGTTACGCTTACTTCGCTGGCTGAGGCCCGCAAGTTTGCTGAGGATACGGTGGCAGATGCGGTAAAGGCACTGGCGGTATTTGGCCCCGAGGCTGATTTCCTGCGTGACCTTGTGAAGTACCTCGTTGACCGCAATAAATAATTGGGAGTGCTGGGGATGAATGCATATCCATTGTTGGAAAAAATAGATAGTCCGGATGATATCAAGAAATACAGTCTGTCGGAACTCGAGGAACTGGCGCGTGAGCTGCGTGGGTTCATCGTCGATACGGTTGCGGCTAATGGCGGCCATCTGGCGCCAAGCCTGGGCACGGTCGAGCTGACGCTGGCACTGTTCAGCGTCTTTCATTTCCCGCAGGACAAGTTGATTTGGGATGTGGGCCATCAGGCGTATTCCCATAAGATCCTTACGGGACGCCGTGACCGTTTCCATACCTTGCGCCAGCTTGGCGGCATTACGGGATTTCCAAATCGGTCCGAGTCAAAATACGATGCCTTCGGTGTCGGCCATGCCAGCACCTCGATTTCGGCAGCTCTCGGCATGGCCATCTCGCGCGACCTTTGCGGACGGAAAAATGAGGTCATCGCTGTCATCGGTGATGGTGCACTGACAGGCGGCGAGGCCTTTGAGGCGTTGAATCAGGCGGGCGATTTAGGCAAGAAGCTTATCGTTATTCTCAACGATAATGAAATGTCGATCGACAAGAACGTCGGTGGCATGAGCGAATACCTCTCGCGCATCCGGCTCGATCCGCAGTACAACCGCGCGAAAAAGGATGTCGGGAATCTTTTGATGAGCATCCCGCATATTGGGGATAAGGCATACCGTACGGCTCGCATCGTCAAGGACAGCGTGCGGTCAGCACTGGTGCCTGGCAGTATATTCGAGGAAATCGGCTTCCATTATATCGGGCCGGTTGACGGCCATAATCTTAGCCTGCTGCAGGATATCCTGGGGCGGGCCAGACAGATGGAAGGGCCTGTACTCATCCATATCCATACGAAGAAAGGCAAGGGGTATTTGCCGGCGGAGCAGCAGCCCGACAAATTCCATGGCATCGGCGTCTTTGACCGCAAGACCGGCCAGTGCCCGCAGAAAAAAGGGGCACCGAGCTATACCTCTGTATTCAGCAAGGCCTTGATCGAGCTGGCTGAGAAGGATACGAACATCACAGCCATCACGGCGGCCATGCCGTCGGGCACGGGGCTCAAGGCCTTTGGCGAGGTTTATCCGGCGCGGTTCTTCGATGTCGGTATTGCCGAGGAACACGCGGTTACCCTGGCGGCAGGCATGGCGGCAGATGGCCGCCATCCGGTCGTTACGCTTTACTCGACGTTTGCACAGCGGGCCTATGATCAGCTTATGCATGATGTGTGCCTGCAGAACCTGCCGGTGACGCTCTGCCTTGACCGCGCTGGTCTCGTCGGAGCTGACGGCCCGACACATCATGGTGCTTTTGACTTGTCCTATCTGCGGCATATGCCCAATATGACGGTGTTCGTGCCCAAGGATGAGTCTGAGCTGCGCGATATGCTCGCGACGGCTGTAAAAATGGATGCACCGACGGCTATCCGCTATCCGCGCGGCGCTGGCCTGGGGGTACCGCTTAGCGGGACGTTCTGCGATATCCCCATCGGCAAGGCAGAGATCCTGACAAAGGCAGCGGCTGGGCAGGTGGCGTTCCTGGCTGTGGGCCCGATGGTGCATCGGGCCCAGCAGGCTGCGGCAATCCTTGCGGAGGATGGCATTTCTGCCAGTGTGGTCAACATGCGTTTTGTCAAACCCCTCGATACGGCGGTCATTGCTGCCATGGCAGCAGAGCACCGGCTGCTGGTGACGCTCGAAGAAAATACATTGGCTGGCGGTTTTGGGTCGGCTGTGGCGGAATATCTCATGGACAGTGGCCTTGCGGCTAAGACAGATTTATTGCGTCTTGGGCTTCCGGACCGTTTCATTGAGCAGGGCAAACCGGAGGAGCTTTTTGAGCTCTGCGGGTTGCAGCTAGAACAGATTGCAGCAACAGTAAAGGAACGATTGAAATAATGGCAAAACAACGATTGGATGTACTTTTGGTCGAACGCGGCCTGGCAGGCAGCCGGGAGCGGGCCAAGCGCATGATTATGGCCGGCGAGGTACTCGTCGACAATCAGAAAGTCGATAAGGCCGGGGCAACGGTGAAGCCTGAAGCTGAAATCCGTTTGCTCGGCAATGATATTCCCTATGTCAGCCGTGGCGGCTTGAAGCTTGAGAAGGCCATGCAGGAGTTTGGCGTGCGCATCGAGGGCCGCAGCTGTGCCGACATCGGTGCGTCGACTGGCGGTTTTACCGACTGCATGCTGCAAAATGGTGCGGTGCGCGTCTTCGCTATCGATGTCGGCTATGGCCAGCTGGCCTGGAAGCTTCGTACCGATGCGCGTGTCGTCAATATGGAGCGAACGAATATCCGCAATGTGACGCCCGAGGATATCGGACAGCTGCTGGACTTTGCCTCGATCGATGTGGCGTTCATCTCGCTGACGAAGGTTTTGCCGGTGGCGTTTACCCTGCTCAAGGAAGATGGCGAGCTCGTGGCGCTGATCAAGCCGCAGTTTGAAGCTGGCCGTGAATTTGTGGGCAAGAAGGGCGTCGTTCGCGAGCCCTCGGTGCACGAGGACGTCATCCGCAAGGTAACCGCCTTTGCCCGCGAGCTTGGCTTCGTGCCGATGGCGCTTACCTTTTCGCCCGTCAAAGGGCCGGAGGGCAATATCGAATATCTTATCCGCTTGACAAAGGATAAGTCCCAGCAGGATACGGTGACAGAGGAGCGTCTGGCTGCCGTGGTAGCTGAGGCGCATGGTGCGCTGGATAAATAAGGAGCTTGCTGATGCTGACCATAGCTGTTTTCCCTAATGTGAATAAGCCACAGTCCCCGGAGGTACTCAAACGGATTTTTGCGTTCTACCGGGATAAGGACGTGCGTCTTATTTTGCCGATCGATGAATCGCGTTTCTTTGGCATGGAAGAATACGGTGTGCCGGATATCGAAAAGATACCGGCAGATCTTGCGCTGAGCTTGGGCGGCGATGGGACGCTGCTGGGCGTCTGCCGCCGCTATGGAGCCATGGCAGTGCCGGTATGCGGGGTCAACATCGGCACGCTGGGCTTCATGGCAGATATCGAGCTATCAGAGCTCGAGACCAAGCTGCAAAAAATCCTGTCTGGCGACTACCGCATCGAGCATCGCCTGCTGCTGGCTGGTTTTGTGCGCTCGCATGGCAAGGAGCGCTTCCTTGGCCATGCCATCAATGATGTGGTCGTGACTAAGGGCGGTGTGGCCCGCATGCTGCATTTAGGGCTCAGCATCAACGATTCGCATCTGATTGACTATAAGGCCGATGGTGTCATCGTGTCATCGCCGACCGGATCGACTGCGTATTCCTTATCGGCAGGCGGACCTATCATGAATCCGACCATCCGGGCGCTGCTGGTGACGCCGATCTGCGCGCATACCTTCAACATGCGCCCGCTGGTGGTAGGGGAGGAAGATGTGGTGCGCATCGAGATTGCGGCAATCCATCAGGACATCATCGTCACCTTCGATGGGCAGGAAAGTTTCCGCCTGCTGCCAGGCGATGAGGTCATGGTCATGAAATCGAATGTGCAGGCCGGAATTGTCAAATTTGATGATAAGGATTATTATCAGATTTTGCGGACCAAGCTATGGAAAGACGTTTGACTAGAGAAAGGAGCGGTGTAGGCGGATGAAAAGCATACGACACGCTGTAATAAAGGACATTATCGATGCCCAGGTCATCGAGACGCAGGAGGAATTGGCTGCGGCTTTGCGCGAACGCCGGATACAGGTCACGCAGGCTACCGTTTCGCGTGATATCAAGGAGCTCATGCTCATAAAGGTGCCATCCGGAGATGGGCGGTACCGCTATGCCTCACCGATGCAGAATACGCTGCTTTTCACAGAGGATCGCATGCGCCGTCTGTTTGCTGATACGGTGACTGCCTGTGATTACAGTGAGAACCTCATTGTCATCAAGACACTGCCGGGCGGTGCGAATACGGTGGCATCGGCGCTCGATCATGCGAATTGGAGTGAGGTCATCGGCACCCTGGCTGGTGATGATACCATCCTCGTCATCATCAAGCCCAAGGAGGCGACAGAGAAAATCCTCAAACGCTTGCAGGAGTATTTGAAATAATTCATCGTAGACAAAGGAGATCTTTTCCATGCTGAAATCATTGACCGTTTGGAATTTTGCTTTGCTTGAGCATGTCCAAGTGGAATTTGGGGCAGGCCTTAATATCCTGACAGGCGAGACTGGTGCAGGTAAGTCCATCTTGATCGATTCGCTCGGGGCCATCCTTGGGCAGCGCATCTCGGCAAGCTCTATCCGCACGGGGTGCGAATGGCTGCGCGTCGAGGCGGTGTTCACGCTCGAGGATGAGGCCCTGGGCCTGCATGAGCTGCTGGCCCAGCAGGCCATCGATGATTCGGAGGGCATGCTGATCATCACGCGGCAGGTGACGCGCGGCGGCCGCAGCATGGTGCTGGTCAATGGCTGCCATGTGACATTGGCGGTGCTCAAGGCAATCGGCGCGTATCTTGTCGACATCCATGGACAGAATGAGAATCTGGCGCTATTGAAGGAAGAGAGCCAGTTTTCGCTGCTCGACCATTACGATGCCGATCTTGCCGAGTCGCTGGCGGCTTATCGTCATGTCTATGATGAGTGGCGCGCCTGCTGCCGGCAGTATGCGGAAAAGGAGCAGGCGGCACGCGAATACGCGCAGCGTCTCGATATGCTGCGCTGGCAGGACAACGAGATTTCAGCGGCGCAGCTCAAGGAAAACGAAGACGAGGAGCTCGAAACGGAAATCCGCAAGCTCTCGCATGCGGAAAAGATTGCCGGCTATGTGGAAGAGTCATACAATCTGCTCGCGAGCGGCTCCAAGGAAGGCGTAGGTGTCCTGGCGGCTCTGGCGCGTGTCAAGAAGGACTTGCAGGATATGAGCCGCTACGATGCATCGCTTCGAAATGCCCAGAAGATGGTCGAAGAAGCGGTCATCTCGCTGCAGGAGGCTTCGTATGAGCTTCGCGACTATGGAGAGACGCTCGAATTCAGTCCGGAGCGCCTCGATAAGCTGCAAAGCCGCATGGATGTAATCTACCGCCTGCGCAAGAAGTACGGGGCGACGATTGCCGATGTGCTTGCCCATCAGCAAAAGGTGCAGCAGGAGCTAAGTGCCATCGAGAATTACGATGACGATATGGCGGAGCGCAAGGCAAGGATTGCTGCACTTGAGGCAGAGCTTGGGCAAAAGGCGCAGGCACTTACGCAGCTGCGCCAGCGCGCGGCTGGCGAGTTATCGGCGGCTATCGGCGGGCAGCTTTCGGCACTCGGGATGCCCAATGCGGTGTTCCGCATCGATGTGGCGGCTGCCGCAGGTTTTCAGGCCAATGGTGCCGATAATGTGGCGATGTATTTTTCGGCCAATCCCGGTGAAGCAGAGCAGCCTTTGCAGAAGGTGGCCTCGGGTGGCGAGCTTTCGCGTATCGCGCTGGCAATCAAGGCCGTGGCAGCCTCGCGCGATTCGTCGGTGCCGAGTATGGTATTCGATGAAATCGATACGGGAATCGGCGGCCGTACCGCACAGATGGTAGCTGAGCGCATCGCGCTCGTCGCGCGCTTCAAGCAGGTGCTGTGCATCACGCATCTGCCCCAGATAGCCTGCATGGCCGACGTACATCTCTACATTTCCAAGGCTACAGCAGGTGAGTCGACAGTCACGCAGGTGCGTCAGCTCTCCGAGCGGGAGCGCATCAGCGAGATTGCCCGCATGGCCTCGGGCGCTGATATGACAGCTGCCTCGCTGGATAATGCGAAGGAGATGGTTAGTCATGCAAAGATTCGCAAGAAATCCTTAGAAAAAAATTAATTTCTTGCAGGATTTTTATAAGAGATAGAGAATATTAGTAATCGAAATACGTGACATTGTGTTTTAGTTTTTGTTGGAAGGAGGGGAAAATCATGGAAAAACAATATGGCAAGATTACTGTATTGGAATCGACTGGACGCAAGGATCAGTTTGGCAGCGAGTATTACTGGTGCCGTTGCGCCTGTGGCAATTTCACGATTTTTTCCCAGGAAGAACTTGAAAGTGGTTTTATCAAGGACTGTGGCTGCAGTGCGACGAAAGCTGCGGCACAGGCAGAGGAAAAAAAGGCTGTCAATGCAACGGCTGTAGCTGCTGCACCTGCGGAGAAGAAGCCGCGCCAGAAAAAAGTGTTTGTCGAATCGTTTGCCTCGCGATGGTGCGGGCTCGATGGCATTGCTACGAATCCGAAACATATCCGTCCCTGGCCGGAAGTAAAACGCCGCCGGCGTTCATGAAAACTATACAGTCAATTTCGGTTAAAGCGCTCCCTTGCGGTTGCAATGGAGCGCTTTTGTTTGTATACTTAAAGGCAGTAATGTTTTTGTACGAGGAGTTTTTTTGATGCTGGGTATTCAATGTTATGCGATTTTCTGGCTGCTGGTCAGTGGTTATGCGTTCCAGACCATGATGGCGCATACAGGTTCTATGGCTGATGACGAAGAACGCCAGATTTTGAAAGACGAGATGGAATCGATGGGCAAGTTCATGTCGGCGCAAAGCATCGGCAAGACGTTCTTGGTGATGTCTGTCGTGCTCCTGCTCATCGATATCATGGGATTCGTGCTGACCTATCAGTATGCCGAGCTGCGTCCGTGGCAGCTCGTGGCGTTCTATCTGGTGGCGGCAGCGCTCTTGATCGATTCGCTCGTGGATTTCGTGCGCATGCGCAAGCTCATGCGTGCCAAAGAGCCCGATGAGGTCGCGGCCTGCATGTCGCAATATGTCGAAGGTGCTTCCTCATGGAATGGTGTGGCCCTCATCGCTGTGGGCGGCAAGTGCTTGCTGGCTGTTGTGCTCGTTCTCTGGACCGTGTTCCGCTAAGCGCGGAAACTTGAAATAAAAGCGAACAGATAGTAAAATAAATAGATATGAAGCTTTGAGGAGGAGTAACGATGGACGAAGAGTTAGTAGAAAAGAAACTGCACGGCGAGGCGATTTTTGACGGCACGCTGCTGCATGTCAGACGGGACACTGTGGAATTGCCGAATGGCAATCAGGCTACACGCGAGTTCATCGAGCATCCGGGCGCGTCGTCAGTCATTCCGGTTTTTCCTAACGGCGATATCATCCTGGTCAAGCAATACCGCTATCCGATTGGGCGCATAACGCTGGAAGTTCCTGCGGGCAAGCTTGACGCCCCCGATGAAGATCCGCTTTATTGTGCGCAGCGTGAGCTCTCCGAGGAAACAGGCTATGAGGCTGAGCATATGGAAAAGCTTACGACGATTGCGACGACGGTTGGTTTTTCGAATGAGTACATCCATATGTATAAGGCCGAGGGGCTGACGCCAGGCCCGCAGCATCCCGATGCGGATGAGTTCATCAATGTGGTAAGGCTGCCGCTTGATGAGGCAGTTGCGATGGTGCTCGATGGCCGCATTTACGATGCTAAATCCGTATCATCGATCCTGATGCTGGAGCGGCAGAGAAACGGGAATAAATAAGATAACCTTGCTAGGGAGGTAGACAATGTTTGATTTCAACCTGTTGCAGATCGTAGCTGGTCTGCCGGGACTTATTATCGCGATGGTCATCCACGAATATGCACATGCACAGGTGGCCGTCTGGCTTGGCGATTTCACGCCGCGCATGATGGGGCGGCTGACGCTGAATCCTAAGGCGCATATCGATCCGCTCGGCATGCTGGCACTTTTCCTGGTGCATTTCGGCTGGGCAAAGCCGGTCATGATCAATCCGCACAACTTCAAGCAGCCGCGCCGTGACGATATCCTGGTCTCGCTGGCTGGCCCCGGAGCAAATCTCTTGATGGCTTTTCTGGCGCTGGTGGCCTTGGTGCTCCTGAGCCGTGTCGGTGTCTATATAACCGAGGGCATCTACTGGGTATTCATGCTGATTGTCGAGTACAATATCGGCTTTGCGATTTTCAATTTGCTGCCGCTGCCGCCGCTTGACGGCTCGCATGTGCTCAAGCAGCTTCTGCCGCGCGATCTTGCTTATCAGTTCGCCAGCCTTGAGCGCTACAGCTTCCTGATTTTGATTTTGCTCCTGATGACGCCGGTCCTCAGCATGATCCTGATTCCGATGCGCGGGGCGGTGCTCGAAGTTTTCCGTACGTTGCTGGGCATCCTTTTCTAAGGGCAGCGGCTGGCTATGGAAGATTACAAGATAAAGATCGATGCGTTTGAAGGTCCGATGGACCTTCTTATGCATCTTATCGAGAAAAACAAGATTGACATCTATGACATCCCGATTGCGGAGCTTACGCGTCAATACCTGGCGTATTTGGACCGCTTTCGGGAATTTAACATGGAAATCGCCAGCTCGTTTCTCGTCATGGCCGCAACGCTCCTGCAGATCAAATCGCGGATGATGTTGCCGAAACCCGAGAAGCCAGCGGATGAAGCCGAAGAAGATCCGCGCTTCGAGCTCGTGCAGCGCATCTTGGAGTACCGTAAGTTCAAGCAGGTCAGCACGGTGCTCGGTGACATGGCTGGCATCCAGGAGCGGTTTGTCAGCCGGGAGCCGATGGATTTGCCGGTGCATCATCTGCCGCCGGGGAATCTGTCACTCAAAATGCTGGTGGAGGCGTTTCATACGGTACTATCGGTCAAGGAGGAGCTTTCCATCCCAAAGGCACTCGTCACGCCGGAAGCCTTCAGCATCAAGGATAAGATGGCAGACATCTTGTCGCTGCTATCGCGCAGCCGTGGCCGGCTGCTCTTTTCGGAGGCATTCGAGACGGGCACGCGCAGCGAGCTGATCGTGACGTTCCTCGCACTGCTGGAGCTCATGAAGCTCAAGACCGTGACGGTGAAGCAGCAGCGGGCGTTTGCAGAAATCTATATTTGTATCCGGGAGGAAGAACAACATGCCTGAGACGGCAGAACGGATTGAAATCTCACAGCTTGGTCTATTGGAGGCTGTGCTCTTTGCCGCGGGCAATCCCATAACGGCGGCGGAACTTGCGCGTATCCTGCAGCTCGATGTGCTCGGTACGCAGAACCTCGTGACTGAACTCAAACGCGATTTGGACCGCCGCCAGAGCGGTTTGACGGTCCGGCAGGTGGCAGGCGGGTATCAGCTGGCTACGCGGCCGGAGGCCTTTGCCATCGTCGAGCGTCTGAGCCAGGTGGTGGATCGCAAGATTTCTGCGCCGACGATGGAGACGCTCTCGATTGTGGCGTTTAAGCAGCCAATCACCAAGGCGGAAATCGAACAGATCCGCGGGGTGCGCGTAGAAAGGGCGCTGCAAAAGCTGCTAGAGCTAGAGCTTATCGCAGAAGTGGGGCGCAAGAATGTGCTTGGGCGGCCGATTCTCTACGGTACGACAGAGACGTTTTTACGCTGCTTCGGCATCAATACGCTCGACGATTTGCCAGCGCTGCCGACAACAGAAGAAGCAGCGGCAGGGCTCGATGCTGAGCAGATGGAGTTATTCCAGGAGGTGCAGCAGCTGCAGGCTGAACAGGCAGCGGGCACAGAAG
The DNA here is from genome assembly GCA_015058575.1 of Pseudoselenomonas ruminantium. Classification (GTDB taxonomy): domain Bacteria; phylum Bacillota; class Negativicutes; order Selenomonadales; family Selenomonadaceae; genus Selenomonas_A; species Selenomonas_A ruminantium_O. Next base: position 110,942 of record SVBZ01000048.1, read on the forward strand.
AAGAAGCGCCGGCGGCACATGAGGATATGCCATCGGCCAAATGATATGGGAGGAAATGGATTTGGTAGAATTACTGGCACCTGCTGGCAGCCGTGAAGCGCTCACAGCTGCTGTGGAAAGCGGGGCAAATGCCGTATACCTTGCGGGCAGCATGTTTGGTGCCCGCGCTTATGCGAATAATTTCGATGAGGATGGCCTGCGCGAGGCCATCCGTTTTGCACACTTACGGGGTGTGCGCATAAACGTGACGGTAAACACGATCGTGAGCGATGAAGAGCTGCCGGCCATCAAGGATTACCTGCGGTTTTTGGCCGCTGCGGGCGCCGATGCCATCCTCGTGCAGGATTTAGGTGTTGCCAAGCTGGCGCGTGAAATCGTGCCGGAGCTGCCACTGCATGCGAGCACGCAGATGACGGTGCACAGCCTCGAAGGCGTGCTGGCACTGCAGGAGCTTGGCTTTACGCGTGTCGTTTTGTCACGTGAGCTTTCGCTCAAGGAGATTCGCCATATCTGTGCGAACTGCGAGGTGGAGATCGAGGTCTTCATGCATGGGGCCCTTTGCGTCTGCTATTCGGGACAATGCCTGATGAGCAGCATGATCGGCGGCCGCAGCGGCAATCGTGGCCGCTGTGCCCAGCCTTGCCGCTTGCCGTATACGCTGGTCGATGAAAAAGGCGAGGATGTGCTGGGGGACAAAGCTGGAAGTTATCTGCTTTCGCCGCGTGATCTCAATACGATCGACGTCATTCCCGAGCTTATCGATGCCGGTGTCGCCTCGCTCAAGATCGAAGGCCGCATGAAGCGTCCCGAGTATGTCGCGACGGTTGTTGGCACATACCGGCAGGCCATCGATACGTATTATGCTGGTGCGGGGTATAAGGTCGCAGATGAGGCGCGTGATAATCTCGCCCAGATTTTCAACCGTGACTTTACGACGGCATACCTTTTGGACCGGCCGGGCAAAAACATGATGAGCGACCGCCGTCCCAATAACCGCGGCTTGCTGATTGGCCGCGTAACGGCATATGACTGGGACAGACGCGTGGTGACGGTCAAGCTCAGCGGCCGGCTGGCACTGGGCGATCAGGTCGATTTCTGGGTCAAGGTCGGCGGCCGGGTAACGGCTACGATTCACGAACTTACAGATGCCAAGGGCAATAGCATTGCCTTTGGGCAGGCCGGGGATACGGTCGCCTTTGCCATCCCGTCGGCCGTGCGCGATCATGACCGCGTGTTCAAGGTCTACGATGCTGCGTTGATGGAAAAGGGCAAGGCGATGTATACGGCTGGGGCCCCCGTGTGCCGCATCCCGATTTCGGTTCGTGTAACAGCTGCCATCGGCAAACCGCTGACAATTGAGCTTGATGACGGCAAGGGGCATATCGCCAGCGCGGCTACGGCCTTTATCGGCGAACCGGCGCGCAAGCGGCCGCTGTCAGAAGAGGTCGTGCGCAAGCAGGTCGAGCGCCTCGGCACATCGGTCTATGCGCTATCGGATCTTAGTGTCAGCATCGAAGGCGATGTCATGGTACCGATGAGCGAAATCAATGAGGCACGCCGCCAGGCTGTCGAGCAGCTCGATGCGCTGCGGCTGGCAGAGTTTGCGTTCCCGCCGCGCAAGTTCGCTGCACTTGCTGAGCCGCGCCCGCTGCCGGAGACCAAAGCGCAGCTTATGGCCGCTGTCGATACGTTGGAAAAGATGAAGGCCGCCATCGAAGGCGGTGCCGATGGTATTTTATTCGGTGGCGAATCCTATGCGCATCGGACAATCGCTTTGGCCGATTATGAGGCGGCCTGGCAGCTGGCCAAGGAGGCAGGCATCCGCATCGATTTCAATCTGCCACGCATCATCAAGCAGAATCATCAGAAAGCAGTAGAAAAGCTGTTGCTGGCCTGGCAGCAAACGTGCCGTCCGGCAGCCGTGCATGTGCATAATATCGGCGCTGCGGCGCTCGTCAAGCGGCTGACCGATTTGCCTGTGCATGCCGATTATTCGCTGATTGCGTACAATAAAGCGATGCTGGCATTCCTCAAGGCATATGGCGTTGCGGAGGCGACTTTGTCGCCGGAACTCAGTTTCAAGCAGGTACAGGCGCTGGCAAAAGATGCGCCGCTGCCGCTTACCTGCATCGTGCATGGACGCTTGGAACTCATGGTTTCTGAGTACTGCGTGACGGGCAGCTTCCTTGGCGGTGTGGATAAGGGGGCCTGCAGTCAGCCTTGTACCAAGGGGCATTATGCCCTCAAGGATCGCAAGGAGGCTCTGTTCCCGCTCGTGATGGATCAGTACTGTCATATGCATCTTCTGAACAGCAAGAGCCTTTCGATGCTGCCGCATGCGATGAAGTTTGCGCCGCTATCCGTCAGCATGCGCATTGAGGCCCGGGCGATGGCGGCTGACGAGATCCGCCATATCGTCAAGGCCTACCGCCAGGCGATGCGTCTGCCTGCTGACCTCGATGAGGCACAGCAGGCCTGGATAAAGGCGCAGGAAGGCGAAGATATCACGCGGGGGCATTTTTTCCGAGGAGTGCTTTAACAATGGAAAATGAATCGTTTAAGATATTAGAATATGAGAAAATCACGGCGATGCTCGAAGAGCGGGCTGGGTCAGCGCTGGGCAAGGAAAAGGCACGGCTGCTCTTTCCAAGTTCCGATATCGCTGAGATTGCCGAGTGGCAGCAGGAAACGGATGAGGCTGTGCAGGTCTATGCTATGACCGCACCACCGCTGGGCGGCATCCGCGATATACGCCCGCTGCTCAAGAAAGCGGGCAAGGGCGCTGTGCTCGATCTTGCAGAAATGCAGGAGGTCATGAGCACGCTCTATGCCATGCGCAATGTCAAATATTTCTTCCGCGATCTGGAAGCCGAGGTGCCGCTGCTAAAGGAGTGGGCGCGTTCGCTGGAGATTCTTGGCCAGCTTGAGCGCAATCTTGGCAACACGATCGATGAGCATGGCAACATGCGCGAAGATGCGAGCGTCGAGCTGCGCCGCATCCGCCGCGAGCTTAAGTCGTCGCAGGTGCGCATAAAGGATAAGATCAACAGTATCCTTCACGATGCGGCATATCAGAAAATGTTCCAGGATGCTATCGTCACAGTGCGCGATGAGCGCTATGTGCTGCCAGTCAAGGCTGAATACCGCGCGCATTTCCCTGGTCTTATCCATGACCAGTCGGCGAGTGGGTCGACGCTGTTCATCGAGCCGATGGCGGTGGTGGAGCTCAATAACGATGTCAAGCAGCTGACGCTGGCGGAGCAGCAGGAAGTACAGCGTATCCTGCGGCAATTGTCGCAGGAAATCAGCCGCGATAGTGAACCGCTCACGGCCAATTGCATGATACTGGCAGATATTGACTTTGCATTTGCCAAGGCGAAGCTGGCCCGGGATATGGAGGCAACACGGCCACTGCTCAATACGGAAGGGCGGACCGTGCTCAAGAATGCGCGCCACCCGTTGATTCCGCGCGACAAAGTCGTACCGACGAGCATCACGCTGGGCGATGGCTACCGCATGCTGCTCATAACGGGCCCGAATACCGGTGGTAAGACGGTCAGCATGAAAACGCTGGGCCTTATGGTACTCATGGCTCAGTCGGGCTGCTATCTGCCGGTCGCTGCCGATTCGGAGATCGCGGTCTATCAGAATGTCTATGCCGACATCGGCGATGAGCAGAGCATCGAGCAGAGCCTGTCGACTTTTTCGGCGCATATGACTCATATCGTGCGTATTCTCGACAAGGTTGAAAGCGACGATCTGCTGCTGCTCGATGAGCTTGGGGCGGGCACCGATCCTGAGGAAGGTGCGGCACTTGCGATGTCCATCCTCGAGCGTCTGCTCGATGTGCGGGCAACGACTGTGGCAACGACGCATTATTCGGAGCTCAAGACGTTTGCTTATACGCGCGAGGGCATCGAAAATGCCTGCGTGGAATTTGACGTCGAGACCCTGCGGCCGACCTATCGCTTGCTCATCGGCATTCCGGGTGCGAGCAATGCCTTTGCCATCAGCCAGCGGCTCGGTCTTTCTGACTCGCTTATCCTGCGGGCTAAGCAGCTGGTCAAGGCTGACCATGCCCAGTTTGAGCATGTCATCAACCAGCTTGAGAATGAAAAGATGATGTATGAGCAGATGAACGCCGACATCCGCGAGCGCCAGCAGCGGGTCACGCAGCTCGAGCGCAAACTTGAGGATGCGAAGGCGGAGCTCGCGAAGAAGAAGGGCGATATCATCCGCAAGGCCAAGGAGAAGAGTGCCGCGATGATCCGCCAGACGCGGCGTGAGTCCGAGGAAGTCATAAAGGATCTCAAGGAGCAGTTTGATGACCAGGGCATCCGGGCGCGCCAGCAGGCCATCCAGGAAGCGCGGGCCAAGATCAATGAGGCTTCTGACCGTGCAAGGCCGGGCATCATGGCGCAGAAAGGCGTCGGCAAGAAGATTGATGTCAAGACGCTGGTGCCGGGCGATGTCATCTATGTCAAAAAGCTGGACCAGAAGGGGACGGTCCTTGAAGTGCAGGGCAAGGAGCTCACAGTGCAGCTCGGCGGCCTGCGGACCAAGGTCAAGGCCTCGGGCTGTACGTTCCTTTCCCATGCGGAAAAGGAGAAGGCTCCGGTGGCAACCGGCAGGAAGCGCACGACGCAATCGGGCTCATTCCTGCAGAAGACGCAGAACATCGGCCGCGATATCGATATCCGCGGCATGATGGTCGATGAGGCAGAAGTCGTGCTCGGCAAGTTCATCGATGATGCCGTTATCGCGGGGCTCACGCAGGTGCTTGTCATTCATGGCAAGGGAACGGGTGCACTCCGCAAGGGCGTTCATGAATATTTCAAACATCACCGCAATGTGGCCAAATTCCAATTTGCTGATATCAATGAGGGCGGAACCGGTGCTACCATCGTAGACCTCAAATAAGCAGAAAACAACGATTTGAGCTGTTCATTTCATAGACGATACATTCGATTTGTGATAAAATGAAAAAGTATAAATTTAAGGAGGCAGCTCATGGAGAAACGTTCAAATACGAATACGAGCCGTCAAAAACGTCCCGCAAAAAGTGGCAGCAGCAACGTCAAAAAAGTCATCCTCGGCTTTGGCCTGGTCATCCTGGTCATGGTCACGGGCATTGGCTGTGGTTTTCTGACTGCCAGCATGAATACGAAGCCCGATCTGGCAAACGATATCCTGCCGCCGGCGTCTTCGCAGATTTACGATATCAATGGCAATGAGATTGCCAATGTCCATGCGGCTGAAAACCGCCGGCCAGTCAAGATCCAGCAGGTTCCGAAAGACTTGCAGAATGCTTTCGTGGCCGTCGAAGATAACCGCTTCTACGAACACAGTGGTGTCGATCCGCGCGGTATCCTGCGTGCGCTCTATGCCAATATCCGTGGCCGTGGCGTCTCGGAAGGCGGCTCGACCATCACGCAGCAGCTGGCAAAGAATGCGTATCTGACGCAGGAACGCACGCTGACGCGTAAGATACAGGAGGTTTTCCTGGCCCTGCAGCTCGAGCGGCAGTATACAAAGCAGGAAATCCTCGAGATGTATATGAACCAGATCTATTTTGGACAGGGTGCTTATGGCGTACAGGCAGCAGCGCAGACTTACTTCGGCAAGAACGTCGAGGATCTGACGCTCAATGAATGTGCCATGCTTGCCGGTATCCCGAAGAGCCCGAACTATTACTCGCCGCTCAACAATCTCGATGCCGCACAGGAGCGCAAGGGCACAGTCCTTGACCAGATGGCAAAATACGGCTATATCAACAGCAGCCTGGCGGCTAAGACCAAGCCCGAGAAATTGCAGATCGTGAAGCCGGTCAAGAAGGAAAGCAATACGGAAGCTTCCTACTTTATCGATTATGTGACGCAGCTGCTCATCGATAAGTATGGCGCAGATGCTGTCTATAAAGAGGGGCTCAAGATCTATACGACCATCGATATGGACGCACAGCGTGCAGCGGAAACCGCTATGAAGCAGCTGCCGAATGTCAAGGTGGATGGCAATAAGATCCAGCAGCCGCAGGGGGCATTGGTTGCCATCGATCCGCATAATGGCTATGTCAAGGCGATGGTCGGCGGCCGCGGTACCGATCAGTTCAACCGCGCAACGATGGCCGTACGCCAGCCAGGATCGGCCTTCAAGCCGTTTGTCTTTGTGGCGGCGCTGGAAAATAAATTCACGCCAAATACCATCATCGACGACAGTCCCATCAATATCAATGGCTGGCGGCCGCAGAACGATAGTGGCAACTTCAGCGGCAAAGTCAAGCTAAGCGATGTGGCTCGCTATTCGATGAACGTACCGACGGTCAAGATTGCGCAGAAGATTGGCATCGATAAGCCGATTTATTATGCGCAGGAGATGGGCATCTCGACATTTGTGCTCGACGGACCTCAGAATGACCGCACGTTGTCGACCGCTTTGGGCGGCCTGACCAAAGGTGTGACGCCATTAGAGCTCACGAGTGCATACTGCACGTTTGCCAATAAGGGCGTTCATGTCAATCCGGTCGTAGTCATCAAAGTGCTTGACCGCAATGGCAAGGTGCTTGAGCAGGCGGAACCCAAACAGCGCAGCGTCGTCAGCGAAAGCAGTGCCGTAGAGCTTACGGATATGCTCGAGGGCGTTATCAAGAAGGGTACCGGTACGCGGGCCAATATCGGCCGTCCGGCTGCTGGCAAGACTGGTACGACGAGTGACTATCACGATGCCTGGTTTGTTGGCTATACGCCCGATCTCGTCTGCGGTGTCTGGGTTGGCAACGATGACAATACGCCAATGAATGGTGTCATGGGCGGCCAGCTGCCAGCAAAGATTTGGAAAGCCTTTATGGAAAAAGCTTTGGCACAGACGCCGGCCAAGAATTTTGATGGCTCCGTTGCTTCGAAGCATGACAGCATCGGCGAGCTGGAAAATGATAAGAAGACCGAAGTCAAGAAAAAGGACGATGGCAAGAAGAAGGACGAGAAAAACGCCAAGGATGACAAGTCAAATGGCGGCAAGCAGGGCAAGGGGACAGATTCCCCTGCCGGCCAGAAGAATACGCCGTCTGCCCCCGAGGCAATCGCTCCTGAGCCGGGTGGCGGCATAGCCAAGGGCCGTAATTGATTTGCAGTAATGATTTGTAGTAAGTCCCAAAGGAGAGAGTTTGTTGGCTAATGTATTTGATACTTTGAAAGAACGCGGTTTCATCGCGCAATGCACGAACGAAGAGGAGCTCAGAGAGCTTTTTGATAAGGAGAAGGTTACGTTCTATATCGGCTTCGACCCGACGGCGGACAGCCTGCATGCGGGCCATTTCATCGCGCTGATGGCGATGGCTCATATGCAGCGGGCTGGTCATCGTCCCATCTGCCTTGTCGGTGGTGGTACGGGTACGGTCGGCGATCCGTCAGGCCGTACGGATATGCGCCGGATGCTGACCGATGAAGACATTGAGCATAACTGCGAGTGCTTCAAGAAGCAGATTGCCCGCTTTATCGATTTCAGCGATGACAAGGCCATCATGGTTAATAATGGCGACTGGCTGCGCAAGCTCAATTACATCGATTTGCTGCGCGAAGTCGGTGCCTGCTTTACGGTCAATCGCATGCTGGCTGCTGACTGCTATAAGCAGCGCTGGGAAAAGGGACTTACGTTCCTGGAATTCAACTATATGATCATGCAGGGCTACGATTTCCTCGAGCTCAACCGCCGCTATGGCTGCAAACTCGAGATGGGCGGTGACGACCAGTGGTCAAATATCATCGCTGGTGTCGAGCTCAACCGCCGCAAGAACAATACCGCTGTCTATGGCTTGACGAACAAGCTCCTTACTAAGAGCGACGGCAAGAAGATGGGTAAGACTGCTGGCGGTGCGCTCTGGCTCGATGCAGAAAAGACCAGCCCGTATGAGTTCTACCAGTACTGGCGCAACGTCGATGATGCGGATGTCGAGAACTGCCTTGCCCTGCTCACGTTCCTGCCGATGGATGAGGTTCGCCGTCTCGGCGCACTTCAGGATTCGGCTATCAATGAGGCCAAGAAGATCCTGGCCTATGAGGTCACGAAAATCGTTCATGGCGAGCAGGCTGCCGCGGAGGCTAAAGCGGCAGCTGAGGCCATGTTCGGTGGCTCGGGTGCCGGTGCGAACATTCCTGAGGTCAAGGCGGCTGCCGGCGATAAACTGCTGGATGTCATGGCTGCCGGCAAGATCGTTGCGTCGAAGGGCGAGGGCCGCCGTTTGATCCAGCAGAATGGTGTAGCTCTCAACGATGTCAAAGTAGCTGATGTTGACTATGTGCTGACGGAGACTGACTTCAAAGATGGCGAGGCTATCTTGAAGAAGGGCAAGAAAAAATATTATAAGCTTGTAAAATGATTAAAAATCCTGCTGCAGAGAAATCTGTGGCAGGATTTTTCTGTTGAACAGCGAAGAAAGTAACGGAAAAGAATTGCTGGATGCAGTGACCGGTCAAATCGTTACAGATATTGGCATGCTGCAAAGAAAAGCATTGCTTGTTTGATTACTTTACGTTATAATATAACTAAGAAGAATGCTGTAAAACTGAATAGCAAAAACGGGATTGCTGCAGTCATGCGATGGCTGCGCCAGCAGGAAACACCATTATCGAGGCTTCGATAATGGGTTCGCTGGTTTGTTGTGCGATCGGAATCTTCCCTGCCGAGGCAGGAGGGCGCGAAGTGAGGATACCAAGTGCTCATAAGATGACGGTCAAGCGGCAAACGAAAGAGGCGAGAAAGATGAAAACCTGGCGGCGGATAGTTTCCCTGCTGGTACTGGCTTTTGTCGTTTTTGCTGCTTCTTCCGCATTGGCGGCTGAGTTGGATCAGGAAGTTCTTTATCATGTCAACATCATGCGCGTTAATGCTGGCGTAGCACCGCTGGCGCTCAATCGTGAGCTTGCGGCTGCTTCGTATGTCCGTGCTGCAGAAGCAGAAGTGAATTTTGCTCATCGCCGTCCGGATGGCCGGGAAGTCAAATCGGTTTTTGCAAATGCATCTTTTGCCTGGTTCGGTGAGAACCTGGCGGTCAGCAAGAAGGCTGATGCCGAAGCAATCGTCCGTGCCTGGATGAATTCGCCGACGCATCGTGCCAATTTACTCAATCGTCATTATACGAAGATGGGCGTTGCCTGTGTCAAGGGAAATGATGGACGGTATTATTGGGCACAGGAGATGGCTTCGGAGTGACTGGAGTGGCTGACAAAAGTATAATGGCAAGTGAATGCTTAGGGCGCAATGTCCAAGCATTCTTTTTTTGTACTTTTTACGAAGCAGGTGATGATGATGCAGCGAGACAAGATTAGAGCTACCCAAAAGATGTTAGTGACCGCCGTATGTTTGCTGCTGGCAGGTTCGACAGCAGCGGCCGCTGAACTGCCGACAGCTGGTACGCTAAGCCGTGCGGAACAGGACAAGGAGGAAGTCGGTTTGCCGGAAGCAGCTGGTACAGCTGCGATTGAAGTCAGTGAGCCGGAACGGCCGCCGCTATCTATGGCCGAAGATGTCAAAATAAATGTCACAGGCTTTGCTGTCACAGGGCAGGACATCGTAGACGAAACCATCTTGCAGGAACAACTCAAAGAGTATCAAGGCAGGATGGTTTCGTTCAAGGAGCTGCAAGCTGGAGCGGAAAAGCTGACGGCGTATTTCCGTCAGCGCGGCTATCTGATGGCCCATGTCTATCTGCCGGCACAGAAAATCAAGAATGGTGTCGTCGAATATCGTGTGCTCATCGGCAGAATCGATGAAATCAAGCTCGACAATAAGACAAGTATCCATGAAAGCGTGCTGCAGCGTGAAATCCGCTTCCTCCATCCTGGCGACTATATCACACGAGCTAAGCTGGAACGCGCTGTATGGCTGCTATCGGATTTGGCTGGTGCTGATGCCAAGGCCAGCATGGAGACTGGCCGCCAGGAAGGGACGGTCATATTGAAGCTGACACTTATGCCGCATTACGGCAAGTGTGGCATGATCAGTGCCGATAATTATGGCAATCGCTATACCGGCTATAATTCCTACGGCGTATTCTACAATATCTTGAATCCGGAACAGGCTGGCGGCCAGCTCGACCTGGCTGGCCGCATGACGGGCAGCAATCTATACAATTATAGCCTGCGTTATCTGTTACCGTTTGGAGCGGATGGATTGCGGGCGACGCTTGGGTATAGCATGTTGTCGTATCAATTGGGGGATACCTATCGGGTACTCGATGCTTGCGGGACATCGCGCACGGCATCGATTGGTCTTGAGTATGCGCTCAGGCGCAGCCAGTATGAAAATCTCTATGCAGGGCTTTCCTATGAAAAGAGTATGCTGTCTGATGAATACCGTACCGTAGATTATCAGCTGAAAAAACATACGCATGCGCTGGTCTTATCGCTCTATGGGGACAAGCGCTGGAGCCGTGCCCAGTCGAGCTGGCGTATGGACTACAAATGGGGAACATTGGGCGCTGACAACGACGAAGCCTATGTCCAGCAGCAGAAAGCCCGTACGGCAGGAACGTATCATAAGCTGCGGGGCAGCTGGCAATATATGGAACAGCTTTCGCCGCGCGTCAGCTGGCAGCTCTATGCACGGGGACAGCTGGCCAGCCGGAATCTTGACTCGTCAGAGCGCTTCTCGTTAGGCGGTGCTACAGGGGTGCGGGCTTATCCTGCCAGTGAGTCATCGGGCGATATGGGCTATCTTATTCGCGGCGAGCTTCGCTATCTGCTGCCATTTTCAGGTAAGATACGCTGCCAGCTGGCTGGCTTTATCGATCATGGCGGCGTGGTCATTGCGCATGATCACCGGACAAGTGGGGAAAATCATCGCTTCCTGCAAGGCGCAGGTGTGGGCCTGCTGCTGAATTTCGCAGACGCGGCATTTCTGCGGGCAGACTATGCCTGGCCGCTTGGTGCACAGGAAGCCCAGAATGATAAGAATAAAACGCATGGTTGTTTTTGGCTGCGCGGCGGCATATATTTTTAAGTCATTCTTTAAAAATATATTATAACAACGGCGTTATAATATTAAATAAATGTAAATATTTTCTGAAAATGTTAAGTCGTAACAGGAATGTTTCGATATATAAGTATAGGGAAGAAGTTTCGATGATTAAACGGAGCGGGGAGGTGTTTCTATGCGGACAATACGGAAAAAGGCGCTGCACTTAGCTGTTGCTATGGGTGTGACACTTTCGGCTTTTTCCATGAGCGGAGTAGAAGCTCTGCCGACAGGCGGTAAAATTCGTTCGGGTGAAGCTGAAATCGGTAAGAAGGAACATACTTTGGTTATCGATCAGCATTCGCACCATGTAGCGTTGGATTGGGATCTTTTCAATATCGAGCGCGGCGAAAGTGTCGTGTTCCATCAGCTGCCGACCGATGTAGCTTTGAATCGTGTGGTAGGAGGCAGTGCTTCTGAGATTTATGGCAATCTGAAGGCAGACGGTACGGTATTCCTGATCAATCCGCGCGGGATTCTGTTTGGACAGGGTGCACAGGTAGATACTGGCAGCTTGATCGCTTCAACCGCACAGGTAAACGATAGTTTCATGACGAGTTTTGGCGATGGCGTGGAAGCAATCTCATTGGGACTCGGTGAAACGTCTACAGGAAAGATACTGAATGCGGCGGAGATAAAGGCGCAGGGCGGACTGGTGGCGCTGCATGCTGCGGTGGTAGAAAATACCGGCAGCATCGAGAATCCAGCCGGAGAAGTGGCCCTCAGTGCAGCTAAGAATCTGCATCTTGCTATGGATACGGCGGGCAAACTGAATATCGCTGTCAGCGGTGAAGTGGCTGATGCGCATATCCTCAATAGCGGCAAGATAACGGCCGATGGCGGCCGTGTGCTGATGACTGCCAAAAGTGCCGGAGATCTTTTAAGCGAAGTAGTCAATCATAGCGGCATCATCGAAGCGAAGAGCGTCCGTGTCGATGAACAGGGGGAAATCGTTCTTGATGGTGGCAGCCATGGTATCGTCAATGTATCCGGCCAGCTGTCGGCAGATGGTCTTGCAACCGGCCATAGCGGCGGAACGGTCAAGGTGCTGGGCCAGCGGGTAAATATCGCCGATGGCGCCGTGCTTACGGCCAGCGGTGACAATAACGGCGGCCAGGTGGAGACTTCTGGTGATGTGCTATCCGTTTCGACTAAGGCGCAGATCGAGGCTTTTGGCGTGAATGGCAAAGCGGGCGAATGGTTCATCGATCCCGTCGATATCATTATCACCAATGAAGCGCCGGAGGGCTATGCCGATGCTACACCAGCTGACACGGCAGCGCAGACCGGAGAGCAGCTGTATCAGGTACAGAATGCGACGGCTGGAAATCAGCAGAGCTATATCAATGCCGACTATATCAGCTGGCGTCTCAGCAATGGTACCAGTGTGCGGATACAGGCAGCAGACCAGAATACTGTGGAAGCAAATGCGGATATTTATTCCTTAGGCGTATCGAATATCACGGTCAATTCGCCAATCGTGAAATCTACGGAGCGCATGGTCCTCAATGATGCGACATATGGCACAGCGGGCAGCGAGGCTACGCTGACGCTTGAAGCACAGCGCAATGTGGCCATCAATGCGCCAATCATGGCGACCGATGGTAAGCTGCATGTCAATTTGCATGCCGATACCGATGGCGATGCCAAAGGCATGGTCATCCTCAATGCCGATATCAAGACAAATGGCGGCGACTTTACTGCTGGCTGTGGTGCATCCATCAGCGATGGCCGTGTCGGTACCTATATCGGTCATGCTGCTGATGAACGCGATGCAGATGACAACTATCTGGAAAATGGCGATCGCAGGATTGAAACCAAAGGCGGCAACGCTACATTCTATGGCGATGTGGCCGTGGGGCTTAATCAAGGGGAACTCATCATTAACACGGCTGCCGATGATACGCGTGGCAATATTCTCATCAGTGGCAATCTGGATTCGGCCAATTCCTATCGCCTGTATGTCAATGAAATAATCGGCAAAACCTTGCAGGATTCGGTCAAGAACGATCCGGATATGAAGAGACTGGCTGGGCTATATTACGAGAATTACCTTAAAGATACAGTCTGGAAGAAGTTTAGCGATTTGAGTGCGGAGGAGCGCGCACAAATTGCGGAACGTTGCTTTGCACAGTATGGTACCTATAAGAACAGGACATTGCCCACGGATGAAGCCGCCTATGAAGAGGCTTTGCAGGCGTATTACAACGAACACGTCAAACTGGGGGACACGAATGTAACTGGCACGGCTAAGCCGTTTGACGAGCTGACCGCTGCAGAATACCACCAGCTGGCTAAGCATATCTTGACAAACTGGTCGCATGCCAATACGAACAATCATGAGTCGATATTGACCCGCTGGGAGACAGCAAAACTGGCTGCGCAAGAGGGAACCGCTGGTGGATCGGCCGTCGGGGATAAGTACTTGGCAACGATAACGACGGAGCTCGAGAACTGGATTGTCGGTTCCCTGCTGGCTGGCAAAAAGAATGAGGTCCTTGTTGGGGGCAAGACTGCTGTGGTCGGTAAGAATGTCAAAGCTGGCCGCGAATTCTATTGGGTGACTGGCCCGGAAGGCGAAGCCAACGATGGACAGGGAACCCTGTTCTTTACGACGACCGGCAATGCGGAAGGTATCGTGGCAACCAATATGTATCAGGGATGGTCGCATGACACGTCACATGGCGTGAAGTTCAATGACCCCAATAATGATCATATCTACGATCAGCCTTATGTAGGTGTCAGCTGGAAATCGGATGCAAGCTGGGCGGATGTTGAAAGCCAGAACAAGAACCTTATCGGCTTCCTTCAGGAAACGAACAATGCCCGCTCCAGTGCGATGCTGGTCGGCAACCAGATTACCATTGGCGGTAACGTTGGCAAATCAGCGCTCCTGAATAACCTGTGGGTAGATGCTGACGATACCGTAAGCATTGGTGGTGGAGTCAATCATGCTTCCAATACAGCAGATACGTTTACAGGGCAGGTAAATGCGGATGGTTCGATTTATCTTCACGGCGTAAATGGTGTTAATGTTGGTGATGCGATAAATTCCAAAATCGATGACGTGCTTATCGTGGAAGGTGAGGACGGACCAGGAAGCTGGACCGATACATCACAGATTGTAACCCCGACGCCGGAACCAACGGTAACGCCGGAGCCAACGGTAACACCGACGCCAACGGTAACGCCGGAACCGACGGTAACGCCAGAGCCAACGGTAACACCGACGCCGACGGTAACGCCGGAACCAACGGTAACGCCGGAGCCAACGGTAACACCGACGCCAACGGTAACGCCGGAACCAGCGGTAACGCCGGAACCAGTGGTAACACCGACGCCAGTGGTGACACCAGTTACTGCTGAAGTGCCGGAGGTGGTGCCTGTAGCGGCCGATAAGCCTGCGGGTAAGACGGAGGCTTATGCAGCGGAGCGTCCGCAGCTTGATCCTGTAAAGGGAACGGTGCAGTCTGGTACGGCGAGCTATCAGCTGGCAGATAGCAAACAACTGCAGCCGGGACAGGCGGCAGATAATGTAGTCGAGCGGGTATTAGGCTTGACGACAGCAAGACTGCCAGTAGTTCGCATACATAATGGTGTGCGGATTAATTATGGGATGTATGCTTTGCAGGTTGATCCAGATGAGGTGAAGATGGAGGCAGTGGAGCAGGTGCGTACGGACTTGCCGGCTGCCAAGGGCCGTGAAACCCAGCGCACGTATAAGGCAAGGCTTACGCTTGCCAATACGGCAGGGACATTTGATTTGTCCTATGACGGTGCGGCACTATCGATTACCCCTGTGGATCATGCAGCATTTGACATGCTGAACCATGGTGGAGCCCGGCATAATGTGGATGTTGTGTCCAAGGCTTTGCATGTTGCGTTCAGCGAAATGGGATTAGAACTTGAGGATTTGGATGTTATCTATGTTTGCTTCTAAATAAGGTAAACAGCCCCTAAGGTATGAGAGCTGCTCCGTGCCTAAGGGGCTGTTGTTTGACGAACGCCGGGAAACGTAGTATACTAAACCAGTTAGTACAGAGTAAATTCCTCTTGTATGCAGGAGGGAAAACATAAGAAAAAAGGAGCGGTGTTCCTCATGTCAGGACATTCAAAATGGGCAAATATCAAACGTAAAAAGGGCGCAAACGACGCAATCCGCGGTGCACTCACGACGAAAATCGGCCGTGAGATCACGATTGCAGTTCGCATGGGCGGTAGCGACCCGACGGGCAACATGCGTCTGAAACTTGCTCTTTCGAAGGCAAAAGCTAACAACATCCCGAAAGACAATATCAAGCGTGCTATCCAGAAGGGCGAGGGCACGACGGAAGGTGCAAACTACGAAGAGCTGACCTATGAGGGCTATGGCCCGGCTGGTACGGCTGTCATGCTCGACATCCTCACGGATAACCGCAACCGTACGGCTGCTGATGTCCGCCATCTGTTCTCGAAACACGGCGGCAACCTTGGCCAGGATGGCTGCGTTGGCTGGATGTTCCAGAAGAAGGCTATCTTCGTTGTCGAAAAAGAGACGTTTGCTGATGAAGATGCGCTGATGGAAATCGTGCTCGAGGCTGGTGCCGACGACATGAAGGACGAGGGCGAGGTCTTTGAGATTACGGCTGATCCGGATGCTTACGATGATATCGAGGCTGCCCTTGAGGCCAAAGGCATCGAGACGGCATCGTCGGAAATCACGATGGTTCCGGACAACACGGTCAAGCTTTCCGGCGAAGACGCTGAGAAGATGCAGAAACTCGAGGATGCGCTCGAGGAAAACGATGACGTCCAGAACGTCTACAGCAACTACGAAATCGAAGAATAATCATCGCTTCGGAAATACAAAGGGGCTCAGAGCATGAGCCCCTTTTCTGCTATCGGGAGGAGAACTTATGTTAGCTTTGGGCATTGACCCGGGAACAGCGATCTGCGGCTATGGCTTTGTCGAGTCAAAGGGCAGCCGCTTGATTCCGCGTGCCTATGGGTCGATCTTTACGACGCCGAATATGAAAATGGAAGACCGTCTGCTCAAAATCCATACCGAACTTGATGCGCTGATAAAAAAATATCAGCCCGATGTCATGGGCGTTGAGAAACTCTTCTTCAACCGCAACGTCACGACGGCGATTCCTGTCGGCCAGGCGCGCGGCGTGGTACTCTTGGCCGCGGCGCAGAACAACCTGCGGCTCGTCGAGCGCACGCCGATGCAAATCAAGCAGGATGTCACGGGCTATGGCAAAGCGACGAAACAGCAGGTTATCTACATGGTAACCAAGCTCTTGCACCTGCCCGAGCCGCCGAAACCGGATGATACAGCCGATGCCTTGGCTGTCGCTATCTGTACGACCTATTGCATGAACGACGCCGTCTGGCGCAATCAGCTATAAGGTATAACAAAACGGAGTCTCTTACTTTTGGAAGTAGGAGACTCCGTTTTTATTTCTATCAGTGAACAGCCTTTAAAATCCAAAGGACAAAATACGTAAGACCGCCAGCAATGAGCGGGCCAACGGCAACGCCGTGGAACAGCAGGACACCAGCCATGGTGCCGATGATGAGCGCCGGGATGACATCAGGGCTGTTCTGCAAAAGCTCAACGCCGCCGCCGCCAGCCACCGCTGCCAAAAGACCTGCCACGATAGCGATGATTCCCGCATGGGTGCGGAACGCATCGAGCATGGTCTGGATCGTAATCGTACCATTGGCAATCGGCACCAGAATCGCCGCCGTCAAAATGATGATGCCCCAGTTAAGCCCCTGGGAACCCAAGGCATTGAGCGCCGTCGTAAGTCCTAAGATCTTCAGCCCCAATACAATCGCCGCAGCATAAAATACCGTCATGTTATGGCCAATATAACTAAGCAGCAGCACCGCGCCTAAGGTGATATATTCGATATACAAATCGTTCAGCTCCTTTTGTGAAGTACTATATCATTATACACGGAGATGGGGGAGAAGAAAACTGTTTTTGGCAGTTCATGACAAGTCAATCTGACTTTTGCTATGCAATAAGATATGTATTTACATTGTGAGTGCTTTTATAGTATAATATCCTTAAAAAGGAGGGGTTCACTATGAAGGCGACTACACTTACAATGCGGGTAGATCCTGTACTTAAAGAGCAGGCAGAAGCATTATGTGCTGAAATGGGACTGACTCTTTCGACTGCATACACTATGTTCCTAAAGGCAATGGTACGGACACGCTCGATTCCATTCCCGATAACCGCTGACCCATTCTATAGCAAAAAGAACCAGGCATATCTTGCTGAATCAATTGCAGAACTGGAAGCTGGTGGCGGAGAGGAGCACGAGCTGATTGATGTGTAAAAGATGGTCTGGTCGTGCGTGGCAGGAATATCTTGACTGGCAGCTGGAAGACAAAAAGACTATAAAACGAATAAACGCGCTGATAAAGAGTGTAGAGCGTGATGGCGTATTGGAGGGTATAGGTAAGCCCGAACCGCTTAAGCATAATTTGCAGGGATGGTTCAGTCGTCGCGTTGATGATGAAAACAGGCTTGTATACCGCGTGAAAGAAAATACAATAGAGATTGCCCAATGCAAAGGGCATTACTGATAAACTGAGCTGGCAAAATGCTGGCTCAGTTTATTTGTAATGAGAATAATAGGGAAGATATTAGAATACGATCTGCGTTATCATTTCTCGACTTAAAACAAGATTGGATAGGAATAGGATAAATTTAGACATTACATAAGTTATAATTGACTTTTTAGTGAATTGTGAATATGATTGAGAGAGACACATAGCAAGGTGCTCGGACGTGTAAATGGCGAAATTAAGCCATTTCTGCTAGTGTATGCCCCACGCATGTGGGGATGAACCGTCACCTTTGTTGTGCAAACGCACCATAGTATTCGTATGCCCCACGCATGTGGGGATGAACCGTTCTCCGACGGCAGCTATCGTTGCGCGTGTTTGTATGCCCCACGCATGTGGGGATGAACCGAGGAAGAACGGTATCATCAACTGTGGGTCAAGGTATGCCCCACGCATGTGGGGATGAACCGCTGTTACCCCCTCAATCTTCTTCAACTCTTTCGTATGCCCCACGCATGTGGGGATGAACCGACCCGACAGCGAGCTATAGCTGGGAACTGGACGTATGCCCCACGCATGTGGGGATGAACCGTAATGCTTGGGCACATCAGCTGGAAGATGTCAGTATGCCCCACGCATGTGGGGATGAGAGGAGGAGGGGGCTTATGGCGAAGGATTTGAAAGAATTGCCTAAATTGCGCGATAGTATCAGCTACCTTTACGTGGAGCATTCGATAATCGATCAAGAGGATTCGTCAATTATTTTGCACCGTGGTAGTGAGGATGTACCTGTTCCGGTCTCGTCTTTGACTTGTTTGATGTTAGGCCCGGGGACGAATATTACGCATGCGGCGATTAAGACGGCAACGGAAAATGGCTGTATGATTGTATGGTGTGGGGAGCACTGTGCAAGATTTTATGCGGCAGGGCAGGGGGAGACACGCAGTGCCAAGAATACGCTGTTGCAGGCAAAATGCTGTATGGATGAAAAGCTGCATATGATTGTAGTCCGGCGGATGTATGAACTCCGTTTTCCTAAGATGGATTGTTCGCAGATGACTTTACAGCAGATTCGTGGGATGGAGGGCATCCGGGTAAGAAAATCGTATCAAATGGCGGCGAAGATGTATGGAATCCCTTGGCATAAGCGCGATTATAAGAATACAGATTGGGATAGTTCTGATGCTGTGAATCGGGCGTTGTCATCAGCAAACAGTATCCTTTATAGTGTGTGTCAGGCAGCAATCTATTCTTTGGGGTATTCTTCGGCGTTAGGTTTCGTACATACAGGCAAGATGCTGTCTTTTGTCTATGATGTGGCAGATCTTTACAAGGCAGAGACTACGATTCCTGCAGCTTTTGAAGCAGTGAAGTTGGATGCGAAGCAGCCGGAAAAACATATACGAAAACTTTGCCGCAAATATTTTCACTCGGCAAAGCTTATGAAACGTATTGCACTGGATTTGGGCAAACTTTTTGAGGATCTGGAAAATGAACAGGTGGAGGCAAAAGATACGGGAGATCTTTGGGATGATCAATATGGTGCTGTCGATGGTGGCGTGAATTATGCGGGAGAGGTCGATGACGATGTTAGTGATGGTGATTGATAATGCGCCGGCTAAATTACGCGGAGAATTGACCAAGTGGCTGATGGAAGTAAAGCCGGGGGTTTTTGTTGGACAAGTCAGTGCTATGGTTCGGGAGCGATTGTGGAATAAAGTATATGAGAATGAAAGATTTACCGGGGCTGTCATGCTTTATAGCATGAATACAGAGCAGGGCTTTGCCATGGAGATGTGTGGCGATCCAAAACGCAGAGTCGTCGAAATCAATGGATTGCAATTGATAGGCGTACGGGGGTAGGATTGTTCGTCCTTGTGGATGGTATACGATGTATGCTAATATATAAATAATATAAATAATCTCATGCTAGTGGGGATGAACCGTTGTTTTTCTTTAAGAAATCAATGGAGGTATAAGACCCCATAGGTATGAGATTTTTTCTTTAATAAGAACAACTTGATTTTTATTTACGGACGTGCTAACATGCTGAATTAGAAAGAATGATTGCAATAGATAAGAAATAATCACAAGATAAGACTTAATTCGTGTTAGCGAGGTGAATGATATGATATTTGATGTTCGGACGGAGCCGTGGATTCCAGTTCAGGATATGACGACGGGAGACGTTCGAGAAGTGGGCCTGCGCGAGCTTTTGGAGCATGCACAGGATTACCGGCAGATCAGCGGGGAGAATGCTATGGAAACGTATAGCATGTATCGCTTCCTGTCGGTTTTTTTATTGCGGGTCTATCAGCCGAAAGATTGGGAAACAAAATATGAGATGCTTGCAGAAGGCCGTTTTGCGATGAAACGAGTGAAGGATTATTTCTGTCAGTGTGAGCTGGCTGGGGTAAGCTTTGATTTGTTTGATGCGGAGCGGCCTTTTCTGCAAGCGATACCAAATGATGCATACGATGCGGAGAAAAATGTGAAATCGATTGCCGGCTTAGATGGAACGCGGGCGAGTGGCAACAATTCGATTCATCATGACCATACGTTAGAAGCTGAGGCGACGATGACGCCAGCGCAGGCAATGCGGGGGCTTTTGACCGCACAGATTTTTGTCACGGCTATGTCAGGCGGGTATCCCTCCAATGTGTATGGTGCGCCGCCGATGTTTTTCCTGCCCGAAGGCAGGAATCTTTTTGAAACATTGGTCTTATCGATGCCAGCAGCGAAAAAGGAAGATAGCGGCAAACCTGTCTGGGAGAATCCGCGGGAAATCATACCGAAGGCTGATGTAGCAACGGCAGATCAATTATATGGGATGCTGTTTCCTGCCCGGCGCATCCGCCTTTGTCCGCCGGAGGAGGGGATGGTTCGCAGGATGTATTATCAGCCCGGGCTGCACTTTATCGGTTTTGCTGGTTGGGAAGATCCGCATGTAGCGCGGCGGCCGAATAAAGATGGCGATTTTGTGTCAATCAAACCGTCGCTGGATCGGGAACCATGGCGCAATTTGATTTCACTGAATCAATTTTATGCAAAGGGAGCCCCCTCTGTGCTACGCGATTTTGCGGAGATATTGCGGGAGGATAATCGTCATGATATGCCAGTCATGATGTTTGGCCTGGCTACGTCGAATGCATCGCTATTAGGCTTGCAGCAAGGAAAAATCCATTTGGATAACCGCATCGTGGCCGATGCAGAAAAGGTGGAGGCGTTGGTTAAAGCATTAGGCCTGGTCGAGGCCTTTGGACGTCAGCTGAGCAGTAAGAATAATGGAATCGTGGCAATCATAGCGCCAGAAAACAGCAGCCGCGGCCAGCATGAAGCAGACGCTTATCGTCACCGTTATTTTGCATATTGTGAGGGGAAAGTTCCTGGTTATATGGATGAATTAGCGCAGGCGGCAAGTTTGGACGATTATCGTGTGCTGAAACGAAAATGGCAACAACTGTTATTGACAGGAGTTAGTGACATTGTCCAAGAAGCGGAGCATAGGTATTGTTTCCGTGCGGCAGATTTAGTCCGTGCGCAGCAACAGGAACGATTCTTGTTCGGAAAGCTTTACAAAATTTTACGAGAGGCGGGATATTGTGCAGACGATGAAGAGTAATAAATCAGAATGGCTGCTAAATGCGCAGGAGTTGCTGCGTTCGCGTCCTGCTGATATAGTGGCTTTGCGGCGGGCGGCTGGCCGGACGTTATCCACGGCAGGAGCAGCGGCGCTGAGTGCATTTTATCGGCTTTATCCGGATGGACGGGAAGAAGAGAAACAGTTTGCAACGATATGTTTGATGTGTTTATGGCGGGAAGATGAATGGGATAGGGGCCAATCTATTCCTAAAGCGGTCAAAAGCAGTCTCACGGCAGAGCAGCAGCAGGAATTTCCCCGCCGCTTGCAAGTTTTGCTGGACATGCCGTGGGACACGACAGGGTATTTTATCGGGAAACTGTATCGCGTTGCCAGATTTTGCCGCAGCAAAGGGAATGTAATCAGTGCCCAGAACCTGTTGCGTGATTTGCACAGCTGGGATCATCCCGACCATTTTATCCAGCGGAATTGGGTGAAAGAATTTTATCAGGTGGAGCGTAAAGGAGAGAAATGACGATGTTACTTGAAATTCACATGTTAAAAAATTATCCTGCTACGAATCTGAATCGTGATGACATGGGAGCACCAAAATCGTGTATGTTTGGCGGTGTACAGCGCTCGCGGATTTCCAGCCAGTGCCTCAAACGCAGCTGGCGTGTGTCGCCGCTCTTCCAAAAGGAAATGGCCGGTCATTTAGGCGTCAGGACGCGGAAGATGCCGCAGCTGGTCAAAAATCGCTTGTTGGAAATGGGCGTGGCAGAAGAAATGGCACTGGCAGTTGAGAAGAAGCTGACAGGATTTGCCAATAAGGCTGGCAAAGAACGCGACGATGGGATAACGAGCCAGATAGTCCTTTATGCACCGGAAGATATCCAAGCAATAGCGGATGCGGTAAAGGTGCATATTGATGAAGCAAAAGATGCGAAAGCTTTTACCAAAATAAAGGCGACAGATATAGAAAAAAGTGTTACAGGGGCTGGGGGGCGGCCTGTTTCCTTGGATATTGCCCTGTTCGGCCGCATGGTGACGTCGACAGCTTTCGCCGATGTGGAGGCTGCGATGCAGGTTGCACATGCGTTTTCAACGAATCGTGTCATCATGGAATCCGATTTCTTTGTGGCGATGGATGATATGATCGATGGGCAGGAAGAACTCGGGGCAGGTATGATGGATAATGTCGACTATAATTCCTCCTGTTATTATATCTATGCATCGCTGGATATGGATAAATTGCTGGCTAATCTAAAAAATGCGGAGAACCCCGAAGCGCTCGTGGAGGCAGTTATTCCTTCGTTACTGCGTACGATGGCTTATAGTAATCCTAGCGGAAAACAAAATTCGTTTGCCGGCAATGTGCTGCCAGCGGCTGTTTTAGTGGAGTGCAAAGATTATCCGGTACCAGTCAGCTATGCCAATGCCTTTGCGAAACCAGCCAAAGCATCGGCAAATACGGATTTGGTCGAGGATAGTATTGCTAAATTGCAGCAGCACGTCTTGGCAACGGCTAAGGCATTCCCGTCGCTTTCCACTGCCCATCGCGTGTGGTTTGATGCCAGCGGTATAGCTGCGGAGCAGGATGACCTCTGGCGGGATAATCTCAAGGTAGAGACTGCGCAAAATTATGATGAATTGATAGAGATGGTTCGTGCTTTTTTGCAGAAATAAGGGGTTGACAGCTATGAGTACAATCCCAATCTTAGTCTTGCGTTTAGAGGGTGTTTTGCAGAGCTGGGGCGAGCGGAGTAAATGGGATTACAGGGATTCGGCAAGCCTGCCGACGAAATCCGGAATCGTGGGCCTGCTCGGCTGTGCTTCCGGACTGGAACGCGATGACATACGGCTGGCAGAATGGAATCAAAAGCTTCATGTCGCTGTGCGGGCAGACCGTCAGGGAACGGAACTGATAGATTTCCATACGGTGCGGTCGTTGCAGCTGATGACTGCCCAGGGGACAATGCGCAATAAAAAGGGAGAATATGGGACTTTGGTGACGCATCGTACCTATATACAAGATGCCTGTTACACGGTTTTTGTTCAAGGGGAAGAGAACCTGCTGATGCATCTTAAAGAATCCTTGCAAAAGCCGAAGTGGCCGATTTTTTTAGGCCGTAAAAGCTGTGTGCCCTCGCGGCCGGTCCTTGAGGGGATAACAAGGGAGTATTCGTCATTGCTGGAGGCTGCTGAGAAGCTGCCATTGGCTGCTGGCTGTCAGGCGCGGGACTGTTTGGTGGAATGGGAATCTATCGATGGTGGTATGGGCTTGGAGCGCCAAGATGTGAATTGTGGTGGCCGTTCCTTCCATACGCGCTTGGTTTCACGCAAAATCATCCATAAGGAGGCGGCGGTTGATGTATCTGAGTAAGTTTCATTTGGATATCCGCAATGTCATGATGCGGAAATGTCTGGCTGATTGCCAGATCATGCATCGCAGTGTGCAGCGATTGTTTCATTGCAGCCGCGAGGAGAGTGGTACGTTATACCGCATAGATACGCAGCGGCTGAATATCTATATCTGGTCAAAAATCGCGCCGGATATTACGGATATTCCCGAGGGAATGGAATTTTTGGGGGTAAAGAATCTCCAAGGAATGGAGGAGGCTTTGCAGCCGGGAAGGTGTTTCCGGTTTGATATTTTGGCGGCACCAACTAAGAAAGTTCCGCGCCGAGGGGGAAACAGCCAGCGGCGTTTTTTGCGGACACCGGCTGAACGTATGGACTGGCTTCGCCGCAAAGGGGAGCAGTATGGATTTGCTATCCTTTGTGTGCAGGAAGGCAAGAAGGATATAGCAACGGGAAAGCACGATGATGCGCATGGTGGAAGGATGAAAGATCAAGCGGTGCTGTTCCAAGGCCTGCTGAAAATCACCCAGCGGGACTTATTCTGTAAGTGTTGGCGCAATGGCTTGGGGCCTGGTAAAGCCTATGGCCGTGGCATGTTATTGCTAAAAGCCGCGCAGGTTTGAACGGCAGCAGTCAGGAGTCACAGCTATGGACGAAGAATTATATCAGTCGTTGCAAGACAGCATCTGGGCCAAAAGCGATCCGTATAAACCGCTATGGATGCATTTGCTCGAGACAGGTGTAGCAGCGCAGTCTTTGCTGAAAGACGGGAGCTTTCGCCCTTTGGCGGCAGAATTGCAGCGGTATTTGCCTTTGGATGAGCAGCAAGTGTATCGCTGGGTGGGGTATATGGCTGCGGTTCATGATATCGGCAAGGCTTTTCCTGCGTTCCAGCAGCAGGCAGAGGGAAGCAAAAGTGCGGCCGTACTGAAACAGGCCGGGCTGCTATGTCCGGATGCCAAGGGATTCCGCCATGAAGTATATGGCGAGGAAAAACTCTATCGGCTATGGAAAGAACAGGGACTTTTTGGCGGTATGCGCGAACGGCATCGGATGGCAGCAGTGATTGGCAGGCATCATCAGGGAAAACATGAAACGCCTTTGAGCAGAGGGTATGGTTGGGAGGATTTGCGGGAAAAGATATGGACGCGCTTGCAGATGAAACTCGAAAAGCAGATGCGCGAAATATTTCAGCCGGAAAATGTCCTTCCCGCGCATTATGATGCCGTCTGCATGCTGCTGCTGGGTGTCATTGTGACAGCCGATTGGATTGCCTCGGGGGATGAATTTGCGGATTTATCTGCGGGGCGCACGGTGGAGCAGGTGATTGCAGATACGGAACGGATCATGCGGCGATTCCTGCAGCAGAACCATCTGTGTCATCATCCCCCACGTACAGAAATCGATTGCTTTACGAAACTATGGCCGCAGATTCCGGCGGCGGGAATGCGCCCCTTACAAAAGACAATCGAAGCGGCCTTGGCTGATGAAAAAGAGATGCCATTGGCGGTAATCTTGGAGGCACCGATGGGTTGCGGAAAGACAGAAGCAGGGCTATACGCAGCCTGCCGGTTGGCACAGCGCTGGGGTAAGGAAGGCTTTTATGTGGCACTTCCGACCTCGGCGACAGCGAATCAAATGGTAGGGCGGATGAATGCGATGCTGGCAGGGCTGAAAGACCCGCAGGCGAAACTGATGCATGGTATGGCCTGGCTGCAGGATGAAACTGAGAGGTCTTTTCGAACAGAAGATGCCACCGAAGCGGAACTATGGACTTCGCCGATGCGACGGGGGCTTATTTCGCCATTTGCCGTGGGAACGATTGACCAGGTAATGATGGCAGCCATGAAGGTAAAATATGGCTGCCTGCGGCTCGCTGGTCTGGCTCAGAAGGTACTGATCATAGATGAACTGCATTCCTATGACGCGTATATGAGTAGCATCATAGAGAAACTGCTTTGCTGGTGCCGGGTATTGCATATCCCTGTGGTTATGCTGTCAGCGACACTTCCGGCAAGCAGTAAGGAAAAGTTTGCCGCATGTTATGCGTACGAAGAAGGTCTGTTGGATTCGGCAACATATCCGGCGGTTACCCTGCTATACGATGATAAAATGCCAAGACAGATAGCGGTGGCGGGTGGTCAAGCGGAAACGAAAGTAACGATAGATTGTCAGCCACTATTAGGGGATACGGATAAGATTGCAGAGCTTGTAGAGCAAAAAGCTGCAGTGGGTGGTTGTACCTGTGTATTGGTGAATACGGTAAAAGAGGCGCAGGAAACATACCGAGCCATACGCAAGCGCTTGCCGGAATATCCTGCCATTTTATTTCATGCCAGATTCCATGCGAAACGTCGGAATGAGATTGAGCAGGAGTGCTTAGAAAAATTAAGCACCGATAAGAAAAAGCGTCCGCAAAAGTTGATTGTGGTAGCGACACAGGTAGTGGAACAGTCGTTGGATTTAGATTTTGACTATATGATTTCGGCAATCTGTCCGATAGACCTTTTGCTGCAACGCATGGGAAGATTATGGCGGCATAAAGATACGCTGCGGCCGCCAGGCATAGATTCTCCGCACATGACAGTTTTGGTGCCGAATGACGATGACTATGGCAGTACCGGTTTTGTTTATTATGAGCTATTATTGCAGCGAACAAAGGAAGAACTGCATAAGCTTACGGAAATCTGTTTGCCGCGCGATATTCCCATTTTGGTGCAGCGGGTATATGAAGGTGCACCGACGACTGAGGAGCAACTAGAGGCATGGATGTCATATGGCATGGATAAGGAGGTGAAGGAAGGCGCTGCAAAAATAAAAGAACTGCCATTGCCTATGACTGATGCGTTTTGTTTGTATGGTGGCGATGAAGACATTTTCTCAGACAATGAAGTGGATTTTATGGCGGCGAAAACACGCTTGGGAGAAGCCAGCGTACGCATCGCAGTCATTCCACACGAAGAATTCGAATGTTTGCCCGCAAATGGCAAAGTGCGCCGTAAACAGGCCAAGGAGATATTAGGCCGGAGCGTGAGTGCAGCGGCAAAAAATATACAACCAGAAAAACTTACTTGCCGCAATGGCGAAAAGCCTTGGAAAGGCGAAGGACTATTGCAAGGCTTGTTCGTTTTTCCCGGTGATGATGGCCGCTGCGAATTCGCTAATGGCAGCTGGTTGGAGCTCAATCATGAATATGGCTTGCTTATGGATGGAAATTTGACATTTGACAAGTCAAAAAATTGACAAGTCAATAAGCTGATATTGACATTAATAGTGCAAAATAATAAGATTGAGTCAGACACATAGCGGTAAGTTTTTGCCGGAGAATGGCGTAATTAAGCCATTTCTTCTAGTGTATGCCCCACGTATGTGGGGATGAACCGGAACTTCCCTGGAACGGATATACCGTCGTTTCGTATGCCCCACGTATGTGGGGATGAACCGGCTCCTGGTACGTTTTCCCATACGAAGAATCTGTATGCCCCACGTATGTGGGGATGAACCGCAAACTTACCCCTAGCCAGGAAAAGGCATTGAGTATGCCCCACGTATGTGGGGATGAACCGGGTTCGAGCGGTTTTGCCATCTGACAACGGCAGTATGCCCCACGTATGTGGGGATGAACCGTTTATCAGATGAAGAACTAGCTGATTGGATTCGGTATGCCCCACGTATGTGGGGATGAACCGACAACGGGCCGTCATGTACTTGTGAGTTAATAGTATGCCCCACGTATGTGGGGATGAACCGCTGTATTTTTCTTGCATAATGTTGACGATATGGTATGCCCCACGTATGTGGGGATGAACCGACGTTGCCGTGCCAATAGCACCGCCCGCAATCGTATGCCCCACGTATGTGGGGATGAACCGCGGCCACCAACAGGCAAATACCTGTATAGTCAGTATGCCCCACGTATGTGGGGATGAACCGCGAGGGCAGAATGTCATGGGCAGTAATAGACAGTATGCCCCACGTATGTGGGGATGAACCGATGAAAATGCTCGAAGAGATGGAGCGCTATGAGTATACCCCACGCATGTGGGGATGAACCGGAACTTGCAACTATCTATTCAGGTACGGATTTGTATACCCCACGCATGTGGGGATGAACCGGGCAAATACCTATGCTCTAAAAGAGACAAAGAGCATTATATAGGAAGATGGGAATATGTGCTTTCGCAGTCATTGCGGGGAGTATCCGGATGGTTGGATGTAATCACTCCATTGCTATATATTCCAGCAAAGAAAAAGCGGCCAGCGCACATGATGACATGCGTTGACCGTTCATAGGTATAAGAAAAGCCCCTTGGTAGCTACTCCAAGGGGCTTCGCTCATTGCTCGATATTTATTACCTTTAGCTACAACCATTATATCATATCTTGATAATTTAGCAACGATAATATAAAATAAAGCATGCTGCGGATCATATCCCTTACCGTAGTGAAGGGAGGTGAGCTCGTTGTTCGATGATATTTATTACCTTTTTCTGTCGGTTGTAGCAGGTGTAATCAGCTACTACATCTGCAAGTGGCTGGATCGGCAGTGACGCAGCAACAGCACGAATGCTCTGAATAGCTACCAGAGCGAAGGCCCGGCCGGATGGTCGGGTTTTTTGATTATGTCAATCGTGTCAGTAGGTGGGGAACTTTTTGTGGTAAAATGTGTATCATCTAGCACCGAGTTGTAGGAGAATACTCAATTATGCTATACTAATAAGGTTACAAGTTTTCTTTTATTGGAGTGAACCTTTCGATGATTGGATTTTTGCGGGGGCAGGTGGCGGCGCTTAAGGCTGACTATTGTTTGCTCGATGTGAATGGCGTAGGGTATCGGGTCTTTGTGGCCGGGTCTACGCGGAATAAGCTGCGGTTGAAGGAAGAGACGCAGCTCTTTACCTATATGAATGTCTATCAGGATGGCATTACGCTTTATGGGTTTGCCAGTGAGGATGAGTACGATATTTTCCAGCTGCTGATCGGTGTGTCGGGCATCGGCCCGAAGGTGGCGCTGGGGATTCTGTCGTCGATTACGGTGGATGGCCTTTGCAAGGCAATCCAGAATAAGCAGGCTACGGTGCTGACGAAGCTGCCAGGTATCGGCAAGAAGTCGGCGGAGCGCTTGATTCTTGAATTAAAGGATAAGGTCGGCTTTGCCACCAGTGACGTGGAGGAAATCCTGTCGCTGGATATGGAGGGGCCTGTCGGCGATGATATCATCAGCGAGGCGCAGGCGGCACTTATGGCGCTGGGCTATAGCCAGGCAGAGATTGCGCCGGTGCTGAAAAAAGCGACGAAGTGCAAGACGACGGAGGAAATCATCAAACTGGCACTCAAGCAGCTGAATAAATTCTAAAGGGGGGCTGAGGCTTGGCAGAAGAAGATTTTTACGATATGGATATTGACGATGGCCGCATCGTGGCGATGGACGAACAGCGCGCCGATGACTGGCAGTACAGTCTCCGCCCGCGCAAGCTGAGTGAGTATATCGGCCAGGACAAGGCCAAGAAGAACCTCGATATCTTCATCAAGGCGGCGATGAACCGCGGCGATGCACTCGACCATGTGCTGTTATACGGCCCGCCGGGCCTTGGCAAGACGACGCTTGCGGGCATCATCGCCAATGAGATGGGCGTGAATTTCCGCCAGACGTCGGGGCCGGCCATCGAGCGGCAGGGCGATTTGGCGGCGCTTT
Organism: Pseudoselenomonas ruminantium; assembly: GCA_015058575.1. Taxonomy (GTDB): domain Bacteria; phylum Bacillota; class Negativicutes; order Selenomonadales; family Selenomonadaceae; genus Selenomonas_A; species Selenomonas_A ruminantium_O. The sequence goes on from SVBZ01000048.1 coordinate 140,149, forward strand.
TGACGAATCTGCAGGAGCATGATGTGCTCTTTATCGATGAGATTCACCGCTTGTCGCGCAGTGTCGAGGAGGTCCTTTATTCGGCAATGGAGGATTTCGCGCTTGATATCATCATCGGCAAGGGGCCAAGTGCCCGCTCGATTCGTCTCGACATTGCGCCGTTCACGCTGATCGGTGCGACGACGAAGGCGGGGTCACTGGCGGCACCGCTGCGTGACCGCTTTGGCATCATTTCGCGGCTCGAGTATTATACGCCCGAGGCGCTTGTAAACATCATCAAGCGCGCGGCCGAGATCCTGGAAATCCCCATCGAGGAGCGCGGTGCCTTGGAGATTGCGCGCCGTTCGCGGGGGACGCCGCGGATCGCCAACCGCCTGCTGAAACGCGTGCGCGATGTGGCGCAGTACGAGGGGCAGGATGTCATCACGGACGAGCTGGCGGATAAGGCTTTGTCGCTGCTCGAAGTCGATAAGGCTGGCCTTGACCATACGGACCGGCGCATGCTGTCGACGATGATCAAGAAATTTGGCGGCGGCCCGGTGGGACTTGATACGCTGGCGGCGGCAATCAGCGAGAGCACAGATACGATTGAGGATGTCTATGAGCCGTTCCTCATCCAGCTCGGCTTTGTCAACCGCACGCCGCGCGGCCGCGTGGTCACGCGCGCGGGCTATGAGCATATGGGCATAGCGTATCCGGAATAAGGGAGAGAAACGATGAAACTGCTTTTACATATGTGCTGTGGGCCGTGTGCGTGCTATCCGGTCAAGAAATTGCGCGAAGAGGGCATCGAGCCGGTGGGGTATTTTTTCAATCCCAATATCCATCCGTATACCGAGTGGGACAGGCGGCTCAAGACAGCGAAGGAATTTGCCGAAAAGGTCAAGATGGAATTTTATGCCGATGAGAACTACCGCTTGCGTGACTTCTTGAAAAAGGCACTGCCAGCAGAGGCTCTGCCCAATGGCCGCTGTACCATGTGCTACACCTGGCGGCTGGAGGAGGCGGCGCGCTTTGCGGCGGCAAATGGCTTTGATGCCTTTACGTCGACGCTATTCTATAGCATCTACCAGCAGCATGATTTGATGAAGCGTACGGCCGAAAAGTTTGCAGCGCAGTATGGCGTGCAGTTCTATTACGAGGATTTCCGCCCCGGCTGGCAGGAGGGCATCGACATCAGCCATGAGCTGGAGCTTTACCGTCAGCCATACTGCGGCTGTATCTTTAGTGAAGAGGAGCGCTACAGCAAAGCCATCCGCAAGCAGCGGCGCAAGGAGAACAAAGCCAAGAAGCGGGCCAGACTGGCGGCTGAGGCTGCGGCGGCGAAGGAGGCAGGCCATGAATAAGTACGGGAAGATTCTCGGAGCAGTCTTTGCAGCGGCCCTGTTATTTTGGCCGCTTGTTGCCGAGGCCGCCTGGCAGCCCGATTTGCTTATCGGTCTGCAAACGGGGCAGACGGCGGTCAAGGTCAGTGTGGATAAGGCTTTTGTGATTCGCACGGTCAAAGCGCATAAGGTGCTCTATAAGGGCAGTGCCGATAAGCCGCTGGCGATTGCCTATCGTGATGGCAGTTTTGCGGTAGATGGCAAAAAGCTCAAGGCAGGACAGGAGGCTATCGAGTGCATCGTGGCTGATGAACGCCAGCTGGCACAGCAGGTCACGCGCATCAATGGCCGTGCCTATCGCGGGGCGGTGCAGCTGCAGCCGAAGGGGGCGGGCTTTACCGTGGTCAACCATGTGACGGTTGAGGAATATCTGCGCGGCGTGGTGCCTGAGGAGATGCCGCCTGAGTGGAATACCGAGGCGGTCAAGGCACAGGCCGTCGCTGCACGTACCTTTGCCCTAAGCAGCCGCAAGCGTCATGCCAGTGAGGGCTATGACCTTTGTGCGACGACGCATTGCCAGCAGTACAGCGGCATCGCTGCGGAAAAAGCTGACGCTGACCGAGCGGTCAAGGACACGGCCGGTGAGGTGCTGACGTATCGCGGCAAGCTAATCGATGCGCTTTTCCATACGGATTCAGGCGGCATGACCGAGAACAGCGAGGATGTCTGGGGCAGCCGGATTCCGTATCTGCGGGCGGCCAAGGAAGTGCATACGAAGACGTATCCGTGGGAGAAGAATATCACGGCGGCAAATTTTGCCTCTGTGCTTGCCAGCCATGGCAAGCATGTCGGCGAGCTCAAGAAGGTGGAGCTTGCCGATTTGCAGCCAGGCAAGCGCGTCAAGGGACGTACGGCTTCGGGCCGCGTGCAGCAGGTGCGCTTTACGGGCAAGAATGGCACGGCGCTTGTCAGTGGCAACGATCTGCGCAGCTGGCTGGGCCTCAAGAGCACGATGTTTGACATCTCGCTGCGCGCTGGTGTGGTCTTTATCCGCGGCTATGGCTGGGGACATGGACTGGGGCTCTCGCAGTGGGGAGCCAAGGCGTATGCCGAGGAAAAAGGCTATAAATACACGGAAATCCTTAGCAATTATTATGCGGGGACGACGCTGAAGAAACTATATTGATAGATTGAAGGACGAAAACATGTTATTATTATCCGATTTTGATTATGAACTGCCGGAAGAGCGCATTGCACAGGTTCCTATCGAGCCGCGCAATGCCTCACGGCTGATGGTGCTTGACCCGGTGGAGAAGACCATCGAGCATCGTCATTTTTATGACCTCAAGGAATATCTGGAGCCGGGTGATACACTGATTTTCAATGATACGCGTGTTATGCCAGCTCGTTTGATTGGACATCGTGACCAGACGGGCGGCAAGGTCGAGGTATTCCTGCTGCGCCGTCTCGATGCTACGCATTGGGAGACGCTGGTAAAGCCGGGCAAAAAGGCCAAGCCGGGCAATGTCATCAATTTCAGTGACGAGCTTTCGTGTACCGTTACGGATCATACGGATTTTGGCGGCCGCATCGTCGAATTCAAATTCGATGGCGTATTCGAGGAAATCCTCGACCGTCTCGGCGAGACGCCGCTGCCGCCATATATCCATGAGAAACTCGAGGATAAGGAGCGCTATCAGACGGTCTACAACCGTGAGGAAGGTTCGGCCGCTGCGCCGACGGCTGGTCTGCACTTCACCAAGGAGCAGATGCAGGAGCTCAAGGATATGGGCGTGAATCTCGGTTTTGTCACGCTGCATGTGGGCCTTGGTACGTTCCGTCCGGTAAACTGCGAGGACATCCAGAAGCATGATATGCATAAGGAGTTCTACCGCATCTCGGATGAGACGGCTAAGCTCATCATGGATACAAAAAAAGCCGGCCATCGCGTCATCGCGGTCGGCACGACGAGCATCCGCACGCTGGAATCGGCGGCGGACGGCAAGAATGAAATCAGCGGCAAGAGCGGCTGGACCCAGATTTTCATCTATCCGGGCTATGATTTCAAAATCATCGATGGTATCGTGACGAATTTCCATCTGCCGAAATCGACGCTGATCATGCTGATCAGTGCCTTTGGCGGCCGCAAGTTCATCCTCGATGCCTATAAGAAGGCTGTGGAGATGAAATACCGGTTCTTCAGCTTTGGCGATGCCATGTTCCTGCGGGTACAGCAGCCAAAAGACGAAAGAGACAAAGAGCTCTTCGAGCTTGAAGCCAGCCATCAACAGAATACTGTGGAAGCGTGATTCCGCTACTTGATAAGTCCCCGGCTTTATGCCGGGGGCTTTTTTTATTGGAAGTTTCTTCGATGATTCTAAAAAACAAATGAGAATAATTTTTATCTAATCGTAAAAAAACATTTAAGTGAGTTTAATTGTTCTATAGTACCATGCTAAACGTGCACATAATAGATAGGATAAATCATAGGATAAAGAAAAGGTAACAAAACCATTAAAGGTGGCTGGAAATCGGCGGGAAGGATGGTGGGAAGTTTAGAATTTGAAAGCGAGATTAAAGCCTGGGAATGATGTGGATGATTGTGAGGAGGAGGAACAACGAAAAGGATTCAATGGAACGTTTTTGGACGGATAGCGGCTGTTTTGACGGCAGGCCTGCTGATGCTCGGGTGCCGGGGAGAGGCTGCCGGGCAGGTGGGCCTGCCCCAGCAGCTGCAGCGGCAGGAAGTTGTTTTCCTGCTGGACGCCAGCCAGTCGATGGTGGCAGCAGATCCCTTGCGGCTGATGCCGGAGACGGCGCTGGAGATGTGTGCAATGCTGCCAGCCAATTGGGCGGTCGGGATATATGCGTATAGCGATCAGGTGAGTCTATTGCAGCCGCTGGCAGGGCTCAGCCGCTTGCCGGCGCCGGCTTTGCAGGGGATGCAGTACGGCGGCTATACCAATACAGGCGCGGCCATGCAGCAGGCGGTCACAGCCTTTGCCGCCGATGGCGCGTCTGCGCGCAGCATCGTGATTGTCACGGATGGCGAAATCATGCTGCCGACGAGCGAAGAGACCGTCGCGTCGGTAAAAGCCTTCCAAGAGGCGATGGCTGCCTGCCGTGAGCGCGGCATCCGGGTTTATGTGCTGGCGCTTGGCGGCAGTCAGACAACGCCGCAGGCCAACATCTACGCGAGTGATATTACTTATGCGACGGCGCCGGATATGGCAGCTGTGCCAGCTGTCGGGGCCCAGCTGCTGGCTCAGAACTGGGCGATTGGCAAAAGCGAGCGGACAGCCGATGCGAGTGGCAGGGCCGACCTTTCGCTGCCGGTGCCAGCAAGCGCGGTCCGTCATCTGCGACTGGTGGTTCGCAAGGGCGATGGCAGTGCGACGCAGGCAAAACTGGTGGGGCAGGATTCGGGACATCAGGTCTACGATGGCCCGTCCCTTACCATCTGGGATATCAAGAATCCTGCGGCGCAACTGGCGCTTACCGGATTGCCGGCTGGCCAGCAGGTCGAGCTGTATCCGCAGCTGACGGCGGATTTGCAGGCGGAGCTTGTGGCTGGCGAAGCGGATGACCAGTGGCTGAAGCTTAGTGTGCGCACTGCCGATGGCGACAGACAGCCGCTGCTGGATGATAGGGCACTGGCGGACAAAGAAATCGCCGTATGGCTCGATAACGATTACTATCCGGGCCATGTCCGTGATGGCAGCATCTGGGTGGAGCTGCCGCAGGATTGGCAGGGCGCGGAGAACATCTTGCCGGTCTTTTCGGCCTGGGGCTGGAATGTGGACTGCACGCCAGTGTCGCTTATGGTAACTGTGCCGGAGAAAAAGCAGGCAGCGGAAGGATTCTCGGTGCCTTGGCTGCTGGCGATTGGCGGCGGGGCCGGAGCCTTGGTGCTGCTTGGCCTGCTCGTTGCCGTGCAGCTCAAGACGCGGCGGCAGCGGCGCCGGCAAAGACCGCTGCCTGCGCAGCAGCCTTTCTGGGCAGAGCGCTATGTCGGAGAGCTTACCATCCGCGATATCCGCACCCGCTCGGGGCGCGACCACCGCGTGCGCGTGCTCAATCTGTATCGTCACTTGGAGCATACGGCGCTGCCGCTGCGGCGTCTTTTCCATGAGTGTCAGCTTCCCGATACGCTGCCCGGGCTCGATGGGCTCAGCGTCCATCCGGGCAAGGCAGGCATTTGGCTCGACAACGATTCGCAGGCAACCCTGCTCAAGGATGGCGAGCTTATCCTGCGCGGTACCAGCTGCTTTATGGGCTACGATGAGCCGGTACAGCTCTCCTTCGGCGATGAACAGCTGGCCTTGACGATGGTACTCAAGGATCTGAAACCACAGACCTGAGAAAGATATGAAAAGGAGTTAGACAAAATGGCAAAAATCATTTCACAGACGAACCGCACGCTGCTGTTCGAGGAAATCAATCCGGAAAAGCTCGATCTGCTCACGATGGTCGGCGATACGAATGCGCTGGACAGCTTGAGCGATGAGAAAATCAAGGAGCTCAATGAAAAGCTTTTGGTGCATGATTTCCAGGAATTTCTCGATAAGTTTGACCCGGTCGTATATTCCTTCTTCAATGCCAATACGCAGCGCGTCATGTATACGCTCAAGCGTCCCGAGAATGTGCCCGATGATCTGCTGACGGCCATCCATTTGAACATGCACAACGATTTCTTGCGTATGCTGCTGACATTGGTGGACACGAAGCGCTCGCAGGGGCTTTTGAATGTCGATTTCAAGTTTGAGAAGCTCACGGATCTCATCTCGCCGCACAAGGTCATGGAGGATATCAAGCAGGAGCGCAAGGAGCTTCGCTATGTCTATAGCAAGTATGTCGAGCTCGAGGATGGCGACCCGAAGAAACTCGACTGCGGCGACAAGCTCAATGTCATGTTCGAGGAGGCCAGCAAGAACTACAACAATGTCATGGCCATGCTGCCGCTGGCTATCGAGGATATCAAGACCCGCCTGCTGCTGGGCACGGAGCAGGGAAATCAGCAGGACACGGCGCTGGCCCTCGGCGTGCTCACGATGGGCGACAGCGGTGAGCTCAAGGTCATCGAAGCGCCCAAAGAGCAGACCCAGGCGCTGGTGACGGTGGATGACAATATCAATGAAGGTCTGATTGCTGCCATCGAGGACGACTATGAGGCGCTCAATGCGGAAAACCATAACGACTATGTCAAATCCCTCGTTGCGCGTACGTTCTGCCCGCTGCCGTCGTCCATCGTTTCGGCGGTCGATGTGGCGCAGGAAATCGAAAACTACAATACGTATCTGGATTTCTACAAGCAGGCCAAGGACGACTTCATCAAGACCGTCAAGCCGTTGATCGAGAAAATCCTCGGCGTGCGGATGTTCTTCGAGCAGTATCCGGCCCGCACGAAGGGCATGCGCCCGGCGCTCTTCATCACGAATGTCAAGAACGACCTGCTGGCTCAGGCCAAGAATTTGCCGCGCCTGCGTACGTTCCTCAATACGGTAAATGCCAAGAACGATTTCAAGAATACAGTCTGGTATGCCATCTATCCGTCGCTGGAGCTTGACCGCCCTGCGAAGGCGCGCATCACGCGGCAGCGCTTTGCTGGCAACAATGCGCCGAAAAATACCAGCGCCAACAGTCTCGAATCGCTGAGTGCAATCCTCGATGTACTCAAGGATTTCCGCGTGCAGTGTTTCTTCAACTTCGAGACCAGCGACAAAACGAGCTTCAGCAGCATGGCGACCGAGGGCATCGACAAATACGTCGAGCGCTGCGAGCCGCTGACGGACCGCTCGTACAGCGAGTATGCCATCCCGTGCCTGCCGAACTTTACCGTGATTCCCCGCGATAAATCCGGCGTACTGCTCGATACGAAGATGAAAATCAATGCGAACAATATCGCCGAACTGTCAAAGGATCAGCAGGATATCATGAAGCTCTGGATTGATGGCGTCTATATCGATGCGGCCTATGTGGCAGCTGGCATCGAGGCGGCCTGCCAGGACCCTGTATTCCTGCGCGATGTATTCCGCCGCGATGTCGACAGCGAGCTGCCGGGCGTAGCCTTTGACTTCGAGTCTGGCGACCATGCCCTGCAGGTGCGTACGACGCTGGCCAAGGAAATCACAGGCTTTACGAATCCCATCAAGGATGAAATCAACCGCCGCGGCTTCGGCTTTGTCTTTTCCTCGGAAAATGCCGTATTCGCCGGCCAGCATATCACGAACATCATGGTCTACAAGGCGCGCAATCTGCTTTATGATGAGAACCTCGGCGTCTTCGAGCCGCTCTACAAGACGCAGGTCACGACCTACATTGAGCGCATCCTGCGCCATGCTTCGGGCGACTTCAAGCAGGATCATATCGTGGAATTCTTCAGCAACAATCCGAACAGCCAGAAGAGCAAATGGCTCAGCAAGCGCAACATGGTCAATGCCATCATCGGTGTCGGCGACGATATCGACTATGCTATCGACGAAGAGAACGGCATGTGCACGCTGGATATCACCTTCAATGGCAATATGCGCAATCTTACCATCGAGACCAATCGTATCACGACAGCTCACCGCGCCTCTTGACGCGAGCTCAGGCTGCCAGCTGGCGGCCGCATAGATGTTTTTTAGAAGATCCGATTCCAAAAGGAGGAAAAAGATTATGGGTTTTCGAGTTAATGTTACCGGCGGTGCCGAACAGATTTCGTTCGACGAACGCAGTATCACGAAGGTGGAATTCTACTCCGATACTCCGGACGATTCCAATGCCCGGGCACGGGATATCCGCCTGAGTGTCAAGATATGGGGCAAGATGAATTTCTCGCTGGGCGGCCAGTCTGTCGACAGCACACTGGGGGCAGCCAAATGGGCTGAGGTACCAGCCGAGCGCGCTGACTGCTACCGTAATGCCGTCATCGATGTCGTGGCAGCCGGGCAGATGGTCCGCCAGTATACTTTCCCAAATGCCTTTGTGGTCGAGTATACGGAAGACCTCGACGATGAGGCCGGCGTGGGCCAGTTCTATCTGCATATCAAGCAGAAGAAAGACCTCAACACGGCAGTACAGTTAAATGGCGGCTTTGGCGCTTGATAGAAGGAGGAGAAACGTATGTCTTTTCAGGTACAGGTAACCGGCGCGGAACCCTTTTCTATCGAGCCGGAATGCACGAAACATGTTAAATTCAGCACGGATATCCCGATGGACTCCGATGCCCGCACGAAAGATGTCGGCGCGACGCTGGTCATCTCGGGCAAGATCCTCGCCAATGCCACAGGCGCAGCAGCTGACAGTACGCGGCAGATGCTCCTGTGGTCTGTGGTACCGGCGGAGCGGGCTGAGGCCTATCGGAATGTTACCGTTACCTATGTGGCTGGCGGCGTGGTGGAGCGCAAGTACACCTTCACCAATGCGTTTGTCGTTGACTATCAGGAAGTTTACGATGATGGCGATGGCAACGGCACCTTTACGCTCTGGCTCAAACAGAAGAAAGATAAGATGGCTGAGCTGCAGGTTGAAGGCGGATATTCTGCCTAAATAAGGAAGACCGCTCACTTTCTTGGCAGCTGAAGGGGTGGATAGAATGTCCACCCCTTTAGTAATAACAGGAGAAATCATATGAAAGATTATTATAAAATACTTGGCCTGCCCCCGACGGCGACCAAGAAGGAAATCAAGAAAGCCTTTCGCCAGCTGGCCCGCAAATATCATCCGGACTTGCATCCTGGCGATAAAGCGGCGGCTGAGCAGTTCAAATGTATCAACGAAGCCTGTCAAGTGCTCAGCGATGACAGCAAGCGCGCCCGCTATGACCTTGACCGCAAACAGCAGGGGCAGCGGCAGCAGACACAGCAGTGCAGGCAGCATACGCAGCAGAAGGCTGCGCATACCAGCAGTGCGAAGCCGGATTTTAGCCAGGCCTTTTCCCGCCGTGCGTTTGAAGATGCATTCTTTGCCGGTATCCAAAAGCCAGCGGCCAAGGATGCAGGCAGTGACAAGAAGAACCCGCTGGACACCAGCGACTTGTTCAAGGGCTTCTTTGGTTTTTCTTGAGCGGACGAAAGCCTAGAGAGGAGAAGATATCATGTATCGGAAACAAATCACTACGGCCTTGCTCGGCATCGCCGGCATCGCACTTAGCATACTTGCTGGCCTTACGGACCTGGGCAATCCTGCCGTGTCGGGCGCGCTTATCGCGCTTGGCCTTGTCCTGTTCCTTTGGGCAGTGGCAAGCCTCATCCGCTGCCTGCGGCAGCCAGTGCCAGAAGTCATGCCGGAGAATCCCGCAGCCAAAAGCGAACCTGCGGCTCCCGCAGGCATCACGCAGCTCAATTGGCTCAGCGAGAAAGGCGACATCCTCAAAAGCTGGAACCTCTTCAATCGCACCGGGCTGGTCATTGGCCGTGACTATCAGGAGAACATGGTCGACATCGATCTCGAGAAAAGTCCTTATGCGCCGCTCATCGATATCGAGCATGCGGTGCTCAACTACGCCAATGCCGAATGGTATGTCGAAGATCTTTCCAGCCGCAACGGCACCCAGCTCTGCAAAGCAAGAGACGGCCGCAAATACCAACTGACTGCTGGCGAACCCTGTAAAGTAGAAATCGGCGACATCATCATTGTCGGCATGACCCAGCTGGAGCTGGCGTAGGGAGGACAAATGGCGGTATCGATAGCACCTGTCAGCCGATGGCCGACTATCAGAATCGCTCGCTTACCACTGAGCATGGCAAAAGCTCTATCTGAATCCAGGTGATATGGGAGCCAGCGGCGCAGGTGGAGCTCTTAGCTTGACGGATGGCGATAAGCTATCGTTTCGGAGTGCAGGCAAAGTGTGGGATATCGGCACAACTTTGCAAGTAGTAGAGCCAGCAACGCAGCCACGGAATAATTTGAGGATATACTAGAAAATTCTGAGGCGGATATTTTGGATTTGAATCGTCCGTCATTTATATGAGTTTAGTAGAAAAAGGAGTTAAGTGAGATGAGTGGTCTTATTCGTTGCCCGAATGGGCATTTATTCAGTTCGCGGCGGTATGGTACGGTTTGTCCGTACTGCAATATCGAGACGGCGACGCAGGAGCGCAAGGAGACGAGCATGGTCGGCCAGAGTGATGTCGATGTGGACGAGATGCTGATGCTGGAGAAAATCGATCCGGTCTGTGGCTGGCTCGTCTGCATCGATGGGCCGCGGCAGGGAAAGGATTACAAGATAAAGTCCGGCAAGAACTTCATCGGCCGTGCCGATGATATGGATATCCAGATCCTGGGGGATAATCGCATTTCCCGCCGCAATCATGCGATTCTGGTCTATGACCCGAAAAAGCATGAGACGGTGCTTTTGCCAGGCGACTCCAATGGCCTTGTCTATCATAACGAAGCGGCTGTCTATACGCCGGTGGTGCTGTCGGTCTACGATGTAATCGAGATGGGCGAGAGCAAGTTCTTGTTTGTGCCGTTCTGCGGCGATCATTTCCGTTGGGAAGATCCGTCGGGGCTGCCCGAAGAGGGCGGTTATGAGACCGAGGGAGAAAGCGATGGCAGCTATGGGAATGTATAGTCTGCTCGGGATCGGCGCACTTATCGTCATACTGCTTATCGTGCGGTTTTGGCCAGAAAAACAAGCTGTGGCGGAGGAAGCTGTACCCGAAAAAAATGAGCCGCCGCGCAATCCGATTGGCACGGCGGCAACGATTGGCCAGCGGCAGCTGCAGCAGGATCTGACTGGTAGTGCTTTGGGCGACGCAGGCGGGCTTTTGCTGCTGGCTGATGGCCGTGGGCAGGCGGGCAAGATTGCGGCAAAGCTCGCTATCGATACGTGCCTTGATCTCTATCAGGAGTGTCAGGCAGGCGAAAAGCCGCAGTATTATTTCCGCAAGGCGTTCCAGGCGGCCAACCATAAGATACTCAGCGTTCTGGAGGACGGCCGTGGGTCGACCTGTCTGGCCGCGGCCATCATTGAGCGGAGCCGCCTTTACTATGCACTGGTGGGCAACAGCCGCATCGCCTTGTTCCGGGATGGGGATTTGGTGCCGGTGACTGAGGGACAGACCATTGATATCCTGGCCCAGCACCGTTATCAGCAGGGGCGCATTTCCAAGGAGCAGGCGTTGAAACTGCTGCATGAGCGCCGTCTCTACAATTTTGTCGGGCAGGATGGCTTTCACGATATCGAGTTTTTCAGCGAACCTATCGAACTGCAGCCAGGCGATGTGGTGGTCATCCTGTCCGATGGCGTGACGGAGACAGCGCCTTGGCGCAAGATTGAGGATTGCTTGAGCCTTCCGATTACGCCGCAGGAAAAAGCGCAGCGGATCATTGCGCTGGTGGAGGCCAGCAAGCGGGAGGATAAGGATAACGCCAGCGTTATCCTCTATGATTTGCATGATCCGGCAGCAAAGCCTGCCGGGAAGAAACAGGGAAACAAGAAGAAAGGGAGTATGAACCTTGAGAAAATCAAACAGCGACTTTCGGACCGCCTTTGTGTCTGAGACAGGCAGCCAGCTTGTCAATAACGATTATTTTGCCTTTGTGGAGCTTGACGACTACGCTTGCTATGTCATTGCGTCGGGGATTACGGATTTCAAGGAATCGCAGGGCGCTAAGCGGGCTGTAGAGAATATCCTGCTGAGTTTCCAGGAGCAGCCGGGGATGTCGAAGATGGCGCTCAAGCGCTATCTGCAGGATGCCAATGACCGCTTGGTGGCAAGTGCTTCGCGGGAGAAACTGCGGGCTTCGGTAGTGGTCGTGGTCACGGACTACGAGAAGATGCGCTACGCGTCTGCGGGTAATGCCCGTCTGCGCATGTACCGGCAGGGGCGCATGAAAATCCAGTCCAAGGATCAGTCGCTGGCTCAGGATCTTGTCGACCAAGGAAAGTCTGTAACAACGGTGGCTAAGAGCAGGGAGCGCAACAATCTCTATGCGTACCTGGGCAAGCGCGACGATTTCACGCCGTTTATCTCGCCGCAGTTGAAGCTGATGGATGCGGATATCATCAGTCTTTATACCGAGGGAATCTGGGAGAATGTGGATGAAGGCGAGCTTGACGATGTCTTTGTCGATGCAACCAATGAGCCCCAGGAGTCTGTCGACTATGTGGAGGAGCTTTTGCTGTCGCGTCAGCCGCAGGATTTGCGCAACTACACGATGGCAGCGATTTTTGTCAATCGGGTCTTCTCTGACCCGGAGCGGGCCCGCAAGCGCCGCCGCCGCATCCGGTTGGCGATTGCCGCTGCCGTGCTCTTCCTGATGGTTGGCGGTTTCTTCTTCTACCGCTATCATGCCCATCAGACGGCGGTGCGGGAGATGTATGCACAGGAGCGCCGAATGCTGGCCTATTGCAGTGCGGAGAACTTTGTGCGGGCGCAGAAAGAGTGCGACGATTGCGTGCAGAAGGCGACGAGGCTTGAGGAGACAGCTGAGGCGGAAAAACTCGAAGCGTATCAGCAGACTATCGATGCCATCGTGCAGGGCGATGATGCGTTCCGCGACAAGGATTTCGAGACTGCTTATGATCGCTTCCAGTCGGCCAAGGAGCTGTCGCGTCAGTCGGATATGCTCGGCAGTGACTATATCGACCACCGCATCCATCAGAGCGGTGAGCATTTGTCGGTCGATGATCTGATCAGCCTCGGCGACCATGCTTTGGAATCCGGGGATCTTGATAAAGCCGAGGACTACTATTTCCAAGCACGTGACAAAGCCGAGTGGCAGCACTATGCCGAGGGCAAGAAGCGGGCAATCGAGGCGCTTAACAAGCTCTATGATGCCAAGGCCAAGCAGCTTGGCAAGCAGGATGAGGCCAGCAAGGCCTTGATGCAGGCAGCTATCAGCAAGGGCGACAGCCTGCTTTCGGCGGGCGACTATAAGGGCGCTGAGGCGGCCTATCTGGAAGCGCGCCGCATGGCTGCCCAGCTCGGCGATAAAGGCGGCCGCGACCAGTCGATGAGCGGTCTTGAGAGCCTGCACAAGGCACAGGGCGAGGCCGAGCAGGCGATGCAGAAGAAGGCTGACGACTATGCCAATGCCTTCGGCGCGGCGGCCGTAATCGAGACGAATGGCGACCGGGCGGCTGGCAGCGGCAATTATTCCGAGGCCGTGGCCTGCTATAACAGTGCCTATGCCAAGTACACGGCCCTGCGCGAATACGGCGAGGCCAATAACGTGAGCGACAAGCTCGCGAGCGCGCAGGCAAACCTGCAGAACCAGCTTGAAACGCAGGCGACGGCCAAGAGCTGTGAAGACCAGGCGCGCAACCTCTATGCTGCTCACGACTACGACAATGCCAAGCAGGCAGCAGAGCAGGCCAAGGCTGCCTATCAGCAGGCAGGAAACAGTCAGAAAGCTTCCGAGATGGATACACTGCTGGCAAGCATTGCTGCTGATACGGCAATCGCGGCCGGGCTCCCGCAGTAAGTGAACAGAAAGGAAATCGTTATGGACTATCAAAAACGAGTGGTGGCCATGGCACTGGCCTGTACTTGCCTGTTGCCGGCATCGGCAAGCGCTGCTTCTGCTGATGTTTTTGCTGATGTGGGCAAGATTGCCGTGGCCGAGCAGGTGCTTAGCAAGCTGCATCTGCCAGGCATCGGCAAAGCATCGCCGCAGGACAAGGCCGCCCGCAAAGCGCAGCGCGAAGCCAGGAAGACCCAAAAGCAGCTCGAAAAGGCGTATCGCAAGTACGATTTCGAGGCTGTGCAGGCATGGGCCAGGGAGGATGACCCCGAAGCCATGTGCATCGTGGCTTATGCCTATCAGACGGGGCAGCAGGTAGAGCAAAGCAAAGAGCAGGCCGCAATCTGGCAGGGGAAGGCAGCACGGCTGAATGCTTCGCTGGCCAAGGTTTATGCAAGCACTGCCTACCAGGACAAGAAACTGCCGTTGGCGCGTCTTTACGCCATGGCTGGCCGCCGGGCGCATCAGGGTCAGCTTGTGCCGCAGAGTTATGAGGCGGCCGTCCGCTGGAGCCAGCTGGGCGCGCATGAGGGCGATACCGTGGCACTTGCCTATATCGGCTCGGCCTATTATACAGGCCGCGGTTTGCCACGCGATGAGAAGAAGGCCATCGAGTATTTTGAGCGGGCACCGCATGATCCGCTGTCGGTCAGCTTGCTGGCTGATGCGTACAAGAATGGCCGTGGCGTACAGCGGAATACCGAAAAGGGTGAAGCATATGCAACCTTCCTGCGGATGGCGCAGGACAAGATGGATAATCGTGTCAAGAAAGAAGGAGTTTTACCATGGGGTTCAGATTACAGGTAAATGGTGCAGAGTCAATCGCACTGGATGAGAATATGATCCGGACGGCCGAGACGGAGATGTTCACGCCGGCGGATTCGCGCGCGCGTGCGTCAAAATGCCTGTCTACTATCGTCGTGACAGGCAAGCTCTATGCAGCTGCGGAGGGCAATGAGACGATGAAGCTCTTCAACTGGGCACACTGCCCCGCAGAGTCGCCCGATGCCTATCGCGATGTCGTGCTGACCGTGGTCTTTGCCGGCAATACGTTCCGGCAGGTGCATTTGTCCAAGGCCTTTGTCGTTGACTATCAGGAAAGCTACGAGGATACCGAAGGCTTCGGCACCTTCCGGCTGGTCATCCGGCAGAAGACCGATTTGGTGGATAAAGTGACAGCTGGTGCAGTAAGCGGCCTGGGCGCCTTGGGGGGAGCGCTTGGCGGAGCCATGGGCGGCGCTATGGGCGGCGCTATGGGCAGCCTGGGCACCACGGCAGGGATACCGCTTGCAACTGGCGGCTGCTTTGGGCCTGGCCAGAAAATGAACACGGGCAAAATCATGGGCGAAATCGCCCGGCAGACCGCAGAGGCTGAGGTGGTCAAACACGCAGCCAAGGCGTCGCCAATCGCGGGACAGATTACGCAGGCAGCAGCGGCGACAGCCGAAGTCCAGCAGGCGGTCAAAAAGCCGCAGGAGATGCTGCAGGGAAAGAACAGGAAAATGAATATGGATGATTTCATCATCCATTAAAGATAAGGGAAGAATGGTATGGCTAGGAAGATAGGATATACGTTGAATCGCAACGGGAAAATCGAAACCAATAAGAGCGAAGGGACAAGACGCTATTACCGCCGTGAGCTTTTGGGCATGTCGACGGTGCAGCTGCAGGAAATCGCACGCCGCGAGAAGGTCATCGTCGGCATTGTCAATCCCATGGACAAAGAAGCCTTGATTGAGACCATTATGCGCTATCGCGGGGCCGATGATAATCTGCTCATCCGCAAGTATTCCGAGAAAGGCTGGAACGCTCTGGAGGCGGCACTGAAGAAAACCGTCTGGCAGCAGGCGGTAGGACTTGCGCCCGAGTGCAGTGGCAAGTTCATCGTCTGGCAGCAGCTGGCTGTCGATTTCTATGACAATCTGAAGGTCCGCTATATGCCTGAGCTAATCGGTACCAATGCGCTGGTGGTCGATGGCGACAGGAATCTTTGCGGCATCTTCAATGTCGAGCCCAAGGGCAAGGCACAGGACTATCTCTATCTGCGCAAAGAGGCTGGCCTTCCCTGCAAGGAGGCGGCAGTCAAACGCTATACGCTGCTGTTTTTTGACCGGTCAGCATCGGCGCAGATTTTCCGCCTGTATAGCGGCGAAATGACCTATACGCCCGAGAATATCCGCCTGGCGCAAGTGCCGTTGGTAGACTTTATCGTTCGCGAACCCAAAACGCTGCATCTGCCTGTAGCGATTGACTTTGGTACCTCCAATACTGCTGCCGGTGCCTATCTGGACCACCTCTATTTCGAGAGCCAGCAGCTCGAGACGCCGCCGGGAATCCGTGAGAACGAAATCAATTATGCGATTTTCTACGACCGGCTTCATGATTTTGCCGCGACGAATCTGCTGCCCAGCGTGGTCTCTGTCCTCTCGCTGCAGGAGCAGGAGGAACCACAGTACCTTTTTGGCTATGATGCGGTGGAAATGGCCGCCGACAGCTATATCGATGAGGGCTTTTGTGTCTTTTACGATATGAAGCGCTGGATTAGCGACTACGAAAAGGATGAGGAAATCACCGACCGTCATGGACGGCGGGCCTTTGTTCCCCGCAAGGAAATCCTGCGGGCATTTTTCCTGCATGTCATCCATGCCTTGGAAAACCGCCTCAAATGCCGCATCAAAGGCATCCATATCTCAAGTCCCGTCAAGCAGAAGTACCTGTTCCAGAAACTTTTTCGGCAGATCCTGCCCGAGTATGCGGTGGAGCATGACGCCATCGATGAGGGAGTGTCCGTGCTCTACAATACCGTCAGTGAGCTTATCGAGCAGAAAAAGGCCCGCAAGAATCAGCTCTATCATGCCCTTATCATCGATTGCGGCGGCGGTACCACGGATCTTTCCTCCTGCAAGTTCCGCGTGGATGACCAGCGGGTATCCTACAAAATCGATATCGAGACGGCCTATGAAAATGGCGATACGGATTTTGGCGGCAATAATCTGACCTACCGCATCATGCAGCTGTTGAAACTCAAGATTGCCGAGCAGCTATCGGGCGAATACGACCGGCATAGTAAGGATGCCCGCTGGGCCCTGCAGCATGAGGTCTATGGCGCGCAGGCAGCTGTCGATGCCCAGGCCCGCGAGCAGCTGCGCCAGATTCCGCATAGCAAGGAACTGCTGCGGGCCTTTGATGTAGATATTTTCCGCAGTGTCGATGAGCATGGCACGGAAGCTCTGTATCAAGCCCTCGATAGGGCCTATGCTGCCGTGGAGGCTGTCCTGCCGACGAAGTTCAAGGAATGGGAGAAAGAAAGCCGCACGGATTACTTCAAGGTCAAGAATAACTTCTATTTTCTGTTCCATTGCGCCGAGCAGGTCAAAAAAGCCTTTTTCGAGAAAGCGGGCGCACTCAAGATTATCCTGACGGCGGAGGGCAATCATGAAGCACCGGGTCGCAATTGGCAGCTGCGGCGGGAAATCCCCATCGATGACGGCGAATCCATCGTGCTGCCGATGGATAAATGGAAACTCGCCGTTCATCAGGCGGGCGGCATGGTCACGGTCAAGCAGCTAAAGGATATCGTGTGCAGCATCTTCGATGTCAATCTGCTGTTGACACCGGATATCTACGGCGTTATCGCCCGCTTTCTTGACCCGCTCTATGAAAGCGGCGACATTGAAGATTACAGCATTATCAAATTGACCGGTCAATCTTGCAAAATCGACCTGTTCCGCGACTCGCTCAAGGAATTCGTGCCGGGACGGGTCATCAAGTCCAAGCGCAAATCCGGGGACAGCTCGGACTGCCGGGAGCTCAAGATGACCTGCATCGATGGCGCGCTCAAATACCTGCGCGACAAGAAATACGGCTATGCCGATGTCCATATCATCAGCCAGCCGCCGAAACTGCCGTATAGGCTCACGGGCTTTACCCATAATGGTGAGGAGATTAACCTGATTGATGGCATGGCGGGCCTCAGCCATGGCGAGCTTTCGCGCAATATGGATAACCTTACGCTCATGCTGTACCTCAAAGATGAAGATGGCAGTATCCGCTATAATTTCACCTATACCTGCACGCAGGCAGAATTCACACCCAAGACCCAGGAGGAAATCGAAGCCATCTACGGCGAGCACATCCCGCAGGCTGATACGGATACCATCATTCACCGTGAGGCGAAGTTCTTCATCTGGTCGGAACCAAAAGAATGGGGCTTTATGATCGTTCCCGTCTACCGCGAGGGAGAAACCTTGATGCTTGGCAAAGAGAAATTCCAGAGCTTTGAAAACGATGGCTGGATGAATAGTTTCTTTGATGGAACGAAATAGGAGGTTGCAATATAAATGCGTTTTGACCAGGAAATATATCGCCAGCAAAATGAGTGGCGGGAACAGGAAAAACTATCAGAAAGGGTGGTTGATGATGTCCTGCCATCAATCGACGAGACGATGACAACGGTGGCGGGGATTGACTATCACTTTGCCGATAGGACTTTTTTCGATGGTGCTTTGACTCTTCGTATCCCCAGCGAATTCAAGCTCTTGGGGAAGGAAGTCATGAAGCAGTTCTTGCCAGCTTGCCGCGAAAATCAGTTGTTGTTAAGTGACGACGCGGCGATATTTACCATAAGTCTTTTGCAGCAAAATCGTAAACTGGAACAAAAGGATTTAGAAAAGGAAAAGGATACCTACTGTCAAGTCCTGCCGAAACTGGCCGCTGGCGTGCATATCCACGCCGCTGAGGTTCTCGCGGGAAAACATCAATCCCTTGTCTGGATAGAATATACCAATGAAACTGTAACCGAGCGCATGTATAACTGCTTGTTTTCCAGTGGCCTCGGAGATGCATCGGTAACGGGTTCTATCAGTTTTACTTATGCCCAGCGGCAGATAAAGGATATCGCCAGACAAATCGCTTTATCGTATACGGATAGGACACAGAAAGGGGCTTGAGAATATGGGCGCTAAGGAATACATGACCATGATGAGTGACTACACGAAGTGCACCTATGGGAGCATGAAAAATCAAATCAATATGCGCGATGATCATGGCATTTTGTCGCGCAAAACGGGCAAGGCCGTACTGAATGCCAATGACCATAAATGGCAGGAAAATATCTTGGGGTATGGGATGTGCAGTGCCTTCTGTGATGATAATAACGAGTATGCCCAGCTGATAAATAGCGCCCAGCAAAACGGAAACCGGTTCGTAAGGCCACGCGTAAAATGCGTCTGCCATGCACGCACGGAAGAAGCCTGGCGCGATGGCGATAAGCATTTTGTCATTGAAGGGGCACCGGTACTGACGAAAGAAAGCACGCTCGAATGCAGGTGGGGCGGCGTAATCAGCTTTTGCGACCCACCAAAACCAGGCGATGATGATGTGCCACAGACTATGGGTGAAAAAGCAGCAGGAGCGATTGCAGGAGTCGCTTCATCATTAAAGAAAGAAACAGAGGCAATAAAAAAGAGTCTGACTAAGGATAATACCAAGTAAATACCAAATCTACAAATATGAATCATGTCTGTTATCGATGAAAAAAAGGATGAGATTGCGATGCAATTGGCAAGAAAAATTGTAATGTATTTGGTTTTCGTAGGTATGCTGCTATCCGTATATGATTCATTTTATCGATACAGGAAGAAAAAAAAACTATCGGGTGCATATCTATAAATTCTATACATACTAAAGGATAAGACTATGAAATTTATCTATTTATTGTATTTGGTAATTATAAGAACATTGATTGAGATTATCAGCACGCCGGATGATATCTTTGCCTGGGGGACGCTGGTGTTTGTTTGCTTGGCAACTTGGTGGGCACGGAAAATAGAGTCGAACGGTGACGAATGATAGGTTAGCAGGAGGATATATGGAACAGGTTACATTAGGACAGCTAAAAGTCGAAGGCTTGCCCTATCAGCGTATAGAAAAAATCCAAATAGATACCAGGGCAGGCCAGCATGGAATCTGTGACCTGCAATTCATCGCACTACCTGCGGCGGACATGTCCTTGGTACAGAGGATAGAGGGGCAGCCCATCAAGGTTTTGTTAAAAACAGAATTGCTTTTTGCGGGTATCATCACGCAGGCAGTCTGGCAGGAACAGGCTGGGTATAGCTGCTTGCAGGTCCGGGCGGTAACCTTGTCGCAAGCGATGGATATCAAGCGGCACAGCCGTACGTTCCAATCTGAGAGCAAAACACTTAGCGATGTAGCCAATGCCATCGGCCAGCCGTATGGCCTACAGATAGCTGTGCAGGATAATCCTGTTTTGCCGCGTATGCTGTATCAGCACGAGGAAACGGATTGGCAGTTTTTAGTCCGGTTGGCAGAAACGACCGGACATTTTCTGTTTACCAATTGCGCGAGCGATCGGATTCAGCTAAGCGTAGGCTTTGTGCCGTTTTCCAAGCGCCGGCGGGAGAAAGAGGATAGAATCGATGCTATTTCCCTGCCGGTGAGTACTTGCCGCAAAGTCAAAGAAAATATCCGGCCGATGACGGCGCCTTGTGAGTTTCAGGACACGGGGCTTGCTACGTATGACTGGAAACTGACGGCAGGCCACGGGCTGGAATATGAACAACGGGTACAAGCGGTGCTGGAAAGCCATATCGTCTCCGAAGATGCCCTGCTAATCAATCGTCTTACGCTGCGTCATAAGGAAGGCTGTCGTCCCGAGGCAGAGGAGGAACTGCGCCGCAGGAATATGCCCCAGCAGCTTAGCGGTACCATACTGGCGGTCGACGGAACGAATGTCAAGGTAAAATTCGATTGCGATGAACAGCAAGATATCGAAGAGGCCTGCTGGATTCCCTATGAGAATACCGTCAACAACTATCAGTATTCCATGCCGGATGTTGGTGACCATGTATTTGTCTACTTTGAAGAAAACGGCGAAAAGGTAGCGTTAGGCAGTCATCGCGGCGAGCTCGGCGGCAATCCCGATTACGAGGCACCGGAAAACCGCAATCTGACGTCTACGAACAATATGGTTCAGTTTCAGCCGAACAGCGTGGTGATGATTGCGGGGCGCAGTGGCGCGGATTCTGCCTCGATAACGGCGGATGACAGTCGTGGGATTTCGGTCGTCTCGAATCATGATGTGGTGGTACACAGCGGCAAAGATATTGTCATCCAGTCCGGAACGGATAGCGTGGACGATAAATCGGGAAAAGTAGCACCAGGCTTTTGCCGTGGATATGACAAATATATCGGCGATGGCGGCCAGGCATTGGCGCAGACCCTGCAGCTTGATATAGCAGCAGGGAAAATCGGCCAGG
The DNA here is from genome assembly GCA_015058575.1 of Pseudoselenomonas ruminantium. Taxonomy (GTDB): domain Bacteria; phylum Bacillota; class Negativicutes; order Selenomonadales; family Selenomonadaceae; genus Selenomonas_A; species Selenomonas_A ruminantium_O. The sequence continues at coordinate 161,207 of SVBZ01000048.1, forward strand.
ATGCAAGTCTTAGCAAAAGCCTGGGGGCACCTAAGGAAGCGCCGGTTACCTCTGACCTGGGCAAGGATTTATTCCGTCAGTCTGGCCAACGGCATACTACTTCGCCAATGAATGCTGCGATTGAAGATTTTGCCACCGGGGTTTCCGACGGGCGGATAAATGTCGAGGCGGGGCAAGCGATGACGCTAAAGGTCGGCGGGAACTGGCTTTGTCTCGATGGTGCGACGAATACGGTCGCATTAAAGGCTCCGCTCGTGGCTGGCGAGGGCTATATCCATAATCAATATCCGCAGGAACGGACAACAGAAGATATCGAAATGAATAATCTCAGTCTGGCCGTTGATGTTGCTTTGATGGCGGCCTGTTTTACGCCAGTGGGGCCTGTCGCGTCTGTGATCTTATCCTTGAAGATTATTGGCGAGGACTTGGAGGCAGGGAATAAAAAAGATGCGGCAATTGATACGGCCTTAGCCATGCTGCCTGTGGCTGGCAATATTTTTGCCAGAACGAAAAGAGGAGCTGAGGCTATCCGCAGCGCCAGTAATGGCTTAAAGGCAGCACGGTTGGCGGCAAGAACCAAAATCGATAAGGCTTGGGGCGCGCTGAAAAAATTTGCCTCAGACCATGTGTCGCTGGAGAAAATCGACAAGGCCATTATCCAAGGGGCCAAGGCGAGGCCATGGCTCAGAAGTAAAATGGGAAATCTGCCGAAAAATGTTGTCATGAGTTGCGGGCGGAAAAGCAGCGGCAATAAGATGCGGGACAGGACAGCGCTGAATGGTGCCCCGGAAAAGGCGAAAAATACGACACCGGCTGTATCCGGCACGCAAAATGCGGCCAATGGGAAAACGTCGGTGGCCGATCCGATAGATGCTGTGACCGGCAGTTTTTGTATGACCGTGACCGATTACCGTCAGAAGGATTTCGTGGAGGACTTCCTGCTGACGCGTACGTATGAATCCATCTACGAAAATCCCGGGCAGCACCTCGGCCGCCGCTGGCTTATCAACGTGGGGAGTGCACTGGAGCGACGGGAGAAGCAGGTGCGCATCCTGTGTGCCGATATGCATCTGGAGAAGTTTGCGCTGCAGGCAGATGGCAGCTGGCAAAATGAACGGGGCGGCGATCGGGGAATCATGCTAGCGGAAAACGAAACCGGCTATCAGCTGGAAAACCGCCACCAGCAGAAAACGTATTTTTATAACAAATCCGGCCAGCTCACGGATATGGTTTTGTGCCAAAAGGCCAAGATCCATATCGAGTATCACGGCAGGCAAATCCAGACTGTGCGCTTGGCGGATGGACAGGAATTATCCTTCCTTTATGCGGAAGACAAAATCGCGCAGATTACCGACGGGATAGGCCGCACCATCTGCTATGAATATGAGGATGACCTGCTGACCTGCGTGACCTATCCCAATGGTGGTCAGGCAAAGTATACCTATACACCGGAAGGCTGGATTCGTACCGTTACCGATCTGAATGGCATCTGTTATCTGCAGAATGATTACGACCGTGAGGGCCGGGTGCTGCATCAGCAGATGAAAAATGGTGCGGAATATCTCTTATTCTACGATGATCAGAACCGCCGAACGACCGTAACCGACCAGCATAACGGCAAACGGGTGACCTATCACTGGAATCGGCAGCATTTGGTGGAAAAAACCGTCTATCCGGATGACACGACGGCGGAAAAGGCCTATGATGAGCGGGAGAATGTAATCTATGAAAAGGACCGGCTCGGACGGGAAACCAAGCGCACATACAACGAAGCTTCCCAGCTGCTGCGTGAGGAACTGCCCAGCGGATTGACACGTCAGCTTGCCTATGACGGCGAGGGACGCTTGCAGGAAGAAACGGATAGCGAAGGTGGTTGTGTGCGCTACCGCTATGACAAGCATGGCTGGCTGATTGCCCGCGAGACGAAGCTGGGCGAAGGAAAGTGGAAAAAGGAAAGCTGGCAGTATGACTTTCGGGGCCGCGTCCTGACCCAGGCGGTAAATGGGTGTGAAACAACCTATAGCTATGAAGGAACGCTGCCGGTTCCGAGCAGTATGATGCTGCCGGAGGGCGGCTGGTTCAACTATGAGTATGATAAGGTCTGCCGCCTTATGTGCATCCAAAGCGAATTCGGTGAGCGCAGCTTTGGCTATGATGTCATGGACTATCGGGCCTGCGATATCGATGCGCTGGGGCATATGGAAAGCTGGCAGTATGACCTCATGGGCAATTTGCAAAAGCATATCACGCCCAAGGAACAGGATAAAGGCGCTGACCAGCAGGTCAGCCGCTATGTCTATGACTCGATGGATCACTGTATCCTGGAAACGGCGCCCGAGGGAATCGTCTATGCCCGCGCCTATGATGCAGAAGGGAATCTTATCAAGGAAGTCCATCCGGAGGCCTATGACCCCGAAACCGGAGAGGGCGAGGGTACCCTTTACGACTACGACACCGATGGACACAAAATCCGCATCCATTATCCCGATGGTGGTGTGGAGCGGCGCTTCTATGATGCCGAGGGAAATCTCTGCAAGCGGGTAACACCGAATCATTATGATGCATCCACGGACGATGGCGCAGGTATGAGCTATACGTATGATGCAGGCAATCGCCGCACCACGGTGAAGAACGAAGCTGGCGACCTGCTCGAAGTCTCCCGCTATGATGCCAAAGGCCGCTGCATCTATCATCAAGATGCTGGCCAGCTCGAAGCCAGCCGTGACGGCATGGTTTATGCGACAAACTATAAATACGACTTGGCCGGCAATAAGCTCGAAGAACGCAAAGCGGTCGCAGAAAAAGATGGCGCTATCCAATATAGCCTGCGGCGATGGACCTATGATATCCATGGCAATATCATCGAGGAAAAGACCTGGCTTACGCTGCAAAGCGAGACTAGTGCCAGCGGACTTACGCGCATCATTCGCCAAGATTATGATAAGCAGAACCGGCTGATACGCGTAACGGATAATCTGGGGGCAGAGGTCAAATACACTTACAACAGCATCGGCAAACGAACCAGTGAGGAACGTAAGATCAATGCCAAGGAAACCCAGCGGATTGCGTATCGCTATGATAAAGCCGGCCGTCTCATCGACCGCGCAGAGGAACTTAACAAAAAACGCAAGGGCAATTGGTGGTCACATACCCACTATACCTACGATGCCAACGGCAACATCACGGAGATACAGCTGCCCGACGGCAGTAAAATCCAGCGCGGCTATGATGCGGCAGACCGGCTGGTGGCAGAATGTATCATCGATCATGCTTCGGGACAGAAGAATACCACGCGCTTTACCTACGACAAAGCAGGCAATATTCTGCGTATCACCGATGACTGCGGACGGGCGCAATCATTTACCTACAATCTGCTGAACCAGCGGACGCAAGCCGTCACCAGCGAGGGGCGCAGACAAGAGCTTATCTATGACCACGAGGGCAATGTGACCGAGCGCCGGCTGCCGCAGGGGATGACCTATCGGTATCGATACGATAGCGCTGGCCGTCTGACCACAGTCATCGGCACTGACGATCAGGTGCTCGAAACTGTTGCCTATGACCGTGCGGGCCGCCGCATCAAAGCCGAGACCGCTGCCGGCGGTGGCGCAGCCTACGCCTACACCGCCGCTGGCTGGCAGACAAAGATTGCAACCAATGGTGGCGCCAGCCAGGCCTATCACTACGATGCCCAGGGCAATGTCACAGGCATCGTTGACGGTAACGGCAACGAAACGAGCTACGTCCTCGACAGCTGGGGCCGCATCACGGAAATCCGCAAAGCTGACGGGTCAAAAGAAAACTATTCCTATGACTTTGCGGGCAACATTACCGAAGCCGTCGATGGCAATGGCAATAAACGTACCTACGAATACGATGACAACAACCAGCTGAAAGCCATAACCTATCCGGATGGCAGTCAAGAGGAGTATCTCTATACCGCCGACGGGAAACTAATCCAATTCCAAGACCGAAATGGTATAACGAATGAGTACCAGTGGAATGTCTACGGCAGTCTTATCGAGCGCAAGGCAGGCAATTTGCGTAATAGCTACGAATATGCGCCCAACGGTCAATTGACTGCCGCGATAGCTAACGGCATGGACTACCGTTACAGCTATGACCGCGACGGCCTGCTGCTCGCCAAGAAAGCCAGTGGCAGAACGCTTCTTTCTTATCGCTATGATGAGCTGGGACGCAAGATAAGCCAGACAGATATCACCGGCCGCCAGGTTAGCTATAAGTTTGACAAGTCAAATTACTTAGTTGATATATGCAACGAAATTGACCAGTCAATTGTCAAATTTACCCGCGATGCTGATGGTGCCATCCAAAAGATAACTCACGCCAACGGCATGTGGCAGGATATCACTTATGACGCGGATAAGAATATAACGAGCCTGACGGTAGCCACGCCGGATAAGATTCTCGCCAAGAACACCTACCGCTACGACGGCAACGGCCAAAGAATCGAGAAAAATGAGCTGACAGGTCAAACACTCTACACCTATGACAGCCTCAACCGCCTGCAGCAGGCAGAATATCCGACCTATACAGAGCGGTTCACCTACGACCGAGCGGGAAATCGGCTGACCCGGACGGCAAAAGATATCGAGAAACAGTATATCTACGATGTCAACAACCGATTGACAAGTCAAATCGTCAACGGTCAGGTGGAAACCTATCGCTACGATAACGCTGGCAATTTGCTCCAAGACGTCAGGAACACCTACGAATATGACGCCTTCCGCAGAACCAGCAAGGTAACGACAAAAGCGGGCGATGTCCAGATAAACCGCTACGATGCCGAAGGCCTGCGCTGCGAAATGGAAGAAAACGGCAAACTCGTGCAGTTTATCTTCAACGAAAACAAGGAAGTAATCGCAGAAAAAGAG
>SVBZ01000049.1 GCA_015058575.1 Pseudoselenomonas ruminantium
AACGAATTACATCGATGTGCTTGTGACGGGAGCAACGGTTCGTGCAAACTTGTTCATACGAATGTCAGGGGCGAACGGGGTAGTGGTTCTTTCTGTCTGGAGCGACTGTCCTGCGCAGCAGGACTGGGCCGTAAGCGCATAGGCTAGATATAGAGATGTACGCCGCGACCAGGTAACGGGAGCAGGTAACTAAGTCCGTAAAACTTTGCGAACGGCCCATTTAAGCGGAAACAGAAAAAGCACTACCCCGTGAACCCCGCGCTTCGTAGTAGCGGGATTCCATACGGACGCATATACCTCATCCGAGCGCTTCGTTGCCCCCTTAGGGGAAGGTTGGAACTGACCGTCAAACTGCAATTTGTAAATGTGCGAGGGAAAAGTGTTATTATGGTTACAGAAATGCGGCAGTTTATTTGCTAAAATCACTGTTGTAAGCGAATGGGAGAGAAAATGTGTAGTATATTTTAGGAGGTTTTTACCAATGAAAGGTTACGTGGATAAGGATTTGTGTGTGGGCTGCGGTATGTGCACGGGGGCGTGCCCGGAGGGGTTCCGCTTTGGTGATGATGGGCTGGCTGAGGGCTATCAGGAGCTGCCGGCAGATAGTGTCGATGATGCCCGGCAGGCGGCTGAGGATTGCCCTGTTGGTGCGATTACGGTAAAATAAGGTGCGTTCTCACTTGCGGCTGGTTGGGTTCTATTATATGATATAGAAAGTAACGATTTGGATTGCGAGGGGGCAGATACATGGACGAGGCGAAAGACAAGGCGGTTCGGGCGATGCGCGAATTCCTTGAAGCCGTTGGCGTTGATGTTGCAGCACGGGGGATGGAAAAGACTCCGGAGCGTGTGGCACAGATGTATCAGTATCTGTTCAGCGGTATCGGCAAGGACACTTCCACCATTTGGGGGGAGACGTTTGATGCGGGTTCGGATGGCATTGTCGCTGTGCGTCATATTCCTTTCTACTCGATGTGCGAGCATCATCTCGTGCCGTTTTTCGGCGAGGTAAGCATTGCATATCTGCCGGAAAACGGGCGCGTGGCGGGCTTTTCGAAGTTTGCCCGGCTGGTCGAGATCCTCTCGCATCAGCCGCAGCTGCAGGAGCGGCTGACGGCGCAGATCGCCGCCGCTGTCTGGCATGATCTCGGAGCCCGGGGCGTGCTGGTCACGGTCGAGGCCCAACAGCTCTGTATGACCATGCGGGGTGACCTCGCGCATGGCACGCGGACCGTCACATCGGAATGCACGGGTGTATTCCAGACGGATTCTGCGCTCTATCATCAGGCGTGGATGATACTGGGAGGAGAAAAATCATAATGACAGCTATCCGTAAGTACACGTTTGCCGATGGGAAAACGCTCACGCTGGGCGAGCGCACGCTCGTCATGGGCATTCTCAATGTGACACCGGATTCCTTTTCGGACGGTGGCCGCTACAATACGCGCGATGCGATGCTGCACCATATGGAAGAGATGGTGCGCGATGGTGCGGATATCATCGATCTTGGTGCTGAGTCGAGCCGGCCGGGATTCACGCCGATGCCTGCAGCTGAGGAAATCGAGCGTTTGCTGCCGTTCCTGGAGGCGCTTGTTGCTGAGTGTCCGGTGCCGATATCTGTCGATACGTTTAAAGCGGAGACGGCGAAGGTGGCGGCTGCGCACGGTGCGCATATGTTGAACGATATCTGGGGCTTGCAGTATGCGGCTGAACCCGGTGCGATGGCGAAGGTAGCTGCGGATTGCGGGCTGCCGATTGTCGTCATGCATAATCAGGCGGGCAAAGCGTACGCAGGCGATATCATCGCGAGCATGCAGGCGTTCTTTCGCCGCAGCCTGGCGTTGGCGGACGCAGCTGGTGTCAAACGCGAGAATATCATCCTTGACCCTGGCATCGGCTTTGGCAAGGATGTTGCCGGCAATCTTGAAGTCTTGCGCCGCCAGCGTGAGCTTTTGATCATTGGCGGCAGGGAGTATCCGCTGCTTCTTGGTACGAGTCGCAAGAGCTTTATTGGCGCGACACTTGATTTGCCGGTTGAAGAGCGCATGGAGGCGACGGGCGCGACCTGCGTGCTCGGCATCGAACGTGGCGCGGGAATTGTCCGCGTCCACGATGTGAAGCCCATCGCGCGCATGGTCCGCATGACCGATGCGATACTTAGGAGAGATTAGCATGGATAAGATTAAATTGACGGGACTGAAGTTCTATGGCTACCATGGCTGCCTGCCGGAGGAGCGCGCATTGGGACAGCCATTCTTTATCGACTTGACGATGTATGCGGATTTGCAGCCTGCTGGCGTAAGTGATGACCTCGCACAGACCATCAACTATGCGGAGGTATATGCAAAGGTACGGGCGATTGTCGAGGGCGAGCCCTGCCGGCTCATCGAGACGGTCGGGGAGCGTGTGGCGGCCGCTGTATTGCAGGATTATGCTAAGGTGCAGAAGGTACGCGTGACGGTGCATAAACCGCAGGCACCGCTGCCGGGCAAATTCGGCGATGCGGCCATCAGCGTCGTGAGGACGCGCGCATGAGGGCGGCAAGACCGTATTCTGTCTGGCTGAGTCTTGGGGCTAATCTTGGTGACCGCGCGGAGACGATCCGCGCAGCGCTGCGTCAAATAGATTGTGTGATAGCCACCCGCCTTGTGCAGGTGGCTTCTTTCTATGAGACGGCTCCCTGGGGCAAGCTGGATCAGCCGGGGTTTATCAATACGGCGGCAGAGATCGAGACGAGCCTGCCGCTTTATGATTTGCTCCATGCGATGCAGCGCATCGAGCAGGCACTGGGACGCGTGCGTCATGAGCACTGGGGGGCGCGTACGATCGACATCGATCTGCTGGCGGCAGATGGCTTTACCTCTGCTACGGAAGAACTGCGCCTGCCGCATCCTTATCTTACGGAGCGGGCCTTTGTGCTGCGGCCGCTTTCAGACATTGCCCCGGAGCTTGTGGTGCATGGGCGTACGGTGCGCGAATGGTTGGCAGAGCCTGCCATTGAGGCCCAGCAAATCAGCCGGGCCGCAGAGCTTGCGCAGCCGTGGCCGCTGCTGATGATTGCGGCAGTCGATGAAGCTGGCGGCCTTGGCCATGCGGGGCAGCTGCTCGTGCATGACCCGGAGGATATGGCACATTTCAAGGCCTTGACACTGGGGCATATCGTCGTCATGGGACGCAGGACGCAGCAAAGCCTGCCGGGGGCTGCGCCGCTGCAAGGACGCATCAATATCGTGCTGTCCCGCACGCAGGGAAATATCCCTGGATTTAGCGTTTGCCATAGCCTTACGGAGCTTTGGCAGCTGCTTGGAAGGCTCACGCTGGCGCAGCCGCAACGGAAAGTCTGGTGCATTGGCGGCGGCGAGATTTACCGTCTGTTGCTGCCGTATACTGAGGCCATTGCGCTTACACGGCTGCGGGGACGGTATCGGGCCGATACCCTTTTTCCCGATGTCACGGCTGAGTTCTGTGAAGAAGCACGGAGACCAGGTGAGCCGCAGCAGGCGGTGGCCAGCTTTTGCCGGCTGGTGCGGCGTCATGGCGGCCAATAGGAATAGGAAAGGAATGCGAAACGATGGAAATCTTTCATAATGACTGGGCGGATTACTTGAATGAGGAGCTTAAACAGCCGTACTATCAGAAGCTGCGCCAGTTCCTCATTCAGGAATACCGCACGCACCGCATCTATCCCGATATGTATGCGATTTTCAATGCGCTGCATTATACGAGCTATGCCGATACGAAGGTCGTCATCCTCGGACAGGACCCCTATCATGGCCCGGGGCAGGCTCATGGCCTGTCGTTTTCGGTGCTGCCGGGGGTCCAGCCGCCACCGTCGCTGGTGAATATCTTCAAGGAGCTCCACGATGATCTTGGCTGCACGATTCCTGCGACGGGCTGCCTGAAGCCTTGGGCTGAGCAGGGGGTACTGCTTTTGAACACCGTGCTGACTGTCCGCGAGCATCAGGCGGGATCTCATCAGCGGCAGGGCTGGGAAATCTTTACCGACAAGATCATCAGCCTGCTCAATGCGCGCGAAAAGCCGATGGCCTTTATCCTCTGGGGAACGCCGGCGCGCCGCAAGAAGGCAATGATCACGAATCCGAAGCATTATATCGTCGAGTCGCCGCATCCAAGTCCGCTGTCGGCGCATCGCGGTTTTTTCGGTAGCCGTCCGTTCTCGAAAGTCAACGATTTCCTGCGTGCTACGGGACAGGAACCCATCGATTGGCAGCTCTGATTTTGCGGGGGATAATTAATGTGGAATCAGTTCTACATTTTTCTTGCCTTTTCCGGGGAATTTGTCTAAAATAATAGTAGACTACCGCAAGGATTTTGCGGCTTTACGGAGGATGGCATGAATCAGAAGGTAACGATAAAGGATGTAGCGGAGCTGGCCGGCGTATCGAAGAGCACGGTTTCCCGTTACCTGAATCAGGGATATATCAGTGTCGAAAAGCAGGAGCGCGTCAAGAAGGCCATCGAGCAGACGGGATTCAAATCGAATTTCTTCGCTAAGCGGCTCAAGACGAAGCAGAGCAAGCTCATCGGCATCGTGCTGCCGCGCATGGATTCGGTGACGGTCGGCAAGCTGTTGGCAGGCATCAGCCGTATCCTGGAGCCGGCGGGCTATCAGGGCCTGCTGCTTGTTAGCAAGCTTTCGGGCCATAAGGAGATTGAGAATATCCGCAGCCTTCAGCAGCAGGGGGTCGACGGCATCCTCGTCGACTCCGTCGGCATCAGCGAGGAGCATGTGAAGCTCACGCAGAGCGGCTCTGTTCCTGTGCTCTATACGGGGCAGAAACGTCAAGGCGTGCCCTATGTCAAGATCGATGACAAGGCCGCTGGCCGCATGATGGGCGCTTATCTGCGGCAGATGGGGCATAAGCATGCTGTCTTTGCCGGGGTTACGGAGACCGATATCGCTGTGGGCATCGACCGTAAGCAGGGCTTTATCGATGCATTCACGGAGGGGCGGAGCGATGCCTGCGTGGATTTCGTCGAGACGGGGTTTGATTTCCTGTCGGCCTATAACTGTGGCGAGGATGTCCGCCGCTGCGGGGCGACGGTTGTCGTCGGGGCAACAGATAACATCAGCCTGGGCATCCTGCGCTATTTCCACGAACGCGGCCTTCGCGTCCCCGAGGATATATCGGTTGTCGGCTTTGGCGGCTATGAGGTCGGTGCTGTCGTCTATCCGGCGCTCACGACGATTTCGTTTGACTATGAGCTCGTCGGCATGAAGGCGGCACAGTACCTGCTTGATTTGCTGCATGGCAAGCCCTTGGAGCAGAATATGGAGATGCCGTTGTTCTTTGTTGAGCGGGAGAGCGTGCGCAATCTGACTGGCACCTCGTGCCAGCCGCAGCCATCATCGCTGACAGGCATGGCCTGAGGCAAAAAAAGAGCTGTGAGGAAATCATGGGGAGATGATTCCTTCACAGCCCTTGTGGGGATTCCTGCTTGGTGTTATTTCTTGGTGAACGTGATGTGGGCGCCATTCGTCAGGACTGGCAGGCCGGATCCTTTGACGATGATCTGGCCTGGCATGGAGCCTTCGGCATTGAATACGAGCGTGCAATGACCTTCCTCGCGGAGGTTGTCGTTAGCGGCGTCACCGACTTTTTCGACCGTGTACTTGATGCCACCCATCAGCAGCTTGTCGCCTTTTTTGATATCTTCTTTGAGTTCGCCCGGCGTATGTTCGATGACCATATCGGCGAGGTTCGGACGGATGCCTTCATCGAGCAGGATCGCGCTGTTGTTGTTTTCTAAGAAGGTTTTTGCCAGGTTGCCGATAGCGGTGATCGATACATCATACTTGATATCCATATGATTCATTCCTCCATTATCCATAACACACAATATTCATTCCACAATGGTTCGGTTCTGTTACCTTACATCTTGGGTGACTATTATTATAACATATTTTTTAGGCGTAAAAGGGGACATTTGCCCTTTATTTATCGGATTTTCACGTTTTTGGCCTATTTTTAACTTTTTGTAAAAAAATCGTCAAAAAGGTGTTGACAAGAAGATATAGTTTGCGTATAATATTTTGTGTTGACAGCAGAGATGCTGATGACACAGGGGTATCGCCAAGTTGGTAAGGCACGGGTCTCTGAATCCCGCATGCGTTGGTTCGAGTCCAGCTACCCCTGCCATATGAAGATACAGCACCGCGCAGGCGGTGCTTTTTTTGTATACAGATTGCAGTTTGCCGGTCAGTTCTAGCCTTCCCCTTACCGAGGGGAAGGTGGGCGCGAAGCGCTCGGATGAGGTGTATGCGTCCGTATGGAATCCTGCTACTACGAAGCGCGGGGTTCACGGGGTAGTGCTTTTTCTGTTTCCGCTTAAATGGGCCGTTCGCAAGGTTTTACGGACTTAGTTACCTGCTCCCGTTACAAGTACATCGATGTAATTCGTAACCTATAGCCGCAGCAGAGCAGGCTTATCCAAACCTAGCAGAGGGCGGGGGCGGGTACACTTTCTTCGCAGCGGGAGCGACTGCCCGAACGCAGTGAGGGATGGCCCGCGGCAGATACTATCTAGAACGACACGATGTATTGGCGTGCCGCCGGCCTGCCCGGCACATGTTGCTAGGTACGTACGAAAGCATCCATGCGGGTCATTTAGCGGGAGCGGAGAAAAAGTGCACCCGCCCCCACCCAAGCTGAGCTCTTCCAAGTTTATTTTAAGCACGCACCAGCAGTCAAACTGCAATTTGTAAGAAAAAAGCAGGAGCACCAACATGCTTTCGCATGGGCGCTCCTGCTTTTTTAGTGGTTAGCCAGCTGATAGATCTCAATCGCCATCGCTTTGTCAAGCGGATGGAAGTTGCCGAGTTTTTTGGTGTCACCGGCAGTGGCCATGTCGGCAAGATAGGCGATGGTGTTCTTGTCCTGAACGCCGATGCCAAGTTCCGTGAAGTTTACTGGCATGCCGAGGGCGCGGAAGAAGCTGGTCATGGCTTTTATGCCGGCCTGGGCTTTTTCTTCAGCGCTGCCCGTGGTGATGCCGAAGATGCGCTCGGCGAATTGGGCGAAGCGCTGCACGTCGTCGCGCCAGACATATTCAGCCCAGGCTGGCCAGATGGTCGTCAGCGAGGCACCGTGCGTGACATCGAATTTGCCGCTGAGTTCATGGCCGAGCTTATGGCAGGTAAAGTCCTTGGCGCGGCCGAGCTCCGTGAAGTTGCAGTGCGAGACGCTGCCGCACCACATGATCTCACTCATGGCATCGTAGTCCTGCTGGTTTTCCAGGGCAATCTTCGCTTGGGCCATGACGTTTTTGAGCAGGGATTCAGCGACGAGATCCGTGAAGGCGTTGGTTTCCTTGCAGCTCGTGAAGTAGCGTTCGAGCGTGTGCATGAGAATATCCGATATGCCGCAGACAAGCTGTTTTTTCGGTACCGTGAAGGTAAGCTCGGGATTCATGAAGGCGATGGCCGGACGGTTGAACGGCGTATTGAGCCCTGCTTTCTTGCCGGTTTCCTCATTGGTGATGACGGCGGAATCGCTGGTTTCACTGCCAGCGGCGGCCAGTGTCAGGATGCTGGCGACCGGCATGGATTTGGTGAGTTTCTCGCGTCCGCACCAGAAATCCCAGACATCGATGCCGGGGTTCGCCGTACCATGAGCGATGGCTTTGGCGCTGTCGATGACGCTGCCGCCGCCAATCGCGAGGATGAAGTCCGCCTGGAAAGCGATAGCTGTGCGCACGCCCTGGCGCACGAAGCCGAGGCGTGGGTTCGGCTGGACGCCACCGAGCGTCTGGACGGCAAAGCCGGCCGAGAGCAGGATGCGCTCAACCTTGGCGAGCAGGCCGGATTTGACGACACTGCCGCCGCCATAGACGATGAAGATATGGCTGGCACCGTATTCGCGCAGCTTCGTGGCGACTTGTTCCTCGGCACCACGGCCAAAGACGATTTCTGTCGGACATTTGAAGTTGAAACTTTGCATGAAAATCCTCCTATCTGCGTAATGATACTAACTTCTAGCATAGCAGGGGAATTTCCTGCTTTCAAGTGAGCAGGTCACACTTTGTCCGCTTATCATGCGCGAGATTTGGCGGCCTATGTGTAACAGTGTTCACCAAAATTTTTGCAAGGTATAGCCAAGGGCGGTTCTTTCTGTTAGAATCTAGTCTTGTCTGAAAAGATATATGGGAAAAAGGTTGAAGGAGGCCGGAGGAGTTGAATACAAAGCGCGCGGAGCTGTTGATGCTGTTTGTGACGTTCTGCTGGGGGTCGTCGTATCTGTTCATGAAGGAAGGGCTTGATTCCATCGGGCCATTCACGCTGGTGGCTTATCGGTTTGGCATTGCTTTTGTGGCGGCGTCATTGCTTTTGGGCAAGGCGTGGCGCAAGGTGACCTGGGCGATGGTGAAAGCGGGCTTTATTGTCGGTGCCATTGTCTTTATTGCGTTCAGTGCGCTGGTCATCGGTCTGGAGTCGACGACGACCTCGAATGCCGGCTTTATCACGAGTCTTATGGTCGTGTTCATCCCTTTTGTAGAAAAGATCGTTTACCATCGCCCGGTGCGGTGTGGCATTTTGGCGACGTCGCTGCTTTCGGTAGTGGGTATTGGCTTTTTGACGCTGCAGGATGGCCTGCGCCTCAATCCTGGCGATGCGCTCTGCCTGCTCGGCGCGGCGCTCAATGCCGTGCAGGTCTGCTATGCGAGCCGGCTGCTCGTCAAGATGGATGCACTGGTACTCAGTGTATTGCAGTTCGGCTTCACGGGGCTTATGGGGCTGGGCGTGGCACTTGCTTGTGAGACAACAGCGCTGCCGTCTGGTGGTGCTGGCTGGTTTGCTGTCTTTTATCTGGGCCTTGTCTGCTCGGCCTTTGGCTTTATTGCGCAGCTTGTCGCGCAGAAGTACACTTCAGCTGAGCGCATCGGCATCCTGTTCTGCCTTGAGCCGGTGTTTGCGGCCATGATTGGCGTCATCTATCTGCATGAGCCGTTCGGCGCGGCCAGCCTGGCTGGTGCAGCCTTGGTACTGGCTGGTGTCATTTTGTCGGGACGCCAGGGAAGAGAGGAGACGCGCAAGGAAGCAGGAACAGCTGAAGCCTGATTGGCTGGGGATGTCTATTTCTGATATACAAAGCAGGAGTTTGTCTGTAAATGGCGAACTCCTTTTTTAGTCCTCGATATGTCGTAGTATTCATATGTTTTTGAAAGTACTTTTGCGCAGAGCGGTGTTTATTGTATACATATTATAAATTTACAAAAATGCTGGATTTTTAAAATCGTATCTGTTATGATGTAAAAGTGTATGGCAGAATATACATAGTTTCTATGCATTTATAAGCATATTAACGAGCGTTTTCGCGAATTGTGTGTACATTACTAGGAGGGACCCCGATGAAGTCAGAAATCACCATCAAGATGGCCAGATGCAAGGGCTGTGGAATCTGCGTTGCATTCTGCCCGAAAAAGGTGCTGGCGCTCGATGAGCTCGGCAAGGTACAGGTGGCAGCAGGCGACGCTTGCATCGCCTGCGGACAGTGTGAACTGCGCTGCCCGGATTATGCGATTTTTGTAGACAGGGGGGCAGAGGCATGAGCAAGGCAAGATTGATGCAGGGCAATGAGGCCTGTGCAGAGGGGGCTATCGCTGCGGGGGTCCGTTTCTTCGCGGGGTATCCGATCACTCCGTCGACAGAGGTCGCGGAGACCATGGCCAAGCTTTTGCCGCAGGTCGGCGGTAAGTTTGTCCAGATGGAAGATGAGATTGCGAGCATGGGCGCTATCCTTGGCGCATCGCTGGCAGGGCAGAAAGCCATGGATGCGACGTCGGGCCCAGGCTTTTCGCTCAAGCAGGAGCTTATCGGCTATGCAGCCTGCGCAGAGATTCCGTGCGTACTCGTCAATGTCCAGCGCGTCGGTCCCTCCACGGGGCAGCCGACGGCGCCTTCGCAGGCCGATGTCATGCAGACCCGCTGGGGCACGCATGGCGATCATCCGATCATCGCGCTCTCGCCTTGGAGCGTCCGCGAGACTTTCGATGCGACAGTCATGGCGGTCAACTATGCCGAGCGGTTCCGCACGCCGGTCATCCTGCTGATGGATGAGGTTGTCGGACATCTGCGCGAGAAGGTCGAGCTGCCGGAGGCCGGCGAGCTTGACATCTATCCGCGCCGCGTGCCGAAGAAGACGCGGGCTGAAGGCTATGAGCCGTTTGCGCCGGATGAAGATCTCGTGCCGAATGTCGCCGATTTCGGGCAGGGCTATCATATCCATGTCACGGGGCTGCTGCATGATGATACGGGCTTTCCGGTCGGCAGCCCCCAGGTCACAGAGACGTCTATCCGCCGCCTGCATGAGAAGATTTCCCGCGTGGGCGAGGAAATCATCCATACCGAGGAATACTTCCTGGATGATGCGGAGTATGCGGTTGTCTCGTTTGGCGGCACGGCGCGTACGGCTTATGAAGCGGTGCGCAGTGCCCGCCAGAAGGGGCAGAAGGTCGGCCTGTTGCGGCTTCTGACCATCTGGCCGTTTGCCGACAAGGCCATTGAACGGCTGGCGGCAAGGGTCAAGGGAATCATGGTCGCTGAGCTCAATTACGGGCAGATCGTCCATGAGGTGCGCCGCGCGGCTGCGGGCAAATGCCCGGTGGAGTTCTGCGGTAAGTACAACATGAAGGCATTCGAGCCCGAGGAGATTGCACGCGGTATCGACAAGCTTTGCGGGGAGGCATGATCATGGAGAGAAGTTACGAGAAATATTTCCGCCAGAACCGGCTGCCGCACCTCTGGTGCCCGGGCTGCGGCAATGGCATTGCGATGAAAGCTATCGTGCAGGCCATCGAGAAGAAGGGCCTGTCGCAGGATAATACCGTTATCGTTTCGGGTATCGGCTGCTCGTCCCGAGCGTCGGGCTATATGGATTTTGATACGCTGCATACGGCCCATGGCCGCGCCATTCCGTTTGCCACAGGTATCAAGCTGGCCAATCCGGCCCTCAATGTTGTTGTCATCACAGGCGATGGCGACTGCACGGCTATTGGCGGCAACCACTTTATCCATGGCTGCCGGCGCAATGTCGACCTGACGGTCGTGCTGTTCAATAACAATATCTATGGCATGACGGGCGGGCAGGCGTCGCCGATGACACCGCTGGGCAAGAAAGCTACGACGGCTCCGTATGGTTCAGTCGACAGGCCGTTTGATGCCTGCCATCTGGCTGAGGCTGCCGGTGCTACCTATGTGGCTCGTTCGACGGCATTCCATGAAAAACATCTTGTCGATATGATTGCCGGTGGTTTTGACAATAAGGGCTTCTCGTTCATTGAGGCGCTCGTCCAGTGCCCGACGGCATATGGCCGCAAGAATAAGCTGGGCAGTCCTGCGAATATGCTCATGTGGATGCGTGACAATGCGGTCATGAAAGCGGCCTGGGACAAGCTGCCGGCTGAAGCGAAGGCGGGCGAGAAGTTCCCGATTGGCTGCTTCTATCAGGCCGCAGCCATGGATTATGATACGGCCTATGACCAGGTCATCGAGCGGGCAGGAGGTGCGTCGAAATGAGAAAACAGCTGAGATTATCGGGCTCGGGCGGCCAGGGCGTCATCACGGCGGCCATCATCCTTGCCGAAGCGGCTGTCGCTGAGGGCAAGGAGGCTGTGCAGTCGCAGTCCTATGGTCCGGAGGCACGCGGCGGCGCCTCGAAATCCGAGGTCATCATCGACGACAAGGCTATCTACCATCCGCATGTAATCGTGCCGGATCTCGTGCTCGCGATGACGCAAAAGGCGGCAGATAAGTATTATAGTGACCTGAGTCCGGAGGGGCTGCTGGTTCTTGACGACAGTCTCGTGCCCGAGACGCCGGACTTTCCGCATGTCGTACGCATACCCATCACGAAGCTGGCCATCGAGCAGGTGGGCAAGCCCTTGTTTGCCAATATCGTCGCGCTCGGCGCGCTCGTGCGGCTGACGGGAATCGTCGCTTTTGAGACAATCAAAGAATCGGTCGCGCATCGCGTGCCGCCGCATACGGTCGAACAGAATATGAAGGCGTTGCAGGTCGGCTGGGATGCCGCTGGCAGCGTGGCCAAATAAAAAAGGGTGGGAAAAATGAGGAATCATTTTTCCTACCCTTTTTTACAGCCATACATGCCGCAGGCAGAGCGTGATGAAACATACGACGGCAATGCCGAAGGTGAAGAATTCGATGCACCGCACGGGGTACGCGTAGTGCAGCGGGATGTCGACGACGCGCGGCACGTTGCTGGCAAGCAAAGAGGCGGCAATCGAGATATAGAGGAGTACATTGACGGGCGGGATAGCCGTTGCCGTTGCGATAGCCCGAATCAGCAGGTAGCAGGCAAAGGCGATAAAGAAGTACGCAAGCTTGTCCGCGTGGAGACGGGGAGCCATATGATCACATCCTTTGTCAGCAGTCTGTACATCCCGTACAGAGTTTTTTACGATTTCTGAATATGTTTATAAGAATTCGCGGATTTGCGGGAAAATCCTGCTAAGTTTGCAGAAAGGAATTAAGTTCCGGGATAAATTGCAGTTTGTCTTACAGCCTTCCCCTCAGGGGAAGGTGGGCGCGAAGCGCTCGGATGAGGTGCATGCGTCCGTATGGAATCCCGCTACTACGCAGCTCGGGGTTCACGGGGTAGTGCTTTTTCTGTTTCCGCTTAAATGGGCCGTTCGCAAAGTTTTACGGACTTAGTGACCTGCTCCCGTTACCAGGTCGCGGCGTACATCTCTATATCTAGCTTATGCGCTTACGGCCCAGTCCTGCTGCGCAGGACAGTCGCTCCAGACAGAAAGAACCACT
>SVBZ01000004.1 GCA_015058575.1 Pseudoselenomonas ruminantium
AGAGTCAAGCGACTGGCGTAAGGCAGCAGAAGATATCGATGTGATCATCCTCTGCCCTGGGATGCGTCATCGCTACAAAGTGGCTGTGATTAATCACTGTCATCAGACGGGGAAAACAACACTATTGATTCCTAATACCTATGAAATCTTTTGCACAGGTGCAGAACTGGACAAGATTGATGATATTCCCGTATTTCGCCCGCAAAGCCTTAATCCCAGCTTAGAGGTGCGTACGCTAAAACGAATGTTGGATATCGTAGTAGCAGGTATCGGGTTTATCTGCGCTCTGCCCTTTATGGTTGTTACAGGGATAGCAATAAAAATCTTCGATCCTGGTCCTATGCTATACAGTCAGATTCGAACTGGCAAGAACGGCAAAGAATTTCGTGTCTACAAATTCCGCACCATGCGAGTAGATGCAGAAAAATACACGGGGCCAATGCTGGCACAGGAAAATGACCCGAGAATCACTAAACTGGGGAAATTCCTGCGCGCCGTAAGGCTTGATGAATTGCCACAGATCTGGAATGTGATTATCGGTGATATGAGCATTGTCGGTCCTAGACCAGAGCGGCCCTTCTTTGTGGAGCAATTTGTCAAGGAAACACCAGAATATACCTATCGCCATAATGTTAAACCCGGCATTACAGGCATGGCCCAAGTTTATGGGAAATACAATACAACTGCTTTCGATAAGCTGGTTTATGACCTGATGTATATCGAAAAATGCGGACTGCTGACAGACTTAGCAATTATCATTCAGACGGTGAAGGTTCTGTTTACTAAGAGTGCTACAGAAGGTGCTGGTGTTGGACAGAAACCGCTGAATTTAGAAAAGTATGATATTGGTAATAATATTTATGGAGATTTCTGATGGATACAAAAACTAGATTAAAACGGTATTATATGATGTTAAGGATTTTTCTTTATGCTGATGGTTATGATCGTGGGGAGTTTCTAAAGAAGCATAAATATTTCAACTCGCAGGGAGAACATTGTTATTTTCAGCCATGGAACTTTGGTACTGAGCCGCATTTGATATCATTTGGAAATAACGTTCATGTGGCTAGCGATGTTAGATTTATTACGCATGATAATACAGCAAAAATGTTTGCTTATATGGATAATGTCAAAGAATACAAGTATAGATATGGTGAAATCAAGATAGGGAATAATGTTTTTATAGGTGCGAGAACTAACATCCTATATGATGTTAAAATTGGAAATAATGTGATTGTAGGAGCTGGGAGTCTCGTTAATAAAGACATACCGGATAATTGTATTGCAGGGGGGGTACCTGCACGCGTTTTAGGTGTTTTTGATGATTATCATAACCGTATAAGAGAATTGAATAAATAAAAGGAGAAGAATGTAGTTTTGCATGACAAAATAGCTTACTTGATAAAGCATTATTTATGGATTCAGAAAACGTATAGATTCATATTTAACTCCTTGCTATGGTTGATTGGATTATTTGTTAAGATAGACGATAGGTTAGTATTGTTGTCCAGCTATGGTGGAAAGAACTGCGGTGATAGCCCTAAGGTGCTATATGAGGCAATGAAGGCAGATGAACGTTTTGCAGATTATAAGTATATATGGACGACGGAAAATGTTAAGTCCGAGGGGACTGTATGTGTTGATACGATCAGTTATTTTTTTACGGCCTTGCGTGCGAAAATATGGATTACGAATGTCAATATTGAGCGAGGATTAAGCTTTAAGAAAAAAGAAACTATTTATTTAAATACATGGCATGGTACTGGCCCTAAAAAAGGTGGAAACGCTGTGCCTGGAAGAAATGACTATGATTTTTCTGATGTTAATATATTATGCGTTGATGGCAAATATATGCATGATGTGATGTTGAATTATTTTGGGGCAGAAGAAGAAAATCTGTTGTATTCTGGACGACCACGGGAAGATGAATTATTTAGTTTTACTTCTGAGGACTCAAGGGGGATTAAAGAGAAGCTTGGAATACCGGTTGAGAAAAAAATAATACTATATATGCCTACTTGGCGAGAGTATCAGCCTAAAGATATAGATTATAAATTGTGGAAAAACATGTTAGGCGAAGAGTATGTAGTATTGATTCGTGCACATCACTTTGCGTGCGATATAAAACAATTTGAACAAAATGAAAATTATTTTATCGATGTGACAGCTTATAATAATGTGAATGAACTCTATTTTGTAGCTGACATTTTAATATCTGATTATTCATCGGCATTTTTTGATTACGGTTTATTAAAGAAGCCAATGTTTTGCTATGCTTATGATTATGATAGGTATGTAAAAGAGTATGGTTTGTTTATGGATTTAGAAGCGGAATTTCCACGTGGAATAAAGAGAAATGAAGTGGATTTGCTTGAAGCTATAAATTCAATGGATTATGAACAGTATGCGAAAGAATGCAGCGACTATTGTCACAGTTACGTTGCTCATGATGGGCAGGCAACACAAGCGTGTTTGAAGCGTTTAAAAGAATTGTTGGATGGGGATGGATTTATATGAACACGGCCGTGATTTTTGCTGGTGGTACTGGTAAGCGTATGAATAGTCGTGCGAAGCCTAAGCAGTTTTTGGAAATGCATGGCAAGCCGGTTCTTATCTACACGTTACAGCATTTTGAGAATCATCCAGAGATTGATTCTATTGTGCTGGTATGTCTGGAAAGCTGGATTGACTATGCAAAAAAAATCATTAAAGAATTTCATATCACAAAGGTGACGGATGTGGTGCCTGGTGGGGCGACTGGACAGGAATCAATTTTCAACGGCGTAGAGCGAGCCTATCAAAATTCCAGCAACGGCAAAGATATAGTTCTGATTCATGATGGTGTACGCCCGTTGATTGATCACGACACAATAACAGATTGCCTGCAAAGTGTTCGCAAATATGGAACGGCCATCACAACCACTCCAGCTATTGAAACGATATTTGTAGATGGTGAGGGCGATAAAGTGGGCAAAATCTTCAATCGCTCCCAATGTGCTATGGCTCGCGCCCCGCAGTGCTTCTATCTGAATGATTTATACAAAACTCATTTGCAGGCAAAGAGGGACAAGAAGATGGATTTTATCGATTCAGCGATGCTCATGCAATATTATGGTGCAGAACTTCATACCGTAGCCGGACCAGTAGAGAATATAAAAATCACCACGCCGACAGATTTTTATTTATTCCGAGCGCTTTTAGATGCTCAGGAAAATATGCAGATTGTGGGACTGTAAAAAAAAATAACCAATCGATTCCGATTGGTTGAACGTTTAAATGAATAAATCGCTATGTGTTCCGGTACGATGCGCAAGTAGTTCCAGTGAGTCATCATTGATGCGGTAGATAAGCAGCCAGTCAGGGCGGATATGACATTCGCGGAACATAGCATAGTTGCCGGATAGGGCATGGTCACGGTGTTTGGCATCAAGCGTTTTACCAGATGCAAGTTTTTCAATGATATCTTTTAATTCTTGTAGAGGCAATCTCCGCTTTTGAGCCAGCTTAAAATCTTTTTTGAACTTGGCAGAGTAGCGGATCTTAAGCATTTAAATCCTCCCACATTTCGTCAACCGTGGAAAAGGAACGGCTGAGATTCTTGCCTGCCAATGCATCGTCTAAAACTTTGCGAGTTTCAGCATTAGGAAGATTGGGGGCCGCTACGATGTCAAAGGGAATACGCCCTTGATTTACCACTTGACGGCAGAAAAGATGGATAGCAGTGGACATACTGAGTCCCATGCTTTTGAGCGCCTCTTCGGTTTCTTTCTTCAAAAGTGAATCCATACGTACCTGTATTGTTGATGTTGCCATGATAATCCCTCCTTGATTACATTTTACAGTAAAAAAATAGCTAGGTCAATGGTTTTGCAATGAGTTGTAGTGCATTATTGATAAAGTGAGGTTTTTTTTATGTGGTTAGAGAATCCTATTTTTCGTGAAGATATGGAATATATTGCTGGAGTAGACTTTGTGCCCTGGGAGCAGTTGCGCGGCAGGACATTGTTCATTACCGGGGCAACTGGGCTTATTGGCTTTAATCTGATTTCTGCCTTGGCTTATATGAATATAAAGCTGGATATGCCATTAAAGATGTTGGCACTTGTTCGCGATGAGGCTGCGGCTAGGGAGCGTTTCAAAGAAATTTTAGCGGAAGGGGCACCATTGAAGTTTGTAGTGGGCGATTTGGAGCACATTCCAGAAGTGCCGGATGCAATTGACTACATTATCCACGGTGGCAGTCCTACCGCCAGCCGTTACTTCGCTGAACATCCCGTGGAAACCATCCGGATGAATCTAGCGGGTGCATCTACGCTATTGGAAATGGCACGGGAAAAACAGGTGGAAAGTTTCCTGTTTCTATCCAGCATGGAAGTCTATGGAAGTTTGCATCGGGAAGAAAAAGTAGCCGAGGACCATGAATCATTTGTTGATACAATGAATCCACGCAGTTCCTATCCTGAGGCAAAACGGATGATTGAGGCTATGTGCAGCAGTTACGCTGCACAATATAACGTTCCAGCAAAAGTAATTCGTTTGACACAGACTTTTGGTGCTGGTGTACGAAGAGAGGATAATCGAGTATATGCACAATTTATACGTGCGGGGATGAATCATGAAGATATAGTTTTGCTTACTCGTGGAGGGACGCGGCACTCATATTTGTATACGGCAGATGCTGTTACAGCAATTTTAGCAGTGCTTGTGAAAGGAGAAGTAGGTGCGGCTTATAACGCGACAAATGAAAAAACATATCGTTCTATTAGGGATATGGCTGAAATAGTAGCAAATATGTGTAATGTTGGAGTGGTAGTAAGAGAATCTGTTGAAAGCAGCAAGTTATATCCTAAAGAGAAATTTATGAAATTAGATGCAACAAAGTTACAGAATTTAGGTTGGAGCAGTGTTATTGGTTTGAAAGAAAGCTTTTTGAGATTGATGGAGACTTTAGATAATGGTTAAAGTTATCGTACTAATGAGTACTTATAATGGAGAAAAATATCTGAAAGAGCAAATAGAAAGTATTCTTCGACAAACAGAGTATGATATTAGATTGTGTATTCATGATGATGGATCGATAGATAGGACTGTAGAAATAATAAAGGAATACACATCGCTAGATAATCGTGTTTTTTTTATGGGAAGTAAACATAAAGGGTATCCAAATTGTTTTTTTGACATGGTATTTGATTCTGATGATGCTGAGTATTATGCTTTTTCGGATCAGGATGATGTATGGGATGAAAAGAAAATTGAAAAGGCTATCATGCAATTAGAAGATAAAAGCGAACCTACGTTATATGCTTGCAATAAAGAAATAGTTGATAAAGATTTAAATACGGTAAGATGGGGTGAATATACAGCTCCTAAAAGGTTAGGGGATGTATTACTGAAATATAATAATATATCAGGATGTACAATGGTCTTTAATTATGCTTTTAAACAGCTGTTTATGAGACATATGCCTAAATATGCGCCGTATCATGATGCATATCTATTGAGGTTAGCATACCTTTTGGGTATTTTTATATATGATGAAAATAAATATATGAAATATCGTCAACATGAAAATAATGTAATTGGTGCAGAATATATAGGGGGGCGACTTGTTTTTGAGAAGTTGAAAAGGCTTGATTTTTCTCTGAATAAATATCGTAATACAAATATAAAATTATACGCTAAAGATATTTATGATGGATATAGGGACTTGTTGTCAGCTTCTACTGAGGGATTGATACATAATATAATGAACGCATCGAATTTTAAAAATAGGGTAAATTTGTTGACTAATTGTAGGGTGAGTTTTTCGCCAATATCTCTATATGTAGTTATAAAAATGAGAATTATACTGGGACTAATATAAATTATTATGAAGAAAGGTTATAAATATAATGCATTTCTTATATAGCTGTTTTGTGATATTTATGCTAGTGTACATAATTTTAGGAGAGTTTCAATTAGCGGCAAGTAAGCGGTTGTGTTTATTTTCATTAAGTGTTGCGGTGCTCTTTATGGGATTTACAAGTGATATACCAGATGAGATAGCGTATATGCAATTTTATAATAACGCATATCTGTATAGTTGGGAGGATATATTTTATCCTTTAGAAGCAATTGCAAAAGGGTTACCGTCAGATTATGGATTCTCTACAATGAACTATATATTTTATTCCTTAGGGAGTTCATACTTTGTCTACAAATTATGCTTGGTGTTTTTTACTATTTATACTATTTATAAATATTCGGCGATTGCTTCCTATTCAATGTTGATTGTATGCCTGTATATGATATACCCATGGTTTTATGATGTAATTCAAGTTCGCAGTGCTTTAATGGCATTGTGCATATGTAATGCTTTTTTTTCATACTCGTTTTCAGAAAAACATAGAATGTTGAAATATATTGTATGGATTGTAGTAGGGACATTGTTTCATAAATCAGGGATAGTGTTTTTATTATTTGTTCTGATATGTAAAGGATGGAATAATCCTGTTGGAAGAAAGTTAATAATGTTATCATCAGGCGTGGTATCTTTGTTGCCGCTGTATGCAAATGTAGTAAAAGAGCGTTGGCAAGATGTGGCGTTTATGTTGCAGGCGCAAGATGGGTACGCTGAACTTTCTAGATATACGGAACGTATTGTAAATAATGGATATTTGATAGGCTATATAGTAATAATGCTTTCGCTATTATTACTGGTATTTCTGCAGAGAAGTGCCTCGGATATAAAAATACAGGAATATATAAACAATGGAAAACTGATGTTTATAAGTATGACATACATATTTCCTATTTTTCCATTGTTTATGGATGCTTCATTAAGATATCCGAGAGCGGTTATGTTGATTTTATATATCTTAATAGCGCTATATTGTAAAAATGTACAACAGAAGAAGTACAAATGGATAGCATTATTTTGTGGCTTGCTAATAGTGATGAGTTTTCGCGAAATGTCGCTATATAGTAGCGTTATACAGGACGCATATAATGCTGTATTAGAGCATAATATAATATTCCATATGGTGATGGAATGAAATCGTTGAACATTATTATGTTGGAGTTTATAAAATAATAATCTGTTTATTTCTAGATATATGTGTGTTAAAAATAGTGAGAAAAGGATAGGAAAAGTGAAAGACTTTACTTCGGAAAAAGTAGTGAGACATTTTGAGGAAAATGTACAGGTAATCTCAGTAATAGTTCCTGTATATAATGTGGCATCATATTTGGAACGATGTATAAAAAGTCTTATAAGACAAGAATATCCTAATGTGGAAATTATTCTTGTAAATGATGGTAGTACGGATGGGTCTGGTATAATATGTGATAATTTGCAAAAAAAATATCCTCAATTAGTGGTGATTCATCAGAATAATAAAGGAGTAAGTTCTGCTAGAAATACAGGTTTAAAAAAAGCTTCGGGTGCGTATATAGGATTCGTAGACCCTGATGATTATGTGGACGAAAATATGTATTCGGATTTGCATGATATTATGTTGAATAATAATGCTGATGTAGTTGCATGTACATGGGTGAATGAATATGAAAATGGTCTACCAAATAAGATTCAGATGGGGATAGATGCTGTATTCGATAAAAATGATGCAATTGCCTACGATTTGTTACATAAAATGTATATTACATGCAATAAATTATTCTCGCGGAGGTCTTGCGAAAATCTGTTTTATGATGAAGAAATAATTAATGGCGAAGATCGTCTATTTGATATTAGTGCGCTTTTGAAAGCAGATAGAATAGCTTATGTAAATAAGCCATATTACCATTATTGTCATCGAAAAAATAGTGCGGGGACAAAAGAATATACTCATAAAGATTTAGCGTTGATTAAGGCTTGCGAAAAAATAAAACAATTACTAAAAGGTAAGTCTCGGTGTTTAGAACAATCAAGCGATGCTCATTTACAAAGAGCATATGTACAACTTCTTAGGATGATGAAATATGATATTAGACGACATCCTGCGGATGGCTTGCTATGTATAAAAAAAATAAGAAAAGCGATAGTTTCTGTAATTTTAAATCCATATAATAGTTATAAATTTAAAATAAAAGTAATATTAATTTGTTTATCAATAAATACTTTAAAAAGAATATATGAATGGAAAAAAACTTAAATTTAAATAATAAAATGAATGTATTTATTATTTATACGTTTTTATATACGGCAAAGAGGAGGCGTTGGTTTGAGTTATAAAAAATTGGATTGGTATAAGATGAAAAATAGACCGTTATTATCAGTGGTCATGCCAGTTCATAATCCTCGTCAGTATCTATCTCCATGTTTAGATTCAGTTTTACAACAAACTTTCCGTGATTTTGAATTGATAGCAATAGATGATGCATCTACTGATGATTCATTATCTATACTAAAGCAATATGCAAGCCTAGATAAGCGATTGCAGGTTATGCATAATGAAAAATCATTAGGTGCGGCTTGTACGCGGAACCGTGGTTTATATGCAGCTAGAGGGGAATACATCATCTTCTTAGATGCAGATGATTACTTTGAATTAGATTATTTTGAAAATATGATTGCGAAAATTTCTTCTACTAAAGCTGATGTAGCGATTTGCCCGATTTTACTTAGAGATGAACGAGATGGGACGGAAAGTTTTATACCGAAGAACATATCGCAGATTACGGAAATAGTTGGGAAGAGTGTGTGCCCTGATAAATTTGTAAAAAGACTTTTTTATGGTATGCCATATGCTCCATTTAATAAACTTGTCCGTAGAGAAATGTTGATTGAAAAAAGAATAGAATTTCAAGATCTTAATAATAGTAATGATGTTTACTTTGGTGTCATTACTATTGCGGAGGCGAATACAGTTGTTTGCTTACCAAAGCCTTATGTTCATTATCGCTATAATACTGGAACTCAAATTAGTACAAAACGTTACAAAAAAGCTATGTGTATATGTTATGCGTTTCAAAAAATACGAGAGGAACTTATTGCTCGCGGCTTGTGGGGAAAATTTTCTTGTATGTATTATGATTTATCGGTCTTAGCGATATATAGTGTTCTTAAGAAAGCATATGAGCCTCAAATATTACTGGACTATGTGCAAGGAGAAGGGAAAGTACAACTAGGATTTAATAATCTTTGTCGGTATGAGTTTTCATCTGCTCGATTATATGGCCTTTACAAAATTTTAATTTATGGCAGATATGCGATATTAGGAAATAGAAGGGATATCTTTAGTTGTATTCTTATGGCATTTAAATGGGGAGATCTTTTAGGAATATATTGGTTGCTGGGACACTATATTATGCTTACTATGCGTGGCCTAAAAAAATATCTTAAAGTATAAGAAAGCAATGCATTTTAATACTTTTGTTATATGGATATCTAACTTTAATACTTTTATTAAATGTTACAATTCGCTAAAATATAACAGTTGAAATATTTGGAAATATAGTAATCAACGTGGGTGTGAAGTATAAATTAAATTTTGTTAATTGTTGATAGCTTGGATATAAAGGTATTATCTAATGGATGATGTTTAGTAAAGATTGATAGAGGTGTAAATGGTATGCGCGTAACGCATTTTGTGGCTAGAGGTTTTGCAACGGGGTATATTAATTTTTTTCAGAAATATATGGGTGAGTATGATAATACATTTGTTATTGTTCCACATCTAGAGAGAGATACTTTTCCGTTAAAATTTATGAATAATGATGAGATTGTGTACGTAAATAGTTGTCGGACTATAAGATTTCAAAAAAATATCCGAAAAATCCTAGAAAAAAGTGATGTGGTTATTTTTTCAGGACTGTTTGAATGGAGAGTAGGATTCTCGCTTTTGCCAAAGAAAATTCTAAGGAAAACGTTTGTTCATTTTTGGGGCGGAGATTTTTATGGATTTCGCAACAAGCCTTCAACAATACGCGGAATGTTAAGTAGAAAACTTACTTACAAAGCTTTAAAAGAAGCAGGTGGATTTATATTTCTTATTGATGGTGAGTATGAAAAATTTAAGGAGATAACAAATATTACCAATGATGATTATATTGCTAGAATGCCAAACAATCCTTTTAAAGAAGTAAATTATGAAGAGTATATAACAGAAAAGGACAGTAATGATGAGATTAAGATCCTTTTGGGAAATTCGGCAGCTCCGACAAATCATACTGAAGATATTTTGCCTAAGTTGAAAGATTATGTGGGGATAAAGGTATATTGCCCATTGGCGTATGGTGATGATGAATATAGAAATAAAATAATACGCTTAGGGAAAATGTTGCTGGGGGATAGATTTATACCTATTACAGAGTTTGTGGACAAAAAAGAATATGTTGAGTTTTTATCTGGTATGGATGTGGGTATATTTAATCATGATAGGCAGCAGTCTATGGGAAATATTAATATAATGCTTGCATTAGGAAAGAAGGTTTATTTACGGCCAGGTACATCAATGTGGACTAATTATAAAAAGCAAGGATGGGATATTTATTCTGTGGATGCGTTAGATAATGTGACATTGGGGGAACTGATATCAATCGATGAAAAGAAGCGCCAAGAAAATATTGAAATTTCTAGGAAGATAAACGAACATCACTTTGTAGATACTAAGGCTGCTTGGGATAAGATCCTGCGCAGTGTGGGGGAATGTGGTAACTCATGACGCTATCACGTGTTATTTCTGGTATTCTTTGGCGATTTGTAGAGAGGTCGGCCTCTCATGGGATTTCCTTGGGTGTTACGATTCTTTTGGCGCGTTTGCTCACTCCTGCGGATTTTGGGACTATTGCTTTGCTGACCATTTTTATCAATATACTACAGGTTTTTGTAGATAGTGGTTTTGGAAGTGCTCTGATACAGAAGAAGGATGCAGATGATGTGGATTTTTCCACAGTGTTCTATTTTAACTGTATTTCCTGTGCGGTAATGTATGCTGTGCTTTATTTTTTGGCACCATGGATTGCGGATTTTTATCAGGATGAAATGCTGACGGAGTTGATTCGTGTTTTAGGGGTAGTGTTACTGATTTCTGGTGTTAGGAGTGTTCAGAATGCTTATATCATCAGAAACTTAGCTTTCCGCTTATCTTTTAATGCGTCAATGGTGGCTTTGATAACCTCAGCAATGGTGGCTGTGGCTATGGCTTTTTACGGATTCGGTGTATGGGCGTTGGTCATGCAGCAGATTGTTAACGTCGCCATGGGGACGATTACCCTTTGGTGTGTAACGACATGGCGGCCTAAGTTGACTTTTTCCAGACAACGTTTCCATTTTTTATTTTCTTTTGGCAGTCGGCTGTTGTTATCCTCCTTGTTGGATACGGGGTATAAGAATCTCAGCCAGCTTGTTATCGGTCGGATGTATTCGCCCAGTGATTTGGCTTATTATACGCAGGGAGCAAGGTATCCGATGACGATTGTTTCCAATATCAATGCATCCATAGATAGTGTTTTGTTTCCTGTGTTGTCGCAGGTGCAGGATGATCCGGGGCATTTACGTAATATGATGCGTCGGGCAATCTGTGTGAGCAGTTTTTTGCTATGGCCGTTGATGATGATCTTAGCAGCGGCTGCGGAACCTCTGGTGCGGTTGTTGATGACGGAAAAATGGCTGTTGCTGGTCCCTTATCTACAGGTGTTCTGCTTTAGCTATGCATTATGGCCAATCCATACCGCGAATCTAAATGGTATAAAAGCTTTAGGGCGAAGTGATATTTTTCTGCGATTGGAGATAATAAAGAAAGGCATGGGGCTTTGCATACTTGGGGCTACCATGTTCTACGGGCCGTTTGCAATGGCCTGTGGTATAGCGTTAAGCGGCCTGATCAGTACGGCAATTAATTCATGGCCGAATCGGAAGCTTTTGGGCTATTCCTGTCGTGAACAGTGGAAAGATATTGCGCCCGGATGTCTTTTGGCAATCTTGGTCGGGGCAGTCGTTTATCCACTGGGGCATATGGGGTGGCATGATGCAATGGCAGTAGTAGCAGAAGCCTTGATAGGTTTGTTGTTGTATGGATTTCTAGCCTATGTGTTGCGGCTGGAGGTTTTGAAATATTTGTTGCAGACTGTGGAAGGCATTAGAAAGAAGCGATAGCGAGGAGGCGTAAGCTACAGTGAAGTTAGGTATTTATGGAGCAGGGAGCTTGGGGCGGGAATTATATGATGTGGCATTGCGTATTAATGAAAATGAGTATAAATGGGATGAAATATTTTTTATCGATGATGTGCGTCAAGAAAAAGATTATTATTTTTGTCGTGTGATTAAGATGGAGGAAGCTAAAGAATGTGGTGATGCTATTGAAGCTGTAGTAGGATTGGGGACACCAAAACATCGACGGTGTATGGCTGAAACGTTAAAAGCAAATCATATTCGGTTGACTAATATAATTGACCCTACGGCTATTGTATCGCCAACTGCCCAAATAGGTGCGGGTGTAATTGTTATGCCTTATTCAAGGGTATCAAGTGATGTTGTTGTAGAAGAGAATGCTTTAATTCAGTCATATATTTATGTTGCGCATGATGTGAGATTAGGGGCAAATTCTGTATTGTCTGCAAATGTGTCCATTGGTGGCAATGTTCATATAGAGAATGAGTGCTATGTTGGGATGGGGGCTATTATACGTGAAAGATTGTCGGTTCATTCACATTCGATTGTCGGAATGGGATCCATTGTTTTGAAAAATATTGATGAAAATTCTGTAGTAGTAGGCAATCCAGCTCGAGTAATTCGTAAGAATGATTCGGGCGATGTTTTTAAAAGGTAAGCAATTAATTATTGGAGGAATCCAAAGTGAGTAGGAAAATTTTAGTTACGCGTTCATCTATGCCAGGATTGGATGAATTTATTAATGAAATTGAAGATATTTGGGAGTCGCATTGGCTTACCAATATGGGTGTAAAACATAAAGAGTTACAAAAGGAGTTACAGTCCTATTTCGGTGTTGAACATATGGACTTGTTTACCAATGGTCATATGGCATTGGAACTTTCTTTACAGGCATTAAATTTGCAGGGAGAGGTAATTACGACACCGTTTACCTTTGCGTCCACGACGCATGCAATTGTGCGAAATGGACTCACACCAGTATTCTGTGATATTAATCCAGTCGATTTTACAATGGATGTAGAAAAGCTGGAATCCCTGATTACTGACAAGACTTGTGCAATTATGCCAGTGCATGTCTATGGCAATGTTTGCAATGTGGAAGAGATTGAGCGGATTGCCAAGAAATATGAGCTTAAAGTCATCTATGATGCTGCTCATACCTTTGGGGTAAAATATAAGGGAAAAAGCACGGCTGCTTTCGGCGATGTATCCTGCTTTAGTTTCCATGCGACTAAAGTCTTCAATACCATCGAGGGTGGTGCGGCCTGCTTTAGAGACGAGGAATTTGGCTTGGATCTTTATCGTCTGAAAAACTTTGGTATCCGTGGCCCGGAACAGGTGGATGCTGTGGGTGCAAATGCCAAGATGAATGAATTCTGTGCAGCTATGGGGATTTGTAATCTGCGACATGTGGATGAAGAGATTGCAAAGCGTAAAAAGGTTGTGGAACGATATCGGGAACGTCTGGAGGGGGTTGAAGGCTTACAGCTGAATCCGATTCAGAAGGACGTAGAGCCTAACTATGCATATTTCCCGGTCGTATTCACGCCCAAGTTGTTTGGGGCAACGCGCAGCGAAGTGGTGGATGCTTTGGCTGAAAAGGGCATTGGTGCGAGAAAATATTTCTATCCGCTGACGAACACCTTTGAATGCTTCCATAATGCCTTTGATGTGGATAAAACACCTGTGGCTTTGCATATGAGTCGGAATGTATTGACGCTGCCATTATATGCGGATTTGTCTTTAAAGGATGTCGATGTAATCTGCGATACGGTTTTGGAGTGCGGCAAGAATGGATAAGATGCAGCGAAAAGAGCGTTCGTCGAATTTGGAGCTTATGCGTATTCTGTTGATGCTGCTCATTATCATGCATCATTATGTGGTCAATTCCGGGGTTACAGACGGTATGACGTTGTCGAATCTCACGGCAAATTCTATATTCTTGCAATATTGGGGAATGTGGGGGAAGACGGCGATTAATGCTTTTATCTTGATTAGTGGCTATTTCCTTTGCGTCTCACAGCTTACTTGGCAAAAGTATGTAAAATTATTTTTTCAGATATTTTTTTATAATATAATAATTTATCTAATATTGCTAGGTTTGGGCTATGCTACATTGGCACCCAAGGAGGTGTTTATAGCCTTTTGGGGAATCTTTCAAGGCATTGGGCATGGTTTTATTTCTTCGTTTATGGCGTTTTATATATTTGTCCCGATATTAAATAAATTGATAGTAAATATCAATTATGGGGGGGTAAAACGTCTGTTGGTTTTACTTTTGTTCATACAGGTCATTACGGTCACTTTTTTCTTCAGCCATGCATTTAATGAAGTCAGTTGGTATATGACCCTTTATATTGTCGGTGCATACTTGCGTTTGTGGGCAGGTGATTGGGCGAAAAGTTTGCGCTTTGCAGGAGTTTGTTTGCTGGTAACAGTGCTTTTGGCATGGTTTAGTGTAGCTATGATTGATTTCATGGGGTATAGCTTGCAGAAGGGAAATTGGCATCAAGCTTATTATTTTGTTCATGATTCGAGTAAGATTCTAGCATTTGTCATTGGAATGGCGGTGTTCTTGTTCTTCAAGAATTTACCTTTGCCACATAGCCGCTTTATCAATACGGTGGCGAAAACGACTTTTGGTGTTTTACTCATTCATGCGAATAGTGATGCGATGCGGACGATGCTTTGGAAACATATTGTGGATGTACCAGCAATGGTATCAGCACCATTATCGCAGTTGATACTTCACGCGGCAGGTTGGGCTGTGGTGATATTCGGCGTTTGTAGTATTATCGATTATTGTCGTTTGCGTTGGATTGAGCTCCCAGTTATGAATTATATTTATGAACATAGCGACCAAATTGAAGCGAGGATTACTGGAATGTTTTTTCGGAGGTGATGGGATGTTTGTGGTCAAGAAATCATCTGAGATGATGAATAAGACGTTTCGCTTGCCGGTCGATTTGCTAGAGCGGTTGACCGAGGTGGCAAAATCACAGGATGTGTCGGTCAATAACTTAGTGCAGCAGTGCTGTGAGTATGCGCTTGGAGACATGGCAGGTGGAGGAAAGACGGAGACGAAACAGAGGAAGTGAGCTTATGACGGAGCTTTCGAAGAATCTCCAGCATATCCGAGCGGCGCGTGGCTTACGGCAGCAGGATGTGGCAGATGGGCTGGGGATCAGCAGGGCGACCTATGCCAACTATGAGGCGGGGCAGCGCAGTCCGAATTATGTGATGCTGATGAAGATTGCCGCGCTTTTCCAGGTGCATGTCGATGATCTTTTGGGCTTTCGACCGGATGAGAGCCATCTGCTGCCTGAAGAGATTTCTCTGCTTGAGCGTTTCCGCCGCCTGCCTGTGGCAAAGCGGGCATTCTTTTCGCGGTGGGTTGATTTTGAATTACAGGATAATTCGAATATAGATAAAAAAGAACCGCCATTCTCCTCAAAGTGAGAGTGGCGGTTCCTTTTCATCACAAGGGCTACTTACAATTCTTTCGCAAGCTCAGCAATACGTTCGGCGGAGAGGCTAGTGTATTTCATAATCAGGCTGATGTCCATATTGTCGCGCAACATGTTGAGGGCTGCAGTCTCACGTGCTTTTTGTTCGCCTTGCTCGCGGCCTTGCTCGCGGCCTTGTTCGAGACCTTGTTTGAATCCTTCCGCAAGATTTGCTTTGAGGTCACTATTGTAGTCCCAGATGGCAGATTCGCGAGCGATATACTCTCGGTAGGCGGCATCGTCCATGATGTAGCGGTCAGATGCTTGCATAGCATCTTTGATGGCTGTATTTTTCATTGCGAGTTCCTCCTTTTGGCTTTCATCGAGTTTGTTGGCAAAAAAGGCTAGCCATTTTTCGATGCGGTCCATAGATTGGACCGGTTTATCCTTGTATTTGGGTATTTCGAGAAAATGGATTTCGAGGTCATCGGTCAAACGATGGTGTGTTTCTGGATTGTAGAGGATATAGGCTGCATGTGGATTCTCTTGGGGGAGAAAATTGTAACGCAGGATGTTGATAGAAATGGCAGGTTTCAGTGTGCCATAATCATCACCGGTGCGGAGTGAATCGAAGTGCAGGTACATGTGCGACCAATAGAAGAGCGTACGTTTCTCCATGTTGCGCCGGTTGACTACTTGCATTTCAATGTCGATACGGCTGCCGTCGCTTAGAATGCCGAAGATGTCAAGGCGTCCGAGTTTATCGCTTTGTTTGTCGGGGGCTATTTCTGTATTGTGGAACTGTAGATCGACAAATGCATCGTCACCATCACGATCAAGAATATCATTGATGAGTTGCAAGGTGATGTTTTTGCGTTCTTCGCGACCAAAGACGAACTTGAAGAGTAAATCGTTGGTGGGGTCATAGGAACGTACGGTGGGGACATGACTCTGCTTCATGGTAAACCTTCCTTTCTTATATTATAGAGAATGATAGATGTCTCTGCAATATGCAGAGAAGTATTATGGAAGAATATATGTTCCTCACACATATATTCTATCATATTTAGAACGTAAATTCTACAAGATATGATGTATACATAAAATTCGAAGAGAAAGTATACTGTAAGTGGAAAATAGAATGGAGCATTCCAAACGCTATGCAAAAAATTGAGGACAATCGCTGATGCGATTATCCTCAATTTAATCTTGGAACACAATGTATGTTTTTTAGTTACGTTACCGATAAAATTGTTTGTACCATTTGGCGAAGTTGGAGAGGCCTTCTTTTATGCTGATGGCAGGGCGGAAATCGTAATCGCGTTCGAGTGCGGAGCTGTCGGCGTAGGTTACGGGGACATCGCCGGGCTGCATCGGGACGAGTTCCTTATGGGCTTCGAAGTCATAGTCCTCGGGGAG
Source organism: Pseudoselenomonas ruminantium (assembly GCA_015058575.1). Classification (GTDB taxonomy): domain Bacteria; phylum Bacillota; class Negativicutes; order Selenomonadales; family Selenomonadaceae; genus Selenomonas_A; species Selenomonas_A ruminantium_O. Next base: position 16,957 of record SVBZ01000004.1, read on the forward strand.
TACACCGTTATCGACGAGCGCATGCTGGAGTGTGTCGATGTAGTCGAGCAGGTTCTCCGGGGTGCCGCCGCCGATGTTGTAGACAGCATATGGCGGGATGGGCAGACCGTCTTCGCCGGTTTCTTTTTTGGGTGCACCTTTCATGACGCGATAGACACCTTCGACGATGTCGTCGATGTAGGTGAAGTCGCGTTTGCAGTTGCCGTAGTTGAAGATTTTGATTGTCTTGCCAGCCTTGAGATTGTTCGTGGCCGAGAAGTAGAACATGTCGGTGCGGCCAGCGGGGCCGTAGACGGTGAAGAATCGCAGGCCGGTGGTGGGGAAATTGTAGAGCTTTGAGTAGGAGTGCGCCATAAGTTCATTGGATTTTTTGGTGGCCGCATAGAGCGAGACTGGATTGTCAACTTTATCATCGGTGCTGAAAGGAATTTTCTTGTTGCCGCCGTATACAGAAGATGAGGAGGCATAGACGAAATGCTCGATTGCTTCGTCGTGACGGGCTGCCTCAAGCAGGTTGTAGAAGCCGATGAGGTTGCTATGGATATAGGTTTCCGGGTGCTCGATGCTGTAGCGGACGCCTGCCTGGGCTGCGAGGTTGACGACGACGGCAAATTTATATTCTGCGAATAAGCTGTCGATGAGTTCTTTGTCAGCGATATCGCCTTGAATAAACTTCCAGGCAGAGGCCGAGTTTTCTGCAGCTTTGGCAATTTGTTTGAGACGCCATTTTTTCAGTTCGATGGGATTATAGTCTGTGAGGCAGTCGATGCCGACGATGGTGGCTCCGGTCGTTTCTTTGAGCAGGCGGCGGGTAAGATAGCTGCCGATGAAGCCGGCGGCACCAGTCACGAGGATATTCTTGCCGTTTAAATCCAGGTGTTGTTTTTCGATGCGTTCCATATGATTTGTCTCCTATATATTAGTCGCGTTTGAAAATGTCACGCGTGTAGACTTTTTCGGCTACATCATCGAGGCAGCTGTCATAGCGATTGGCGATGATGGATTTGCTCAGTGATTTGAATTTGTTGAGGTCATTTACGACTTTCGAGCCGAAGAACGTATCGCCATCCTTGAGGGTCGGTTCATAGATGATGACCGTGGCACCCTTTGCTTTGATGCGTTTCATGACGCCCTGGATGGAGGACTGGCGGAAGTTATCGGAGTTGGATTTCATCGTCAGGCGGAAGACACCAACCGTGCAGTCGGTTGCCTTGTGCGCATCTTCGGATTCATCGTAGTTGTCAGAGTTGCCATAGGCACCGGCGAGGTCGAGTACGCGGTCAGCGATAAAGTCTTTGCGGGTCCGGTTGCTTTCGACGATGGCTTCGATAAGGTTTTCCGGTACATCGGCATAGTTAGCGAGAAGCTGCTTGGTGTCTTTCGGGAGGCAGTAGCCGCCGTAGCCGAAGGACGGGTTGTTGTAGTGCGTGCCGATGCGCGGGTCGAGGCAGACACCATCGATGATATGTTGCGTGTTGAGTCCTTTGGATTCGGCATAGGTGTCGAGCTCATTGAAGTAGGAGACGCGCAGCGCCAGATAGGTGTTGGCGAAGAGCTTGACGGCTTCGGCTTCGGTAAAGCCCATATAAAGCGTGGAGATGTTTTCCTTGATAGCTCCTTCCTGCAGCAGGGAAGCAAAGGTATGAGCCGCTTTTACGGTCGCAGGATTTTCTTCATCCATGCTGACAATGATACGGCTCGGATAGAGGTTGTCGTAGAGTGCCTTGGATTCGCGGAGGAATTCCGGGCTGAAGAGGATGTGGTCATTGTTGTATTTTTCACGGATATGTGCTGTATAGCCAACGGGAATCGTCGATTTGATGACCATCCAGGGCATATGGCCGGTTCCTTTGTTGGCCGCTTCGACGAGTTCAATGACGGATTCTACGGCCGAGGTATCAAAATAATTCTTTTTGGAGTCGTAGTTAGTCGGTGCCGCGATGACGACAAAGTCTGCCTGCTGGTAGACTTTCCAGGCCGGGTTCGTTTCGCTGACTGTTTGGTCATTGAGGACACAGGTCAGGTCGAGCTCTTTTTCGGCGAGGTATTTTTCAATGTAGTCATCCTGGATTGGAGAGATGCGGTTATTGATTTTATTGACTTTTGCTTCGATGATGTCAATCGCCGTGACATGATTGTGCTGGGCAAGCAGCGTGGCAATCGAAAGTCCGACATAGCCGGTACCGGCCACAGCGATATGGAGTGGAGAAACTATCTCTGTCTTTTCGGTAGAAACTTCCTGGAAGAGTGTGGTCGGGTCAAAATGCAGGACTTCACTCAGAGCTTCAAGCTGGGGGATGGACGGTGTATATTCGCCTGTTTCTAGCTTCGAGAGAACCGAGCGGTTCATATTTGTGGCTTCAGCAAGTTCCTGCTGTGTCAGGTTTTGTTTCTTGCGCGTGCTGGTAACGATATCAGTGAGTAATTTGAGAGATAACTTTTTCATAAAATCCTCCGTTTGTTGTTTAAAACAACGAAAAATACAAAATTATTTAATTAACAAGGAGATTATAAAACAATATGTTGTTCTAGTCAACGTAGCGGCGAAGATGTTTGCTATATAGATATTTAAAAAAGAATTAAAATAAGATATAATGATGCTTATGAATTTACGAGGTGTTGGTTTTCAACATATTTGATGGGGGTAACATGGAAGAGAATACCAATAAGCTTGACACAGGACGTCAGGCATTGCTACAGATTTTTGCGCATTTCGGTACTGCTGATGCTGAGTCGGCAAAGTCAGTATGCGGGACTGATGCAGAGATTGATTGGGAGATTTTACAGTCAGTGGCCCGGAAGTATAATCTGCGCTCGCATTTGCTGCAGATGAAGGCTGCTGAGCTGCGTGATGTTGAGGTTCCCGCGCTGATACGGCTGACGAATGGTCATTACGCCGTGCTGGTTGTATATAGTGATGCAGCAGTATTTGTGCTGGATCCCGCCTTGCCGCAGCCACTGGCTATGCCAGCCAGCCAGTTTGCAGAGATATGGACGGGTGAGGTGCTGGTCTTTTCGGCAAAATGGAATTGGGATTATTTTTGCAAGCGGTATAATCTGCCGTGGTTTTTCCAGGTATTGCGGCATTATCGCAAATATTTGGGCGAGGCATTGCTGGCAGCTTTTTTTTTGCAATTGATGGGCATCGGCATGCCGCTTATCACGCAGGTTATTATCGATAAGGTTATTGGCAATAATGGCTTATCAACCTTGACCGTCATTGGCTGTGCCATGGTCCTTTTTTTCTTTGTGCAGGCATTGCTTACGGCACTCAAGACATATTTTTTGGCCCATACGACAAATAAATTGGATGCCATACTGGGAACGCGGCTTTTTCGTCATATGATCAGCCTGCCGCTGCCTTATTACGAGAGCCGACGTGTAGGTGATACTTTGATGCGCGTTGAGGCGCTGACGAGCATACGGGAATTCTTGACGGGAACAGGCCTTATGACCCTGCTGGATGTGTTTTTTTCAGCGGTGTTTTTGGCTTTCATGCTTTACTATAGTGTGCCGCTTACCTTGATTGCTATGTTGATTGTGCCGCTTTATCTGGTACAGAATATATGGTCCGTGCCTATTGTAAAGGCTAAGATTGATGCAGTCTGGCGTACGGGCACAGAAAATCAGTCATTCCTTGTAGAGTCGGTGACGAATATGGAGACGATTAAGGCGCTGGCCTTGGAGCCGCAGTTTAATCATCGCTGGGAAAAACTGTTGGCGCGTTATATGCGCACGACGTTCGAGAATGCGAAATTCAATGTCGTGCTGGGCGGCTTTTCGGGAACCATCGAGTCGTTGGCTTCGCTGGGGATTCTCTGGTATGGTGGACATATGGTTATGGATGGAGAGTTTACACTGGGGCAACTCATCGCCTTTCAGATGATTGCAGGACAGGCTATGCAGCCGATGACCAAGCTGCTGACGATATGGCCGTCTGTCCAACAGGCAGGGCTGGCTTTGGAACGTATCGGGGATGTACTGAATACCGGCATGGAGCCGGTGCTGATTGAGCAGGGGGAAATCCCTGTTCGCGGGGATATCCGACTGGAGCATTTGTCGTTCCGGTATCGTCCGGATTTGCCGCTGGTATTGGATGGCATCGATTTGGAAATCAAGGCGGGAGAAAAAATAGGCATTGTCGGCAGATCCGGCTCGGGCAAGAGTACGTTGTCGAAGCTGGTACAGCGCTTGTATTTGCCAGATGAAGGCAATGTGTTCATCGATGATCGTCCGGTGGAGGAGCTTGGCTTCCATAATCTTAGAGCCCAGATTGGTGTTGTCATGCAGGAAAATTTCCTGTTTGACCGCAACATCCGCGATAATATCGCTTTGGCACGCCCCGATGCGGGTATGGATGAAATCATACAGGTAGCGAAGCTGGCAGGTGCCCACGATTTTATTTTGGAGTTGCCGGAAGGCTATGATACGATGGCTGGCGAACGAGGGGCAAGCTTGTCTGGCGGCCAGCGGCAGCGCATTGCAATTGCCAGGGCATTGTTGACAAATCCACGCATCCTGATTTTTGATGAGGCAACCAGTGCCTTGGATTATGAGTCGGAGCGGATTATCATGCAGAATATCGAGGCCATTGGTGAAGGGCGGACGATGCTTATCATCGCCCATCGTTTGTCAACCGTGGCGCATTGTGACCGCATCATTGTGCTGGATAAGGGGCGGATTGCCGAATCTGGTACACCGCAGCAGCTGCTGCAGCAGAATGGAATCTATCGCGAGCTTTACTTGCAACAGTCGGAGGGAACGGAATGAAGATAGTAAAATGGTGGCAGGCCTTTATCAAAGGGCCGGATGAGAAGGTAGAAACGGAGTTTTTGCCTGCAATCCTGGAGGTAACAGAAACGCCGCCTTCGCCGGTAGGGCGTATGGTAATGTGGTCGATATTGGCTTTGCTGACGGTGGGGATTGTATGGTCCATATTGGGCCATATTGACGAGACTGCCGTAGCAGAGGGCAAAATAGTACCTTCTGGTCAGGTGAAGACAATTCAGGTAAAGAATAAGGGTATCATCCGGGAAATCAAGGTTCGCGAGGGCGATTATGTCAAGGAAGGCGATCCGTTGGTTATCATGGACCCGACGTCTTCGACAGCAGATTATGACAGTTTGAAGAAACGGGCTGCTTACTTTGCGCTGGATATCAAGCGCCTCGAGGCAGAGCTTGAGGGGAAACCTTTCCAGATTACGGCAGATGATGCACTCGATGACCGTGATGTGCAGGCAGAGCGGCTGCTGTATGAAAGCCGGCAGGGGCAGTACAAGGCCGATTATAATGCGGCCAATGCTATGGTGGCGCAGAAGCAGGCATCGTTGCAGGCTGCGCGTGAGGGCTACGAGAAATATCGCGGCATGTATGTAATTGCGGCAGAGAAGGAAAACAGGCTGCAGACACTGGTGTCACAGAATGCTATTGCGGAATTCCAGCTGCTTGAACAGCAGTCGCAACGGATTGAGGTGGAACAGAATATGCATGCGCAGGCGGATGTCCTAAAGCAGTCACAGGCTGAAATGGATGAAGCGCAGCGCAAGATGAACAGTGTTGATGAGACGTACAAGAAAGATGTCATGACGGCATTGGTCGAAGCCCGCAAACAATATTACGCATTAGAAGAAGAAATTAAAAAAGCGGAAGAAGATGCACAGCTCACAGTCGTGGAGGCTCCGTGCAATGGCCGTGTCTACAATCTGGCTATTCATACGGTGGGCGGTATCGTGACGGATGCGCAGGCATTGATGATGATTGTACCTGATGATGCCGAGCTTGAGTTTGAAGTCTGGGCGGATAACAAAGATATTGGTTTCATCAAACAGGATCAGCAGGCCGAGGTTAAGGTACAAACGTATAATTTCCAGAAATTTGGTGTTGTGAAAGCGACCGTAGCAGATATCAGCCCTGACGCGGCCAATGATGAGAAGGACCCGACTACCTATGAGAAATACCGGCTGCGGCTCAAAATCAATCCGGACAGCTGGGATATATTTGGTACGCAGTCGAAGTTGGGGCCAGGTATGCACGTGACGGCAGAAGTCAAAATCAAGGAAAAACGCATCATTGATTATTTCCTCGATCCGTTCCGTCAGTATAAGAGTGAAGCATTGAGGGAGCGTTGAGCATGGAAGTAATGATAGATACAGGCTTACGCTCACTGGTAGTGCTGGCTAAGAATTTCCAGATTCCCGTGGATTTGCACCAGCTTGAGCGAGGCTATTCGCTTGAGCCGGGGGCGGTAGATGAAACGACTATCTTGCAGGCGGCACATGACCTGCATCTGCGTGCCAGCTGCAGGCATGATATTTCGACGGCACGTCTGGAGACATTGCCGTTGCCGGTAATGCTCAAGATGAGTCAGGGAAATTATGTTGTCCTGGCAGGGAAACAGGAAGATTCTGATGAGCTGATTATCTATGATACGAGAGTATCGATGGAGCCAATGCTGGCAGATCCACGCAAGCTGTACGAAGATTTTGCTGGAACGGCTATCTTATTTACGCGGCGGTTTGAACTCAGTGAGGCAGAGCAGCATGATGCGGAGGCTGCACGGTTTGGCTGGCGCTGGTTTTTACCGGTAGTAACGAAATACAGCCGCTTTTTGGGCAATGTATTTGTAATATCTTTTTTGCTGCAGCTTTTGGGGCTGGCTTCGCCGCTGTTCACACAGGTTATCATCGATAAAGTGCTGGTGCATCGCAGCGTCGATACACTGGACATCCTGCTTTTGGGCATGCTGCTGTCGACGCTTTTTCAGCAGTGGATGTCAGGGCTGCGGAGTTTTGTGTTTACCAATATCACGAGCAAGATGGATGCGACGTTAGGCAGCCGGTTGTATCAGAACATCATGCGCTTGCCGGCCAAGTATTTTGACCGCTGGCAGGTAGGTGATGTGGTATCACGGGCTGGTGAGCTTGAAAATCTGCGGAATTTCTTGACTGGCTCGTCACTGACCGTTGTGCTGGACATTGTTTTTGCGCTCATTTATTTAGCGGTCTTGTTTGCATACAGCCGCCAGCTTAGTATTGTGGTGCTGGTTATCCTGCCATGCTTTGTGCTGCTCAATGTGCTTGCAGCTCCAATTTATAAGAGGTTGATTAATACGCGTTTCCTGGTAGGGGCACAGAACCGCTCGTTTATGATCGAGACGATCACAGGCATCCATGCAGTCAAGAACTGTGCGGTGGAAGAGACTTTTGTAACACGCTATGAGGAAATGCTGGCACGCTATGTCATGTCCGTGTTTTCCGTGGTTAAGCTTACTTTGGCGGCCAGCTCTATTGGCATGTTCTTGCAGAATATTTTTTCATTGGCGATCCTTTGGGTTGGTGCTTTGCGTGTTATGGATCACAGCTTGACCGTTGGTGAGCTGATTGCTTTTCAGATGATTGCAGGGCAGCTTATCGCACCAGTTATGCGTCTGGTGGATGCGTGGCAATACTTTCAGCAGGCACGGGTCTCGATGGCACGCCTCGGCGATATCATGAATGAGGAAAAAGAAGAGGCTTGGAGTCCGAATCGCACGACGCTGCCGGACATTACGGGCGATATCCAGCTTCAGGGGGTATCTTTTTCTTATCGTAAGGATAGCCGCAAGGTGCTGGATGGTATAGATTTAGGCATACCTGCCGGCTTGCGTGTAGGTATTGTCGGACGCTCTGGTTCGGGCAAGAGCACGCTGACAAAGCTTATCCAGCGGCTGTACATTCCCGATACGGGACATATCCGTGTGGATGGTGTCGATATTGCGCAGGTCGAGCCTGCCTGGCTGCGCCGGCAGATAGGGGTGGTGCTTCAAGATAGTATGCTGTTTTCAGGTACTATCGAGGAGAATATCAAGATCGCTGTGCCAAATGCCACGCATGAAGAGGTGGTACGGGCTGCGCAATTAGCAGGTGCGGCAGAGTTTATCGAGGCTTTTCCGCATGGCTATGAGACATTTGTCGGTGAGCGCGGTGGCCTGCTGTCAGGCGGGCAGCGGCAGCGTATTGCCATTGCAAGGGCGTTGATGACGGATCCGCGTATTTTGATTTTTGATGAGGCGACGAGTGCTTTGGATTATGAGTCTGAGGCTAAAGTCATGCAGAATATCGATGCAATCGCTGCGGGGCGTACGGTATTGATGATTGCGCATCGGTTATCTACTGTCCGTGATTGTGATGCAATCGTGGTGATTGACCAGGGGCATCTGGTAGAGGCTGGCAGCCATGAGGAACTCATGCAGGCGCAGGGCGCCTATTACCAGTTATGGATGGCACAAAAGGCATGAGTATGTTATAATGTTGATTCGGGGGGACAAATGTCCTCGTTCCGGTAAAATCAAGGGAGAAATATGAGAAAGGATGCAAGAGAAATGAGTAATTTCACTGCAAATGCCAAGGGTGGCACAATTATCCTGACGAAAGGGAATGATACGGTACGTTTGGGCAAGGGGACGGATGTTATCCGTACTGGTCTGAACAGCGGCACAAACAATGTCGTTTACAACTATGATAGCAGCCGCGATATTCTGGAAATCGAAAAGGGCGTAAAAATTGTTAATGGCGTAAGAGGCTATTCTTTTGTGGGGAATAACTTGGTTATGCGCTTGGGCAATACGAAGATTAACCTGATAAATATGGTCAATAAGAGCGTACGGTTCCGTGTGCAGGGCAGCAGCAAAGTAGAAACGGCTAATTTCTATCGGGTACTGTCAAAGAATACCAGCTATGCTAAGAATGGCAGGGTAATGGATTGGACCAGGGTAGTGGCTAATGCTAGTTTTTCCGCTAGCAAGTTTGACATGAGCGAGTACAACGAAAATCTTAAGACGTTTGATGCGCGCAATGTGAGACGTTATATCACTATTGCAGGAAATCATGGTAACAATGTGATTTACACGGGCAATTATGGTAGCTTGATTGAGCCGAGCCGTGGCAATGATACGATTTATCTGGGCAAGGGTACGGATGTCATCCGCGTGGATGCGAACGATGGCAGTAACGTTGTTTATAATTATGACAGCAACAGAGACATCCTTGAAATCGATAAGAAAGTCAATACTAAGGCTAAGAACTGGAGAGGTTATTCGCTGGTAGGCAATGATTTGGTTGCTCGTCTGGGAAATACGAAGCTGACTTTAAAGAATATGGTGAACAAATCGGTTCGTTTCCGTATTCAGGGGTCTAGCAAAGTGGAGACGGCTAATTTCTATAAGGTACTGCCGAAAAATACCAGCTATGCTAGAAATGGCAAGGCGATGGATTGGACCAGAGTAGTAGCCAACAGCAGCTTCTCGAATAAGTTTGATATGAGTGAGTATAACGAGAACCTTAGAACGTTTGATGCTCGTGCTGTGAGAACGCATGTGTATATTGCAGGAAGCCGTGGAAATAATGTCATTTATGCAGGCAATTATGGCAGCAATATCAAGGGCGGCGACGGCAACGATACGATTTATTGTGGTAATGGTGCTGATTATATCTATTACGACAATGATGATAACAACGATACGCTGGTTAATTTCAATGCCAAGAAAGATGTAGTTGGTGTAGGCAAGGATGCTGGTGATATCAAGAGTGTGACGCTTGATGGTAAAGATGTAGTGGTTACCATTGGCCAGAATAGGTGGCATGCAAATCATGGCAATGGTTCGCTTCGTTTCAAGAATGGTGCAACGATGGGCGGTATCCGTATCCAGGGAGAGAGAGCCCCGCAGAAGAGAACGTTGGCACAGACGGTTTCGTATAATACGGGCAACCGTACGTTGACGGCGCTGACGACTAACGTAGGTGGCAATTATAATCTTGCTTCTTACGCTGCTAACGCAGTAACGCTCAATGCGAACAAGCTTAGAGTCAAGGCAACGCTCGTAGGCAATGCGCAGAACAATACGATTATCGCTGGCCAGGCTGGCAGTGAAATCCGCGCTGGCAAAGGAAATGATAGAATTACCTGCGGTGCAGGCGCAGATCGCATTTGGTTCGCGAAAGGCGATGGCAGGGATACGGTGCTCAAGTCGGGCAAGACGGATGTAGCGTATCTTTATGGGGTCAGAGACATCAAGCAGGTCACGGCGAAGTGCGTGAAGGGTGTTATGACGCTGGGCATCAAGGGCTGCAGCGATACGCTTAGCATTTCCGGTTGGAAGGCAGGCAGCAGCTTGTCGACGGTCCAGCTCGCTAATGGTGTCAAATACAATTTGGCTGCAAATGGCAAACTGACGAGAAAATAATTGAATCATTAGATTTATGGAATACGGAGCTTTTTAAGCTCCGTATTTTTTGCAGGCAGATTCAGCAATGCAGGCGGTTCATTGGCAGAATTTCGGCAGGATTTTGATGATATAAGGACGAATACATAAGCATAAATTATGCTGGTGTGGAGGGGAATGGTTATGGATAATCAGAGACTTTGCCAATTTTTGGAGGAGAAGACTTCGTCCTGCAAGGTGCTGGTGGTTGGCGATATCATGCTGGATAAGTATTATTATGGAGAAGTGACGCGTATCTCGGGGGAGGCGCCGGTGCCGATCACGCGGGTGCATTCGTCGGATGAGAAGCTTGGCGGCGGGGCCAATATTGCTTATAACTTGTCGGTGCTTGGCTGTCAGACGGGATTGTCGGGGTTTGTCGGCGATGATGCGCATTGTGTGAGCATGGTCGAGAAGCTGGCGGATCATGGCATCGACAGCGCGGGGCTTATCCGCACAGATCGTCCGACGACGACGAAGGTGCGTATCATGAGCGGCAATCAGCAGATGTTCCGCCTGGATTTTGAGCAGGTCGGCGCGGTGGCTGAGACCTATGCGGAGGCGTTCCAGCAGTACATCGGCGGCAGGCTCAATGAGAGCCTTGACTGCGTGGTCATTTCCGATCATGACAATGGTGCCTGCACGGAGAAGTCGTGCGCGAAAATCATCGAGCTTTGCCATAACCATGGCGTGCCGGTCGTGGTCGATATGAGCGGGCATAACTGGGTAAACTATGCGCAGGCGGACTATGTGGTGGCGAATATGAAACGCGTGAATCAGGTGCTGCTGCAGCCCGTGGAAAATGAAGATGCGGCGATTGAGAAGGCCGCCCATTATCTGATGCGCAAGTACCGTGTGCGTAATGTCATCGTGACGCGGTCGGAAAAGGGCTTGTCGCTGGTGGGCAGTGATGTGGTCAAGCATATTCCGACAAAGGCGCAGGAACTATTCGATGTACTCGGTGCTACCGATACGATTGCGGCTGTGTTTGCGCTGGCGCTTGCGGGGGGGCTCAATCCGCGCGAGGGGGCGTACCTGGCGAATCTTGCTGCGAGCCGGGTCGTCGCCCGTGTGGGTACGTATGCTGTGACGCGTGAGGAACTGCAGGGGTTACTACGTGCGGGTACGATGTGATATAATAGTAAGGATTACCGATATAAGGGGGAGATTAGTTGACCAAGAACGATTTGATTCATGGTTTTCGAGTAATACGTAAAAGTGAGCTGCAGGAGACGGATTCTGTGGCCTGGATTTTCGAGCATGAAAAGACGGGGGCGCGGGTCTTTTTCCTGCAGAATGACGATGATAATAAGGTTTTCTCGATTTCTTTCCGCACGCCGCCGGTAGATGATACGGGTGTTGCGCATATTGTTGAGCATTCGACGCTTTGCGGCAGCCGCAAGTATCCGCTCAAGGAACCGTTTGTCGAACTCGTCAAGGGGTCGCTCAATACGTTCCTCAATGCGATGACGTATCCGGATAAGACGATGTATCCGGTGGCCAGCCGCAATGACAAGGATTTCCAGAATCTTATGGATGTCTATCTCGATGCGGTATTCTATCCGAATATGCGCGAGAATCCGCAGATCCTCATGCAGGAGGGCTGGCATTACGAGATCGAGACGCCGGATGAGCCGCTCAAATACAGTGGTGTCGTATATAATGAAATGAAGGGTGCGCTTTCGGCTCCCGATGATTTGCTCGAGAGCCGTATCATGACGTCGCTTTATCCCGATACGACATATGGATATGAGTCGGGCGGCGATCCTGAGGCAATCCCGCAGCTGACACAGGAAATGTTCGTGGATTTCCATAGCAAGTATTATCATCCGTCGAACAGCTATATCTATCTCTATGGCGATTTGGATATTGAGGAGAAGCTCGCGTACCTTGATGCGGAGTATCTGAGTCATTTCGACCGCATCGAGGTGGCATCGCAGATTGACCGTCAGCCATCCTTTGCAGCGCTTAAGCGTGTGGCGAAGGAGTATCCGGTCAGCAAGGATGACGAGACGGCGGAGAAGACGTTCCTGTCGCTCAACTGGGTGGTTGGCGAGAGCCTTGATGTCGTGGATATGATGGGGCTTGAGATTCTGGAGCATGCGCTCTTGCGCACGCCGGCAGCTCCGCTGCGCAAGGCGCTGATCGATGCCCGGATCGGCAAGGATGTCGACTCGAATTTCGAGGAGGATATGCTGCAGCCGTTCTTCAGCATCATCGTGAGCAATTCGGAGGCAGACCGTGCCGATACCTTCTATGAGCTCGTGATGGCGACGCTCGAGAAGCTGGCCGCTGAGGGACTTGACCGTACGCTTATGGAAGCGTCGCTGAACCTCTTGGAGTTCCGTCTGCGTGAGTCGGATTTCGGCTCGGCACCGAAGGGGCTCATCTATGGCATCCGTGCGATGAAGACCTGGCTCTATGATGGTGAGCCGGAGGAAGTCCTGCGTTATGAAAAAATCTTGCAGGCGATGAAGGAAGGCCTCGATAACGGCTATTTCGAAGGGCTTATCCGCAAATACTTCCTGCAGAATACTCATGTGACGCTGTTGACGCTGGCGCCGAGCCGGACGCTGGCTAGTGAGCGCGAGGCTGAGCAGGAGCGGGAGCTGGCAGCGAAGAAAGCGGCAATGAGCGAGCAAGAGATTGCCGATATCATCGCGGCAACCAAAGCCCTCAAGGAGCGCCAGCAGAGTCCGGAGACCGAGGAGGCACTGGCGACGATACCGGTGCTGAAGCTTACGGATATCCGCCGCGAGGCCTATGAGTTACCGCTGCAGGAACTTGACCTGGCGGGCACGAAAGTCCTTTTCAGCGATGTTGAGACGCATGGCATCGTGTATTTGACGCTGTTCTTCGATGCGCAGACGGTGCCGCAGGAGCAGTTGCCGTATGCGTTCCTGCTCAGTGAGATTATCGGCAGCGTCGATACGAGTGCGCATAGCTATGCGGAACTTGCAAATCTCAAGAACCTGCATACGGGCGGCATTACTTATGATGTTGTGACGTATACGAAAAATGGTGAGCCTGATTCCTGTGCGCCGAAGTTCAAGATCAAGGCGAAGGTACTCAGGGAAAAATTGCCAGAGCTACTGCAGCTGCTGCAGGAAATCCTGACGCAGAGCCAGTTCACGGACAAGAAGCGCGTGCGTGAGCTTTTGGAGCAGGAGCAGGCAGCGATGGAACTCAACCTGCAGCGCTCGGCGCATCAGGTCGTGGCTTCGCGTCTGGCCGGCTATCTCTCGCCTGTCGGCCGCTATGCCGATGAGGGCGGTTTGCCGTTCTATCAGTTCGTGAAGGAGTTCCTGGCTGATTTCGATGCAGGTATGGAGAAGATGCAGGCGGTCTTTGCCGAGCTCCTGCCGAAACTCTTCAATAGCAACCGCTTGATCCTGTCGGTAACGGAACGCGAGAGTGACTACAAGGCGTTTGCCGATGCGTTTATGCCGTTCCAGCAGCAACTTTGCCATATGGATTATCCGGCGCAGGCATATCATTGGGAGCTTACGGCCCGCAATGAGGGCCTTACCTCGTCGAGCCGCGTCCAGTATGTCGGCCAGGGGGCGAATTTCCTGAAGCTTGGCTATACGTTTACGGGGGCCATGCATGTGCTCGAGACGCTGCTTCGCTATGATTACTTCTGGACGAAAATCCGTGTGCAGGGTGGTGCTTATGGCGCGTTTACGAGTTTCAACCGCAATGGCATGATGTATTTCGGTTCGTACCGCGATCCGAATCTTACGGAGACGCTTGATGTATTTGCGGGGACAGCTGACTATATCCGCAATTTTGAGGCTTCGGAGCGTGAGATGGATAAGTTCATCATCGGGACGATGAGCGGCATCGATACGCCGCTGACGCCACAGATGAAGGGCAGTGCTGCGGCTACGTGCTGGCTGCGCGGCATCACGAAGGCTGACCGCCAGAAGAACCGCGAGCAGATTCTTGATGCGCGTCAGCAGGATATCCGCAATCTTGCCGATTTGGTCGAGGCTTGCATGGCGCAGAACGTGCTCTGCGTATTCGGCGGCCAGCAGAAAATCGAGGAGAACCAAGCGGTGTTCGGTGAGGTACGCCCTGCTCTTTAAAGGCACTTTTAACGTGGGCTTTGCGTTGACTTTCGCCGCGTATCATGTGATAATGTTAGGAAAAGATAGGCTATACAGGATAATGTTGTAGGGGGCTTTTTGATGAAAAAACCGATTTTCAGAGGCGCAGGCGTCGCTATCATCACGCCGTATACAGAGGAAGGTATCAATTTCCCGGAGTTGGGGCGTATCATCGAGGACCAGATTGCTGGCGGTACGGATGCTATCGTCATCACGGGGACGACGGGCGAGTCGGCTACGATGACCGATGCTGAGCACCGCGCGGCCATCAAGTTCGCGGTCGAGCAGGTCAAGGGCCGTATCCCGGTCATTGCCGGTACGGGCTCGAATGAGACGTCGTATGCGGTATCCTTGTCCAAGTACGCCGAGGAAGTTGGTGCTGATGCGCTGCTGGTTGTGACGCCGTACTACAACAAATGCACGCAGAAAGGTCTCATCGCACATTACAAGGCGATTGCCGAGGCTGTCAATATCCCTATTATCCTGTATGATGTACCGTCCCGCACGGGTGTGGGTATCACGACAGCTACGTATGTCGAGCTTGCGAAAGTGCCGAATATCGTAGCGGTCAAGGAGGCTAATGGCGATCTGTCGAAGATCCTGCGCCTCAAGGCTGCTGTTGGCGATGATCTTGTCATCTATTCGGGCAACGACGATCAGATCGTGCCCATCCTGTCGCTTGGCGGACAGGGTGTCATCTCGGTGCTTTCGAATGTGGCACCGAAAGATACGCATGATATGTGCCAGGCTTATTTTGACGGTGATGTCAAGAAGGCGGCGGAGCTGCAGATTGCTTATGCAGATCTTATTGATGCCTTGTTCTGCGAAGTCAATCCGATTCCGGTCAAGGTTGCTATGCGCAAGCTCGGCTACGATGCCGGTCCGCTGCGCATGCCGCTCTGTGAGATGGAGCCGGAGCATGAGCGCCAGCTCGAAGCTGCGCTGCGCAATCATGGCCTGCTGAAGTAAGAATGACTAGTCAATGAAGCCTTCCCCTGCGGGGGAAGGCTTTATCTGTTGAGGTGGTAATATGCACGGAGTTTTTGATATTGTCGGGCCGGTGATGATCGGCCCCTCGAGTTCGCATACAGCAGGAGCGGTGCGGCTGGGACTTATGGCGCGTAAGATTTTGGGCGAGCCGGCGGTGCGGGCGGAAATCAATCTGCATGGCTCGTTTGCGCGCACGTATCGCGGCCATGGCACGGATAAGGCGCTGATTGCGGGCATCCTGGGCTTTGCCCCGGATGATGAACGCATCCGCGATGCACTGTCCTTGGCCGATAAACAGGGGCTGGCGTACAATTTCCAGCCGGTCAATCTCGAGGAGGCCCATCCCAATACGGCGGTCATTTATCTCGTGGGAATTACCGGCCGTGTGGCGCGTGTGCGCGGGGCTTCAGTCGGCGGTGGCAATATCATGATTACGAATATTGACGGTTATGCGGTGGAATTGACCGGTCAATATCCAGCACTCATCACAATCCATCGCGACCGTCCAGGTGTCATCACGCAGGTCACGCAGATTCTCTCGCGCTATGAGGTAAACATCGCGTTTATGCGCGTATCGCGGCAGAATCGTGGGGAGACGGCCATGATGATCATGGAACTTGACGATCAGCCTGCCGAAGAGGTAGTCGACGAGTGCCGTGAGGTTTACGAGGTCGAAAATGCTTTTGCGATTCCAGCTATTTGAGCAGTCTGTGGATAAGTAAGGATGGAATAGAACGATGATTAATTTCAATACGATGGGAGAGCTTATTGCGCTGGCGGAGGAAAAGGAGCTGCCAATCCATGAAATCGTGATTGCCCGGGAGATGCACGACAGCCAGCGCAGCCGTGAGGCAATCCTTACAGGCATGCAGCAGAATTGGGAAATCATGCAGGCCTCGATCGAGCGCGGTATCGTCAATACGGAGCATTCGGTCAGCGGCCTGACGGGCGGTGACTCCAAGCGGCTCTATGCGTATCGTGCGAAGGGCTACATGGGAAAGCAGACGCTGGCGGCAGCCGCCTATGCAGTCGGCATCAGTGAAGTCAATGCGGTCATGGGGCGCATCGTCGCCTGCCCAACGGCAGGCTCGTGCGGCATTGTGCCGGCGGCACTCTATGCAGCACGCGAGGAGCGCGGTTTAGCAGATGAAGCAATCGTGCGCGCTCTGTTCACGGCGGCTGGTATCGGCATGGTGGTTGACCAGAATGCGTCGATTGCGGGGGCAGAGGGCGGCTGCCAGGCTGAGTGCGGCACCGCGGCTGGCATGGCGGCTGGCGCTCTGGTGGAACTTGCCGGCGGGACGCCGGCGATGGTCGGCAATGCCTGTGCGCTGTCCATCAAGAACCTTTTGGGGCTGGTCTGCGATCCTGTAGCGGGGCTTGTCGAAGTTCCATGCGTCAAGCGCAATGGTTTTGCCGTGGTGGAGGCGATGCTGGCAGCGGATATGACATTGGCTGGTGTGCAGTCATTCATTCCCGTCGATGAGGTCATCGAAGCGATGAACCGCATTGGCAAGGCCTTGCCGAAATCCTTGCGCGAGACGAGTGAGGGCGGGCTGGCTGTGACAGCTACGGCCAAGGCAGTGGAAAAGCGGATTTATCCCCAGGGCTAACATTCAGCATTCATTAAAGTTTCAGAAAATGACTGGCAGAATCGGCGCAAATAGTGTAGAATAGAGAAGAATGCGATAGGGATTCGCGAAATTTATTCAGTATGGAGGGAATTGTTCCATGAGAAAAATCATTCAGATGCTGGTTATTGCCTGCATGGTTGTACTTAGCACGCAGGTAGCCTTTGCAAATGCAGACCAGGAAACTATCCAGGAAGGTGCAGATATTACGGCCGTAAAACGCCTCGCTATCGCAGCTCCGCTGTATCAGCCGGTTGAGAAGGACGCTCCGGATAAGGCTGCGCTGCTTCAGATTGAATACGATTCCAGCAAGGTGTCCCGTATGTATGTCTTGTCTTATGATGAGATTGCACAGAATATCAAGTCGGCTGCCAATACGGATCTCAAATCGCTCGACCGCCGTCAGGCCGCTAAGACGTATAAGGAGAATGCTAGTAAATACGCCGATGCTTATGTCGTTTTGACGGTTGCCAATAACAGCCGTACGACGTTCTTCTTCGATGTGTATAAAGCCGGTACGAATGAACTGCTCTATACCTATGAGATTCGCGCTAACCGCAGCGAGAAAGACAATGTGGAGACGTTCACGAACCTTTGCCAGCAGTTCTATAAGCACTTTGACCGTGCAGCAACGGAACAGCTCAAAAATAACAACAAGAAAAAATAAGCGGGATAACCGAAAAAGAGAACCTTCTCAAGTGAGAGGGTTCTCTTTTTTAGTGGGCAAGATAGATTGGTTTGATCTTAGCGGACTCGGCTTCGTGTTCATCAAGGTAGCCGCTGCGCACCATGGCATCGATGACGATGAATTGGCGCTTCTTGGCCATCATGAAGTCAACGTAGGGCGAGTAGAGTGAGGGCGCGTTGGGCAGTCCTGCCAGCATGGCGGATTCGGGCAGCTGGAGCTCTGCGGGACGCTTGCCGAAATAGCCTTCGGCAGCAGGGCCGATGCCATAGAAGTTGGAGCCGTAGTAGATGGTATTGAGGTAAAGCTCGAGAATCTCATCTTTGCTGTAGTTGGCTTCGAGGTCGAGAGATAGCAGCAGTTCCTCGGCTTTGCGTCCAAAGGATTGCTCGTGGGAGAGGAAGAGGTTTTTGACGAGCTGCTGGGTGATGGTGCTGGCACCTTCCTCAATCTGGCCGTATTGGAGGTTGACGAGAGCTGCGCGCATGATGCCCTGGGGGTCGAAGCCATGATGGCTGTAGAACCGGTTGTCCTCCACGGCGACGACTGCGTGCTGGAGCGATACAGGGATATCGCGCAGCTTCACATAGGTATCCGGATTGATGCGGCTGGCTACGGCACGCCGGATGAAGATGATGCGGCTCAGGCGGTCGACCGTGCCGATCGGCACCGGCTCGGTGGTCTGTTGGATAGCTGGCAGCTGGCTTTCGAGCTTCGGCAGGAAGTCCCCGAAATGCTGCCAGGTGCGCGGCGAGAACACGGAGGTGCCGCCGGCCAGGAAAAACGCCAGGAAAAAAATAAGGCATAATAAGAAGAGGAAACGGAAGATGCGGAAGCGTATCTTCCGTTTTGTTGATTTTTTCATGTAGTGCTCCTTTGTTGTAGATGCTCTATATTATAGCATGATTTTTTCTTTTTTCACGTATCGCTGTATATTTTTCGAAAAAAGGTTGCAAAAATATACAGACAGGATGTATAATTATAAACATGCTTTACATAGTACACCTCGCGGCGGTAAACTATAAAAGGACTATCCATTCCAGAAGAACAAGTTGAAGGAGGAGAACGTATGAAAGTTAGTGTCCTGGGCGCTACAGGATATGCTGGCGCCGAGCTTTTACGCATTTTGTACAACCACCCCGAAGCAGAGGTCGTACATATCACCTCGGAGAGCCATACGGGAGAATGCATCAGTGACTTGTATCCGCATTTGCGAGGGCTCTACGATATGAAGCTGGAGAGTATGAAAGAGATCGGGCGAATCGGTGCGGACAGCGATTTCGTATTTATCGGTCTGCCGCATGGCCATGCGATGGAAGTGGGCAGGGCACTGGCTGGTATGCCTGTACGCATCATCGATCTCGGCGCGGATTACCGTTTTACGGATACCTCGGTGTATGAGGCCTGGTATCATGTCCCGCATACGCATCCCGAGGCGGAGCGGGTCTATGGCCTGGCCGAGCTGTACCGCGAGAAAATCCGCGAGGCCAAGATCATCGGCAATGCGGGCTGCTTTACGACAGCAAGCATCCTGGCGCTGGCACCGCTGGCCAAGCAGCATTTGATTGACGTCAATACGATTATCATTGATGCCAAGTCGGGTGTTTCGGGAGCGGGACGCTCGGCCAAGCAGCCGAATCACTTCCCCGAACTTTACGATAATTTCCGGGCCTATAATGTAGCCAAGCATCGTCATACGCCGGAAATTGAGCAGGCTATCACGGATCTGTCGGGCGAGCAGACGGTGCTGAATTTCACGCCGCATCTCGTGCCGATGTCGCGCGGTATCCTGTCGACCTGTTATGCGACGCTCAAGGATGGTGTGCAGCCCGATCTTGTCGATGCAGCTTTCGAGAAACTCTATGGCAAGGAATATTTCATCCGCCTGCTGGGGCGCAGCGCATATCCAGCGACGAAGGATGTGCGCGGGTCGAATTTCTGTGATATTGCCTGGCATATCGATGAACGCACGCAGCGCGTGATCGTGCTTTCGGTCATCGATAACCTCGTCAAAGGGGCGGCGGGACAGGCCGTGCAGAATTTCAATATCGCCTGTGGATTTGAGGAAAAACTGGGACTCGACAATGTGCCGATGTACCCCTGATGGATAGAAAGGAATTTGGTTATGATCAACGAACAGAATGCAAAAGCGGGCGTGACGTTCCCGCAGGGATTCAAAGCTGCCGGTGTCAAGGCGGGTATCAAGAAGAGCGGCAATCTTGACTTAGCGGTTATCTATACGGAGAAGGAAGCAGCTGTTGCGGGTACATTCACGCAGAATGCTGTAGCGGCAGCACCGGTATTCGCTTCAAAGGCGGTCGTCAAGACGGGTACGGCGCATGCCATTACGGCTAACGCTGGCTGTGCCAATGCCTGCACGGGCGAGCAGGGCGAAAAGGATGCCAAGGCCATGCAGCAGATTACGGCTGAGGCTCTGGGCTGCGAGCCGAGCGATGTCATTGTCGCTTCGACGGGCGTCATCGGCGTCAATCTGCCGATGGACAAGATGGAAAAGGGCATCAAGCAGGCGGTGGCAGAATTGGATGAAAACGGCAGCGAAAAGGCTGGCAATGCCATCATCACGACGGATACGTATTCGAAGACCTGCACGGCTGAGGTCACGCTGGGCGGCAGAAAGGTCCGCCTGGGGGCTATTGCCAAAGGTTCGGGCATGATCCAGCCGAATATGGCGACGATGCTCTGCTTTATCACGACGGATGCGAATATTGAAAGCTCGCTGCTGCAGAAGGCGCTTTCGGAGGTCGTCGAGGTTTCGTTCAATATGATTTCGATTGACGGTGACATGAGCACGAACGATATGGCTATCGTTCTGGCTAATGGTGCGGCTGGTAATGACAAGATCACGACGGAAGGCGAGGATTATGAAGCGTTCAAGGCTGCGCTGCAGGAGATGTGCCAAGCGCTGGCCAAGCGCATTGCTGCCGATGGCGAGGGCGCAACGAAGTTCCTGACGGTCAATGTCAAGGGCACGAAGTCGTTTGCGGATGCCAAGACGATTGCCATGAGCGTAGCCAAGAGTCCGCTGGTAAAGACGGCGTTCTTTGGCGAGGACCCGAACTGGGGCCGCGTCATCTGTGCAGTCGGCTATGCCGGCGTACCGATGGATCCGCAGAAGACCGTCGTGAAATTCGGTGATATTCCGGTTTATGCCAATGGCGTCGGTGCAGAATTCGATGAAGAGGCATTGCGCAAGGTCATGGCGGAGCACGATATTGTCATCGATATCGATATGGGCGCTGGCGAGGAAGAGGCTACGGTCTGGACTTGTGATTTCTCCTATGAGTATGTGAAGATCAACGGCGAATATCACACCTGATGATGCAGGGGGAGAGAGTATGTTTACACCAGAAAACAAAGCGGCCATTCTCGTTGAGGCGCTGCCCTATATCCAGGAATTCTATGGCAAGACCATTGTCATAAAATATGGCGGCAATGCGATGATCAATGATGACCTCAAGGAAAAGGTCATGCAGGATATCGCGCTGATGAAATATGTCGGCATCCGTCCGGTCATCGTCCATGGCGGCGGTCCCGAAATCACAGGTTTCCTCAAGAAAGTCGGCAAGCAGTCCTCCTTTGTGGCCGGGCTGCGCGTGACCGATGAGGAGACCGTCGAGATTGCCGAGATGGTGCTCGATGGCAAGGTCAACTCGGAAATCGTCAATCTCCTGAATCGCCGCGGCGTGCGTGCGGTAGGTCTCAGCGGCAAGGATGCGGGCCTCATCGCGGCACGCAAGAAGCTCGCAACGGTTTATGAGGGGGATGAATCGAAGCAGGTGGATATCGGCTATGTCGGCGAGGTTGACAAGGTCGACACGGCCATCGTCGAAGACCTGCTGGACCAGGGCTATGTGCCGGTCATTGCACCGATCGGCGTCGGCAGTGATGGCGAGAGCTACAATATCAATGCCGATTATGTGGCAGCAGAGCTGGCGGGTGCTCTCGAAGCAGAAAAGCTGCTGCTGCTCACCGATATCGAGGGCATTTATAAGGATTTCAACGATAAGAGCACGTTTATTTCGACGCTGCATCTGCCGGAAGCTAGGCAATATATCCGTGAGGGTATCATTGCTGGCGGCATGATTCCGAAAGTCGAGGCTTGCCTCAAGGCACTCGAGCAGGGGGCAGGCAAGACGCATATCATCGATGGGCGGCTCGATCATTCCATTATCCTGGAGATTTTCACATCGCAGGGTATTGGTACGCAGGTGGTCCGGTAAGTGTGTTTGAAGATAAGGAGTAGGTTATGAAACAGACGGATCAGGAAATATTTGCGACCGATAAGGCCAGCTATGTGCCGGTATTCAACCGCTATAAGATCGTTCTCGACCATGGCGAGGGAGTCTATGTCTGGGACAACAACGGCAGGAAATACATCGATTTTCTCGGTGGTATCGCGGTCAATGTGTTGGGGCACGACTATAAACCGCTCGTTGCTGCGGTGGCTGAGCAGGCGGGCAAATTGATTCATTGCTCGAATCTTTATTACACGCAGGCACAGGCAGATGCTGCGGCCAAGCTTGTAAAGCTCAGCGGGCTTGGCAAGGCATTCTTTGGCAACTCGGGCGCTGAGGCCAACGAGGGGGCCATCAAGATCGCGCGTAAATATGCCCATGCCATCAGTCCCGATAAGTCGCAGATCATTACGGCTTGGAACAGTTTCCATGGACGTACGCTGGCGACGCTTACGGCGACGGGCCAGCCGCATTATCAGGAAGGCGTCGGCCCATTGCCAGCTGGCTTTGATTATGTCCACTACAACGACATCGAGGAGCTTGAGTCGCTGATGAGTGATAAGACGGCGGCGGTCATGTTGGAAACCATCCAGGGCGAGGGCGGTGTCTATACACCGGAAAATGACTATCTAAAAAAGGTGCGGGCGCTCTGCGACAAGCATCATGCCCTGTTGATTTTCGATGAGATCCAGGCGGGCATCGGCCGCTCGGGCAAGTTCTTTGCTTATGAGAAGTATGGTGTCAAGCCGGATATCGTAACGCTGGCCAAGGGGCTGGCTGGCGGCGTGCCGATCGGTGCCTTTGTTGTGACCGATGAGGTTGCGGCCGCCTTCAAGCCGGGAGATCATGGCACGACGTTTGGCGGCAATCCGCTGGCTTGTGCCGCAGCCAATGTGGTGCTCGATACGGTTCCGCAGGCAGACTTCCTGCATAATGTTGAAACGGTGGGCGCGTATTTCAAGGATAAACTTGCAGCATTGAAGGATAAATATCCAACGTTTATCAAAGAAGTCCGCGGCACGGGGCTTATCCTGGGGGCAGAGCTCACGAGCGCTGAGCATGGCCGCGATATTGTCAATGACTGCTTGGAAAAGGGCGCTATCATCAATTGTACGGTCGGCAAGGTGCTGCGCTTTATCCCGCCGCTCATCATCACGCAGGAGCAGGTCGATGAGGTCGTGGCTGTCCTCGATGAGGTTTTAAGAAAATATGCATGATTTTTGCATATGTATACAAAATAATTCCGAATTTCTCTTCACAAGTAAAAACTAAAGTGCTATAATATGCAATAGTGACGGACATGATTTACAGTAATGGAGGTTGTTTGATGCTGAAGGGGAAAGATATGTTATCTATCCACGACTTATCCGTGGATGAAGTGCAGGAGATCCTGGCGCTGGCCAAGGAACTCAAAGCCAAGCAGAAAGCTGGCATCGAGCATCACCTGCTCAAGGGCAAGACGCTCGGAATGATTTTCGAGAAGTCGTCGACGCGAACCCGCGTATCCTTTGAGACGGGCATGTATCAGCTCGGCGGACAGGCATTGTTCCTTTCGAACCGTGACCTGCAGCTCGGCCGCGGCGAACCGATCAAGGATACGGCGCGTGTGCTGTCCCGCTATCTTGATGGCATCATGATCCGGACTTTTGGTCATGACCGTGCCGAAGAGCTTGCCAAGTGGGCAGATGTTCCGGTCATCAATGCACTGACTGACCTATTGCATCCCTGTCAGGTGCTTACGGATTTGCTAACGATCCAGGAGCACAAAGGCAAGAACCTCAAGGGGCTCAAGATGGCCTATGTCGGCGACGGCAACAATATGACGAACTCGTATATGTATGGCTGTGCCAAGACCGGCATGACGTTCGTCGCCGCAACGCCGGCAGATTACCGTCCCGATGAGACAGTGACGAAACAGGCCATCGAGGATGCCAAGCTGACGGGGGCATCGATTACGCTCGTCACGGACCCGAAAGAAGCCGTGAAGGATGCGGACATCGTCGTTACCGATACCTGGGCCAGCATGGGCCAGGAGGATGAGCACGATGCCCGCAAGAAAATCTTTGCCCCGTATCAGGTCAACAAGGACCTGCTGGCTGGCGCCGATAAACGCGTCATCGTCATGCACTGCCTGCCGGCTTACCGCGGGGAGGAAATCACGGAAGAGGTGCTCGAGGCCAATGCCGATGTCATCTTCGATGAGGCCGAGAATCGCCTGCACACGCAAAAAGCTATTATGGCACTTACTATGTGCTGATTGATATTTGAAGGTTGAGGAAAAGAGGTAATTTTCTATGGCAAAGAAACAGATCAAGAAAGTCGTACTCGCTTACTCCGGTGGTCTTGATACCTCCGTTATCATCCCCTGGCTCAAAGAAAACTATGATGGCTGTGAAGTCATCGCTGTCTGCGCCGATGTCGGTCAGGGCGATGAACTCGATGCCGTTCATGATAAAGCCCTGCAATCGGGTGCGTCCAAGGTCTACATCGCTGACCTCAAGGAAGAGTTCCTGAAAGAATACGTATGGCCGACGCTCAAGGCTGGTGCTGTCTATGAGGATAAATACCTGCTCGGCACGTCGTTTGCCCGTCCGATTATCGCGAAGAAACTCGTCGAGATCGCTAAGCAGGAAGGCGCGGATGCTATCGCTCATGGTGCTACGGGCAAGGGTAACGACCAGGTTCGTTTCGAGCTGACGGTAAAGGCTCTGGCACCGAATATCACGCTGATCGCTCCGTGGCGTGAGTGGGATCTGGATTCCCGCAGTGCTGAGATTGAGTATGCCAAGAAACATGGCATCCCCATCGCGACGGAGAACAAGACGTACTCCATGGACCGCAACATCTGGCATCTTTCCCATGAAGGCTCTGACCTCGAGGATCCGGCTAACGAGCCGAAGAACAGCATGTTCCTGATCTCCAAGGCGCCGGAAGATGCACCGGATAAGCCAGAATACGTGACGATCGATTTCGAGAAGGGCGAGCCGGTAGCTGTCAACGGCAAGAAGATGGGGGCTGTGGAGCTTCTGACGGAGCTCAACGAGATCGGTGCGCGCAATGGTGTCGGCATCGTCGATATCTGTGAGAACCGCCTGGTCGGCATGAAGTCCCGTGGCGTTTACGAGAATCCGGGCGGATCGCTGCTCTACTATGCACATCGTGAGCTCGAGTATCTCTGCCTTGACCGCGCAACGTACCATTACAAGCAGACGGTCGGCGTACGCTATGCAGAGCTTGTCTATGATGGCATGTGGTTCTGCCAGTTGCGCGAGGCTCTCGATGCTTTCGTCAATAGCACGCAGCAGACGGTCACGGGTTCGGTCAAGCTCAAGCTCTATAAGGGCAATATCATTTCTGCTGGCAGCACGAGCCCGTATTCGCTCTATAGCCAGGAGTTCGTAACGTTCGAGCATGATGATGTCTATGATCAGGCAGATGCTACAGGGTTCATAAATCTCTTTGGCCTGCCGCTCAAGGTTCGTGCCCTGATGCAGGAGAAGACGAATAAATGAGTGAGGCAATGTGGGGCGGCCGGTTCACGAAGACCACCGATGAGATGATCAATGAGTTCCAGGCCTCCATAAGCTTTGACAAGAGGATGTACCATGAGGATATCGCGGGCTCCATCGCCCATGCGACGATGCTAGCCAAATGCGGTATCATCTCGGCAGAGGATAAGGATAAGATCATCGCCGGACTAAAGGATGTCCTTAAGCAGATTGAAGCTGGCAAGTTCGACTTTTCGGTGGACCTCGAAGATATCCATATGAATATCGAGAAGCGTCTGACCGATGCCATCGGCGAAGCTGGCGGACGCCTGCATACGGCCCGCAGCCGCAACGATCAGGTTGCACTCGATACGCATATGTATGTGCGCCGCCAGGTCGTGGAGGTGCAGAAGGAAATACAGAACCTCCAGCAGGCGCTGGTGGAGACGGCTGAGAAGTACAGCGATGTCATCATGCCGGGGTACACGCATCTGCAGCGGGCGCAGCCCATCCTGTTTGCCCATCATCTGCTGGCATATTTTGGGATGCTTGCGCGCGATTTTGCGCGGTTCGAGGGTGTCTACAAGCGGGCGGACATCATGCCGCTCGGGGCTGGGGCCCTGGCGGGCACGACGTTCCCGATTGACCGCGAGTTTGTCGCTAAGCAGCTGAACTTCGAGAATATCTATACGAACAGTCTCGATGCTGTAAGCGACCGCGATTATATCCTGGAGTTCTTGAGCGCGGCATCAATCCTGATGGTGCATCTGTCACGCCTCTCGGAGGAGACGATTCTCTGGTGCAGCCGTGAGTTCTCGTTCGTCGAGCTTGACGATGCGCATTGCACGGGGTCATCGATGATGCCGCAGAAGAAGAACCCCGATGTGTCCGAGCTCGTCCGCGGCAAGAGCGGCCGTGTCATCGGCCATCTGATGGCGATGCTGACGACGGTCAAGGGGTTGCCGCTGGCTTACAATAAGGACTTGCAGGAAGACAAGGAAGGCATCTTCGATGCCATCGATACCGTCAAGTTCAGCCTGGCTGTCTATGCGCAGCTGATCCGCGGCATGAAGGTGCGCAAGGATGTCATGATGAAGGCGGTGACGGAGGACTTCTCCAACGCGACGGACCTTGCTGACTATCTCGTCAAGAAGGGCATGCCGTTCCGCAAGGCCCATGCCGTGGCCGGTACGGCGGTGCATGACTGCATCGCGAAGGGCAAGTATCTCGAGGATATGACCATCGAGGAGTTCAAGGCGCTCTCGCCGCTCTTTGGCGATGATATCAAGGAGGCTATCAGCCCCGAGACTTGTGTCAGGAACCGCAACTCGCTTGGTGGTACTTCTTATGGACAAGTCGGGCTTCAGCTCAAAGCAGCTAAAGAGCTTCTGTCTGCGGAACAGAAGGTCTGCCTTGCAGCTGAAGCCAGGCAGGTAAATGTAGATTAAAAAACAGGCAGCAGACGGCAGGACGCCTGAAAGTGCTTGAATGAGACTCTGATTTTTAGTAGTATAGAGGTGGATATGCTTCTATGTTTACTAGAGATTGGAGTCTTTTTTTTCATGACGAATAAGCAAAAAGCGATTTTCTTTGATATTGATGGCACGCTCATCAACATTCATCGCCAGCAGACGCGTATCAGCGCGCCGGTCAAGGATGCAATCCGGGCGCTGCGCAAGGCTGGCCATCATACGTTCATCGCTTCGGGGCGGCCGTTTGCCTACCTCAGTGAAGAGATGCGCGATCCGGACTTGTTTGATGGACATGTGCTGATGAATGGTGCGGTCGTGCTCGTTGGCGGGCAGGTGATTTTCCGGCAGGACTTGCCACTCGCCACGGTGCAGAAGATGATTGCCTTGGCAGAGAAAAATCATGTAGAATATATCCTGGAAAGCCATCCGTCGGTTTATCTGAAAGAGGAGTACAAGGCACTGGAGAAAGTCTATACGTCTATCGATATCCGGCTGGACAATTTCGTGCGTGCGTATGACCCATCCCTGGCGGGAATGCAGATTGGCAAGATCGAGTTCCTGTCGGAGACGCCGCATGCAGGCGGATTGTTCCATGAGCTGCTGGCCTGGCCGGGGCTTACGGGCCTTATCGATCCCACGCTGCTTAAATATATGGAGATATACTCAGCGGATGTCTCGAAGGCGACAGGTATTGAACGGGCGCTGGAGTATTTGCAGATTCCGGTGGCTGAGAGTTTTGCCTTTGGGGATGGGCTCAACGATCTCGAGATGATGGATACGGTTGGCACCAGCCTGGTCATGGGAAACGCTGGCAATGAGCTCAAGGCCAAGGCGGACTTTGTCCTGCCATCTGTAGATGAAGATGGTGTGGCCGAGGGAATTTACCGTTATATCTTGCAGGTGATTTGAGGTGACAAATATGCGAAAGAAAATAGGGATAATACTGGGGCTTGTCCTGTTGACTGTTGCGGTATTGGCTGGCTGCGGATCTGCGCCGGCTGGCAGCCCGAAAGCCAGCAGCTCAGCTGCTGCCGTGGAGAGTTCCCAGGCTGCCAGGATGACCGTAAAGATGCTCAATGTCGGACAGGGAGATGCGATCCTGGTACAGACGGGCGAGCAGACGGTGCTTGTCGATACGAGTGATATCGATGAACGCGATAAGCTCAAGCGCGAGCTTGACAAGGCTGGCGTCAAGAGGATCGACAAGGTCATCCTGACACATCCGCATGCTGACCATATCGGTGGCATGGCGTTATTGCTCAAGGAATATGAAGTCGGTGAGGTCTACGACAATGGCATGCCGTCGGCTTCCAAAATCTATATAGGTTATATGAAAGAACTCAAAGCCAAGGGCATCAAGCGCCATGCACTCAAGGATGGCGATGTGCTGGATCTTGGCAACGGGGTGTCGTTTAAGGCGCTGTATCCTTCGGCTGAATTGGCGAAAGAAGGTGCAACGCCGGGGTATAAACACGATCCGAACAATGAATCGGTAGTCGGTAAACTGACCTGCGGCGCATTTTCGATGCTGCTGACGGGGGATGCGGAAAAAGATGCCGAGGAGAAGCTGCTGGCGGCGCATTCGGCAGATTTGCGCAGCACCGTCTTGAAATCTGGTCATCACGGCAGTGCTACGGCCTCATCGGTTCATTTCCTCAAGGCCGTCTGGCCCGAGACTGTGCTGATTTCCTGTGGTCAGGGCAACGATTACGGTCATCCGCATCCGGACATCCTGGCCCGCTATCTGGCTGAGCCGAAATTTACCGATCGCCGGGATGGCAAGACGAAGAAGACGAAACTTGTCAAGAATGACAAGGGAGAAGTCTTTAAGGCAAAAGTCTACGAGACGGATAAGAATGGCACGATAACCATAACAACCGATGGCAATACCTATGAAGTAGCGGCAGAACAGGGGGCGGCACAATGATAAGTGCATATATCGATCGTATAGAGGGCGATTTGGCTGTTCTGCTGCTCGGTGAGGATATGAGGAAAGTGAATTTTCCAGTGAGTTATTTGCCGGAGAATACAGGCGAAGGCGATTATCTGAAACTGGAGCTTTCCTATGATAAGGAAGCGACAGAACAGGCTGAACAGGAAGCATTGGATCTGCTCAAAGAGTAAGAGGCTGGGGAAACTAAGGAGGAACCTTGATGAATACGCTATTCCGCTGGGCAAGTTGGGCGGGAATCGTCCTGCTGGCTGTCATGATGCTGCTGCCGGGGGCGGCGGAAGCTGCACGTCCGGTGCAGGATCACGAGCTAAACTATTTCCAGACTTCGGAGACGACAGTTGATGGCCGCAAGGCCCTGCGCATTGAGATTGGCATGGATCGTGACAAGCTCGAGTATAAGGTCTCGACAAGACCATATCTGACAAAGCAGCTGGTCATCGATATGGAAAATACGATGCCGGGTGAGCTGCGCAAGACAATCAAACTGAAAAACGGTCTGGCCAGCCGTGTCCGCATTGCGGAATTGCAGCGCAATCATACGCAGGTACGCATCGATTTCACAAGTGATGTACAGGCGGAAAATTATAAGGTTTATACGCTGGATCGCGACCGCAAGGCCAAGAAGCCGTACCGGCTGGTCATCGATATCCTGGAGCCTGCGGGGGATACAGCTGCTGGCAGTGTCGGCGGCGTGAAGGGGCATACGGTAGTCCTCGATGCAGGGCATGGCGGCAGCGATAGCGGTGCTGTAGGCCCTAATGGTGTGGCGGAGAAAACGGTCACGCTGGCTGTGGCGAAAAAGGTGCAGGCTATCTTGCAGAACTCTGGTGCCCGCGTGGTCATGACCCGCAAGACGGATGTCGATGTCTATGGGCCAAATAGCACGGCTGCGCAGGAATTGCAGGCGCGCTGCAACGTAGCCAATTTCGATCCGTCGGCAAATATCTTTGTGTCCATCCATTGCAATTCGTTTTCGAATCCCGCGGCTAATGGGATGGAAACCTATTATTATGCGGGGTCGCGGCAGGGAAAGCGGCTGGCAACCTTGCTCAATGAGGAGCTCGATAAGGAATTGGGGCTCTTCAACCGCGGCGTGAAGACGGCGAACTTCTATGTCATCAAGCATACGAATATGCCGTCCTCGCTTATCGAGCTGGCCTTTATTTCCAATTATCGGGAAGAACGGTTATTGGATTCGGACAGCCAGCAGCAGAAAATGGCCATGGCTATTGCGCGGGCGATATCCCGGTATTTCCGCAATGCTTGATATATGACGAGGTGATAGATGATGAAAAAAATGAAATATATCCTGCTGGTGATGATGACGCTGGTTTTGCTGGTGACAGCTGGCTGTGATCCGAATAACGAGAAGGGGGCAGTGAATGGCTCGTCGGCGTCTGTGTCTGGCAATGGGGCCGTGCCGGCTGGCAGTGCGGCTGTCTCCTCGGCGGATAAGAAAGAAACGGCTAAGGAACTTAATATCAAAGTTTATTATCCGGACGATCAAGGGCTAAAACTCATTGCGGTCAAACGCACTATCAAAACCGATGCTGCGGGCAAGTATGCAGCGGCGATAAAATCCCTGCTGACCGGGACAAAGCAGAAGGGACAGACGACAATCATCCCGAAGCAGGCAAAGCTCAAGAGCGTGAAGGTCAAAGGCGATACGGCCTATGTTGATTTCAGCCAGGACCTTGTCAAACATTTCACGGGCGGTTCGACCGGGGAAGAGATGCTGGTTGGCTCAGTCGTCAATACGCTGACGGAATTCCCGGAAATCAAAAAGGTACAGATCCTGATTGAGGGGAATAAGGTGGAGACGCTCGGCGGTCATGTGGATCTCACGATGCCGATTGAGCGTATGAGCAGCTTGGTGAAGTGATTTTTGACCTTTTGACAAATATTTATTGCTGTGCGCAGAAATTCTTGTGTTTCTGCGCACTTTATGTTATTATGACAAGAGTATGACATAGTAGATGGTAAAATAGTTTTATTGTGTCGTCACTTAGAAACAGATATTACAGGAGGTCATTTCAGACAATGAAGGTTACGGTTGAGAATGGTGAAAACCAGCAGGTTACTCTGACGATTGAAGTTGAAGCAGCAGAGGTTTCCAAGGCGGTTGAGCGTGCAGCTAAGCGCCTGGCTAACCGTGTAAATATCTCGGGCTTCCGTAAGGGCAAAGCTCCGCGCAAGATTGTCGAGCGTCACGTTGGCATGGATGCTCTGATGCAGGAAGCTTTCGATCTCGTAGCTCCGAAAGCTTTCGATGAGGCTCTGACTGAGCAGAAGATCGAGCCGGTAACGCGCCCGAACATCGATATCGTTACGCTTGAGGACGGCAAGGATCTCGTATTCAAGGCTACGGTTACGCCGCGTCCGGAAGTCAAGCTCGGCGAATACAAAGGCCTCAAAGTAGAGAAGGCTGCTGTTGAGATCAAAGACGAAGACGTTGAGAAACAGCTCAAGAACTTCCAGGATCGTCAGGGCAAGATGGTTGATGCTCCGGAAGGTGCTGCTGTTGCTGATGGCGACTTCACGACGCTCGATTTCGAGGGCTTTGTCGATGGCGAGGCTTTCGAGGGCGGCAAGGGCACGGACTACCCGCTGCAGATCGGTTCCGGCAGCTTCATCCCGGGCTTCGAGGAGCAGCTGATCGGTGCTAAGATCGGCGAGGAGAAGGAAGTAAACGTCAAGTTCCCGGAAGAGTACCATGCAAAAGAGCTCGCTGGCAAGGACGCTACGTTCAAATGCACGGTTCGCAGCATCAAGCAGAAAGAGCTGCCGGCTATCGATGACGAACTCGCTAAGAAAGTCAGCACGTTTGAGACGCTCGACGAGCTCAAGGCTGACATCCGCAAGAACCTGCAGG
This sequence comes from Pseudoselenomonas ruminantium, assembly GCA_015058575.1. GTDB lineage: Bacteria > Bacillota > Negativicutes > Selenomonadales > Selenomonadaceae > Selenomonas_A > Selenomonas_A ruminantium_O. The sequence continues at coordinate 48,651 of SVBZ01000004.1, forward strand.
AGAACGCTGAGCGCAAAGCTGAGAATGACCAGAAGAGCGCTGCTATCGAGCAGGCTACGAACAACACGACGGTTGACATCCCGGCTGTCATGATTGACAACCGCGTAACGTCCATGATCCAGGAAATGGCTATGCGCCTTGAGCAGCAGGGGATGAAGCTTGAGCAGTACCTGCAGTATGCTGGCACGGACATCGCCAAGATCCGTGAGGATTACCGTGAGACGGCTGAGAAGAACGTCAAGACGGATCTCATGCTGGAAGAAGTTGCCAAAGCTGAGGATATCAAGGTTGAAGCTAAGGATCTGGATGCAGAAGTTGCTGCTATGGCAGCTGCTTATGGCGCTACGCCGCAGCAGGTTCAGAAAATCATCAAGGAGCAGGGTCGTATCGGCGATCTGGCTGCATCCGTACTCCGCAAGAAGACGGCACAGTTCATCATCGATAGCATTGCTGAGTAAGCAGACCCTGATAATGGGGGTATATCTATGAGTTATGTACCAATGGTAGTAGAGCAGTCTAATCGGGGCGAGCGCGCGTATGATATTTATTCGCGCCTGCTCAAAGACCGCATCATTTTCCTGGGCGGCCCGATTGACGACAATGTAGCTAATGTAGTCGTAGCACAGCTCCTGTTCCTCGAGTCTGAGGATCCGGACAAGGATATCTACCTCTACATCAATAGTCCGGGCGGTGTTGTTACCGCCGGCCTGGCTATCTACGATACCATGCAGTATATCAAGCCGGACGTATCGACCATCTGCATCGGTCAAGCAGCCAGCATGGGCTCGCTGCTGCTGACGGCAGGTGCCAAGGGCAAGCGTTTTGCCCTGCCGAATTCGCGCATCATGATCCACCAGCCGCTGGGCGGTGCACAGGGCCAGTCTACGGACATCCAGATCCAGGCCCGTGAAATCCAGCGCATCCGTGATGTCATCAACGATATCATCGTCAATGCCACGGGCAAGACGCTGGAAGAGGTCAACAACGATACGGAGCGCGATAACTTTATGACGGCCGAGGAGGCTAAGGCCTATGGTCTCGTCGATGAAGTGATTACCCGTCCGAAAAAAAGCAAGAAAACGGAATCTAAGGACTAAGGGGTGATGGAATGTTGAAGTTTGGGGATGAAAAAGGACAGCTCAAGTGCTCGTTCTGCGGCAAGACGCAGGAGCAGGTGCGCAAGCTGGTTGCTGGTCCTGGTGTCTATATCTGCGATGAATGCATCGAGCTCTGCAATGAGATTATCGAGGAAGAGTTCAGCGAAGATGTAGAGGTAGAACTCAAGGACGTCCCAAAACCGAAGGACATCCGTGCTACCCTGGATCAGTATGTAATCGGGCAGGACGAAGCCAAGAAGAGCTTGGCTGTTGCCGTCTATAACCATTACAAACGCGTCAACATGGGGACCGTAAAAGGCGAGGATGTGGAGCTGCAGAAGTCGAACATCCTCATGCTGGGGCCGACGGGCAGCGGCAAGACGCTGCTGGCCCAGACGCTGGCCCGTATTCTGAATGTGCCGTTTGCCATCGCTGACGCCACGTCGCTGACGGAGGCCGGCTATGTCGGTGAGGGTGTCGAGAATATCCTCTTGAAGCTCATTCAGGCTGCGGATTATGATGTGGAAAAAGCTGAGCGTGGCATCATCTACATTGATGAGATTGACAAAATCGCCCGCAAGTCGGAAAATCCGTCAATCACCCGTGATGTGTCGGGCGAGGGCGTCCAGCAGGCACTGCTGAAAATCCTCGAAGGCACGACTGCTTCGGTACCGCCGCAGGGCGGCCGCAAGCATCCGCATCAGGAACTTATCCAGATCGATACGACGAATATCCTGTTCATCTGCGGTGGTGCTTTTGATGGCATCGAGAAGGTCATCGAGGGCCGCTTGGGACAGAAACAGATGGGATTCGGTGCCGATATCAAGTCCAAACGCAAGCGTTCCGTGGGCGATACCCTGCGCAAGCTGCTGCCGGAGGATCTCTTGAAGCATGGCTTGATTCCCGAGTTCATCGGCCGCTTGCCGGTCGTAGTGACGCTGGATTCGCTCGATGAAGAGGCGATGATCAGCATCCTGACCAAGCCAAAGAATGCACTGGTCAAACAGTACCAGAAGCTTTTGGATATGGATGGCGTCAAATTGGAATTTGATGATGATGCCCTGCGTCAGATTGCCAAGGAAGCGCTTAAGCGCAAAACTGGCGCGCGCGGCCTGCGCTCCATCATCGAGGCGATCATGCGCAATGTCATGTATGATGTGCCGTCGATTCCGGGCGTAACGGCCTGCCGGGTGACCAAGGACACCGTCAATACCAAAAAAGATCCTGTCCTGACCATCGATAAGAAGGCAAAGGACAGTGAAGAAGAGACTGCCTGACGGCAGCCGGAATAAAATGAGGCGCTGCCGTGGCAGCGCCTTGTTCTTATCTAAAAAGAAAAGGAGGGGATAGTATGGCCGAGATACGTACTTTGCCACTATTGCCGCTGCGCGGTATGATGGTTTTCCCGTATATGATGATTCATCTCGATGTGGGACGTACCCGTTCGATGGCTGCGCTGGAGCAGGCAATGGTCGATGATCGGGAAATCATGCTGACGGCGCAGCTGGACGCAGAAATCGATGAACCCAAGATGGAAAATCTCTATACGGTCGGTACGGTGGCTGAGATCCGCCAGATTGTCAAGATGCCGGGCGAGAGTGTACGCGTGCTGGTAGAAGGTCAGCATCGTGCAGTCATCAAGGCGTATCGTGAGACTGAGAACTATGCCGAAGTCGATGTCGAGGAGTTCAAGGACAGAATCGATACATCGATGGGCATGGAAGCGCTGACCCGTGCGGTAGTGCATGAATTCGAGGAGTGGGTCAAGCTTTCGAAGAAAATCCCGGCAGAGACGCTGGTGTCTGTCGCCATTATCGACGATGCTGGCCGGCTGGCCGACCTCATCGCCAGCCATCTGAACCTGAAGCTTGAGACGCGCCAGGAACTATTGGCTGCTATCGACATCAAGGCACGCTTGGAGAAGCTTTACGAGGTGCTGGCACGCGAGCTTGAAATCCTGCAGCTGGAGCAGAAAATCGGCCGCAAGGTCCGCAAGCAGATGGATAAGATCCAGAAGGATTACTATCTGCGTGAACAAATCAAGGCCATCCGTGAAGAGCTTGGCGATAAGGATGGCAAGACTGCCGATATTGAGGAGGCGCGCCGCAAGCTGGCCGAGGGCGATTATCCTGAGCAGGTCCAGAAGGCTGTGGAGAAGGAGATCAATCGCCTCGATGGCATGAGCAGCATGAATGCGGAAAACAATGTAATCCGCAATTATATCGATTGGCTGCTCGATCTTCCCTGGCGCAAGCAGTCGGATGATACGGTGGATATCGCTGCGGCCCAGAAGGTTCTCGATCATGATCACTACGGACTCAAGAAGGTCAAGGAACGCATCCTTGACTATCTGGCGGTGCATCAGCTGGCGAAGGACAAGCGGGCACCAATCCTGTGCCTGGTCGGCCCGCCGGGCGTTGGCAAAACCTCGCTGGCGTCGTCGGTGGCACGTGCTACCGGCCGCGAGTTCGTCCGTGCATCACTGGGCGGCGTGCGCGATGAGGCCGAAATCCGCGGCCATCGCCGTACCTATATCGGGGCTATGCCGGGGCGTATCATCGAGGGGCTCCGCCAGGTAGGGACCTGCAATCCGGTATTCCTGCTCGACGAGGTCGACAAGCTCAGCATGGATTACCGCGGCGACCCATCTGCGGCTTTGCTCGAGGTTTTGGACCCTGCGCAGAATGCGACGTTCAGCGATCATTTCATCGAGCTGCCATTTGACTTGTCAAAAGTCATGTGGATTGTCACGGCGAATAATCTGGGCAATATCCCACGGGCTTTGCGTGACCGCATGGAGATTATCCAGCTTTCAAGCTATACGGAAATCGAGAAACGGGAGATAGCCAAGCGCTATCTCGTGGCGCGCCAGCGTGAGCAGAATGGCCTCAAGGCCAAGGATATCCACTTCGGTGCCGGGGTGATTGATAAAATCATCGAGAACTATACGCGTGAAGCTGGTGTCCGTGAGCTCGAGCGCGTCATCGGGCAGGTCTGCCGCAAGGCGGCGCGTCATCTCGTTGAAGGCGAAGAAGCACCCATCAAGGTGACGAAAAAGAACCTGACCGATTTCCTCGGCAAGATCAAGTATCTCGATCCGAAGAGCAGGAAGAAGCCTCAGGTCGGTGTCGTATCGGGCATGGCCTGGACAGAGGTCGGCGGCACGCTGCTGCCGACGGAGGTTTCGGTGCTCAAGGGCAAGGGCAAGCTGATCCTTACCGGCCAACTCGGTGATGTCATGCAGGAGTCGGCACAGGCAGGGCTTACCTATATCCGCAGCCGCTCCGACAAGCTGAATCTGCCGGAGGACTTCTACGAGAAGGAAGATATCCATATCCATTTGCCTGAAGGGGCCATCCCGAAGGATGGGCCGTCGGCCGGTATCACGATGGCGACTGCCATGATTTCGGCGCTGACGGGCCGCAAGGTGCGCAGCGATGTAGCTATGACGGGCGAGATTACGCTGCGTGGCACGGTGCTGCCAATCGGCGGGCTCAAGGAGAAAGTGCTGGCAGCCTACCGTGAGGGCGTAAAGACGATTATCCTGCCCAAGGATAACGAACGCGATATCGAAGATATACCTGAGTCGGTCCGCGAGAAGCTGGAGTTTGTGCCAGTGGAATCAATGGATCAGGTATTGAAAACCGCATTGATGTAAGAAGAGCCTTCCCTTTGGGGAAGGTTTCTTCATGAAGGAGATGAAAGCATGAGCGCGAAGAAGGACAGAGTTATCATCACGCAGGGCCAGTATGTGGCCTCGGCAGTCAAGAAAGAGCAATATCCGGAAAATGATTTGCCCGAGATTGTCTTCATTGGCCGTTCGAACGTTGGCAAGTCATCGCTTATAAATTCGCTGACGCGCGTCAACAATCTGGCGCGCGTTTCCTCGCAGCCAGGCAAGACGCAGACCATCAATTTCTTTGAGGTCGGTCTAAAGATTGCCGAGGTCGAGGGCCGCAAGGCGTTCTATCTTGTCGACCTGCCAGGCTATGGCTATGCCAAGACGGGCAAGGAGAAGCGCAAGATCTGGTCAAAATTCATCGAGGAATATCTGCTGACTTCCCAGCGGCTGCAGTTTGTCTGCCAGCTCATCGATATCCGTCATGAACCGATGGCTTCGGATGTCGAGATGTTTGAGTGGCTCGTAAAGAACAATATTCCGGTGCTAATCGTGGCCACGAAGTGCGACAAGATTGGCAAGACGGTGCGGCAGAGAAGCATTGCGGCCATCAAGCGCAAGCTCGGCGTCGCGGAGCTGTCGGTGCTGCCGTATTCGTCACTAAAAAATGAAGGGCGTTCAGATTTACTTGACGTCATCGGGGATAGTTTGGTAGAATAAGAGTAAAGAAAAATGAACCCGATTCACATCTGGGGGAAATGAGCAGTAGGGATAAGAATCGGGACGGTGTATTTATTAGGGAGAGGGATATACCATGAAAGAGCTTACGTCGTTTGACAAGTCTTTACTCAATTTGCTGCAAAGCAATCTGCCGGTATGCAGCCATCCATTTGCCGCGCTGGCTGAAGAGCTGGGCACCGATGAGCAGACGGTGCTGACGCGTTTGCAGCTGCTGAAGCAGGAGGGATACCTGCGCCGCATCGGCACGTTCTTCAATTCGAACAAGCTGGGCTATAAGGGCACGCTGGTCGCCTTGCGTGTCGAGCCGGACAAGATTGAGACGGTGGCCGAGGCCATCAACCGTTATCCCGGGGCTACGCACAACTATGAGCGTGAGGGCCGCTATAACCTTTGGTTCACGCTGTTGACGCCGTGCATCGAGACGGAGAAGAAGATTCTCGACGAAGTCGAGGCATTGCCAGGCGTTGAGGATTTGCTGAACCTCAAGGCGAACAAGAAATATAAGATCAATGTCCAGTTCAAGCTGCATTGATAGGGAAGACCGGGGGAGAAATGATGGCACAAGAAACAGCAATGACAGAACTTGATAAGAAGATCGTCCGTGCTCTGCAAGGAGACTTCCCCTTGGTCGCCGAGCCATATCAGGTGCTTGCTGATCAGGCGGGGGTCTCGAAAGAGGAGTTCCTGGCTCGCGTCAAGGTGCTTGAGGAGCAGAAGGTCATCCGCAAGATGGGGGCAGTGCTGCGTCACCGTGAGGTCGGCTTCAGTGCGAATGTCCTTGTCGCCTGGGTCGTGCCTGAGGCACGGCTGGATGAAGTGGCCCAGAAAATGGCTGCGAGCCCGTCGGTTTCGCACTGCTATGACCGCAACACGGCACCGGACTGGCCCTATAACCTGTATACGATGGTGCATGGACATAGCCGTGAAGAGTGCGAGCAGATTGTCGAGGAACTCGGCAAGGAATGCGGCATCGAGGAGCATACCAAGCTGTATTCCAAGAAAGAGTGGAAGAAGACTTCGATGAAGTATTTTTGTGAATGAAAAGATGCCTGCCTGGGAGTGTCTCGGGTAGGCATTTTGGTATTTAAGGTTTTGGCTGTTTTATCCGATAATATAGATGGCACAAGGATGTGTGATAGGAGGTGCACGATATGGATATGAGCATTGCCGCTATGTCGGTAGGCATGCATCAGGCACAGGCCGGTCAGGATATGGGCGTCGCTGTCCTCAAGATGGCGATGGAGACGGCCGAGGCAGGCCCCGAAGAACTGCTTGAGCAAATGGAAGCCAGCCTCGATCCGAATCTTGGCGCTCTGGTTGACATTCAGGCCTAACGCAAGAGAATCCTGTTTTACGGCAGGATTCTTTTTTTGCACTTCCGGCGTCAATCGTGTAAGATAAAGACAGTATATATTTTAGGAGGAATCATGATGGCAACAGGTAGTGTACGGGCCGAAAAGGCTGTGGAATTCAAGCACACGAAATGCAACTGTGCCCAGGCCGTGCTGATGGCTTTTTGCGCGGAGCTCGGAAAATCTGAGGAAGAGCTGCAGGCGCTTGGTTCGGGATTTGGCAGCGGAATGGGGGGCATGGAGGCAACCTGCGGTGCACTTTGCGGAGCGACGATTGCTATGGGACTGCTGAATCAGTCAGATACGCCGGCCAAAATGATTGCCAGGGAAATGCTGCAGGAGTTCAAGGTGGCTGCCGGGGCAACCATCTGCGGCGATCTCAAGGGCATCAAGACAAAGCAGATGCTCTGCTCCTGTGATGACTGCGTGCGGTATGCCGTGGCAGCGCTTGAAAAGCATATGGACTGAATGTATGGATATCGGTACAGAGATTGTACCGGTATCCATTTTTTGTTTCTTATTCAGCAGGTTTCTTACGAATGAAAGTGGAAGATAGAAGTGAGATACAAAGTGATAATGCGTGGAGGTATATGATATGGAACAGGAGAAAAGAGCTTGGTGGAAGGAAGCAGTGATTTATCAGATTTATCCGCGGTCCTTTGCCGATAGCAATGGCGATGGGATTGGGGATTTGAATGGCATCACGGAGCATCTCGATTATCTATCCGAGCTTGGCATTGATGTTATCTGGCTGTCGCCAGTCTATCAGTCGCCGAATGATGATAATGGCTACGATATTTCGGATTATCGCGCCATCATGGCGGACTTTGGCACGATGGCTGATTTTGACCGGTTGCTTACGGAGGCACATGCGCGCCATATCCGCATCGTCATGGATCTGGTGGTCAACCATACCTCGGATGAACATCCGTGGTTTATCGAAAGCCGTAAGTCCAAGGACAATCCTTATCGCGATTACTATATCTGGAAAGATCCGCGGGATGGTGGGGCCCCGAATAAGTGGGCTTCGTGTTTCAGTGGCCCGGCCTGGCAGTATGATGAGCAAACCGGCCAGTATTACCTGCATTGTTTCAGCCGCAAGCAGCCGGATCTCAACTGGGAGAATCCCAAGGTGCGCGATGAGGTATTTGACCTGATGGACTGGTGGTGTCAGAAGGGCATCGACGGGTTCCGCATGGACGTCATTTCGATGATCAGCAAGCATCCGGATTTCCCCGATGGGCCTGTCCATGAAGACGGCTATAGCGATATGTTTGCCTATGTCTGCAACGGGCCCCATGTGCATGAGTATCTGCAGGAAATGAATCGCCGGGTGCTCTCGCGGTATGATTTACTGACGGTCGGTGAGGCAGCTGGTGTCACGGTCGAGGAGGCCAAGAAATACGCCAATAGTGCGGGGACGGAGCTTGGCATGGTCTTTCATTTCGAGCATACGGATGGGGCGGCCAACTCGGAGGCGGTCATTGGCAAGTGGACAAAGACGCCGCCGAAGATGCCGTATGTGCGCAAGATCCTCAATAAGTGGCAGACGGAACTTGAGGGCAAGGCCTGGGGCAGTCTCTATTGGGATAATCACGATCAGCCGCGGGCGGTCTCGCGCTTTGGCAATGATGCGCCAAAGTGGCGCGAAAAGTCAGCCAAGATGCTTGCGACCGTGCTGCATATGCAGAAGGGGACGCCGTATATCTATCAGGGCGAGGAAATTGGCATGACGAATATGCATTTCCATTCGGTAGCGGATTGCGCAGATATCGAGGAGAAAAATGCCTGGCAGGAGCTCGTGGTGGAAAAAAAGCTCGTGGATGGAAAGACGCTGCTCGCCTGCTTTGATACGGTGGCCCGCGACAATGCGCGCACGCCGATGCAGTGGGACGATACGGAACATGCCGGCTTCACGGCGGGCACGCCGTGGCTTGCGGTCAATCCGAATTACAAGGCCATCAATGTCAAGGCGGCGCTTGCGGATAAGGAGTCGGTATTCTATTATTATCAGCAGCTTATCAAGCTGCGTCATACGTATCCCATCATCGTTTATGGACGTTTCCGGCCATTGCTCGAGGATAGTGAAGAAATCTATGCGTATGCGCGCGAACTTGACGGTCAGGTGCTGACGATGGTGGCAAACTGGACTGAGCGGGAGGTTCCCTGTGCTTTGCTGGCGCAGCTGACGGGCAAAGAGCTTATTTCGAATTATGCGGTGCATAAAAATGGCTGCCTGCAGCCATATGAAGCGCGTGTATTCTTGACGGACGAAAATTAATAAATATGCATATATGTGCGATGCATACATATATTGATCGATAATGTATACATAGAGTGGATTGCTTGCATACAGATTGTTCTTGTGCTATAATCTATGCTTAATAAAGCAGGAATTATTTTTGTGACAGTGTATCATCGGTATGCTGCTTGGGGAACGCAGAAAAAGCAAAGAAGAATCCGGGTTGCGAATGGCAGCTCGGATTCTTTTGTAAATGGGAAATAGTTTACTTTTATCAAGCAACTAATTGCTGGGATCGTTTCTATAGGTAAAGACAGTCTTCAAGCTGTTTTATAGATCAACTACCATAGGCAAAAGGAGAAGTGAGAATGGGAGTAAAGTAGAAGTTTCTAGTGTTATCGGGGATTATGGGTGTATTGATGGCAGTAGTGTCCCTGGTGGGCTACTTCATGGCCAGCTCGGATCTGCAGCAAAGCGTTGATAATGAGCTGCGCACGGTGGTGGCTAAAGAAGTGTCCGATATGGATGGCTGGCTGGTGGCCAAGCAGTTGTCGGTGGCACATACGGCCAATGTCATGACCGCTTACAATGGGGATAAGGCCAGCATGCAGACCAATGCAGCGCTGCAGTCGGCAGCGACCGAGGCTGATGTCATGGGCGTCACGCTCGGCATGGAGGATAAGTATTTCGCCTCGTCTACGGGTGGCAATCTGACCGGTCAGAAAGACCCGACGCAGCGTCCGTGGTATCAGCAGGCCAAGAAAGATGATAAGGTGGAATTCACCGAGGCTTATGTCGATTCGATCACGAATAAGCTCATCATCTCGGCTATTGCGCCCGTAAAGGCCAACGGACAGTTTGCCGGGGCAGTCTGCAACGATATTTCGCTCGATGCGCTTGAGGAGCAGGCAAAGAATATCGAGTATCATGGCGAAGGCCAGGGTATCATCATGGAGAAGAACGGCAATATCCTCGCGACTGCCGGCCTTGGCAAACCGATGCAGAATTTTGCGGAAGTAGATGGCTTTGGCGAGCATTTCAAGGAGATGCAGGGCAAGGAATCGGGGTATTTCACGACGAATAGCGATGGCAAGGAGGTCGTGTTTGCCTATGCGAAAGTGCCTTCGACAGAGTGGCTTATCGGTATCGCGGTACCGGAGGATTTTGTGTTCGCATCGCTCAAGCATATGCGCTGGGTCTTTGGTCTCTTGACGTTCGTTGGTTTTGCGCTCATGATGTTTGTCTGCCTGTATTTTGCGCAGAAAATCACGCGCCCGATTCTGGGCCTTACCGAACATGCTGTCCAGCTGGCTGATGGCAATCTGCGCATGTCGGAACTGCCTGTTGAAAGTGCTGACGAGATCGGCCGGCTTACGCAGGCTTTCAATACGATGAACAAGAACATCCGCCAGCTGATCCAGAAGATGAGCGCAGCTGCGGAGCAGGTAGCAGCATCGTCTGAGGAGCTTACGGCCAGCGCTCAGCAGTCGGCTGAGGCAGCCAACAGTGTAGCGGTATCGGTCGGCGATGTGGCGCAGGGCGTAAGCGACCAGGCGGGCAGTGTTGACAATGCCAAGAATGTCGTGGAAGAAGTGGTCAATCATATCGATGATGTCGCCAAGGGCATGGAACATGTCAATGCGCGCACCAATGAGACCAATGAGACAGCTGCGGCGGGCAGCCAGCTCATGCAGGATGCCATGGATAAGATGGCTTTGATTGAAAAAGCTTCGCAGGAATCGGCCGCCATTGTTTCCCAGCTGGGCAAGAACAGCGAGCAGATCGGCAAGATCGTCGAGACGATTTCAGCTATCGCAGAGCAGACGAATCTTCTGGCGCTCAATGCAGCCATCGAGGCAGCCCGTGCCGGCGAGCAGGGCCGTGGCTTTACGGTCGTGGCTGAGGAAGTCCGCAAGCTGGCCGCAGAATCGCAGGAAGCAGCGGAAGATATCAAGCGCCATATTACATCGATCCAGAGCGATACGAATCAGGCGGTGGGTTCCATGGAGTCGAGTACGGAGCAGATCAAGCTCGGTACCGATGCTATACGCGAGGTCGGCGATCAGTTCGGCCGTATCATCGCGAAGGTTCATGACATCAAGGAAGAAGTAGAGAAAATGAACACGCGGGTGCATAAGGTTTCGAGCGGTGCCAGCTCGATTGTCGGAACCATGGAAGAAATCGACGACGTCAGCCGTAAGACAGCTGCGCATACGCAGACGATTTCGGCCGCAACCGAGGAGCAGTCGGCATCGACGGAGGAAATCGCTTCGGCGTCCCAGTCTTTGGCCAACATGGCGACGGAGTTGCAGGATGCGACGGCAAAATTCAAGTTCTGATCACAAGATATATTGATAGGATGGATAAAAGCGTGCTATAATAGGACTTGAGATTTGTCTTTGAGGCGGGGAGGATTTCCCCACCGGCGGTATAGCCCGCGAGCCCTTGGGAGCATGATCCGGTGAGATTCCGGAGCCGACCGTATAGTCGGGACGAGAAAAGGCATGTTGTTTTGCATGCAATTTAAGCCAGCGGGAAGAGAAATCTTCCGCTGGTTTTTTTTCTGGGTCTCAATCACAAACCTAAGATGAAAGAATCTGAGGTGATACGATTGCAGGATGAAGATTTTATGCGTGTGGCGTTGCAGATGGCCCGCAATGCGGAGGGGCGTACTTCGCCGAATCCGCTGGTCGGTGCCGTGATTGTCCGCGATGGCCGCATCGTGGCGGCTGGCTGGCATCGCAAGGCCGGCACGCCCCACGCCGAGGTTCACGCGTTGCGCATGGCCGGCGACCTGGCCCGCGGCGCGACACTCTATGTGACGCTGGAGCCCTGTGCCCACTATGGGCGCACGGGGCCTTGCGCCAAGGCGGTAGCGGAAGCTGGCGTTGCCAAAGTGGTCATCGCGATGCGCGACCCGAATCCACTGGTGGCTGGCAAGGGTATCAGGATTTTGGAAGATGCTGGTGTCGAGGTGGTCTGCGGCGTGCTCGAAGAAGAGGCTGTGGCGCTAAACGAGGTGTTCCTCAAGTGGATTACGACGAAGATGCCCTTTGTCGTGCTCAAGACCGCGATGACGCTTGACGGCAAGATCGCGACATCTGCTGGCGAGTCGCAGTGGATTACCAATGAGATTTCTCGGCGGCGCGTCCATGAGCTGCGCGATATCTATGATGGTATTCTCGCGGGAATCGGCACGGTGCTTAAAGACGACCCGAGCCTTACGACGCGGATTCCGGGGCGGACGGGCAAAAATGCCATCCGCATCATCGTCGACAGTAAGGCGCGCACGCCGCTTACGGCTAAGGTCGTGACCGATGGTGCGGCGCCGACGATTGTGGCGGTGACGGAGCAGGCACCGAAGGAACGCGTCGCGGCACTTGCCGCTTCCGGCGTGGAAATCCTTACGGCAGGCAGCGGTGCGCATGTGGACTTAAGGCTGCTTATGCAAAAACTCGGCGAGCGGGAAATCTGCTCGGTATTTGTCGAGGGCGGCGGGCGCGTAAATTTCTCGCTGCTTGAAGCTGGCCTTGTCGATAAAGTCCATGCCTTTATCGCGCCCAAGCTGATTGGCGGGCGCGAGGCGCTGACGCCGGTCGAGGGGGCGGGCTTTGCAAGGCTTGCCGATGCGGTAGAGCTTACGCGCGTGACGACGGAGCCGCTGGCGGGCGATATCCTGCTCACGGGTTATGTGGTACGGAGGTGAGACGTTGTTTACTGGAATCATTGAAGAGGTCGGGCATATCCGGCGCATTGGCGGCGGGCAGCTCGCTATCGACTGCCAGAAGGTAGTCGAGGATGTTGCTTTGGGCGACAGCATTGCCGTAAATGGCGTCTGCCTTACCGTGACTTCGTTTGACAAGAACCATTTCACGGCGGATGTCATGCCCGAGACTGTGCGGCGTACGTCGCTGGCGGAACTTAAAAAGGGCAGTCCTGTGAATCTGGAGCGGGCACTGACGCTTTCGAGCCGTCTCGGCGGTCATATCGTCAGCGGCCATATCGATGGCACGGGCGAGATCCTTTCCTTTAAAGAGGAAGGCAATGCAATCCTGATGAAGATTGCGGCGGGGCCGGAGCTTCTGCGTTATATCGTCGAAAAGGGGTCGGTGGCGCTCGATGGCATCAGCTTGACGGTGGCGGCCGTGACGAATAAGGATTTTACGGTCAGCCTTATCCCACATACCCGCGAGGTCACGAACCTTGGCAGTAAGAAGGCGGGCAGTACAATTAATATTGAAACCGATGTGCTCGGCAAATACGTCGAAAAGATGCTGGGTGGCAGTGAGAATCAGCCAAAGGCTGGCGGGCTTTCGCGCGCGTTCCTGCTCGAGAACGGTTTTTAAGTGAAGGAGAAAGATTATGGCAGATTTTGCAACAGTAGAGCAAGCCATTGAAGATATCAAGAATGGCAAAATGGTAGTGGTCGTCGATGATGAAGACCGCGAGAACGAGGGTGATCTTATCGTCGCGGCAGCGACGGTTACGCCCGAAGATGTCAATTTCATGGCCAAATACGCCAAGGGCCTCATCTGCACGCCGATTGACGGCAAGCGTCTCGATGAGCTCAATATCGGCCAGATGGTCGTCAACAACACCGACAACCATGAGACGGCGTTTACGGTTTCGATTGACGCCCATGAGACGGATACAGGCATCTCGGCCTATGAGCGCTGCCTGACGATTCGCAAGCTCCTCGATCCGAAGGCGCGTCCGTCGGATTTCCGCCGCCCGGGCCATGTATTCCCGCTGCGGGCGGTCGAGGGCGGCGTCCTGCGCCGCGCCGGCCATACGGAGACGACGACAGATCTGGCGCGGCTGGCTGGTTTTTATCCCGCAGGCCTTTGCTGCGAAATCATGGACGACGATGGGCACATGATGCGCACGCCGAAACTCATCGAGTTTGCCAAGGAGCATGGCTTGCATATGATTACGGTGCAGGCGCTCATCGAGTACCGCAAACGCACGGAGTCCTTTGTCGAGCAGGTCGCTGATGTTGATTTCCCGAGCAAGTTTGGTCATTTCCGCATCAAGTCCTACGAGAGCAAGCTCGATGGCAAATGTCATCTGGCCATCGTCAAGGGTGACGTTAAGGGCAAGAAAGACGTGCTCGTGCGCGTTCACTCCGAGTGCCTGACCGGCGATGCCTTGGGCTCGCTGCGCTGTGATTGCGGCGATCAGCTCCATGCGGCGCTGGAGAAAATCGAAAAGGCTGGCGAGGGCGTCGTGCTCTATATGCGCCAGGAAGGCCGCGGCATTGGCCTAGCGAACAAGATGCGGGCTTATGCGCTGCAGGATAAGGGCCGCGATACGGTCGAAGCCAATGTCGAGCTCGGCTTTGCGCCGGATCTTCGCGATTACGGCATTGGTGCGCAGATTTTGGCGGACCTGGGCCTTACCAGCATCCGGCTGATGACGAACAACCCGGCTAAGCGTGCCGGCCTTGAAGGCTATGGCCTCAAGATTACCGAGCGCGTGCCGCTGATGATTCATGCTAATAAATTCGACAAGAACTATCTGACGGTCAAAAAAGTGAAGATGGGGCATCTCTTGAACGAAGAGACGTTGAAGTAAGAGGAATACAGGAGGTAATAGATCATGGCAAATGTAATCGAAGGTTTTATTACGGGCAAAGGGCTCAAATTCGGCATCGTCGTAGCCCGTTTCAATGAGTTCATCACGAGCAAGCTGTTAAGCGGTGCGCTCGATACGCTGCATCGTCATGAGGCAAACGATGACGATATTGACGTTGCTTGGGTTCCGGGCGCGTTTGAGATTCCTGTCGTTGCCAAGAAGATGGCTGAAAGCGGCAAATACGATGCGGTTATCTGCCTCGGTGCGGTTATCCGTGGGTCGACGACGCATTACGACTATGTCTGCAATGAGGTTTCCAAGGGCACGGCGCAGGTTGGCATGCAGACGGGCGTGCCGACGATCTTCGGCGTCGTGACGACGGAGAATATCGAGCAGGCTGTCGAGCGCGCTGGCACGAAGGCTGGCAACAAGGGCGTCGACAGCGCTATGGCAGCTATGGAAATGGCAAACCTGCTCAAGAAAATCGGTTAATCGCGTTTAGGAAAGAAGCTGTTTACGATGAAAATTGGTATTATCAGTGACACCCATGGTCATGAGGGTGCTTGGCAGACGGCGTTTGACAAGGCGTTCCATGATGCGGATATGATCCTGCATGCGGGCGATGTGCTCTATCATGGCCCGCGCAACCCCATGAAGGCCGATTACAATCCGGCGGGGCTTGTGGGAAAAATCAACAATTGCCCGGTTCCCGTCATCATCGCGAAGGGCAATTGCGATTCGTCCGTCGATGCGAGCTGCCTGGAGCTTCCGGTGCAGGCTCCTTACGCGTATGTGGTCTATGAGGGCTTGCGCATTATCGTGACGCATGGCGACAGCGTCATGACCGATGAAGAAAAGGACAAGATGGCAGCTCATCTGAAGGCCGACCTCTTCATCAGCGGCCATATCCATACGACCGTGCTGGAAAAGCGCGGGAATACGGTATTTTTAAATCCTGGGTCAGCGGCACTCTCGAAGCGCGAGGATGGCCGCAACACCTATGCGGTGCTCGAAGATCGCACGATTCGGATTTTCGATATCGATACCGATGAAGTATTGATGCAGTATACAATGTAATGTTCAGCCTTCCCTCTTGGGGAAGGTGCCCCGTTAGGGGCGGATGAGGTCAGGCGAAAGAACCTCATCTGGCAGACTTTGTCTGCCACCTTCCCCAGAGGGGAAGGCTTTTTCTACGTAAGTTTTAGGAAAGGGAATAACAATGAAAGACCATTTAGTAAAAGCAACGGCTGAGGGCGTGCGCATCTATGCGGCAGTCACGACAGATCTTGTCAATGAGGCCATCCGCCGCCATGACTGCTATCCGGTGGCGGCTGCAGCGCTTGGACGCACGATGACGGCGGCGCTCCTGATGGCAGCCAACCTCAAGAACAAAGAAGCATTGACGATAAAATTCGATGGCGACGGCCCGCTCGGCAAAGTCACGGCAGATGCGACGCCTGAGGGTTTTGTGCGCGGCTATATCGATGAACCGCATGTCAATCTGCCGCTCAACAGCCTCGGTAAAATCGATGTCGGCGGCGGTGTCGGCAAGGGAATGGTGTCGGTTACGCGCTTCACGGGACTCAAGAATCCGATCACAGGCAGTACGGAAATCACCGATGGCGAGATTGCCGACGACCTCACGAAGTATCTCTACGTCTCCGAGCAGACGCCGTCGAGTGTCGGTCTGGGCGTACTCGTGAATCCCGACTTCAAGTGCATCGGCGCAGGCGGCTTTATCATCCAGCCGCTGCCCAATGCCACCGACGAATGCATCGATAAGCTCGAGGCCAATCTGCGTACGGTAAATTCCGTTTCGCATATGGTCGAGCGCGGCCTCGATGCTAAGGGCATCATTGCCGAGCTCCTGCAGGGGTTTGACGTCAACTACATGACGACGACGGATCTCGCGTTCAAATGCCAGTGCTCGAAGGAACGCATCAGCGAAGTGCTCTTGAGCCTCGGCAAAAATGATTTGCAGACGCTGGTTGATGACGGCCATGCTGAGGTCTGCTGCCATTTCTGCAACGAGAAATACGAGTTCACGGGCGAGGAACTGCAGGCCATCTTTGACGAGTCAGAAAAGCGCCGTAAGTGATATGACCGAAGAAATCTTTCCGTATGCGGGCCAGGTGGTGCGCCTGCGGCGTAAGCGCATCAAGAATATGTACTTGCGCGTCCAGAAGCCGGACGGCCATATTGAGATATCGGCGCCGCTGGCTATGAAGCGGGCGCAAATCGAGGCGTTCCTGCGGCAAAATACCGCCTGGGTGCAAAGGAAACAGCAGGCCTTGCGGGAGCGGGCGGCGCGTCAGGCGTTGGCTCGTGAGTATTTGACCGGTCAAACCCTGCTGGTCTGGGGCAAGCCCTGCAAGCTCGTCGTGCGCACGGCCAAAGGGCGCGAGGCCTCAGTCTATCGTCAAGGGGAGCGCATACTGCTGACGGTGCCTGCCTATGCGACGGCAGAGCAGCGGTGTGAAATCATTAACGGCTGGTATCGCCGCCAGCTCGAACAGGTCATCCCGAAGCTCATGCCGCGCTGCGAAGCCATCGTCGGCAAAAAAGCTGCCGAATGCCGCATCCGCAATATGAAAACACGCTGGGGCACCTGCAACGTCGTAAAGGCCCGCGTCTGGCTCAATCTGCAGCTGGCCAAATACAATCCCGAAGCTCTCGAATACGTCATGCTCCATGAACTCACGCACCTTTGGGTGCCCAACCATGGCCCGGCGTTCAAAGCGCGGATGGATAAATATTGTCCCGGCTGGCGCCGCATACGCAAGGAACTCAATGAGCAGGCGGCGTTTTCCGGCTAAAAAAGAGAGAAGCACATATCCTGGGAGAACAGGGAGGGTGCTTCTCTTTTTATTGGGGCAGAACATATAAAGAAAGCGAAAGAGACGAGCTCTTTCGCTTTCTTTATGATATATCAGCTTTTGATATTATGCGCAAATTAGAGGGCACGCTGAACCTTACCGGAACGCAGGCAGCGCGTGCAGACATTGACGCGTTTGACTTCACCGTCAACAACAGCGCGGACACGCTGGATGTTCGGTTTCCAAGCACGTTTCGTCTTCAGGTGGGAATGGCTGACGTTGTTACCGGACAGCTCACCTTTTGCACAAACTTCGCAAACACTTGCCATGTGTTACACCTCCTTAACTGTCGGAGCATAGTAGCCCCTAACACACAATACAAGTATTTTAGCATAAATTTTACAGGGGTGCAAGTAGAAAACCTTGACAGGCAGAAATTATTTGATAATTTTTTCAAGCTGATCGAGACACTGGGAGAATTTCTGGAAGGTAATGGCAAACGGCTCGCGGCTTGTCATGTCGACGCCGGCATTCTGCAGCAGTTTGATGGAGTAGTCACTGCCGCCACTGGCGAGGAAGCCAAGATAAGCCTGCTGGGCGGCTTCTCCTTGGGTGCGGACTTTCTCGGAGAGTGTCATGGCGGCTGCGTAGCCTGTTGCGTACTGGTAGACGTAGAATGGGCGGTAGAAGTGCGGGATGCGTGACCACTCGGCGCGCAGCTCGTCATCAAGCACGACGCCATCGCCATAGTATTTCCGGTTGAGATCCATCCAGATACCCTCGAGCTTGTCGGCAGTCAGGGCCTCGCCGTTTTCGACGGCTTCGTGCGTGAGTTTTTCGAACTCCGCAAAGAGCACCTGGCGGAAGACCGTCGTGCGGATCTGCTCGAGATAGAGATTCAGATAATAGAGGCGCTCTTTCTCATCGGCATGTTTCAGCATGTATTCGAGCAGCAGGTTTTCGTTGGTCGTGGAAGCTACCTCGGCGCAGAAAATCGTGTATTCGGAATTGGTGTATTCCTGGTTCTTGGCACTGTAGAAGCTGTGCATGCTATGGCCCATTTCGTGTGCCAGCGTGGAAATAGCATCGTAGGTATCGTGCCAGCTCATGAGTACGAAAGGATGCACGCCATAGACGCCCCAGGAATAGGCGCCGCTGCGCTTGCCTTCGTTTTCGAGACGGTCTACCCAGCCGCCGTCAAGGCCGGCAAAGAGATCCGTTAGATACTGCTTGCCAAGCGGTGCGAGTGCCGCTTTTAAGATATTGCGGGCTTCCTCGTAGGTATAGGGAGTCTGCGGCTTGTCGACAACCGGAACGTAGAGGTCATACATATGGAGCTCGCTGGCGCCGAGCAGTTTCTTTTTGAGTTCCATATAGCGATGGAGCTCGGGCAAAAACTCATGGGTGACGTTTATCGTCTGCTCGTAGACGCTTACGGGAATATTGCCGGCATCGAGGGCGGCTTCGAGCATTGAAGGGTATTTGCGCGTGGTGCTAATGAACTGGCTGCTCTTGACCGAGGAGCTGTAAAGGCTCGCAAAGGTATTGCGATAGGAAAGATAGGTGGTAAAGAGCTTGTGGAAGGCATCGGCGCGGACTTTGCCATCTTTGGAGCGGATGAACTGCATATAGCGGCTCTCGGAGAGCGTCGTGAGCTTGCCGTCTTCGCCGAGTGTATCGGGGAATTTCATATCGGCATTGGTCATGACCGTGTAGGTGTTGCGGGCAGTGGCACGGATTTCGCCCGTGCGGGCGAGGAAGGCTTCCTGCTCGGTGGTCAGTACGTGTTCCTTGCTGCGCAGCAGGTCGTGGAAACGGAACTGGTATTTTTTAAGGCCCGGCAATTTATCGGCCATGGTGTGCAGGGAGTCTTCGGGCAGAGCCAGAAGCTCGGGCTCGATAAAGGCGCAGGCGGCCGAGGCTTTATCGAGAAGCGGCAGGCAGCTGGC
This sequence comes from Pseudoselenomonas ruminantium, assembly GCA_015058575.1. Lineage (GTDB taxonomy): Bacteria > Bacillota > Negativicutes > Selenomonadales > Selenomonadaceae > Selenomonas_A > Selenomonas_A ruminantium_O. The sequence goes on from SVBZ01000004.1 coordinate 68,041, forward strand.
TGTATCGGCCTGGTATTCCTGGTTGGCCGTATCGGTATCGGCCAGCATGCGCGCATAGGCAAAGACAGCGCTGAGGCTGACTTCCATCGTATCGACTGCGGTCAGGCAGTCTAAGAGCTGCTGCGGGTCAGCAAGCTTTCCAGCGAACTGCTGGATTTTTGCCAGCTGGCTTTCGATGGCGTCGCGGGCCTTCTGCCAGTCGGCGCGGGTGGCAAAGATATCGTCAAGGTGCCATTTGGCCGTCTCGGGAATATCTTCGCGGCGGGCCAGTTTATTTTGACTTGTCATAGTATCGTCCTCTCTATTAGAAAGTTGTTCTCAATTATTATACCGCCATTGTCCAGATTTTGCCATCGGCAAAATCCTTTGCGCCGCGTTTCTATTTATCCCGGGGGATAACACATACCAAGCGCAACCGTAATGTGGTAGAATAAGTAGATATTATATATACGGCTTAGCATATAGAAGGAGAAAAATCTTGACAGAAAATATTTTGTGGCTCGGCATCAATGCCAAGTATTCCCATACATCGCTTGCCATCCGTTATTTGCGCGAGGCAGTGCCAGGTTCGCGGATCTTGGAGCTGACCATCAATCATCAGCTGCTGGCTATGCTCGGGGAAATCTATGAGCAGCAGCCCAAAGTCCTTGGCATTTCGTGCTATATCTGGAATATCGAGGTCGTAAAGCGGCTGCTGCGTCTTTTGCCTGCGGCCCTTCCCGATACGGTCATCATCTGCGGCGGCCCGGAAGTTTCCTATGGTACGGCGGATTTTATGCGGGAATTTCCGATGGTTGACTATGTCCTGCGCGGCGAAGGCGAAGAAGCAATCCGCGCTTTGACAAGTCAGCTTTTGACATGTCAATTTGACCGGTCAAAAGTCAATGCGGCGCTTGACCAGTCAGAAATCCGCGGTATTGCCTGGCGCAGCCAGGATGGTACGATTCAGGAAGGGCATGATGTGACGGTGGCGGATCTTGCGGATGTGCCGTTTGCCTATCGTGAGGAAGAAATGGCCGCTATCCGTGAGCGCATTCTCTACTACGAGACGTCGCGCGGCTGTCCGTTTTCGTGTGCTTACTGCCTGTCGTGTGCGACGGCAGGTGTGCGGTACCTGCCGCTCACGCGGGTCTTTTCGGAGCTGGATTTTTTCGTGCGCCATGATGTACGGCAGGTCAAGTTCGTCGATCGCACGTTCAATGCGAAGAAGAGTCATTTCCTGCCCATACTGAAATATCTGCTGGCATTGCCATCGTCCTGCCGTACGAATTTCCATTTCGAGGTGGCCATCGATTATCTCGACGAAGAGGTACTGACGGTGCTTAGCCAGCTGCCGAAAGGGCGCGTGCAGCTCGAAATCGGCATCCAGTCGACGAATGAGCAGACGCTGAAAGCCGTTTCGCGGGTCAATCACTGGGAAGATATCCAGGCACATATCGAGCGCATCATGCGTTTCCATAATATGCATCTGCATGTCGACCTTATCATCGGCCTGCCCGGAGAGGGGATGGAGTCATTCCATCGCTCGTTCAACGATGTCTATGCGTTGCAAACCGATATGCTGCAGCTGGGCTTTTTGAAATTCCTCAAGGGGGCGGCGATGATGAATCTCGTGACGCCCTATGGTTATCAGTACATGCCGATGGCGCCCTATGAAGTGCTGGTGACCGATGCGCTAAGCTACGGGGAAATTCGCTGGTTCCATAGCTTTGAGATGGTCTTTGAGCTCTACTACAATGCCGGCCGGTGCCGCAAGACGGCTGGTTACCTGATCCGTGAGGCCGAGCAGGGCGATGCCTTTGCTTTCTGGCAGAGATTCACCGATTGGTGGGAAGAAAAGGGATTCCATAAGATCGGCCATAGCACGAAGAATCTTTATGGCTATTTGCGGGATTTTGCGTTAGCGGCCTATGACCTGCCGGCAGAACTCTTGGACAATCTTTTGCGCTTCGATGCATTACTGGCTGATGGCGGCAAGATCCGCCCCGAAAACCTCGATTGGAACCGCCAGCAGTATCAGGACATCACCGCCGACTTCTGGAAAGGCGCACCGAGCCGCGTGCGCGAGTATCTGCCGGATTATGAATTCACCAACTGGCGCGATGTCAACAAGAAGTATCATATCGAAATCTTTGCCTACAATATATTAGCGGCGGAAGACGAAACGTTGACCGGTCAAATGACGGCGGTATTATTTGACTACACGGCAGCAGCGGTGACTTGTCAAAAGATAAGGTTGGACATTGGCGGCGTGGCGACGGACTGATTGATTTTGATTGTAAAAAACATAAGAAGTGTGTAAGATAGTATATAAGATAATATATAAGATGATGGGGGGGATAACAGATGATGAATAGTCCGCCATATACGATCAATAACGAAATATTGAGCTTGGTAGCAGTAATATCTACTAAGCTGGGGCAAATCATGCATTATCAGGATATGTCCGCTTACCCGCGCTTGCGGCGGAACAATCGAATTGAATCTATACATGCATCGCTAGCAATAGAGGCAAATTCTTTGCCGTTGAATAGCGTAAGGGATGTCATTGCGGGGAAAAATGTTGTGGGGCCTGAGCGGGAAATCCGCGAAGTAAAGAATGCGTATGCGGCGTATGATGAATTGTTGCGCTTGAATCCATATAAGCTGGAGGAGTTATTGCGCTTACATGGCATTATGACAGAGGGATTAGTAGCAGAGGCTGGTAAATTACGCAGTGGTGAGGAAGGTGTATTTGCTGATGGCAAGTGTATTTTTATGGCTCCACCGGCACGACTAGTACCAGAGCAAATGGAGAATTTATTTGCTTGGCTAACGGAGATGCGAGAAAAGATTCAACCGTTGTTGTTATCCTCGATATTTCATTATGAGTTTGTCTTTATTCATCCATTTGCTGATGGCAATGGCCGTATGGCACGGTTATGGCAGACGGCACTACTGGCAAAGTGGCAGCCGATTTTTGCGTATTTGCCGATAGAAAATCAGATTTATAAATTCCAGCCTGAATACTATGCGGCGATAAGTGATTCGCATCGGGCAGGAGAATCTACACCGTTTATCTTGTTTATGCTGCGTATGATAGATGCTGTTATTGATGAGCTTTTAGCGAAGGATGTTTGGACGGACAGCGATGCTTATGTGAAAAAGCTGCTGGCCGTTATGGAATATGATGTATCCTATAAAGCCAAAGAGTTGCAGGAAATGCTGGGCCTGAAATCCATGGCAGGGCTAAAACGGAATTATATGGAGCCAGCCTTGAAACAAGGCCTGATAGCCATGACAATACCCGATAAACCGACCAGCCGGAATCAAAGATATTATAGGATTCGTTAAATGTGTGACGATGATAGGAGATAATACGCAATCATGCTTATACAGTGTACAGCAGCATTGCAGGCAAAAATAAAGAAATATGTGGATATTTTGGATTTGGCTATGATGCAAGCAGAAGATGCAAAAGTAGGAAGTGCTGAGGATTTTTTTGCATGGCATGCTAACATTCATCCTTTTGATCAGCAGCATTCCTGTTATATCGATTCCAATAAAATCGCTGGTTTCAAAGCGATTCGCAATACAGTGGTTTTAACCAATAATGTTTCGCATGCTCCTGCAATCATCGTTGCGGCAAGGAGTGCAACGTTTAAGGACTTTGTTGATGAGATAAAAAAAGCTGTCCGGCTGGTGCTTTTGGAATATGGTGCTACCGATGCATTTATAGCACAATACTTAGCGGAGCCGGTTCTCTTTACAAAATCTGGTACGAGAAGACAAATCGGTCTACATAATGGCGTGGTGAAATATCTTCAGTGGGTAGCGCCGGATTGGGTGGGGGAATGTAACGGCAATTTGGAAATGTTTCCTTCTTGTGCGATAAAACACGTGAAGTCTTATCTGGTAGGCGCACCTGATTATTATGAATTAGGAGAACGGACAGAGAAAGCTTTAAAAAGTATGGGAGGCTTGCGAGAAGATGCGGATACATGGGAGAAGAGAATAGCTAGAGAAAAAGAAGCGTTCTCTTTTGTTAACGATGAGAACAAGAGGGAAAATGGCAAGGTCGTTTTTCTTACGGATTTTTTGTGGGGGCATTAATGGAACAGGAAGTATATCGGACTTTTTCCGATTATTTGAAAGACCGCTATGGCGAGAAGGTCTATAAGCTGCCGGTGGCACTACCCGTTACTTGCCCGAATCGCATCGGCGCATGCGGAAACGGCGGGGCGGGCTGCACGTTTTGCGGCTCGATTGGCGCGGGGTATGAGAATCTGCCGGCAGATATGACGATTACGGCGCAGATTGCGGCCAATAAGGCGCATATCATCCCGAAGTACAAGGCCAGGAAATTCATCCCGTATTTCCAGAATTTCAGCAATACCTATGCACCGCTGGAGAAATTGCGGGGCTGGGTACAGGAGGCGGGGGCCGGCGAGGACATCGTGGCAATCTATATCGCGACGCGTCCGGACTGCGTCAGCGAGGAATATCTGGCGATGCTGCGGGCGGAAGCAGATAAACTCGGCATCGATATTTGCGTGGAGCTTGGCCTGCAGAGCGTAAATTACCGGTCGCTGCAGAAAATCAACCGTGGCCATACGCTTGGTGAGTTCATCGATGCAATCCTGCGCATCAAGGCCCATGGCCTGCAGTCCTGTGCCCATCTGATTTTGAATCTGCCCTGGGACGATATGACCGATGTGGTAGAGGATGCCAAGATCCTGTCGGCACTCGGCGTCGACCAGGTCAAGCTGCATGCGTTATACATCGTCAAGGGCACGGAAATGGCACGCCAATATGAGGCTGGGGAACTTGTGCTTATCTCGCGTGAGGAATACGAGAGCCGTGTCATCACGTTTTTGGAGCATCTGTCGCCAGATATCGTGCTTCAGCGTATCATCGGCCGTGCTCCCGAAACGAATACGCTCTTTTCGAATTGGCATACGGGCTGGTGGAAAATCCGCGACAACATCACGCATACGATGGCAGCGAACAGCCAGTATCAGGGGCGGCTTTGCAAGTATCTCAATGGTTCGGCGGTAAGAAAATTTTTGTCCGTGTAAGCAGGATATTGCTCGAATTTGTCTAATATAACAGTATCAATCGATGTGCTGTCAATGTTAGACATTGAAAGGGGCGATATAATGCAGGTTTGGATTGAACGGATTGGCCCGCTCGGGGAGAATGAGTTATACGCATTTGGCCCGTCCTGGCAGGATGTAACTGGCCGGGTGGAGCTTGATGTGTTGGGCAATGGCGTGATACGCCGCAAGCATGCGGCGTTTTCGGAGAAGCAGATGGCGATCATTGCTGACCGGATTGACGGGTGGATCCGCGATCTGGGCAGCTGTCAGCTTTCCTGCATCAGTGCCGCCGATAAACTGGAGGATGAGCCGGAGCGCCGCTGCCGCTGGAAACCGCGCGCGGCGGATTTGCGTCCGCTGGATTTGCCGATGCGTTCGGTAGCGATTACTCCTGACCATGCAGCTTGGGAGCAGTACGAAACCTGGCTTTGAGGCAAGAAGGAGGGTGCGGCAAAGTGCGAAAGCATTTTGTCCACCTTCTTTTTTTGCGCCCTTTTTTATTTTTCAAATCGCGCAACACTTTGCCTGTTTCGGGGATATAAAGAGCAGGATATGTTAAGGGATGAATTTTAGTAGGGAGTGAGGAGCATGTCGTTGAAAAAAGTATTCCCATTGCTGTTTTTGCTGACGTTGATGCTGTCAGGCAGTGCGTTTGCTGAACAGGGGACTGTGGTTTATTATAATAACGTGAACAAATGTGTGGTTGTATCCGTTTTTCATGGCTACAGTTACGGCAAAGTACAAAAATTTTACGCCAAACCTTACCGGTTGGAACCGGGGGATGTTTTGGAAGGGACTAGTTTCCAGTTTGGTACTCGTAGATTAACCAATCTGAGTAACGACAGAGAAATCGAGATTTTTTTCAAAGCGGGCTGGGCAAGCAAGGAGGAAGCCCGAAAGTGGGTGGAGGAACAGGAAGAACAGGATAGTTTATGGTAAGGATAGATTTTTTATAAAAGTAAGCAAATTATTCTGAAAAGTATTGCTTTTACCGTTGCATGCCTATATACTAAGTGTAGGGAATGGTTTTATGTGGAGGAATACAGTATGAAAAAGGCAATTATCGCAATGATGGCTGTCTTTTGCCTTTGCCTTGTGGGAACGAATGCAGAAGCGGCTGGCAGAAATTGGAATTTCGTTGAGGCGTCGTATACGGTACAGCATGGGGATACGCTGGAGAAAATTGCCGAGAAGTATATGGAAAAGAATACGTATGGTCCGCGCGAGCTGCGGGAATTCATTGAGGGAATCCGGGAGCTCAATGAGTGGCTGCTGCAGCGTGACATTGCCGCAGGCGATACGCTGCGTATCAATTATTGGGAAAAGAAAGGGTAATGGCATAAAAAGAGTGCCGTGCAGTTTATGGCTGCGCGGCACTTTTTCATGCGTAGTGTGTAGGGAAGCCGGCTGCAAGGCCATCCGTTCCGTGGTTGGCATTCGGAAGCGGGATGGCAGGAGCCGGCGCAAAGATAAGCGGGACAGACAGGATAACGGGCCAACCATGTCCCTGTTGCTAGTAGTATTCCACAAACATAGCGTAAAGTCCTGTCTGTAAGCGCTGGATTTGAAAAAAAGCAGCTTGATAGCCTATAGTTATATCGTCTTAAGCATTTGTTATTTGTATTTATCCTCAATATGAGGTATTATGATTAGGTAATAAAACACAGCGCGAAAAAGTTTGCGATGAGGAGGCATTATTATGCTTGAAAATAAACAGTGGGATGGTTTTTCGGGGAGCCTTTGGCGCGAAGAAATCAATGTGCGTGACTTCATCCAGAAGAACTATCAGCCATATCAGGGGGACGAATCGTTCCTCGCAGGGCCGACTGAGGCCACGAATAAACTTTGGGGCCGGCTGCAGGAATTGCAGAAAGAAGAGCGCCAGAATGGCGGCGTCCTCGCTATGGATGTCGATATTGTATCGAGCCTGACTTCGCATGGGGCCGGGTATATCGATGAATCGCTCAAAGATCTGGAAAAGGTCGTCGGCCTGCAGACGGATAAACCACTCAAGCGTGCCTTCATGCCGTATGGCGGCATCAAGATGGCTGAGCAGGCTTGCCAGAACTATGGCTATGAGCCGAGCGCCAAACTCCATGAGATTTTTACCAAGTATCATAAGACGCACAATCAGGCCGTATTTGATGCCTATACGCCGGAGATGCGCCGGGCACGCCACAGCCATATCATTACGGGCCTGCCGGATACGTATGGCCGCGGCCGCATCGTCGGCGATTATCGCCGTGTGGCGCTTTATGGTATCGACCAGCTGATCGCGTTCAAGGAGGCCGATAAGGAAAATACCGGCATCGATGGTGTCATGACCGATGCGGTCATCCGCCAGCGCGAGGAGCTTACGGAACAGATCCGTGCGTTGCAGGGCATGAAGGAAATGGCCGCCCTCTATGGCTTTGATATCTCGGCTCCGGCCAAAGATGCGCGTGAGGCCGTGCAGTGGCTCTATTTCGGCTATCTGGCTGCCATCAAGACGCAGAACGGTGCCGCTATGAGTGTTGGCCGCATCTCGACATTCCTCGATATCTATATCGAGCGCGATATCGAAAATGGCACGCTGACGGAAGCTGAGGCGCAGGAGCTTATCGATCATCTCGTCATGAAGTTCCGCATGGTAAAATTCGCGCGCATCACGTCCTACAATGAGCTGTTCTCGGGCGATCCGGTCTGGGCAACGCTTGAAGTGGCCGGTATCGGCATGGACGGCCGTCCGCTCGTTACGAAGAACGATTACCGCTTCCTGCATACGCTGGAGAACATGGGCCCGGCACCGGAGCCGAATCTCACGGTGCTCTATTCGTCGGCCCTGCCGGACAACTTCAAGCGCTATGCGGCTAAGATTTCGGTGACGACGAGCTCGATCCAGTATGAGAACGACGATGTCATGAAGGTCGAATGGGGCGATGATTACTCGATCTGCTGCTGTGTATCGGCAACGCAGACGGGTAAGGAAATGCAGTTCTTCGGTGCGCGGGCCAACCTGGCCAAGTGCCTGCTCTATGCCATCAACGGCGGTGTCGATGAAAAATCCGGCGAGCAGATTGGGCCGGAATACCGCGGCGTAACGGGCGATATCCTCGACTATGACGATGTTTGCCAGAAGTTTGACCGCATGATGGACTGGCTTGCGGGTCTTTATGTCAATACGCTGAACCTCATCCAGTATATGCACGATAAATATTACTACGAGGCCGCGGAGATGGCGCTTATCGATACGGATGTGCGCCGCACCTTTGCGACGGGTATCGCTGGCTTCTCCCATGTCGTCGATTCACTGTCGGCCATCAAATACGCCAAGGTCAGGGCTATCCGTAACGATGCTGGCATCGTGGTGGATTACGAGACGACGGGGGATTTCCCGCGCTACGGCAACGACGATGAGCGTGCCGATGCAATCGCTAAGTGGCTCTTGAAGTCGTTCCTCGACAAGATCAAGTCCCGCCATACGTATCGCGATTCGGAGCCGACGACGTCTATCCTTACGATTACGTCAAATGTCGTCTACGGCAAGTACACGGGCGCAATGCCGGATGGCCGCAAGGCTGGCGTGCCGCTTTCACCGGGGGCTAACCCGAGCTATGGTGCGGAGCAGAACGGCCTGCTGGCATCGCTCAATTCGGTGGCTAAACTGCCGTATGAGTGGGCGCTTGATGGTATCTCGAATACCCAGAGCATGACGCCGGAGGCCCTTGGGCATAACGATGAGGAGCGTTCCTGCCAGCTCGTCAACGTGCTCGACGGCTATTTCGATCAGGGGGCCCATCATCTGAATGTCAATGTCTTTGGCCGCGAGAAGCTCCTCGATGCGATGGAGCATCCGGAGAAGGAAGAGTATGCCAACTTCACGATCCGCGTCTCGGGCTATGCGGTCAAGTTCATCAATCTGACGCGTGAGCAGCAGCTTGATGTTATCGCGAGAACGTTCCATGCGCACATGTAAGGGCTATATCAATTCGGTAGAAAGTTTCGGCTCGGTCGACGGGCCGGGACTTCGCTATATTTTCTTCCTGCAGGGCTGTCCGCTGCGCTGTAAGTACTGCCATAACCCCGAAACCTGGCAAGGGACAGGCGGCACGGAAATGACGGCGCCAGAAGCCTTGGATAAAGCTCTGCGCTATAAGTCCTACTGGAAAAATGGCGGCGGCATCACCGTATCGGGCGGCGAGCCGCTTGCACAGGCAGAGTTTGTCACGGAACTGTTTGCGCTGGCTAAGGCGCAGGGCGTTTCGACCTGCCTCGATACCTCGGGCGCGGTCTTTTCGCGGGAGGAGCCGGTCTTTTCCAAGCTTTCGGCACTGCTGGCGGTGACGGATACGGTGCTGTTGGATATCAAGCATATTGACTTGTCAAAACATCGGGATTTGACAGGTCAAGGCAATGAACAGATTCTTGGTTTTGCCAAATATCTAGCGGAACTTCAAAAGCCGGTATGGATTCGTCATGTGCTGGTGCCAGGCTGGACGGATGATAAAGAAAGCCTGAAAAGATTAGCGGCTTTCGTGGCGGGGCTCGGCAATGTCGCGCGCTTCGAGGTGCTGCCCTATCATCGCCTGGCTATCCATAAATACGAGGAGCTGGGGATAGATTACTCACTTTCTGATGTGCCAGAGCCGACAAAGGAAATGGCAGCAAAGGCAGAAGAAATCCTGCGCACAAGTGAATATCAAGCGTATAAACGCTGATTGGGATATATACGGAAGTCCGTTGACTCGCTAAGAGTCAGCGGACTTTTTTGTGTGGCGGTAAGTTTTTGCGGACAAGTAAGACCTTAATCTGGTGCTAAGGAAAAAACAAGCCTGTTTTAAGAGGATGGTAATATACTTTTCCTGTATTTATATGAAAATAAATACAGGAAATACAGATTCGCCGTTAAAGGGACTGTCAAGAGCATGGGAGGCAGAAATGGAAACAGAACTTAATGGAACGCAGACAGAAAAGAATGAGTTGGTAGATCCGGGATGGTATAAGTGGTATCTGTGGCTGAATTGGTCAACGGCCTGGCCGATGATTATCCTGACGCTTTCGTCGAGGTCACGATCTATAGAGATGTTATTGCTGATTGCTGTTATCGTGTTGAGTGCAATTCTGGCATTGGTAACTTTAAATGTGGCCTATAAGAATCGGAGCCTGCATTTTTTCTTCAAGATGTTGCCCAGTGGGCTGATCAGTCTCGTGCTTACGTTCAAGGCTGTCGAATTCGTAGGCCTGTCAGCATTAGCGGCAGCTCTTGTGGCCGGTATTTATGCCAACAGAAAACGTTTTAAGATGTACCTGTGCTACCATTCGTTTTTGGGCTATTATGTTATGTGCGCCGGTATGTGGATGCTTGTCCTCGTTATACCATGCATTTGTATCTTTGGCTATATGCTGCTGACAACAGGGACAGCGCATGTATACTATACACCACCGAAATTCGTGAGTGCCATTGCTTGCGGTTTGTCGTATGCGCTGCTGCATTGGCTGTTCAAGCGGGAACAGGCGAAAGGCCGCCCATTTATGGAGACCACAAGGGTATTCTTCATGTTCCCCATGGTATTGCCCTTCCTGCTATTTGACTGGGCAACATTGATTCCCATAAGATTCATCTCCGGCAAAAGCATTTTCGGCAGGAACAAACATGATTTTTTTGCTTTGGAGAAGTAGTCTTTTTCACGAGGGTGTGAGGAAGGCTGCCTTTGACTTGTTTGTGACAGAAACGATTCCATAAACATGGCCTTTTGATAACTAAAAAATAAAAGGAAAGCTGCTGGCTGATATAGAAAGAGGTAAGTACGATAAGAGATAAATGCTATGCGTACTACCGCCCGGACGACATAGCGGCAAGTGAATAGGTGAGGAGTGAAATGTATGGATTCTGCTGTAATTACCTTATGTGTGCTTTGCGTAGCGGGGTTCTTCTTTGCTACGGAACTTATTCCTCTGGCTGTTACGGCCATGGGATCGGCTATTCTGCTGGGCCTGTTTGGCGTGCTTACCCCAGCCCAGGTCTACGCGGGGCTTTCGAATTCGACAGTCGTTTTGTTTGCGGGCATGTTCGTCATCGGGGCAGCGATGTTCCAGACAGGGCTTGCGCAGAAAATCGGCGTCACGGTCGTAAAGAAAGCCGGTACCGATGAAAAGAAACTGATGCTGGCGCTGATGATCATCACGATTGTCCTGTCAGGCGTGTCGTCGAATACGGCGACGGTGGCCTGTCTGATGCCGGTGGTCGTGCAGATCTGCATTGCCGCGCATATCCCCGTCTCGTCGCAGCTCATGGGCATGGCGATTGCGGCCAATGTCGGCGGTACGCTTACGCTTATCGGTACGCCGCCGAATATCCTCATGAGCGCAACGCTCGAAACGTCGGGATACCGTCCGTTTGGCTTCTTCGAGTTCGGTCTTATCGGTGTACCGCTGTCGCTGGCTGGTGTCATTTATATGATGACTGTGGGGCGCCGCCTTTGCCCGCATAATTATGCCGATAACAACTTGTTCGATCAGGAGTCGGCGGAGCCAGAAAACCCGCGCAAGATGTTTATCTGTGCGTTGATTCTTATCGGCGTGGTCGTGGCGATGGTGCTCGAAAAAGATATCGGCGTACCGATGCAGACTTCAGCGATCATCGGTGCGCTGGCTTGTGTGCTTACAGGCTGCGTAACGGAAAAACAGGCCTATCAGGGGATTGACTGGGTCACGATCTTTCTGTTCGCGGGGATGCTGCCGCTGGCCAGTGCGATGGACAAAAGCGGTGCGGGCAAGATGATTGCCGATTTCGTGATCGGCCTTATCGGTACGGAGCCTTCGCCGCTGGTCATTGTCGTGGCGATGTTTATCCTGTCCTGCGGTCTCACGCAGTTCATGAGCAATACGGCATCGGCTGCCCTCCTGGCGCCTATCGGGATTTCCATTGCCGAGTCCATGGGCGCTTCGCCGTATCCTGTGCTGATGACCATCGGCATTGCGGCGTCCTGTGCGTTCACGACGCCGGTAGCGACGCCGCCGAATACTTTGGTACTGGGGCCGGGCAAGTTCAGATTCATCGATTATGTCAAGGTCGGTATCCCGATGGTACTCGTGGCTTTGCTTGTCTGTATCTTTGTCATTCCGATCTTCTGGCCGTTCTTCCCAGGATGAGTATTAGCGGGCACTAGCCTTGTAAGCGAGGAGGAATATACATGGAACGTGAAAAGATAATCCGGGGCATCGAGGCGTTTGACCCGGAGCTCTTCGATTTTATCCAGATGGAATTGAAGACGCAGCGCTATACGCTGTCGCTGCTGCCGAACGAGAATTATGCTTCGCCATTCTGCTCCTATTTGAAGGGCAGTTTGCTGAGCAATACGTATATGGACTATCACGATGTTTTGACTTGCAGCCGTCTGGAAACCTTGGCCATTGAACGGGCAAAGAAACTTTTTGGCAGTGAGGCGGCCATCGTGCGCATCAACAATCTGGTCGCGGCTTCGCAGATCGTCTTCCATAACTTCGTCAAGACGGGCGACACGATCATGTCGTTTAACCTGCGCAAGCAGGAATACTGCTATACAAAGGACATGAAGTATAACTTCGTGAAATACAGCATCGAGCCGGAGACCCAGCATTTGGATTACCGTCATATCGAGGCACTCGCGCAGGAGTGCCGGCCCAAGATGCTGATATTCTCGCCAATCAATTATCCGAAGGATGTCAACTATCGCAAGCTCGCACAGATCGCGCATGGTGTCGGGGCCGTGCTATGGGTGGATATGAGTGCTGTCGTGGGGCTGGTGGCGGCAAAGCTGATGCACTCGCCGGTACCGCATGCCGACGTGGTGACGTTCTACACGCATGATACGCTGCGCGGCCCGCAGAGCGCAGTCATCCTGACCAATAGCGAAAATGAGGACAAACTCAATGAGATTGCCATCAATACGGGGCATGTCTATCTGCAGGAAAATATCCTGGCCGCACTGAGCATGGCCCTGCGGGAAGCCGAGACGCCGGAGTTTACCCGTTATTGCCAGCAATGCCTGAAAAACGCCAATGCGCTGATGGATTCGCTCAAGGACAATGGTCTTACTATCGTCTATCATGGTACGAACAGCCAGTACGTAGCCCCCGAGGTACACTGCGAAGATCGTGGGGCGTTCCTGGCCCAGCTCAAGCAGGCAGGGTTCATTGTCAAATGCGACAATATCATGACGTTTGATGATGACAAGACGATTCCGGCATTGCGGCTGTCGAGCCTTATCCCGACAACGCGCGGCATAAAAGAAGCGGAGATGAAGGAGGTCGGGCGGCTGCTGTCCAAGGCTATCGTGCCGGATCTCGATGCGAAGCAGATTGCCAGGATACGGCAGTCACTGGCAGAAATCGTATTCACCAAGCCGCTTTTTTCCGAGGAATGGCTGCCGCGCAAGAACATCATCAATCCGCTCTACAGCTCCCAGAACATCAACTATTCGCGTGAGCTCTATGCGGCCAATAAGAAGAGCTTCCTCAAGCATCTGTTTGGCTTCGATGAGGATTGAGGCGGATGGGTGTTTTGTGTGTCCGCCGTTGACAGCGATTCTCTGATGCACTATAATGAAAGCCGTGATATAAATCACGCATATAATTTCATAGTCAGGGAACAGGTGCTGTCTATGACAGCCGAAGAGAAAAGCCGGTCAAAACCGGCGCGGTCCCGCCGCTGTGAGGGGAGCGATCCTGCAAGATTGCCACTGGATATGAATCTGGGAAGGCGCAGGGGAGCGATGAACCGAGCCAGAAGAACTGCCTGTCCGAAAGTCACCGTTTTGACTTGTCATTTGACCGGTCAAGCCACCTGCGAGCGATGGGAAGGGGACTGCTGACTATCCAACCACAGGATAGCAGGGGTCTTTTGGTGCGCCAAAAGGCCCCTTTCTATTTATCCAAGAAATAGGGGGATTCACATCATGAAAAACTGGAAAAAAGCATTGGCTGTATCTCTTGCCTGCACGGCTGCCTGGGGCTTTGCTGCTCCGCAGACGGAGGCTGCTTATCAGCTGAACCCGGAAGTAAAGAAACCGACGATGGCACTCAAGACGGCTTCGGAGATCGGTGTGCTCAAGAACGAGAACCCGGAGCTCAAGAACCTTGCGGATAAGGACGCTATCGTGGTTATGACGTTCGGCACGACGTTCAAGGATACGCGCGCTAAGACCATCGATGCAACGGTCAATGCCATCAAGGCTGCTCATCCGAACGTGAAGGTTGTCACGGCTTATACGTCCCATATCATCATCAAGCGCGTACAGGAGAAGGAAGGCATCAAGTTCCCGACGCCGGAGGAGGCACTCGAGCAGCTGAAGGCAGATGGCTACAGCCGCGTCGCACTCGTTTCCCTCGATGTCATCCCGGGCATGGAGTACAACTACGACATGGGCGTTTATCAGAACTACAAGAACCAGTTCAAGAAGATGACGCTGGGTACGTCGCTGATGTACTGGCAGGGCCAGGAGGAGCAGGCTGATGATGTCACGGAGACCATCAAGGCGCTGTCCTCCCAGTTCCCGAAACAGGGCAAAGACGATGCTATCCTGATCATGGCTCATGGTACGCCGAACATTTCGAATGCGTATTACTCGGTCATCCAGGCAAAAATCGATGAGATGGGCTATAAGAACGTCTATGTCTACACGGTTGAGGGCTGGCCGTCCCTCGAGACCGTTATGCCGAAGCTCAAGAAGAACGGCATCAAACACGTTACGCTGATGCCACTGATGATGGTTGCTGGTGACCATGCCAACAACGATATGGCTGGCGATGAGGAAGATTCGCATAAGTCCATGCTGGTAAAAGCAGGCTTCAAGGTCGATACCTACATCCATGGTATTGGCGAGAACAAGAACATCCGTGACCTTTATGTTGCCCGTGCAAACGATGCATGGAATGCACTGGAGGCAAAATAAGACCATCTTTATGGTAAGCGAGGCGCGTGGGCATAGCTCACGCGTCTTTTTTAGGCGCATTTCGCTAAAAGAAATCCGTAAATCACGGACATTTTTCTTGACGCAGCGGGGATAAATAATTATAATTAGCGTATAATCTGATAGCAACGAAACTGCATGGCTGACGGTTCAGTGGAATTGACCACGGGCCGTGCAGTTCGGGAAAATGCCGACCGTCTGGGCACCTTTTTAGGAGCTCGGACTGTCGGCATTTTTAGTTAGCATGGAGGGACGATTATTTTGGAACTGCTGGAGAGAAAGATTCAGGAGGAAGGCATTGCCTTGCCGGGCGGTGTGCTCAAGGTGGATTCGTTTTTGAACCATCAGATCGATCCGGAGATGTCGCTGGCGATGGGCAGGGAGTTTGCGCGCTTGTTCCGCGGGGCGGGAATTGACCGCGTGCTGACGGTGGAGGCCTCAGGCATTGCCATTGGCGTCATGGCGGCGATGGAGCTTGGTGTACCGTTGGTCTTTGCGCGCAAGAAAAAGTCGGTGCTGATGCATGAGCCGGTCTATAAGCATGAGGTTTACTCGTTCACGAAGAAGGAGACCTCTGAAATCATCGTGCTGCAGCAGTATCTGCCAGCGGGCGAGAATGTTTTGGTCATCGATGATTTCCTGGCCAATGGCGAGGCAGCACTTGGCCTGGCGGGTATCGTTGAGGAGGCAGGCTCCAAGGTCGCTGGCATCGGCATTGCCATCGAGAAGGCCTTCCAGCGCGGCCATCAGCGTATCATTGACAAGGGGTATCGTCTGGAGGCGCTGGCAAGCATTGCTTCGTTGGACGATGGTAAGATTACATTTACAGGAAAATAATTGAGTGGGGGAATTCATTGTGACGAACGCGATTCATCCGGTTGACCAGAAACTGCCGTTTTTGCGCACGCTTATCTACGGCGCGCAGCATGTGCTGGCCATGTATGCTGGCGCAGTAGCCGTGCCCTTGGTCCTTGCGGGGGCTATCGGCCTTTCGACAGAACAGCTTATCTACCTTATCAATGCCGACCTATTTACCTGTGGTATCGCTACGCTCGTGCAGGCGCTGAGCATTCGCGGTGTCATCGGTGCGAAGCTGCCGATCGTACAGGGCTGTACCTTCACGGCGGTCACGCCGATGATCATCATCGCTAATACCCATGGCGGCGGGGCTGCCGGTCTGCAGGTCGTCTATGGTTCAGCCATCTTTGCGGGCATTGCCTGCTTTATCATCAGCAATTTTTTCAGCAAGATGCTGCGCTTCTTCCCGCCGGTCGTCACCGGTTCGGTCATCACGATCATCGGTCTGTCGCTGCTGCCGGTAGCGGTCAATTGGATTACAGGGCCCAATCCTGCGGCTGCTGATTACTGCGAGCCGTCCCATATCGCTTTATCGCTGGCGGTGCTTGCGATCATCCTCTTTATCTATCGCACCTGCAAAGGATTCCTCGGGCATATCTCGGTGCTGTTGGGGCTGGTGATTGGCACGGGCCTGGCGGCAGTTTTCGGCATGGTGGACTTTCATGCCGTCAGCGAGGCCGCCGTGCTTGGTGTTACGACGCCGTTTGCCTTTGGTCTGCCGGTATTTGAGCCGGTATCGTGCCTTATCATGACGCTGGTCATGCTCGTGACGATGGCCGAGACGACGGGTGATGTCATGGCGATAAGCTCGATTGTCAAAAAGCCGATGACGGAAGCGATGCTCATGAAGGCCTTGCGCGCCGATGGTTTCTCGACGGCACTTGGCGGTGTGTTCAACACGTTCCCGTATACGGCTTTTGCCCAGAACATCGGCCTTGTCAGCATGACGGGCATCCGCAGCCGCTACATCGTGGCGACGAGCGGCGTGCTGCTGATGATTCTCGGGCTTTTCCCGAAACTGGCGGCTGTCGTCGCCTGTATCCCGACGATGGTGCTTGGCGGCGCCGGCCTGGCGATGTTCGGCATGGTAGCAGCCAGCGGCATACAGGCACTCTCGCAGGCTGATCTGCAAAAGAAGGGCAACTCGATGGTCGTGGCCATCAGTGTAGCTGTGGCGCTCATTCCAATCGGCGTGCCGTCGTTCTACAGCCATTTTCCGCAGTGGGTGCAGCTCATCGGCAACAGCGGGATCACGATCGGCAGCATCATGGCCATCGTGCTCAACGTACTGCTCTGTGAGCATAAGACCAAACAGAGTGAACCGGAGCCCAAGACGGCTTTTGAAATTTAAATCATCATTGTGCCAAGAGGACTGGCAGTTCCCGCAAAGGAGCTGCCAGTTTTTACTTTGCATGGATTGTTACATGTATACACACAAATATCTTTCATAGCACTTTTAATTGTGGTATAATGTTTCTTGTGATTGTACACAACAGGTGTACCGTTGCCAAAAACATTTACCCTATAAGGAGCATTTAGACGATGAAACAAAATGACAATGAGTTTATGCAGCACGATTTGCGGCTTCCTGAACTTACAGTCCGTGGCATGCTGCTCGGTGCGATCCTGACGGTTATCTTTACTGCATCGAACGTTTACCTGGGGCTAAAGGTCGGCTTGACGTTCTCTTCGGCTATCCCGGCCGCAGTGATTTCGATGGCTGTCCTCAAGATGGCGAAGGATTCCAACATCCTCGAGAACAATATGGTGCAGACACAGGCTTCTGCTGCGGGCACTTTGTCGGCTATTATCTTTATCATCCCCGGTATGCTGATGATCGGTTATTGGCAGGGCTTTGAATTCTGGCAGACGCTTTTGGTCTCGGCCTGTGGCGGCTGCCGAGATCTTGAAGGTTGGCAGCAATGCAGCGGCATCTTCCCGGCAGGGAAGCGGCCTCAAGGAAATCATGTCCGGTGGTGTCGTGGCTGGTGTTGTCGCCCTGCTGTCCAATGGCTTCCAGGTGCTTTCGGGCGGTCTGTCGCTTTGGTTCCATGTGGGCCGTGGCATGACGCAGTTCCCAATCGGTTATTCGACGGCGCTGGTCGGCGCTGGCTATCTTATCGGCATTGCCTCGGGTCTTGCCATGCTCGTCGGCATTCTTATCGCCTGGGCAGGGTTCGTGCCGTTCTACACGATTACGAGTGCTCTGCCTGATGGCATGACGATGCAGAAATTTGCTGGTGCGGTCTACCAGGACCGCGTCCGTTTGATCGGTGCCGGGGCCATGGGCGTGGCTGCTGTCTGGACGCTTATCACGCTGGCCCGTCCGGTCATCGATGGCGTCAAGGAATCCATCGCGTCGGTGCGCATGCCGTCGGAGGAGCAAGCCAGGCATCGCATGGACATCGATATGTCCATCAAGAGCATTGGCGTTGTGTTCGCTTTGACGGTGGCTGGCCTGCTGGCAATCTTTTATGCGTTTGTCAGCCCCGAGGGACTGCCGCTCTTACAGAATCTTACCTTTGTTCTTGTCGGCGTTGGCGTTGCCGTGCTGATGGGCTTTTTCGTGGCTGCGGCCTGTGCCTACATGGCTGGTCTTGTCGGTACGTCCTCAAGCCCGATTTCGGGTATCGGTATCCTCGGCATCATCGTGGCATCGCTCGTGATGTATGCCCTCTGCACGTCGTTTGGCATTTTTGACTTGCCGGGCGGTGAGAAATTCGCTACGGCGACGGCCATCTTTACGACCTCCATTATCATGGCTATTGCCTGCATCTCGAATGATAATATGCAGGATTTGAAGACCGGCTATCTGGTCGGTGCTACGCCGTGGCGCCAGCAGGTGGCCCTGCTGCTCGGCTGCGTGGTCGGTGCGCTGGTCATCGCGCCGGTACTGAACCTTCTCTATGAAGCCTATGGCTTCCCGGGTGCGCTGCCGCGTCCGGATATGGACCCGGGCCAGGCACTGGCTGCGCCGCAGGCGGCGCTCATGACGACAATCGCGCAGGGAATCTTTTCGAGCCAGCTGGCCTGGGAGTATATCTACCTGGGCATGGGCCTCGGTGTCCTGCTCATCATTGCCGACTTGGTGCTCAAGCGCCGTACGCGCAATCTGTGCTTGCCGCCGCTGGCTGTTGGCATGGGCATTTATCTGCCGCCATCGGTACAGACGCCGCTGGTCATCGGCGCAATCCTGGGCTATTTCCTCAATAAGAAGCTCGAAGCGGATAAGGGTGAGGAGGGCCGCCGGAACGGCCTGCGCCGCGGTACGCTGTTTGCCTCGGGCCTTATCGTCGGTGAGTCGCTGGTCGGTGTGGCATTGGCGGGCATCATCGTCATCTCGGTTACGAGCGGCGGCAGCGACAGCCCGCTCGCGCTTGTCGGCAAGGATTTTGCCGATACGGCCGAAATGCTGGGCCTTGCCGTGTTCCTCGTAACGCTGGCTATCTTTGGCAAGACGGTACTCGGCAATAAAAACAACTGAACCTGAAGCTGTAGGGCTACAGCCTCCAAGGGGGCCGCAGACGAAAATCTGCGGCCTCTTTTTGTGTTGCCGCTGACGTCTGGCGGCCAGGCAGGAGGTTTGTGATATTTGTCGAATTTTTAAAGAAACAGATAAATATCGTGCATATGCCTGCTGGCCCTTAGGGAGCATTAAGGTATATGATTTTTTTCTATCAGGAGGCTAAGGATATGGCAAGCGAGGTTGTGCAAACGGAAATGAAGCTGGAAAATGGCTGGTTGGCTTGGCGTGTAGAGGGAAGGATAGATATTTCTAATGCGGAGGATATTTATTTAAGTGGAGAAAAGATCGTTGCGCGGGAAGCTAAGACTGTCCTTGATATGGCGGCGGTAGCTTATATTTCCAGTGCGGGGCTCCGCGTACTTTTGCGTCTGTTCAAGAAAGCCAAACGGGAAGGCAAAGAATTTACAGTGGCAGGGGCTGCCGGCATGGTAAAGAAAATCCTGCACGACAGCAATATGGATTCGTTTTTGCAGATGCGCGCATCCTTGGATGAACTGTGACAGCAGCGGACTGGGGGAGATGGTATGACGGATTTGTCGGAGTGGCAGGAATATCCTGCCACCAGAGCGATGTATGAGACGATGAGGGATGACATCCTGGCAAATGCCTATGCGGCCGGTATATCTGGGGAAAAAATAGATGAACTGGAACTTGGCGTGGAAGAAATGCTGACAAATATCATAAGCTACGCTTACACGGAGGCCGGCAATGTCTGGATCAGGGCGCGGCGGGAAGAAGATTTTTTCCGGCTGGATTTTGCCGATCACGGGCAGCCGTTCGATCCTTTGGCTGAAGACAGGCGTCATTTGGCCGATCGTTCCGTAGATGAATTGGAAGAAGGCGGGCTGGGCATTTATCTTGTGCGCGAAAATTTCGATCGGCTGGCGTATACCTATGAGGATTTCCAGGGCGCAAAGGCGAATATGCTCTCGCTGTGGCTCAAGCTCATATAGAAAGCAGGCAGCCGGGCGGCTGCTTTACGGATAGATTGCATGGATAAAAGGGGGGAGGAATGTTGGATAGCAAACGGCTGTGTTTCAGCAATGATAATTTGGAAAAAACGATCGAGGATATTCGTGAGGTTTTTGCAAAATCTCCGGTGTCGGAGGATGACTGCATCAAAATCTGTCTCTTGCTCGAAGAGGCTTTGCTGCGCTGCCAGCAGCATTTCGGCCGGGAGTATTCCTACAGCCTCAAGATCCAAAAGTGGTTCGGGGTACCGAAAGTCATCATCCGCATCAAGGGGGAAGCGTACAATCCGCTTAGCGATGAGGACTTTGATGATGATGAGATATTGCCGGCCAACATCTTAAAGGGCCTTATGAATTACGAACAGGCTGAAACCGTTTATACGTATCAGAATGGCTATAATGAGATCAGCACCTATGCCAGAAAGGCTGGCAAGCCCCTAAAAATACCTGGCGGTTCGATTACCATAGCGGCACTTTTGGCGGTAGTATGTGCGGGTGTCCATGCGCTGCTTCCGGCAGGACTGCAGGGCGTGGTCCTGCACGATGTGGCAGAGCCGCTGCTCAAGACCTTGATGGGGCTGATCGTTGCGGTTACAGGGCCGTTTGTTTTTATCTCCATAGTCAATGGCATTTGCCTGATGGAGGATGTAACGACGTTCAGCAATGTCGGGCTCAGGGTCATACGCCGCTTCTTCATGATCATGCTGCTCATGTCGCTGTTCTCGGCGGCAGTATGCCAGTTCTTCTTTCCGGTTCTTTCGGCAAATGGAGGGAGCAGCTTAGCCCCGGCTGAATTGTTCCAGATGTTTTTGGACATTTTGCCACGCAATTTTTTTGTCCCCTTTGTTGAAGGGAATATCTTGCAGATCGTTTTTATTGCGATACTGACAGGTGTCAGTATACTGACCTTGACCAATGTGATTCCGAATTTGAAGGTGCTGATCGGCGAAATGAACAAGCTGATCATCAAGATGCTGGATATTGTTTCCAAGGTCATATATGCAGCGATATTCCTGAATGTCTTCAAGACGGTTGCCGGCAACAATATGGAAACGATTTTTGCCGTATGGCGGATCGTGGCTGCCAATTATGTATTCACGATCGGTTTTGGCGTGCTTATGCTTATGCATATTGCCTATAAGTATAAGATAAATGTGGTGGAATTCCTGCGCCAGGGCGCTAATGTGTTTTTGATATCGTTTTCTACGGCCAGCAATACAGTGTCGATGTCGATAAATATGACCTTTGCCAAGGAGCGCTTGAAAATCGAGGGGAAATTTTGCGATTTTTGGCTGCCGTTATCGCATGCGATGTTTTCGCCTTCGGCAGCAGCGGCTTTGGTAGCGGGGGTCTTTTATACGGCTTATGATGCCGGTTTGCCGCTATCGCTGTTCTCGCTGCTCATAACCATTATCCTGGCCATGCAGCTCAGTATTGCGACGCCGCCGGTACCAGGCGGTATCATGGCAATCTATGCCATTATTTTCAAACAGCTGGCTTTGCCGATGGATTCTATTGGTATGCTGATGGTTTCGGCAGTTTTTGTGCTGAATGTATCCTCAGTCATGTCCATGCTGATCCGGGATTGTGAGCTTATCGACATCGCTGGCGAGATCGGGAAACGAGGGGAGTCATTGAAGGAGTAGTTTAGGATATGGGAGATTATTGGCGGATGATACGGAAAATGCTGTCCCGGCGGTCACGCATCAGAGAGCGCCTGCTGCTGCTGCTGGTTGCCAGCAGCCTGGTGTCGGCCTTGGTGTTTGCCGGGCTGGCGTTTTATGGTATTGTTTTCATTCAGCAGGATATAGCCGAGATGGGGGGACAGCTATCGGAGTCGGGAGCGGAATACACGCAGGACTACATAAGTAAGACGAGCAAGGAAATGATAGCAGATCTGGCCATGTCGAAAGCTAACTATATTGACCGTGGCATGGCGCAGATGGAACATGATGTGACGATTTTGGCAGATGCCTTGACCTGGATACAGAAAAATCCGTCGAATTATCTGCCGGTACCTGTCCATGATTCCTATAATGGGAAAGTTCCGCCGGGGACGCCCTGCGTCATCTACAGTTCTGCGGTACGGGACCGCGGGATCGAGACGGTGCGGCGGGAAGTAGAGCTTGCGGCCAATATAACAGGGACACTGGTGCCAATGGAAAAAGCCTATGGGGATTCCCGGTATTCGGCAACGTATTTCGGGAGTAAGCATGGTTTTTTGATTTGCAGCAGTGTCTATCCCGGCGACGCGTACAGTCCGATATCGGATGATCCGGCGTTTGCCTACGATCCCTGTGCAAGGCCCTGGTATGTAAATGCCGTCAAAGCCAAGCGCGTGGTGTTCTCTTTGCCGTATCGCACGATCCTGACGAAGGCACACGGCAATGTCGAGGTCATAAGCTGTTCGGCGCCCTATTATGATGCGGAAGGGATTGCTGGCGTAGCAAGCCTGGATTTCGCGACGAAGGATTTGCGCCAATATATTTATGATACGGCCATCGGCGATAAGGGCATCAATTTTGTCATGAATGAGAATGGCAAGGTCATTTTCTCGCCGCTGAAGGAGGGCGTGCTGGCTGAGACCGATAAGTGGCAGGATCTGCGGAATAGTAAATCGGTGGGACTGGCGAAAGCAGCGAAAGCTATGGCAAAAGGTGAAAGTGACGTACTGCCGGTCGAGATCGATGGCGAAAACTATATGCTGGCTTTTGCGCCCATACCGACTATGAAGTGGAGCCTTGGCATTCTGGTGTCGCAGGATGACATTTCGTCATATCTGGAGGAAAGCCATAGCTATTTCGTGGGGCAGCTGGAGAATTTCAGGGATAACCTGCAGCGGGAGTCGGTCTTGCTTTTGCTGGCGGCCTTGCTGGCGTTCTTGATCATGGTGATCATTATGTATTTCCTGTCGAAACATCTTACGGACCGGTTCGTTAAGCCGATAAAGCAGATGGCTGATGGCGTGCGCGAGATTGCCAGCGGCAATCTGGACAGGAAACTTGAGATAACCACCGGCGACGAAATCGAACATTTGGCAACTTGCTTCAATGCGATGACCGATGAACTGAAGGCATATATCGATAATCTGTCGCGGATAACAGCGGAGAAGGAAAAGGCGGCGGCCGAGCTGTCGGTGGCCCGCAATATACAGCAGGGCGCTTTGCCGCAGGACTTTTTGACAGACTGCCTGGAGTTTCAGATCTATGCTTCGATGGATGCGGCCAAGGGCGTAGGTGGCGATTTTTATGATTTTTACCTGACGGATGAGGAGCATCTGGTGATTGCCATCGCTGATGTGTCGGGCAAGGGGATTCCCGCAGCGCTCTATATGATGCGGGCGAAAACGACGTTGAAGAACATGGTATTGATGTCGAAGCATACCGATGATTTTGCCGACATCATGAAGATGGCAAATCAGGAACTTTGCCGCGAAAACGAAGAAATGATGTTTGTTACGGTGTTCCTGGCCAGGCTGGATTTAACGACTGGTGAGCTTGTCTATGTAAATGGTGGTCATAATTCGCCATTGGTGCGGAATAATGGCAAGTTCCAGTATCTGCAGCAAGCGAGAAATCATATGATGCTGGGCATAAACGAGAGGGAAGAGTATGAAGCGCACCGCCTGGTCATGCAGCCGGACGATATGATTTTCCTGTATACAGATGGCGTGACAGAGGCTATGAATGAGGCCGAGGAGATATATTCAGAAGAGCGGCTGCAGGAAACGCTTAACCTGGAGCCGGAAAAGGATGTAAGGGAAATACTCGCCGCTGTCCGGCAGGATGTCAGCGCCTATGCTGGCGGGGCTGAACAATCGGATGACATAACCATGTTAGGGTTGAAGTTTTGTGGCCGGCCGGTCTGAGGATGTCGGGCAGCCCTCGCTACGCAGCCGCGCAGGCTTCCTGGGTGGCTGTTTTTGTGCAAGAAAATTGCCCCAAAGGCTGGGGCAGGAAAACTGGTTGCTATTTTCAGGGGGCGGAAGTACAATGGCAATAGAATCAATGAGTAAAGGCAGGCGATAGATATGTTAACGATAGAGATATGGCAGGGACTGCTTATTCCCTTGCTCGGAACGAGCCTGGGCGCAGCCTGCGTATACGTTCTGAAGCGGGAGCTGTCGCGGGGCGTGCAGAAGGCTTTGATGGGGTTTGCGGCAGGCGTCATGGTCGCCGCGTCGGTTTGGAGCCTTTTGATTCCGGCGATGGAGGGCAGTGCCGCATTGGGACGGCTGGCGTTTTTGCCGGCGTTTGCCGGCTTTTGGGCAGGAACGCTTTTCCTGCTGCTGCTCGACCATGTGATCCCGCATCTGCATTTTGATGCAGATAAGGCTGAGGGCATGGCCTGCAGTTTGCCGAAGACCGCGATGCTCGTGCTCGCGGTGACCTTGCATAATATCCCTGAGGGCATGGCTGTCGGCGTGGGCTTTGCGGGGTGGCTCGCAGGCAATGCCGATATCACGCTCAGTGGTGCCTTTGCCTTGTCCCTAGGCATTGCTATCCAGAATTTTCCTGAGGGGGCGATCATCTCGCTGCCCCTGCGGGCTGAAGGGATGAATAAGCACAAGGCGTTTGGCGCGGGGGTGCTCTCGGGCGTGGTCGAGCCGCTTGGTGCGGCTTTGACGATTGTGGCGGCAAGCTTTGTCGTACCGGTGCTTCCCTATCTTTTGGCCTTTGCGGCTGGTGCCATGCTTTATGTCGTGGTGGAGGAGCTGATTCCGGAGATGTCGGCAGGCGAGCATAGCGACATCGGCGTGCTCGCCTTTGCTGCGGGGTTTACCGTGATGATGGCGCTCGATGTAGCGCTGGGCTGAGCGGGGTCAAGGTTCGTTTTGCCAGCGCTGTCCTTCCTTTATCGCATCCTGGATGCGCTGCGCTAGTTCAGGGAAACGATACAGCCCGTCCGGATTAGTGCTGAGACCTTTTAGGCGCAAGGGGACACGTGCGGGCGGAGCCTCTGTGGTCAGCGGCGTGCGATGGCGCAGCTGATCGGCGGTAGCGTAGACGAGTGCGAGGCCCGCGTAGTATTCGCCGTCTTTGCCCTGACGTTTTTCGATGACGAGCTTGGCGCCGATAGGCGTCTTGGCTTCGATGCTGCCTGGCAGCGTGTAGTCTTCCACACCAAGTGCCGGCAGGACTTCGGCGAGGTTGACATCATGGCCGCAAAGAAAGGTGATTTTCCGCTGGCTGTTGCCAAGCTCCTGACCGATGACAGACAGCAGCGGATGGGCCATGGCCTGGGCACAGGTGGGTAAGGAGAATAGCGAATTGATGCCCAGTTCCTTCAAAGCCGCGATGTCTTTCCAGTCCTCGCTGGTCAGCTTATGACCAAAGGCGGCCGCAAGGTCATTTTCTTCTTCATAATATTGCAGGGTCAGTGCATCGCTGGCCGGCACCAGCGGCCCCCAGGGCGTGCGAAGCCCCGGGCCGCCGTTCTTCGCCGGGGCGATGTCTTTTTTTGACAAGTCAGGCAGTCCGTGCTGACGGACATAGGCTGACTTGTCAAAATCAAGCGTCTGCATGAGAAGCGTGCAAGACCGTCTGCCACGCTGCAGCAGGGTGTTTTGCAGTCCTGACTGGTCAAATTCTTTCTGCACCTGCTGGCGGAACTGCTCGCTGTCCGGTACGGCAGGCAGGAATACGGGATCGGCAGCATTGACCTGCTGGTGATGCTCGATGGGAACATCCACCAGTGGCAGCAGGCCGCTGGCAAAATAGCGGGCGGTGGCGATGGTGCGCTCGAAAGAGTTGGCATAAAAGCGTACTTCACCAGCTGCTGGTGCAGTATTATGCTGCAGCAGGGCTTCTGCCTCGAGCTGTTGCCGGAAATACTGTCCCATCAGTAGCTCCAATTCGGCGCCGCGGGAAGATAGCTCGCCAGGTGCGCACTGCCAGGCAAACCAGGTATGCGGTGTGAGCTTTGCCAGTGTGGAGCCGCGTCCTGCCAAAGGCGCACGAATGTTGTGGCGGCTGAGAATCAGTACCTGCTTTAGCGGATAATCGTTTTTTTCGGCTGCCTGGCTGGCAAGGGGGAAAAGCAGCAGCCAGAGGCTGAGAAACAGTATGATTTTCTTTGACATACGGATGACACCTTCCTTGCAAAAAAAAGTTTTTGGCGGCGCTCATAGTGTCTTCATTATACGCTTTATCCTGGACGGGAGCAACAGCGGAAGCAGGCAGGATTTTGTTTTGGGACCGAGAATAAATTACATGAGACTTTATTCCGTACCATAGGAGAATTGCCTTATGAAAGCACTGCTGTCCTTGTTTATCGTTCTATCTGTCCTGTTGGGGCAGATGGCTGCTGTCCTTGCCGGTAGTCCGGCCACAGAGACAATCCGTTTAGGCATTGTGCCGCCGGATAAAAGCGTGGCCAATGCCCGTGCCCTGTGGCAGTATTACGTCGGCTATCTGGATGAATTGTCAAAGCAGAACGACAGTCAATACCAGCTGGTGGATATAGCCAGCCGCAATAGTTTTTCCGCGCTGCAAAATGGCGATGCCGATATGGTGCTGTCGCTGGAATATCAGGTTTTTTTAGCCAAACACGACGGGCTCATCTATAGTGACAGGAATTTTGGTTACGATATGGTGGGACTTTATACGCGCGCGGAGGAAGAGCGTTTCACAGCCAATGATTTGAGCTGCCTGGAAAACGCCCGGGTAGGTGTGCTGGCTGCGCGCAGCCTGGAAGCCTGCCTGCTGCGGTTCCAGCAGCAGAATCAAGTGAATCTTCGCGTACAGGCCTATGCAGATCACGAGTCGCTGGCGGAAGCCTTGGCAACTGGAGCTGTGGATATGGTGGCCGATACGGCGGCGCAAAGCTATGAACAGGAGAAACTGCTGCTCGCCTTTGCCCGCGTGCCGATGAAAATCGTGACAACGGCTGCCTATCAGCCCAAGCTTTTGGAAATGGAGCGGGCTTTGCAGCGGCTCGACACAGAGAATCCGCATTTTGCCGCGCAGCTGTCGCAAAAACTGGCAGAGAATCTCGACTTCCAGCTCGTGCATTACACGCCGGCAGAAAGACAGTTCATCGACAGCTTGCCGCCACTGCGGCTCGTGGTCTATGGCGGTGTCCGTCCCTATATCGAATACGATGACAACTGGGGCCGGGCCAGCGGGATTTACCCGGACCTTATTGCGGCGATCGCGGAAAATTCCGGGGTGAAATTCGAATACATACATGTGCTGACTTATGAAGATGCGTTGAATCTGCTGAAGAGCGGCAAGGCGGACGTCATGCTGGATATCTTTGCGGGGTCAGCTGTCCAGCAGCCGTTCCTCTATACCAATCCTGTGCTGGAGATTCCGTATACCTTCGTGGGCAATATGCCGGCGGCGCCTGACCGCGATGCGAATGTCACGCTGCTGCTTCCTTATGCCGATGCTTCTTTCATGGCCTTTATGGAACAGAAATTCCCGCATTGGCAAATAAAGAATTCCCGTGCCAGCGTGGCGGATACGCTGCAAATGGTGGATGGGCATAAGGATGAGCTGGTGCTCGTGCGCAACTCGATCCTGGAAATCGATCGCCCCTTGAGCCTGTATCCGCACCTGGCGATAATCCCCGATGCATCCATCAATATCCCCATGAGCCTGGCCATTTCGCCGCAGCAGCCGCGGATGCTGCAGACCATCCTCAACAAGGCGATTACCCAGATCAATCCCGAAACGCGGACCAGCATCACGCAGAAGCATATCATTGCGACCAAACCGACTTTCTCGCTGCAGCATCTGCTGGCATTTTACCCTTTGCAGACCGGGCTGCTGGGCGGTTTTGTCGTGCTGCTTTTGGTCGTGATTGCCGTGATAAACCGGCATGAGGTGTCGATGCGCAAAGCCAAGGACATGCTGCAGGAGAAAAATCTCATGCTCATGGCGACGGTCAAGGAACTCATGGCTGCCCAAAAGAGCAAGCGGATTTATAAAGAAATGGCGCAAAAGGATGCGCTGACGGGCGTGCTCAATAAGCGCGGCATCGAGGAGGCCGGCTCCGAGGTGCTGGCCTCGCCCTTGACGGAAGGCAACTGCCATGCGTTGCTGATCATTGACCTGGATCACTTCAAGGAGGCCAATGATACGCTGGGGCATCAGCGCGGGGATATGATCCTGCGCCAATTTGCGCTGAGCCTTATCCATATCGTCCGTACGCGGGATGCTGTGGGGCGCTTCGGCGGCGATGAGTTCATCCTCGTTTTGAATGATTTGCCGGCGGCGATGGCGGCGACTGTAGCCAAACGCATCAACGAAGCGGCGCATAATCTTGAGACCGACAAGGAAAAAAGCATGCGTCTGAGCGCAAGTATCGGCATTGCGTTAGCACCCTTGCATGGCAGGGATTACCAATCGCTGCTGCACACGGCCGACCAAGCCCTTTACCAGGTAAAGGAACAGGGCCGTGACGGCTGGCGGGTAGCAGCTTCATAACGGACAAGGCCTATTGCTGCTGGCAATAGGCTTTTAGTTTGCCGATAAAGGTGCGGGCGGCATGGGAAAGGTAGCGGTTCCTGCGCCAGGCAATGACGACCTGACGCGTAGGCTGCGCGTCGATGGCGGCGTAGCAGGGAGACTTCTGGGGGTGGAAGCCCTTTACCAGCGGGGCAGGCAGCAACGCGGCACCAAGGCCGGCACCGCTGAGGGAGAGGGCGGTTTCGAGACTGCGGGTTTCGAGGATGCTTTGCGGTGTGAAGCCAGCTGCATGGCAGAGTGCATGCAGCTGGCTATGCAGTTTCTGCTCGGGATGCATGGTGATGAACGGCGTATCTTTTAGCGCTGCCAGCGGCAGCTGGGGCAAAGCCGCTGCTGGTGTATGCGGCAGGCTGTAATGCTGGGATAGCGGATGTGCAGGCGGCAGGGCCAGCAGCAGATCCTCGGCAAAAAGATTCTCGGTCATGAAGTGGCTGGTGTCGATGGGCTGCAGCGAAAGAATGACGTCGGTCTGTCCGGCGAGGGCTAATTTTTCAAGCTGACGCGTGGTATTTTCCAGCAGCTCGATGGTGATGGAAGGATACTGCTGCTTGAAGGCAGGCAGGAATTGTGCGAGCAGATACGTGCTGCGAAAGGGCGAACTGCCGATGATGATGTGGCCGGCGGAACGATGCAGCATATCGTCGGCGCGCTGCTGGAATTCTTCGTCCAGTGCCAGGATGCGCCGGGCGGTGTCAAGATACAGTTCGCCCAGGGGCGTGGGGTGCAGCGGTGTGATGCTGCGGTCAAAGAGCGGTGCGCCGATTTTTTTCTCGATACCGGCAATCGATTGGGAAAGCGACGGCTGGGAAATATAGAGCTTTTGCGCCGCGCGGGAAATAGAGCCTTCTTGGGCGACGGCAAGGATATAGCGGAATTGGCGAAACTCCATGCGGAAAACCTCCTCGATATAAGTGCTTACTTATAGATATTATAATTATATTCGTATTCGACTTATACGGAAAGCGAAATTATAATAAAAGCAACGAAAGAAATTCCAAGGATCGTGTTATTGTGTACGGAGAGGAAGGATAATATGACGAAAGAACAGGCGGTAGCCCGGATGACGGATACCATCGCAAAGTTTTTGGCCTTTTCCGGCAAGTGCCTGCCCGATGATGTGCGCGCAAGGCTTAGCGAGCTGGCCGCGCAGGAGGAAGAGCCGCTGGCCAAGGCAATCTATCAGACGATGCGGGAGAACCAGGAGCTGGCGCGAAAGCTCAACCGTCCGAGCTGCCAGGATACCGGTGCCATCCAGTTTTTCCTGCGCTGCGGCGCGGATTTTCCCTATATCGGGGAACTGCCGGCACTGCTGCGTGAGGCGGTTATCCAGGCGACGAAAGCGGCGCCGCTGCGGCATAATGCGGTCGAGACGTTTGATGAGTACAACACCGGCGAGAATGTGGCACTGGGCATCCCGTCGCTGTTCTGGGACATCGTGCCGGGACGCGATGATTGTGAGATCTATACGTATATGGCAGGCGGCGGCTGCTCGCTGCCGGGACAGGCCAAAGTCCTGATGCCGGGAGAAGGCTATGAGGGGGTCACGAAGTTTGTCCTCGATGTCATGACGAGCTATGGGCTCAATGCCTGTCCGCCGCTTTTGGTCGGCGTTGGCATCGGCACATCGGTAGAAGTGGCAGCTTTGCAGTCCAAATGGGCACTGATGCGGCCACTGGGCTCGCATAATCCGAATCCGAAGGCGGCTAAGATGGAAAAGCTGCTGGAAGATGGCATCAATAAGCTCGGTCTTGGCCCGCAGGGCCTGCGCGGAAGGAATTCAGTCCTGGGCGTCAACATCGAGAACAGTGCCCGTCATCCATCGGTCATTGGTGTGGCCGTCAACGTCGGCTGCTGGTCGCATCGCCGCGGGCATATCGTCTTTGACCGTGAACTGAACTATACCATTGATTCGCATGCGGAGGTGGATTTCTGATGGCTAAGAAGATACTTACGACACCGATCAGTGCCGAGGATTTGGCAGATATCCATGTGGGTGATGTCATTTACCTGACGGGGAAGCTCACGACTTGCCGCGATGTGGCCCACCGCCGTGTCATCGAGGAAAAGCGCCCGCTGCCCGTCGATGTGCGCAATGGTGCGATCCTGCATGCCGGGCCGATTATCCGCAAGCATGGCGAAGATGACTATGAGATGGTCACGGTCGGTCCGACGACATCGATGCGCATGGAAAAATTCGAAGAAGCGTTCATCAAGGAAACCGGTGTCCGGCTGATTATCGGCAAGGGCGGCATGGGCGACGGCACGATGCGCGGCTGCCGTGAGCACAAGGCGCTGCATTGCGTATTTCCTGCGGGCTGCGCGGTCGTAGCCGCCAACTGCGTCGAGAAAATCGTTGCGGCCAACTGGATGGACCTCGGCATGCCCGAGACGCTCTGGACGAGCGAAGTCAAGGAATTCGGGCCGCTCATCGTCTCTATCGACACGCATGGCCGCAATTTGTTCGAGGAAAACAAAGTCATTTTCAATGAACGCAAGCAAAAGATATACGAAGAAATCTGCCAAGAGGTAAGATTTATCAAATAAGCAAAAATGACCGGTCAAAATTGACGTCACGTGACATGTCAATCTGACCGGTCATTTTTGCTATCTGCAGGCGTGATAACATTTACTGCATGTTCGCTGTACCTGTGCTAATTTGTAAGTGAAGTTACCGTGATGTCATGGAGAGAAAGGAATGGTGTTATGGCATACGAAATCTTATTGAAACGCATCTATGAACCTGTGGCAGAGACCGATGGCTACAGGGTTTTGGTGGATAGGTTGTGGCCGCGGGGAATAAAGAAAGAAGCGGCGCAGCTTTCAGCCTGGGCTAAGGATATTACGCCGAGTACCGAGATACGCCGCCTGTATCATCGCGGCGAGATGCCGTTTGAAGGTTTTTCCGAAGCCTATTTAGAAGAACTGGAGACTGGTGCCGCTGCTGCGGCCTTTGTCCGGCAGTGCCGCGAGTTGCTGCGCACACAAAATGTGACTTTGCTGTATGCAGCGAAAAATGAGCAGGAAAACCATGCCCTGGTACTGCGCGAATGGCTGCAGCGTGAGCTTTTTGTCGTTTGCGAGGAAGGAACTGGCTGGTGAGGCGGCGAATCCATAAAGATGGATAGCTATTTAGTCAGGCAGGGGGTAGGCCTGCGGGTAAGGGAGATATAGATGGAAAAGATCAAAGCATGGATTCGTCAGATCAAGGCGGTGCGGCAGAAAAGCATCAGGAATCAAGTGCTGGCATTGGTGCTGGTATGCGGCTTGCTGATATTTTTGAGCGTCAGCGCCTTGTCTTTGTATGCGCTGGAAAGCACGTGCACAGCCCTCGAAAATCATGGCAGGAGTGTCAGCCGCCTGGTTGCGGAGTCAGTGGGGGAGTCCGCTGAGAATAATGACAGGGACTGGCTGCGGCAGATGGCTGAGGCGGAAGCCAGCTATATTGACCGGGAACTTGAAATCAATGGGGAAGATGCGACCATCCTCGCGCAGACCATGTCGCAGATCCTGACGCATCCGGAGTATTACCGGCCGCGGCAGCTGCCGTTGTCAGACCGGTCGGAGGATATCGTTTCAGGGATGCCGTATATCCATTACAGCCCAGCGCTGAGACAGCAGGGGATTCCAGCGGAATTGGCGCAGGAAATCGGACTGGCTGCTAATTTTGCCGATGTGCTGGTGCCGCTTAGCAAGACCTATAAAAATTACCATACATCTTTGCTGGCGGCTTCCAAGCATGGCTATATGATTTGCGTGGATATCGTTCCCGGCAACGATGGGGAAAATTCGATATTCCCTTCGGCTGCCAAGAAAGCAGATTTCCTGGCGAACTATGATCCGCGCCAGCGGCCCTGGTATAAGTCGGCACAGCAGGAAAACAAGCTGAATTTCACCGCGGTTTATCTGGGTGAAGATGGACATTTTGAAGTTTCCTGTACGGTGCCTTATTACGATGCGAATGGCTTTGCGGGGGTTGTCAGTATTGGCAGCAGCGTAGAGGATATCCATAAGCAAGTGATGAATGTGGCTGCTGGTGTAAAGGGCATCTGCTTTGCGTTGGATGATAAGGGCAATATCACGTTTTCCTCTGAGCAGGCAGGGATATTGGCGGCCATGCCGGGAGATTATGATATCCGCCGGTCCGGCGAAACGGCGCTGGCGAAGGCGGCTGAGCATATGGTGGCTGGCAAAAGCGATGTCGAGCGCGTGACTGTAGATGGCAGGGATTATTATCTGGCCTACGCGCCGATGCCGAAGCTCAAGTGGAGTTTCGGCATGCTGCTCAGTACCGATGTGGTTATGGCACCGGCACAACAGGCCAGCGGTGATGTGCTGGCGAAAATGGAAAGCTTTGCCGGGGAGGTACAGCAGATTTTCCTGGCAACGGCTGGCAAAGAGGCCCTGCTGCTGCTGCCGCTGCTATTTATCGTGTTTTATGGCAGCAGCGTCATGGCCGCCCGTGTGACGAAGCCTATCCGCCAGCTGGCGGCAGGCGTGAAGGAAATCGCTGCGGGCAATCTGCACAAGAAATTGGCAATCCATGAGAGCAATGAGATCGGCCACCTGGCCATCTGCTTCAATGCCATGACCGATGAGCTCCAACGGCATATGGATGAGCTGGCGCAGGCAACGGCCAAGGCCGAGCGTGCGAAGACAGAGCTGGAAGTGGCCGCGAGCATTCAGGCCGGCATGCTGCCAGAAGCGATAAAAGCCGAGCGCTATAAAGGGCAGCTGGATCTGGCGGCGATGATGCATCCTGCCAAGATGGTTGGTGGCGATTTCTACGATTTCTATTTTATGGACGAAGACAATCTGGTGCTGACGATTGCTGATGTTTCGGATAAAGGCGTGCCGGCGTCGCTGTTCATGGTAATTGCCAAGACCTTGCTCAAGGATCAGGCGTTAGTAAAGAAATCAGCAGACAGGCTGGCAGATATCGTGGCGGCGGCGAACGATGCCCTGGCAGCAAGCAACCGCGAGATGATGTTTGTGACGACGTTCATCGGTGTGCTGCATCTGCCAACGGGAAAGTTTACCTATGTAAATGCGGGGCACAATGCACCAATCGTGGGCCAGGGAACGGAATGGGCGTATCTGCCCAAGGCCACAGATCCCATCCTTGGCGTGCGCGACGGGCTGACGTTTACGGCCCGGCAGCTTACGCTGGCGCGCGGTACGGCGATGCTGCTCTACACCGATGGGGTAACGGAAGCGATGGATGAGCAGCAGGAGCAATTCGGCGAGGCACAGCTGCGGCAGATGCTGGCGGAGATGCCGGCAGGCTCTGATGCTGCAGAAATGCTGAACCGTGTGCGGGCGGCAGTCAAAGACCATGCCGGGGCAGCAGAGCAGTCCGACGATATAACCATGCTGGGATTCGTATATCATGGCCCCTCGGAGACGGCATGAGAAGAGGAGCGGATCGGTAGAAAAGCATAAAAGGAGAGGACAAAATGCGTGTGTTTTGTCCTCTCCTTTTTTTGCGGGTTATTGCAGGGCTTCTTTGAGCGTTTCCATATTCTTGCGCATGGTCGTAAGGTAAGCGTCCATGGCAGCTTCAGTAGCTTCGCCGGTCACTACAGGGTCGAGGGTGTAGATTTTGGCGCCGGTTTCACGGGCGATGGTCTGCGCGGCAGCAGGGGAATACTGCGGCTCGGTGAACAGTACCTTGGCTGTGAGCGGCTTGACCTGCCCGATGACAGCCTGCAGCTCGGCTGGCGTTGGTTCTGTGCCCGGTTCGCGCTCGATGACCGTCAGGATATGCAGGCCGAACTCCTTGGCAAAATACGGGAAGGCCTCGTGGAAAGTCACGATGTCCTTATGCGGGACGTTATCGAGCGTTTCGTGCATCTCTTTCTTGAGTGCTTCGAGCTTTTGGATATAGGCATCGGCATTGGCCTGATAGGCATCGGCATGTTTAGGATCGGCTTGCTTCAGCTGCTCGGCGATGTTCTTGACCTGTTCGATATTGGCAGTGATGCTGAGCCAGACGTGCGGATTTTCCTCATCGCCGTCTTTCAGCAGCTCGATGCCTTTTGACGCGTCAATGACCTTGAGATTTTTCTGTTCCTTGATGACCTTGCCGAGGAAGCTCTCCATACCAGCACCATTGGCGATGAGGGCATCGGCCTTTTCGAGGGTCTTCATGTCCTCAGTGGTCAGCTGGTAGTCGTGCAGGCAGCCGGTCTGCGGTTTGGTCATATTGGTGACTGTGACGCCGTCAATTCCCTTGGTGAGGTTGATGGCGTCGATGTACATGGGATAGAACGTAGTGACAATGCGGAAGCTGCCGTCTTTTGCGGCATCCGGCGAAGAGTTCGTGCTGCCCGCGCCACAGCCGGTGAGCAGCAGGCAAAAGGCGGCGAGCAGGCAGAAAAATGAAGTTTTGCATTTCAAAATGATGACCTCCTGAAAAAAGAAGAAAAGAAAATAAGTAAATAGTAATATTACTATTTACGATTATAGCATGCAAAATAAAAATGACAAGAGCAGTTTGATAATTTTTATCATTGCTCTTGTCATTGACTTGTCAACGCCGGCCATTGACTTGTCAGATTTTATGTTTTTTTTGCTGGCATTTTTGGCAAAGCCCGTAGAACTCGAAGATATGCCCTGTAATCTGGAAGCCTTTCCTGGCCGCTTCCTGTTCGTAGGCGTCGGTCATCGGGCAGACGTCGATGCATTCGGTATGGCCGCATTCGGTGCAGACCAGATGATGGTGATGATGGGCGGCATCGGCGAGTTCGTAGACATTGCCGGAGCTGCGGAAAATCTCGTGGACGATGTCGAGCTTGGTCAGCAGCGACAGGTTGCGGTAAATCGTATCGAGCGAGACGTCGGGCTGCTGCTTGCGGACCTCCTCGCGGATCTGCTGGGCCGTCGGGAAAGGCGGGCAGACGGCAAAGGCCTGCAGGACGGCGCGGCGCTGTGGTGTTATCTTATAGCCCTTGTCCCGCAAGCGGTCAAGGGGCGTTTGTTTTTTCGTCATAGGATATCCCCTCGGTTATCATGTTCTGCTGTCTGTTATTATACCGTCAGCCAGCAAAGTTTGCCAGCGCAAAATGAAAAGAAAAGCGAACTGGATTTTGCAGCAGCAGGATTTGCGGGAAAAAGCAAGAATTATGTTGGCAGGAAGATATTTAGAAAAAGGAAATGAAGGGAAGGAGCTATCATATCATGAGCAAGACAAAGAAAATGGCCGCAGCGATTTTGGCAGGGCTGATGCTGGGCAGCAGCGGGTATGCAGCGGCGGCTGACAGGGAAAATCTTTCGCAGGTTGCCCTCTTGCAATCGTTGGCGCAGGGGTATTTTGGCGGTACGGTGACGGCCAAGGATCTGCGTGCTATGGGAGATACCGGCATTGGCACGTTTGAGGGGCTGAACGGCGAAATGATCGTCCTTGAAGGCACGGTTTACCAGGCATTGGGCGATGGCCGCGTGGTGGTGGCCGATGACAAAGAAATCATTCCGTTTGCCAATGTGACTTTTTTCGATACGGATGTTTCGGTCAAACTGTCAAATATTGCCGATAAAGCTGCTTTGGAAAAGGTGCTGAATCAGGTGGTGAAGGAACAGGGCGCCAACAGTTTCTACATGGTAAAGCTGCACACGGAGTTTCCGTCGATTCTCTTCCGCAGTGAATACGGCAGCAGCAAACCATATCCGACGTTGGTGGAGGCACTCAAAGGCAAGCAGACGGAGTTTCAGCATAAGAATATCAAAGGCACGCTGGTGGGCTTGTACTGCCCAGGCTATATGAGCGGACTCAATTCTGCGGGCTGGCATTTCCATTTCATCTCCGATGACCGGAAGCATGGCGGTCATATCCTGGAACTGTCGGTAAGGAGCGGGGAAATCCAGCTCGATAAAACCGACCGATTTACCATGGTCCTGCATAAGGATAAGAAGTTCCATGAACTGAATCTGGCCAAGGACATGTCCGCAGATATCCGCAGTGCGGAGCAGGACACCAAGAGCGATATGAAGAAATGATGTGAGGAAAATAGCTATGGAAAAATCGTTTACGATCCCCATTTCCCGCCGTGATTTCATGAAAATGGCAGGCATAGCGGCTGTGGGGGTGCTGGCAGAAAGCACTATCGGCGGCGCGGACATGGCGCAGGCTGCGGCCCGCAAGGCAAATGGCACCATGACCTATGCGGGCAAGGAAATCCCCGTGCTGTTTGCGGTGGATGTTTGCGTGGCTGGCGGCGGCCCTGCGGGGACAGCCGCAGCTGTCATGGCGGCCCGGAAGGGAGCGAAAACCGTGCTGATCGAGCGCGGCGTGGCTTTGGGCGGCCTTGCCGTGCTTGGCTGCGTTTATCCGTTCATGGATACGCATGCACCGGACAGCGATACGCCCTATGTGGCCGAAGTCAAGGAGCGCCTGCGCAAGCATGGCATCGAGCCTTTTGATGGCGTGACGCAGCAGACCTGGCACAATCCCGAGACGCTGACGCTTATTTATGACGAGATGTGCAGCGAGGCTGGTGTCGAGGTCCTCTTCCAGACGGTGGTAATTGATACGGTGGTGGAGGGTGGCAAGCTCACGGCCTGCATCATCCAGACCATTGCGGGCCTTGCTGCCATTGAGGCGAAGACTTATATCGACAGCACCGGTGATGCATTCCTGGCCCGTTCGGCGGGGGTTCCCTATGAGCGGGGCTATGAAAAGACCGGGAACAATCAGCCGTTGTCGTTCCGCTTTGAGATGGGTGGTATCGATATCGATAGGCTTTACCGGTATGTGGCCATTGAGCTCAAAGAGGACTGGTGCAAGTCTAAGCCGCCGTATTTCGAGATCGCTGAGGCCATGCACCGCAAGCAGCGGTATAAGCTTGAAGACCTGATGGCCAAAGGCGTGCAGACAGGCGAAATCACGCAGGAAGAAGCGGAATATATGCAGGCCCATACCATCATCGGCAAGAATGGTGTCATGAGTATGAACTGCCCCGAGATTCCGGTGAAGTTTTCGGCCACCGATCCGGTTTCTTACAGCAAGGCCGTAGCCTATGGCCGCCGCATGATGCACAATATCGCCAGCTATCTCATCCGCCATCTGCCCGGGTTTGAAAAGGCCTTCATCAGCCGCGAAGCAGCCATGCTCGGGGCCCGGGAGTCCTGGCGCATCCGCGGGAAGCAGTATCTGGTGGAGGACGATTACCATAACCAGAGCCGCTTTGCCGATGCCGTCTGCCGCACGGCCTGGTTCATCGATGCGCATGGGGAAAAGGTTTCGGAGAAACTGCCCAAGGGCGGCTATTACGAGATTCCCTATGGAGCGCTGGTGACGAAGGAAATCGAAAACCTCATCGTTGCCGGCCGCTGCATCAGTGCGAGCTTCATCCTGCAGGCATCGATGCGCATCCAGCCGACCTGCATGAGCATCGGCGAAGCCGCGGGCATTGCGGCAGCCTGGGGGAAAAAGCAGCATATTGCCGCCAATGCCATCAGCTGGGATAAAATTCCTGCGGCAGAACGCAGCTATGTCAGCAAATAATATGATTAAACGGGGAAAGCCTCACGGTAAGCGTGGGGCTTTTCTTAATGAGACGCTAATGGGAGACTAGGTATGCTTTAAGTTTTGTAAGGTATCATAAATGAAAATAAGCTGAAAAGAAGGGTGGGAAAGATGGACAAGAAGAGGAAAAAGTGGTTGAGGAATATTGGTGTGATTATGCTGGTTCTTTATGAAGTACTTCCCGGAAATCTGCTTTGGCGGACCGAGGTCGAGATGACAGCAGCTGATGATTTTTATCTGTGTTATCCCGTAGAGGAGAAAATGACGGATGGGCGGACGCTGTCGCTTTATTTGCCTGTGCAGCCAGCGCAACGGCAGCTTGCCGCCGTTGCGCCTTATGAGCGCTTGACTGCGTATAAGGCCATCGAAGGCGGTGGTGAGATACAGATTGTACATGGTGTATTAACGACAGAACAGACTAAGGTGCGTTTTGATTTGGCTGGATTTGGCCAGGTATTTCCGCAGGTAGCGGGAACTCTTGCCGTGCAGGGGGAGGGAACTCGACTGGTGGGCGGTACGCCTTTACATATCCTTGAAGGCGTGGACAAAAATGAGCGCAAGGAATGTTTGGGCTATCAGGCGGGCCGGGATGTCTGGCTGTTTTATTTTCAATGTGCCGAGGATGATGATATGGCTAAGGCTATGCTGGAAAGGGCTATTGAAAGCATAGCCATAAATTGATGTGGGAAGGTGAAACATACGCGTATATTTATTCTTGCTTGTTTGCTTTGGGGCATGGCTTGTCTCAAGTATGCTGTTTTTCCCGAGGTGTTCTGGCCATCGTCTTGTCTGGCCGTAAATGATACCAGCCAGATAGAGATGCAAGTACCGCGGGAGCTGAAAGCACTTCCATGGGAAGATGAGGACTGTAAGGTTTGGCAAGCGAAATGCAACCGCTTTTTTGTCGATGCCCATTTGCAGCCATGGGGCGATGAACCTGTTGAGCTGGTGGCTGACCCTACACCGCCGGAGCGCGTGTATAAGACGCTGGCACGCTATAAGGTCAAGGATGTGGTGCTGAAGGAAGCGGACTTGATGGCGATAGATGGCCGTCCGGTCTGGCGATATGAGTTCACAGGCCAAAAGGATGGCAAGGCCTATGAAATCGTGGCAGCTTCCTATCCCATTGCGCATAACAGCTATATCGTGACGTATTTCTATCATGCTGGCAGTGAGGCGGCGCGGGATGACGTGCTGCGCAGTATCGAAAGCCTGCAAGTCACTGACCGGAAAGCAAAGGGGGAGAACAAGCAAACCCCAGCTAAATTAATGCGAGTTTAATGGCATACTGGCTATTATCTAATATATACGATTTATCATAAATTGTGAAAATAAGCTGAAAGCCTATGACTTTCGTGATAATTATCCGCGCAATCGCTGTGGGAATTATGGATAAAAATTTTTATTTAGTCAAAGGAGACAATGATTATGGCAGTAGAAAATGTATGCAAGTTAGATGAAGAGGGATTCATGCAGAAATTCTTCAGCACGGAAGGGCGTCTGAACCGTTTTCGCTATTTTACCCGTTGCTTCGGGTTTGGTCTGGTCTGCGAGGGCTTGATGTTTTTAGCGATGGACTATCTGTGGCTGGTGGCTTTGCTGGGCATTATCGGGATGGTTCCTCAGTTTACGCTGGGAATCAGACGCATGCATGATTTGGGTAAATCCGGCTGGTGGTTTTTGCTTATCCTGGTGCCCTTTGTTAACTTTTTCTTTGCACTGTATATCTTGTTTAAGAAAGGTACGGAGGGAGAGAATGAATATGGCCCGGATCCACTGGCTGAACAGTAAGGAGTTTGCGGCGTGAATACGATGCGTGAACGGGACTGAGGCAAGATTCCCTTTGACAAAAATTAGTACCTGGTATAAAATTAGTATCAGGTACTAATTTTGTGTCCAAACAGAAAAGAGTGATAAGATGCTTATTCATGAGTTGATTTATCAAGGGGCGCCGGATGATTTGGCGATTGTCGATCGTGAGCGCCGGTTCACGTATAAGGAGCTGCAGGTGGCGGTGCAGGCCTGCAGGGATCGACTGCATGCCTGCGGCGTGCATCAGGGCGACCGCGTCGGTATCTTTACGCGCAATAGTGCGGAGTTTATCTTTGCCTATATGGGCATCACGTCGCTGGGGGCGATTGCCGTTCCTATCAATTTCCAGCTCAGCAATCGCGAGATTGCGTATATTATCAAGGATGCAGGCATCCAGATGCTCCTTACCTATCAGCCGCTCAATCTTGTCGACGCGCTCGCGCAGCTGCGCTGCCAGCTCAAGGTGGTGCAGGTTGACATCCGCGCCATCGGCAAGCCGCAGGCGGGAATCGGGAAAGCGCCAGAGCTGTCGGAGTATTTCAGTGAGGACAACCCCTGCCAGATTATCTATACATCGGGGACAACGGGCAATCCCAAGGGCGCAGTGCTTTCGCACCGCAATATCGTGTTCAATACGCAGCAGATTGCCTATATGGGCTGCAAGCCCGGGCACAAGGCGCTTTGCGTGCTGCCGATGTATCATTGCTATGGCCTTACCTGCGCGGTGTTCTATTCGCTGAGTGTCGGCGCAGCCATCGTGATCCTCGATTCGTTCACGCCGCGGACGACCATCCAGACGATTCGTGAGGAAGGCATTACGGAGCTTTATATCGTGCCGTCTATCTGCAGCCTGCTGACGAAGCTTGGCACGCCAGAGGATATGAAGTCGGTGCGGCTCGTGGTCAGTGCGGGGACGACGCTGCCGCTAAAGATCCAGCAGGATTTTACGGCAAAGTTTGGTCTGGATATCTGTGAGGCTTATGGTCTTTCGGAGACGGCACCGATTGTCACGATGACGCAGCTGGGCAAGACAAAGGTCGGTTCCTGTGGGCCGGTGGTTCCAGGGACGCAGTGGAAACTCATCGATGATGAGGGAGAGGAGGTTTCGCGCGGCGAGCTGGGCGAGCTTATCGTCAAAGGCGATAATGTGATGCTTGGCTATTGGAATCTTCCCGATGTGACGCATGATGCCATGCGTGGTGGCTGGTTCCATACGGGCGATGTGGCCAGAGCCGACGAAGATGGCTATATCTACATTGTCGACCGCATCAAGGATATGATTATCAGCATGGGCGAAAATGTCTATCCGCGCGAGGTCGAGGAGCTTATCTACCAGTTCCCTGGGATTCATGAGGTGGCTGTCATTGGCGTTGAGGATAAGCTCCGCGGTCAGGTCGGTGCCTGCTTCTACAGTGTCCATCAAGGGGCAGAGGTCAATATCCGTGAGCTCAAACAATTCCTGCAGAACAATCTGGCCCTCTATAAGATACCCCGCGAGTTCCATATCATGGATAAACTGCCGCGGACAACGACGGGCAAGATTGCCAAGAAGAAGATCTGGGCGGAATTCCAGGCCGGGATCAGCAATAGCCGTTGATAGCTCTGCGCATATAAAAGAGAGCACATCTGATGATATGCCCTCTGTCTATGTCTTAGCCTATATCGCTATTATTTACCAACACAAGCGCTTGCGTTTTGCGTTTCAAATACATTTGCTGCCATAGTAATTTTATGACCACCACCGATAGGGAGTTTCATTTGTGTTTCATCTACATTTGCTGCCATAGAATTTACATCATGTTTGCGAGGGCGAGGACGAAAAATAAGATTTGGCCGAAATCCCCCAGCTACCATGTCCAGTTCCATATCTTCCATCTGATTCATGAATTTCTTTTCCATTTTATATTCCTCCTTACATTGTTACGTGTTGTTATCTTACTTGTTGTCCTTGCTGTGGCCTAAGTCAACTCTATTTGAAACACACCCAGAGCGGGCAATTCTTGGGCGGAATCGTTGTCGGCATCGTGAGCGTCTTAAAAAAGTTTTTTATTACCTTAAACATTTTATTTCCCCCTCACATCTTTGTGTATTGTTATCTTGCTTTCTGTTCTTTATATCCTCAAGCGGGGAAAGTGTTTAGGGCAATAGAAAAAACTCAACGAAGCACAACCGATAGGGGTTAAGTATTCCTGCGGTTATCCGATATATAGGTTGAAGAGAGTCTTTTTGCGGTTAGGAGGAATTCGATGGAAATTCAGGCAACGAAAACGGTGCTGTGGAATCAAGGGGCAGCAGCGTCCGCAGCGGCAACGACGGACAAGACGCCGGCAGCCAAGTCAGCGTTTGCGAAAATGCTCAGACAGCTGGAGACTGGTGGTGGCGTCCGCGAGGATGGTGCCGGTGACAGTGGCGAGGAAACCACAACGATCACGCAGGTCATGTCCGATGGATCGGTGCTCATCACGGTTTATGAGGGGGATCGCATCGTCTCGCAGAGTAAGACGCATGCGGCGCATCCTGAGGATAATCCGACGATACTGAGTACGCAGGTGGACAAATCGGGTAAAATCGGGACAGACGAAAACGAAAAACTTGCCAGTGCGGAAACAGCAGCGTCGATGCTCGATTTGTTGCAGTCCCGTTGACAGGGAATGAGGAGACTGACCAGACGATATGCTGGTCAGTCTTTTTTAGTGATTTTAAAACAGACAGATTACCGGTCGGTTTGCCTGTAAATTGGTCTGTTTTTGCGTTACTATAACAAATATGCTAAAATATATATAAAAATATTTTGTTATTGCATAAAAGAAAGGGTGACCGGATGAAGTTCAGCAAGGAATCCATATCGATTGCTATGGCCTATGTAGGGGTATTGGTAGGCGCGGGCTTGTCCTCGGGGCAGGATTTGCTGCAGTATTTTTTGAGTTTTGGTGAGATAGGCCTGGCTGGCGTTGCAGTGCTGGGCATTTTGAATATAATCTTTGGGCGTATCATCGTGACGCTCGGTTCTCATTATCAGTCGAACAACCATCAGGAAGTCTTGGAACAGATTGCACATCCCATCATCCAGCGCATCATCGATGTCACGCTGGTGGTGTCCTGCTTTGTCGTCGGCTTTGTCATGGTCGCTGGTGCCGGGGCTAACCTGCAGCAGCAGTTTGGCCTGCCAAGCTGGCTCGGCGCTTTGGTGTGCTCGCTGCTGGTCTGCGTGATTGCGTTCCTTGATTTTGACAAGATTACGCGGGTGCTCGGCGTGTTTACGCCCATCATTGTCGTCATGATCTTACTGGTGACAGGTTATACGTTTTGGGGCAAGTCGTATGACTTTGCCATGCTCGATGAAGTGTCAAAATCGCTGCGGCCGGCGATGCCCAATGTCTATCTGGCCGTCATCAATTACTTTGCGCTCTGCGTGATGAATGGTGTTTCGATGGCTTTTGTACTCGGCGGCTCGGTTGTGCGCATCAGTGATGCCGAAAAGGGCGGCGCGCTAGGCGGCGCGATTATCGGAGTGATTGTCGGCAGTGCTTCGATGGCGCTGTTTGCCAATCTCGACAAGGTCAAAGATGCGGAGATCCCGATGCTGACGCTCGTGAATCAGATCCATCCGGCCTTTGCCGTCATCTATGCGGTAGTGATATTCGCGCTGATCTTCAATACGGCGTTCAGCCTCTACTATGCGACGGCGCGGCGTTTCGCGGGCAGTGATATCGGCAAGATGCGCAAGATTCTCATTGGCATTGTTGCGCTTGGTTATGTTTGCAGTTTTGGCGGTTTTTCCCAGCTGGTTTCGTGGATGTATCCATTGCTTGGCTATATGGGCATCCTGCTGCTGGTGGTTCTGGCGGTGGCCTGGGTAGAAGAACGTGAGAACATCATTCGCGAAAAATTCCTGCGGCGCAAGATGATGCGGCTGCTGTTCCGCAAATATGACGATGAGGCCGAATTCAATGCCGGCCACAAAAAGGCTTTCAAGAAGCTCGGGGAAATGTCGGCGGCCGATACGGAGGAGCTGACAAGAGACATCAAGAGCTATGTCGAAGATGTCGTGGAGAACACAGACGATTTACAGGCCTATGCCAAGGAGAAACTGTCGATGGAGGGGGCGCCCCCTAAAGATGGACAAGAAAAGAAATAACGGATTGGCGGCAGCTGCACGGCTCGTATGAGGTGCAGCTGCCGTTTTATTGTGCGCGCGGAGCGGAAGAATAAAAGAAAATAAGAACAACCGCTTGACAGTACGCATCAAATCATGTAAGATAACAACTGTTACGTAACGGATGTTTTTAAACGAAAGGATCGTGTTTATGCCTCCAAAGGTCAAGTTTCAAAAAGAGGAGATTGTGGCAGCGGCTCTCGAAGTCGTGCGCAAGAAAGGAATCGATGCGGTGACGGCGCGTGAAGTTGCCGCAGAGCTCGGCGTGTCGCCACGG
This sequence comes from Pseudoselenomonas ruminantium, assembly GCA_015058575.1. GTDB lineage: Bacteria > Bacillota > Negativicutes > Selenomonadales > Selenomonadaceae > Selenomonas_A > Selenomonas_A ruminantium_O. The sequence goes on from SVBZ01000004.1 coordinate 112,642, forward strand.
CCAATCTTTACGTGGTTCACGACGATGGAACAGCTGAAGGTCGAGGTCTATGCCATGGCGAAGAAGCGCTATCAGGAATATATCGAGACGGGGCTCAAGGGCCCGGTGCCGTTCCTGGGGGTCGGCCAGCAGTATATCTGCTTTGCGAAGGAAGAGCCGGAGCTCTATAAGCTGCTGTTCTTGACGAAGCCGGATGAGGCGGTAGGCGGCGCCATGGATGCACTGCAGTTTTCCCAGGGGCTTGTGCGGGAGTCGATCATGCGCATCTATCATATGGATGCGGCGACGGCGGATAAGTATTTCCGCAATTTGTGGCTCGTGGCATTCAGTTTTGCGACGCTTATCGTCACCGATGACTGCCCGTATACGGATGCGCAGATGAGTGCCGTCTTTACGGAGATGAGCCTTGCCTACTGCAAGGCGTTCAAGGAAGTGCCGGGCTTTGCTACCGGCGAGTTTGACAAGGATGCAGTCTTTGGGGCATTAGTCAAGAAGTGAAAAAGAATAATGAGGGTAGTATGGATATTGTAGTTTACGTCCACGGGAAGGGCGGAAGTGCAGAGGAGGCCGGGCATTATCGGGCGTTTTTCCCCGCTGCGGAGGTGCTGGGCCTTGATTATAAGACCTTTACCCCGTGGGAAACAGGAAATGAGATTCGAAAGACCGTTAGGGACATAGATAAGAAGCATGATAATGTGGTGCTGATTGCCAATAGCATTGGCGCGTTTTTCAGCATGTGTGGCGGTATTGATGCATATGTGAAGCAGGCGTACTTCATTTCACCCGTGGTGGATATGGAAAAGCTCATCCGAAATATGATGCAGTGGGCGCAGGTAACAGAAGCGGACTTAAAGGAACAGGGCGTGATCCATACGGCATTTGGCGAGGACTTGTCCTGGGAATATCTTTCCTATGTGCGTGAGCATCCGCTGAACTGGACGGTGCCGACAGAAATCTTGTATGGGGGTCAGGATAATCTTACGGATTATGCGACGATGCAGGTTTTTGCCAAAGCACATGATGCGAATCTTACGGTAATGGAAGCTGGTGAGCATTGGTTCCATACCGAAGAGCAGATGAAGTTCCTGGATGATTGGCTGGAGCGTGTGAAGTGAGTGGGAGGACGTATAGGAAAATGAAAATCCTGGTATTGAATGGCAGCCCGAAAAAAGAGCAAAGCGATACGATGCATATTACGCGGGCGTTTGTCGCCGGTATGCAGGAGGCTGCGCCGCAGGATATTGAGGTCGTCCATATCGCTGAGAAACATATCGAGTTCTGTGTGGGCTGCTTTACCTGCAAGCGCAATGGCGGGACCTGCATCCATACGGATGATATGAAAGCCCTGCTGGCTAAGGTGCTTGAATGCGATTTGCTGCTGCTTAACTTTCCGCTCTATGGATATGGCATGCCGGCAAAGCTCAAGGCATTTATCGAGCGGACGATGCCGCTTTCCTGCATGAAGATGAAGAAGGTTGGCGGCCGCTATGAGCATATCGGCCAGGCGGATTTTGCGCATCTGCGCTATCTGATGATTTGCGGCTGCGGGTTCCCGAACAGCAAGGGCAATTTCGAGCCGGCAGTGGCACAGTTCAAGCTGCTGTTCCCACGGCAGCATACGATTATCACGGTGCCCGAGAGTCCGATGTTCAATGTGCCCGAGGCTGATATCGTCACGAAGCCGCGGCTTGCGCTCGTGCGTGCGGCGGGCCGGCAGTATGCGGAGCAGGGAACGATTGATGACGGCTTGCTGGCGCAAATCGGTTCACCGATGATTCCCGAGGAGCAGTATGCAGCTATCGCCAATGGCGAAGCGTAAAAACACAGAAAGAATAAAGAAAGAATTAAGGAAAAGAAAGTACTGCAGGGACAGATTTTTTGATAAGTTCTCAGCATTCTTATAGTTATTGATGGTATACTGAAGGTGTCAATAACGGAAGGAAGGCGAGGGGAATGTGGAAGAAACTTGTAGTGCTGACAGGACTGCTCGTGCTGCCGGCGATGTCTGCTTCGGCAGTGGTGGTGACGGTGACAGGGTACGGCGGCTCGGAGCGCAGTGCGCTGAGGCAGGCTTTGCGGCAGGCCATCGAGCAGCAGGTCGGCGTCATGGTCGACAGCCGCAGCTATGTGCAGAATTACCAGCTGATCAATGACCGCATCTACACGCAGGCCGATGGCTATATCAAAAGCTATGAGGTACTGTCATCGGTAAAGGACAACGGGCTCTATACGGTCAAGGTGCGCGCCGATGTCTCGGAGCAGAAAATCAGCGCGGCGCTTGGCACGTATGCCCAGAAAAAAGCTGTGGTCGGTGCCAATATGCAGGACCCGCGTGTCGGTGTCGTGGCCATGGATCAGCAGGGCATCCGCTATGCAAGCCTTGAAAATGCCGTGATGGAAGGCATCCGCAGGCAGGGCTATACGCGCATCGTTGACGTCAATCAGCTTGACAAGTCAAAACAGAAGCAGCTGCTGGCGGCAAGCTATGCCGGTGACAAGTCAATGATGAAGACTTTGACCAGTCAATTCCCGCTGGACTATCTGGTGACAGTCACGGTCGACAAGGCCGTGGGCAGTATGGCTGATTATGCGCCGATGCCGGGCTTCGAGAACCTCAAGAAGGCCAATGTCACCGTGTCGGTGCGCATGCTCAATGTCAATAATGGCGAGGTACTCTATACGGGCGTCTTCACGGGCAAATCCGAGCGGCGCGGGCCCAATGCGGTAAATGAGGCTGTAGCGGCTGCCGCCAAGGGTATCCCTGCGGCCATAGGCAAGGCAGCACTTAACAAGGCGGCTAATCCCGAGCAGCACTTGCAGCTCATCGTTACGGGCAGCAAGCTTGGCAATATCAGCGCGGCAACAACCTATCTGCGCGAACTCGCAGGCGTAAACAACGTCTTTGTCCGCAGCACGAGCTTTGGCAATATGACTGTTGACATTGACTTTAACGGCACGGCGCATGATTTTGCGACAGTGCTGGAGGCAAATGGCTGGCAAATCCTCGCGCTGGGCGCGGAGTACGTAAAAATATAAATAGAAGAAAAAGAAATTTATGTGCCAAGGAAAAATGCTTGACAGGTTATGATGGCTTCGGTATAATAGCAATGTCAAGGAGAAAGCCTTGGCACATATTTTTGTAAAACAGGTGATAGGAATATGGAGCAGCTTTTATATCTGTCGGCTTTGTTTGACCTGTATGGGGCGCTTTTGACCGAAAAGCAGCAGGAATGCCTGCGTATGCATCTGTTTGAAGATTTCTCTTTGTCGGAGATTGGCGAGGAACTGGGGATTTCCCGGCAGGCTGTCTACGACAACATCCATCGGTCACAGAAGGCCATGGAAGCGTATGAGGAGAAGCTGGGACTGGCGCACCGCTATCAGGAGGAGCGGCAGGAACTGGCGAAAATATATGAATCCATCGAAGGCCTCAGACAGCCAGGCAATGAAGCAGCTGTGGCTGAGGTTCTCGACCGGCTCGCGCCATTCTTGGGGCGTAGTCAGGAGGTATCGCTTTGATTTTTGAGAGTTTATCTGACCGCCTGCAGGAGACATTCAAGAAGCTCCGCGGTCATGGCAAGCTGACGGAGGACGATGTCAACGACGCCATGCGTGAGGTGCGTATGGCCCTGCTTGAGGCCGACGTCAACTTCAAGGTAGTCAAACAGTTCATAAAGACCGTCAAGGAGCGCGCTATCGGCCAGGATATCCTGGAAACGCTGACGCCGGCTCAGGTCGTAATAAAGATTGTTGATGAAGAGCTCACGAACCTCATGGGAGGTACGCAGAGCCGTATCAATATGAGCCCGAACCCGCCGACCGTCATCATGATGGTTGGCCTGCAGGGCGCCGGCAAGACGACGTCTGCCGGTAAGCTGGGGCTGGCCCTCAAGAAGCAGGGCAAGCGCCCGTTGCTTGTCGCCTGCGATATTTACCGGCCGGCAGCTATCAAGCAGCTGCAGGTCGTCGGCAAGCAGCTTGAGCTGCCTGTCTTCACGATGGAGCAGGGCACGGATGCTGTGACGATCGCCAAGAACTCCATCGCGTATTCGCAGTCGCATGCCAACGATGTCATCATCATCGATACCGCTGGCCGACTGCAGATTGACGAAAAGCTCATGCAGGAGCTGCGCGATATCAAAGGCGAGGTCAAGCCACACGAAATCCTGCTCGTCGTCGATGCGATGACTGGTCAGGAATCGGTCAATGTCGCGCAGGCCTTCAACGATTCACTCGGCCTTGATGGTGTCGTCATGACGAAGCTTGACGGTGATGCCCGTGGTGGTGCGGCGCTGTCGGTCAAGGCCGTCACGAGCGTGCCAATAAAGTTCGTCGGCATGGGCGAGAAGCTCGAGGCATTGCAGCCATTCCATCCGGACCGCATGGCCTCGCGTATCCTCGGCATGGGCGATGTGCTCTCGCTGGTCGAAAAGGCGCAGCAGACCTTTGACATGGAAGAGGCCAAGAAGATGGAGCGCAAGCTCCGCAAGGATGAGTTCACGCTCGACGATTTCCTCTCGCAGATGCAGCAGGTCAAGAAGCTGGGGTCGCTGGAGAATATCCTCGGCATGATTCCTGGCATGGGCGGTCTCAAGAAGCAGCTCGAAGGCCAGAATATCGATCTTGACGGCAAGGAGATGCGCCAGATCGAGGCCATCATCAAATCGATGACGCCAGCTGAGCGTGCCAACATCGACATCATCAATGGCAGCCGCCGCAAGCGCATCGCGCTGGGCTCTGGTACCCGCGTACAGGATGTCAACAAGCTTTTGAAGCAGTTCGGCGAAATGAAGAAGATGATGAAGAAAATGAAAAAGATGCAGAAGGGCAAGAAGGGGTTCCCCGGTCTGGGTGGCCTTGGCGGCCTGGGCGGCGGTTTCCCGAAACTTCCGTTTATGCATTGATAGTATAAAGTTTATTTTTCCTACGAAAGGTGGTGAATTTTCATGGCAGTAAAGATTCGTTTGAACCGTATGGGTGCAAAGAAGAATCCGTTCTATCGCATCGTTGTAGCTGATTCCCGCGCTCCGCGTGATGGTCGTTTCATCGAGATTCTCGGTAACTACGATCCGTCCAAGCAGCCGGCAGCAGTAAGCGTTGACGAGGCTAAGGTTCTTGATTGGATGAACAAAGGCGCTCAGCCGACCGATACCGTTAAAAATCTCCTCAGCAAACAGGGCATCATGGCTAAATTTGCTGAAGCTAAAGCTAAGAAATAATTGGGAGGCTCAACATGAAAGAACTTGTTGAAGTTATCGCCAAATCCTTAGTGGAGCATCCCGAGGCCGTCCGTGTGGACGAACGACAGGAAGATGGGCAGACCGTGCTCGAACTTCATGTTGCCGAGGATGATATGGGTAAGGTCATCGGGCGTCAGGGTCGTATCGCGAAAGCGATGCGTACCGTGGTCAAAGCCGCGGCCACCCGGGAGAATACCAAAGTCACGGTTGAGATTATTTAGATGAAACAGCGGCAGGTTCATGCTTACATGGGCTGGCCGCTATTTCTATGTGTAGGAGGAACTGTCATGGATATGATTTCACTGAAAATGCCGGTTACAATCAAGGCAAAACTGACGGAAAAACTCAAGGCAAAGATCCTTGGTGACCTCGAAGAGGGAATCAGCCGCGCAGAACTCGAGGTTCAGCAGCTGAACATCCAGGAAAAACGCGTGATGCAGGAAAACCAGCCGGAAGATGCAGAGAACCCGACGCCGGAAGAAATCCAGCGTTTGCAGTCCATTCAGGCGCATTTCGGCCAGGAGCGCCAGAAGCGTTTGCAGTACCGTGAGGAAGCACTGGCCCGCAAAGAAGAGACGGAGAAACTCGTTCTCGGTGCGGAAATCGTACAGGGAACGCTGGAGCGCCAGGTCGATGTCCATGTTGGCGACGATATGCGCGAGCTCATGAATGTGGAAGTGCTGGTGGAAGATGACAAGATTATCGCCATCCGCAGCTAAGAAAAAACGCGTTACGATCGGCAAGGTCGGCGCGGCCCATGGCATCCATGGCGAGATGCGCATCATCCCGCTGACGGATTTCACCGAGCGCTTTGCGGATATGAAGGAAGTCATGGTCGGCGACGAGCTGCTGCATGTCGAAAGCTGCAAATACCATAAGCAGTACGTGCTGATGAAGTTTCGCGAGTATCCAATCCGTGAGGACGCGATGCGCCTGACGGGAAGGCTGCTGACGGTTGACCGCAGTGAGGCGGCGCCGCTCTCCGACGGCGAGTTCTACACCTTCGACATCATCGGCCTTACGGTCTATGATAGCGAAGGCAGGGAGCTTGGCCAAGTGGAGAATGTCCTGCGCACGGGCAGCAATGATGTGTATCAGGCGCGCCGCACCGATGGCGGGGAGCTTTTGATACCGGCGCTCAAGGCTGTCGTCAAGGAAATCGATGTGGCTGGCGGCCGCATGGTTGTCGATATGCCGGAGGAGATTTCCGATGCGCATTGATATGGTGACGATTTTTCCGGAGATGTTTGCGGGGCCGTTCGGCGACAGCATCACGAAGCGTGCCGTTGACAATGGCATCCTTGACATTCACTTCACGAATTTTCGTGATTATACGGAAGACAAGCATCATCACGTCGATGATACGCCGTTTGGCGGCGGTGCGGGCATGGTCATAAAGCCTGAGCCGATGTACAAAGCAGTGCGCGATGTGCTGGCGAAAACGGAAGAATTCGCCGCCAACCGCCGCGTGCTGATCATGGACCCGTCGGGGCCGACGTTTACGCAGGCAAAGGCCAAGGAGCTGGCCGGCTACGATCAGCTCGTCTTTATCTGCGGCCATTACGAGGGGTTCGATGCGCGCATCTATAAGCTCGCCGATGAAGCCATCTCGATTGGCGACTTCATCCTGACGGGCGGCGAGCTGCCAGCTATGGTCATCACCGATGCGGTGTCGCGCATGCTGCCGGGCGTACTCGGTGCGCCGGATTCGGCGCCAACCGATTCGTTTTACGACGGTCTGCTGGAGTTCCCGCAGTACACGCGTCCGCGTGAGTTTGAAGGCATGGCCGTACCGGAGGTGCTGCTGTCCGGCAATCATGCCAGGATTCGCCAGTGGCGCCGTGAGCAGTCGCTCTTGGTGACGAAAAAATACCGGCCGGATCTGCTGGAAAAGGCCGAGCTTAGCGAAAAAGACCGTATTTTCCTGAACCGTCAGGAAAGCGGTGAAGACTGTTAGCAACAATTTCCAACCCATAGGCAATAGCGGCTATCAGCCGCTGGCCTATGGGTTTGCTTTTTTGTGGGAAAAAGATGGAGGGGCAGAAGGATTTTTTTACATGATTGTCGTATAAAAGAGGTATCGTAGGATTATACTGGCATTTGGCTGGTGTAAGATTTGGGACCTCGATGAAAGAATAAGGAGATGATAGGATGGAAGAACTTCTGGCACGTTTCAGTGTCAAACAGAAAATCATGGTTCTTGTTTCTGTGGTATTTGTAGCGACGATGCTGGTGTTGGGCATTGTCCTCGATCGCATCATCACGAATCATGAGATGGAAAACTTCGTTGAGGAGACGGATTTGCAGGCAACGCAGGTAGATACGTCGATGGATCTTTTCCTGCGCGGTCTGCGCGATGGCCTTGTCAATATGGCCAACGATCCAATCCTCAGAAACGGTGGCGGCATCACGGTGTATATCGATGGTGAGGCTGGCGCCGATGGCATGATTGCCATGGACCCGCAGGCCAAGGGCGGCTTTGAGCTGCAAGCCTATCAGCTGTTCCAGCGTATGGCGGAGGCCAATAAGGGCGTCATTTCCGTTGTCAGCTATGGTACGACCGATGGCGGCTACCTGCAGTATCCGGCCGTAAAGCGCAAGAAGGGCTATGATTCCCGTAAGCGTGACTGGTACAAGGAAAGCATGGCTGATACGAATGCTGTGCGCATCACGAAGCCGTTCAAGACTTCGAAGGGTACGCCAACGGTCGGCATCTTCGCTACGGTCAAGGATATGTCGGGGCAGCCGCTTGGTGTCCTGGGCTTAAACATTGACCTGCCGGTAGTCACGGACATGATTTCGCAGATCAAGGTCGGCGAGACAGGCTATCTGATGATGCTCGATGCGGACAATGTCATCATTGCCGATCCGAAACATCCAGATGCTGCCTTCAAGAAGCTCGAAGAGTCGGAGCTCGGGGACATCACTTCCCTCAACATGAGTTCCAAGGGACTCCAGGAAATCGAGCTTGATGGTGCGAAGAAATTTGTCAACATCTATGTATCCGATAAGACGGGCTATAAGTATCTGACGATTGTCGATAGGAGCCAGCTCATGTCAAGTGTCAACAATATGCGCATGACCTTGGCTATTGTACTGGTTATCGCCTTGGTGCTGATTTTCTTTGCAACCATGTGGATTTCGAACGTCATTGTTTCGCCGCTGCGCGGTCTCGAGCAGTCGGCAGGCCGTATCGCCAATGGCGATTTGCGCCAGAATGACCTTACGATTGAAACCGATGATGAAATCGGCAATCTGGCCCGCTCGTTCCACAAGATGTCCGATGAACTCAAGAAGCTGCTCGGCCAGATCAAGGGCAGTGCCGATGAGGTATCGAACTCCTCGGGTCAGATGTCCCATGGCGTAGAGCAGGTCGCTCAGACTATCACGCATGTGGCTGAACGCGTCGGCGATATCGCTGAGTCGGCAAATACCCAGAATGAGACGATGACCGGCGTGGTCGGGCATATCCGCAACATGACCGAGCAGGTCACGAACATCGCCGATGCTTCGGAGCAGATCAGCAAGACTTCGAGCAAGGCTGGCACGGCTGCCTTCGAGGGCGTTGCCGCCATCGAGGATGCCGTCAACAAGATGCGCGAAGTATTCGGCACGGTCAATGAGTCGGCAGCTGCTGTCGGCGAGCTGGGCCGCCGCTCCGAAGAGATTGGCGAGATCGTCAACACGATCCAGAGCATTGCCGAGCAGACGAACCTGCTCGCACTCAATGCGGCCATCGAGGCAGCCCGTGCCGGTGAGCAGGGCCGCGGCTTCTCGGTCGTAGCCGATGAGGTCCGCAAGCTTGCCGAGCAGTCCTCTGAGGCTGCACAGGAAATCGCCCAGAAGATCGGCAGTGTCCAGAAGGTCACTATCCAGGCCGTCGATTCGATGAATGCCGGTACCGAGCAGGTACGTGTCGGCAGCCAGGCCGTCAAGGATGCTGGCGATCAGTTCAAGGTCATTGCCGAGCATATCCGTATCGTCGATGAGATGGTCAAGGAGTCGGCAAGCAATGCCAACAAGGTGGCCGATGCGAGCATGTCGGTGCTCAAGGATGCCGAGAATGTCGAGGCTTCCACGAAACGCATCACGGAGAACATCTCCTCGATTTCGGCCGCCACCGAAGAGCAGTCGGCTTCGATGGAAGAGATTGCCGCTTCGAGCCAGCAGCTTTCGCGCATGGCTGATGAGCTGCAGAATGAGGCCAACCGCTTCAAATTCTGATGATTGACCGGTCTTGTGACTGGTCCGGATAGGATGCACCGCCGTGTGATACGATATCACGCGGCGGTGCATTTTCGTTTTGGGGCACTTTGTGGTACAATATACGAATGTGACATTAGGACAGGAGGGTATCACGCAGATGAAAGAATCAGCCCTGACACAGGAAATCAATGCGGCTATCACGCAGGCCGTCGATGCCTGTGAGAACAAGAATACGGAAGAGGCCGCAGCAATCCTCAAGAAGGAAATCGAGCGCATCGAGGCGCTCAATCTCTATGCGGATGGACAGGCCGATTATTACGATTTCAATACGTTGATGGAAATGGTCATGTTCCAGAGCCAGCATCCGGAAATCCAGCCGGTTGCCGATATCGAGGAGCCAGTGAACCGGCTCTATGCGATGTACGGTTCCGTGCTTTTAGAGCTCGGCGAGCTTGACAAGGCCGAGGAGGCACTGGCCATTGCCATGGACTGGAATCCGATGAGCGCTGACATCGCCTTTGAGCATGCGGAAGTCTATAAGCAGAAGAAGGATATGGAGACGTTCAAAGCGCTCACGACGAAGATTTTCTCCATTTGCTATAAGCGGCGCGAAATTGCCCATTGCTATCGCAATCTCGGCTATTACTTCGTCGAAAAGCAGATGTGGGATGAGGCCGTCGGCTGCTATCTGCTCAGCATGACCTTTGCCGAGGCGGAAGGGCGCTTCCAGGCCGAAAACGAGCTCAAATATATCTACGATGAGACCAAGGGCGAGGCGACGAGGCCCTCGCTTGGCGCGATGCGCTCCTATGGCGAGAAATACCAGTTCCCGATCGGCCCCGATGCCAAGATCATCGAGACGGCCATGCTCTACGGCAAGACCATGCTGGCGAACAAGAAGCTCCAGCATGCCTCGTATTTCCTTGACATTGCCTATAAGCTTACGGAAAGCAAGGAACTCAAGGAGCTTCTGGAGGGAATCAATAAACAGCTGGGCAGTGAAATGCATTAAATTCTATTAACGGGTACGAAAAATGGCCTTCCCTTGGCGGAAAGGCCATTTTTCAGTGGTTTATATGGTACATGGCAGCCACAGCCTGTCCCAGGCAGATGCCGCCGTCGTTGGGCGGGATAAGGCTATGGCGCAGGACGCGGAAGCCTTTAGCCTTGAGCGCATTGCTTACCAGCGTGACCAGCAGATGATTCTGGAAGACGCCGCCCGAGAGCGCGCAGGTGATAAGGCCCGTGTGCTCCCGCGCCTTATCGCAGGCGGCGGTGATGCAGGCGGCAAGGCCGGCATGGAAGAGAAATGCCAGCTTCTGCGGGTCGGTTCCTGCCAGTCGTTCGGTAAGGATATAGCGGAAGAGCTTGTCGGTGGCCAGGATGATTGACGGGGCAGCCGTTGACTTGTCAGATTTTGACAAGTCAACCCGGTAAAGGTCAGGTGCTGACTTGTCAAGATTTATCGTCTGCGGGTCAAGGCCCTGCGCGGCAAGATAGTTTTCGGCAGCAAACTCCAGGTACATCGAGGCTTCGCCTTCGAAGGTCGAGCTGGTGCGGATGCCGAGCAGCGCACTGACTGCATCGTAGAGGCGTCCCGCACTGGTCGAGCGGATGGCGTTGACCTGGCTATCGGCCATGAAGAACTGCGCAGGCAGATCTTTGGCTGCGCAGAGATGCAGCGTATTGGCAAGGGCCGTGACTTTTTCTTTATCGTTATAGAGTCCGTAGAGCATGGCGATGGCAACGCGCCAGCCTTCGGTGGCGGCTTTGTCGCCGCCGGTCTGCAGGAAGGGGGCGATATGGCCGAGCCGCGTGAAGCCGGCGTAGTCGGCGCGCAGGATTTCGCCGCCCCAGATGGTGCCGTCGGTGCCGTAGCCTGTGCCGTCGAAGCTCACGCCGATTACAGGCTCGTCGCAGTCGTTTTCGGCCAGGCAGGAGACGATATGGGCGTAGTGGTGCTGGACCGGGAACAGCGGCAGGCCCATTTCCTTGGCGATGGCGGTGGTGTTGTAGCGCGGGTGCAGATCGCAGGCCACGATGGCCGGTTCGTTTTCGAGCAGCTCGGTCAGCCGGCCGATGGTCTCGCGCAAGGCCTGCATGGTGCGCAGGTCGCTCATATCGCCCACATAGGGCGAAGGATAGAAGAGATTGTTCGAGCCAACGCAGAACGTGTTCTTGAGCTCGCCGCCGATGCCGAGTACCTGCCCGCGAAAATCGTTCTTGAGCAGGAACGGCAGCGGCGCAAACCCGCGGCTGCGGCGGATCATATAGGGCTTTTCCTCCAGCCAGTCCATCACGGTGTCATCGGCGCGGATGCGGATTTTCCGGTTATGGGAGAGCATCAGATCCGTAAAGCCGGACAGTGCTTCGCGGGCACCGGCGTCGTCGCGGCAGATAGGAGCGCCGGCGGGATTGCCACTGGTCATGATCAGGGCATCTGGCATCGCGATGCCGTCGGGGTAATCAAACAGCAGCATCTGCACAGGCGCATAGGGCAGCATGATGCCGACCTTGGGATTGCCAGGCGCAACGGCCTCGCAAAGCTTACTCTCCTTTTGGCGCCGTAGCAGCAGGATGGGCTTCTGATGACCGGTCAGCATATCTTCTTCGCCAGGTTCAAGCGCGCATTCGCGCCGCACGCAGGCGATGTCGCGCATCATGACGGCAAACGGTTTTACAGGGCGATGCTTGAGCGTGCGCAGGCGGTTTACGGCTGCCGCGTTTTGGGCATCGCAGCAGAGATGGAAGCCGCCGATGCCCTTGATGGCGACGATGCCGCCTGCGGCTATGGTCTGGCGTGTGCGCGTGATGGCGGCCGCCCCGCGGCAGTCTTCCTCGCCAATCAGATAGACTTCGGGGCCGCATTCGTTGCAGCAGACCGGCTGGGCGTCGTAGCGGCGCGTTTCGGGGCTCGTGTATTCGGCCGCGCAGTCCGGGCACATGGGGAACTCGCCCATGCTCGTGCGCTCACGGTCGTAGGGCATGGCATCGAGGATCGTCAGCCGCGGGCCGCAGGCCGTGCAGTTGATGAAGGGGTGCAGATAGCGGCGGTCGTTCTTGTCGAAAAGCTCGGCGCGGCATTTGTCGCAGGTCGCGATATCCGGCGAGACGAAGATATCGCCGCGCTCCTTGGCGCTTTCGATGATGGCAAAGCGCGTGTAGGTATCGGGCGCAGCGAGCTGCTCGGTATCGAGTTTCAAAATGGTGGCACGCGCGGGCGGTTCGTTTTCGATGGCGGCGAGGAACGCATGGACAGCAGCAGCGCTTCCCTGGGCAAAAATCTCGACATAGGGGCCTTTGTTGCAGACACTGCCGTAGATCTTGTACCGTGCGGCCAGCCGGTCGACAAACGGACGGAAGCCGACACCCTGGACGATGCCGTATACTTTGCTATGGAAAAGAGACATATATTTGCTACCTTTCATAGATGGTTTACAGAAATAGTTCTGTTTATCATTATAGCGGTTTTGCGCTGTTCTTGCTATAGAATAAGGACAAACGGCTAAAAGGTAGTGATAAATATGTACAATGTTTACAAAAAAAGTGGAAAATGGAAAAATATTTCCGCGATGGGGCTACTATTTTGGATAAAGATGTGTTATACTAACATTGTCGATAGGAAATAAACCGGATATCCCACCGGTTTGCATCGGAACCTATCGGTCTCTTCTCTGGAAACTTATCCCAGTTTCCAGTATCCCATTTCCTTACATCTTTTTAGATAGGAGCGGAGTCAGTGGAGTGACTCCGCTTCTTCGTCTCTACATACAGGCACAGAGCTCCGGCATGGTCCGGAGCTTTTTTCGTGGCGATAAAACTGCGGCAAATAAAGGAAGACGCCCTGTGGACAGCGAATATCTGTAAAAAGGATTTTTAGCGAAAGGGGATTGCTATGCGAAGCTTGCTGTCTGTTTGGCTGTGCCTGCTGCTGGTGCTGGATTTTTGCCTGGCGGGGGTGGCAGTGGCTGAGGGAAAAGCGCAGAATGTCATTCGCGTGGGCTGGTTCGACTCGTCCTTCAACCATATCGATGCGTATGGGCGCCGGGCGGGCTATGCGTATGAATACCAGCGCCGCATTGCTGCCTATACAGGTTGGCAGTATGAATATGTGGAAGGCAGCTGGGTGGAGCTGCTGCAGATGCTGCAGCGGGGCGAAATCGATTTGCTGGCCGATGTATCCTACAAGGAAGACCGCGTCGGCACGATGCTGCTGTCGGACTATGCGATGGGCAAGGAGGATTACTATATCTTCATCGATCCTGTGAAGAACCGCATCGATCCGGATGATTTGTCATCACTCAATGGTAAAAGACTGACGGTGTTCAAGGGCAGCATGCAGTCACAGATTCTTAGGAATTGGGTGGCAGAGCATGGCCTGTCGGTGGATATCCTTGAGCTGGCGGCGTCTTGGCAAGAAGCCGACCGTCTGCTGAAAAATGGCGAAGTCGATGGTTTTGTCACCAGTGCATCTTATGATCTTTATGTGGATAATGCCGACCCTGTGGCGCGCATCGGTTCGTCGGATTACTACTTTGGCATCAATAAGAACCGCCCGGATATCAAGGCGGAGCTTGATAAGGCCATGAACCTTATCCTCAGCCAGAACCTTTACTATAACCGCAACCTGAACCAGAAATACATGAGCAATACGGGCGTGCGGCGGTTCTTGACCAGCGACGAACGCGATTGGCTCAGTGCGCATGGCACCATCCGCATCGGCTATCCCGACAATATGCTGCCGTTCTGTGGCCAGGATGCCTTCGATGGTCATGTCAAGGGGCTGCTGGCCGACTACATCCGCAAAGCCATGGGCGGGATGAAGAATTCCAAGCTGCATTTTTCGCCGGTGGCCTATCCGAGCTTGGACGATGCCCTTGATGCCCTGCAGGAGGGCAAGATTGACTGCGTGTTCCCCGCAGATTTCAGCGACTATGAAGCAGAGCAGCAAAGCCTGCTGGTCACGACGCCGTTGGCGGATGCGATGCTCATGGCGGTGATCCGTCCACAGGACAGCGGCATGTTTTCGCTGGAGGCGGAGCTTCGCTGTGCTGTCGTCCGCGACAGCCCCGAGGTGGACGGCCTGCTAAAGGACAAGTTCCCACGGTGGAAGCCTGTTTATTTTTCCAGCTTGGAGGACTGCCTGCAGGGCGTAGCGCGTGGACAGGCGGACTGCCTGCTGATCAATAACTACCGCGTGGGCAGTCTGCGGAAAGAAATCGAGGAATGCAATCTGACGGCCGTGCCGACCAACAAGAATCGGGGCATAGCCTTTGTGATGCGGCCGGACAGCATCCAGCTCTATGCCATTTTAGAGCGGCTCAATCAGGGCATGGACAGTGCGGAGGTCAACGATTCTTTGACGCGCAATACCTATGTGGATCAGAAAGTTTCCCTGCGTGATTTCGTCAAGGCCAACCTGAGCCTGGTGTTCCTGCTGGTCGGTCTGATTGTGTCCTTTATCATTCTGCTGCTTTTGCAGAGCCTGGCAACGGCGCGGAAGACCAGAGCGCTGAATCAGAAGCTGCAGGAACGGCAGGCCGAGCTGGAACTGGCCAAGAAGCAGGCTGAGGTAGCAAGCGAAGCCAAGACTTCGTTCCTGTTCAACATGTCCCACGATATCCGCACGCCGATGAACGCAATCATTGGCTTTTCGAATCTTTTGCAGCAGAACCTTGAGAACAAAGAGCAGGCCCGCGACTATATCCACAAGATCCAGCAGGCTAATGAGTTCCTGCTGTCGCTGGTCAACAATGTGCTCGAGATGGCGCGCATCGAAAGCGGCAAGATGACCGTGGATGCAGAATATGCCGATATGCGGGGACTGATGGAAGCCATTTGCTCGGTATTTGAAACCCAGATGGAGGGCAAAAGGATTACGTTTGCCTATACGCTGAAAATTGAGCATCCCGATGTTATGGTGGATAAGACCAAGGTGCGGGAAATCTTTTTGAATATCCTCAGCAATGCCTATAAGTATACGCCCGAAGGCGGCTATGTCACGCTGGAGGTCTGCGAGCTGCCGGCAGAGCGTGAGGGCCAGCTGGTGTATCAGACGACCGTTGCGGATACGGGCATCGGTATGCCTGAGGACTTCCTGCCGCAGCTGTTTGAGGCCTTCACGCGCGAGCGCAATACGACGACGAGCGGCATCATGGGCACAGGCCTTGGCATGCAGATCGTAAAGAAGCTCGTCGAATTGCTCGCGGGTACGATTACGGTGGCCAGCAAGCTGGGCGAAGGGACGACTTTTGTCGTACAGCTGCCGCTACAGCTTGCAGACCGCGCGGAGCATGAGGAACAGCAGGCGGATGCGGCAGGAAGTATTGAGGCGTACCGGGGGATGCGCATCCTGCTGGCCGAGGATAACGAGCTCAATGCGGAAATCGTCATTGCCGTCCTCAGCGAGCAGGGCTTCGAGCTTGAGCATGCCGTTGATGGGGCGGACTGCGTCGAGATGCTGGAGCGCGCCGTGCCTGGCTATTATGATTTCATCCTGATGGATGTCCAGATGCCGCGCATGGATGGCTATGAAGCAGCGCGGACCATCCGCGCCCTGGATGACCCGCGCAGAGCCGGCATACCCATCATTGCTATGACGGCCAATGCCTTTGAAGAAGACAAGCGCAAAGCCTTTGCCGCAGGGATGAATGCCCACGTACCTAAACCGTTTGACACGCAAACGTTATATGCGGCCATCGATGCGGTGCTCAAACACTAAAGAAGCTATGCCAAAAAGTGCGCTAAGCCCTTTGTTTATGCGGCTTAGCGCATATCTGAAAAAAATCTGTAAAAAAGTGATTCTTTTTGCGGAAAACCTATTGCCAAGGGCTCCAAAAAGGAATATAATCAAGTCACAAATCAAGGATGTTCACAAAAGAAATCCAGTTCATTTGCACTAATATTTTTATCGGTTTTACAGGAGGAACCCAAAATGAAGAGGGCGTTGGTCATTCTTATGGCTGTCGTGTTCGCTGGCTTTACCAGCATGGATTGTGAGGCAGCTGCAAAAAACTACGAATTAGTCGAGACGGTCTATACGGTCGAGCAGGGCGATACATTAAGCGGCATCGCAGAGACCTATATGGCGAAAAACGATTATGGCCCGCGTGAGATCCGTGAGTTCACCTCGGGAATCAAGGAGCTCAACGACTGGCTCCTGCAGCGCGATATCAAGGCTGGCGACGAGCTGCATATCAACTATTGGGTGAAGAAATAAAGACGAAAAGGATGCCCCGGCATGGTTCAGTTTGAACGTGCCGGGGCATTTTCTTATATATAATATTCGGTGGTATCGGCAGGCTTCAGCGAGAACTCGGCAAAGACGTGGTCGCGGATGCGCAGGAAGTCCGGGCTCGTGCGGTCGCGCTGGCCGTGTAGGTCCACGGGGATGATGGTCTTGATGCGGCCGGGATTCGGCGTCATGATGACGATGCGGTCGGCAAGGACCACGGCTTCGTCGATATCGTGGGTCACGAAGATGATGGTCTTATGCTGGCTGCGGTTGATGGCGGAGATTTCATCCTGCAGCTTCATGCGTGTCAAGGCATCAAGGGCCGCAAACGGCTCATCCATGAAGAGGATTTCGGGGTCGACGGCTAATGCGCGGGCGATGGCCACGCGCTGCTGCATGCCGCCGGAGAGTTCAGCTGGATGGCTTTGGGCAAATTCCTTGAGCCCGACGAGGCTGAGGTATTTCTGGGCGATTTTTTGGCGTTTATCCGCCGGCATAGACAAGCTCTCAAGGCCCAGCTCCACGTTCTTTTCGACGGTGCGCCAGGGCAGCAGCCCGTAGTTCTGGAAAATCGTGACATGTTTGACCGATGGTTTCGTTACCGGGGCGCCGCCTATGGTGATGGAGCCCTCGGAAACCTTGTCAAAGCCCGCCAGGATGTTTAAGAGCGTGCTCTTGCCGCAGCCGGAGGGGCCGAGCAGGCAGATGAACTCACCGCGGCTGATCCGGAGATTGACCTGTTGGAGGGCGCAGAAAGTCTGGCCGTTTTGGGAATAGTTTCGCGATACGTCTTGGATGTCGATATAGCTCATGCGTTGCTCCTTTCCGGGATGCCCCAACGGCGGTAAATATGCTTTTCGAGCAGGGTAATGGCGCTGTCAAGCAAGAGCCCCAGTACGCCAATGGTGATGATGGCGGTCATCAGAAGGTCGGCCCGCAGATTGTTGCGGGCATCGATGATAAGAAAGCCAAGGCCTGACTGTGTGCCGACCATTTCGCCGGCGACGAGGAAGACCCAGGCGGTGCCAAGGGCCAGATGCAGGCCCGTGGCAATGCGCGGGAAAATGGCCGGGAAGATGATTTTCGTCAGCAGCTGCGGCTGGCCGATGCCGAAGTTCTGGGCAACCTTCAGATAGACTGGCTCGATACCGGCGACGGCAGCAACGGTGGATAGCAGCACGGGGAAAAAGGCGGCGAGAAAAATAATGACGAGCGATGGCATATCGCCGATGCCAAAGACGAGTACGATAAATGGCAGCCAGGCAACGGGGGATATGGGACGCAGTACCTGGGCGATGGGATTGAGGAAGGCCCAGATGTTTTGGTACCAGCCGAGGATAAGTCCCAAAGCCATGGCCAGCAGGACAGATGTGGTGTAACCAAGCAGGAAACGGTAGAGACTCGTGCCGATGTCTTTTAGCAATACGCCATCGGCCAGGATTTCGGCAAATCCCTGCAGCGTTCGGACCGGCGTGGGGAAAAGGGCTTCATTCCAGCCGCCGAGCCAGGCGATGGCCTGCCAGCTGATGAGTACCAGGAGCAAAGCTCCGATGAGATGAATCGCATGTTTCATAGAGTCACAGCCTTTCGGGAAAATCTGGTTATTCGTACAAACGGGGATCGACAAAGTCTTCGTAGCGCGGTGCCTTGGTCAACAGATGGCTTGCCTTCATGCGCGTGATAAGCTCATCATAGGACTTAGGCGGGAGGGAAAGATCGTCATAGGAAATCCATTGGAGCGAGAGGTCGAGAATCTTATCCTTGGCCTTGAGGTATTTGAGCGCTATCGTTTTTTGCGCTTCGGGATGTTCGGTAAGATAGTTGCCGGCCTGCTTGTACTGCTGGACGAACTGACGGGCCAGATCGCGGTTGGCCGCTAAAAATTCGCCATTGAAGACCAAGAGGCAGCAGATGCTGTCGGGCCAGAGCTCCTGTGCCGGGAGGAGTTCATGGCCATTGCCAAGTACCACGGATTTAGCGCCAAAGGGCTCGGCTACGCAGTAGCCGGCAATCTGCTTCGTCGCAAGCGCCGCGGGCATCTCGGGCGGCGACATCTCGACAACGGTCAGATCGCTTTCGCTAAGGCCATTTTGGGCGAGCAGCTGGTCAAGCAGCAGTTTATGGGAGGACTGCTTGTGCGGGATGGCAAAGACCTTGCCTGCAAGGTCTGCGGGCTTTTCGATATCGTTGCTGACGATTATGGCATTGCCGTCGCGATGGCCAAGGGCGGCGGCCTTTACGTCAATGCCCTGTTCTTTGGCTTTGACCGCAAGTTCGGCAAGTACCGAAGCACCGTCGACTTTGCCGGTGTTCAAGGCGTCCATGAGCTCGGGCCAGGAGCCGTATTTTATGAGTTCGATTTTTACCGGGCTGTCTGCCGTTTCCAGTTCCTTGGCGGCAAATAAAGGCAGGGCATGGGTTATCGGAAGGTAGGCGATGCGGATGGTTTTTACGCCATCCTTTTCGGCCTGCGGTGCAGCAGGTGACTGGC
Source organism: Pseudoselenomonas ruminantium (assembly GCA_015058575.1). Lineage (GTDB taxonomy): Bacteria > Bacillota > Negativicutes > Selenomonadales > Selenomonadaceae > Selenomonas_A > Selenomonas_A ruminantium_O. Next base: position 131,813 of record SVBZ01000004.1, read on the forward strand.
CACAGCCAGCAGCCGCCAATAGTGTCAGCAGGATGGTCAGGATAAACAGGATTCGTTTCATAGACAGTCTCCTTTCACTGGCTAGCTTAGTCCCAGCCAAGTTTTTGCCGCTGGGCTTCGATGTCAGCGACAATCTGCGCAGCTAGTGCTTTAGGGTCGGTATTGACATGCATGACGGCGCCGAGGGTGGCTTTCGTATCGTGCTTCAGGAAGCGTTCGACGTTGACAGAGCCCTGAACCGGCGGCTCTACGCAGTGATAGGAGTCAATGCCAAAGAGCCGGAAGGCCAGCGAGGCGTCAAGTCCTTTTTCGTTGGACCATTCGGGGCTGGCAAAGGCATAAGGCATGTCCTTGATATCCTTTTGGCTGGCAGATGCAATGCCGCCAAATACCGTCGAAGCGCGCGTGTTGTCGATGCATTCGCCCATATGCCAGACCGGCGGCAGTTCGTGGGCGGACAGAAACTCCTGCAGGGACTTGCCGGCTTTTGCGGCGCCAGCCTTGCTGCAGAAGCCGAGCTTTAAGAGCGGGAAGGACGCGCAGCCATTGGTGAAAATCAAGATGTTGTTCTTGAGCAATTCTTCAGCCACATCGACCGTGGCTCGTTCATAGACGACGCGGGGATTGCTGCAGCCGACCATGTTGACGATGCCGCGAATCTGTCCCGCCTCGAGGGCGCGGGCCAAGGCATGGTAGCCGGGGAACTGCTCGGCGATGTTTTCGGCCGTAAAGCCGACATCGGCGGTGACTTCGTAAGCGGGGATGAATACCGGGACATCCCGGCGGGCGGCAAAGCTTTCGATGGCGCGGCTCACGATCTTGCGGGCGAGCTTTTCGGTGTCGCCGATATTGGTGTGATGATGGTCGTAGGCATAGTGCTCAGCACCAGGCAGCCGCGCGGAATCGCTGGTGGTCACCACCGTGGTCTTGAAGCATTTGGCAACGTCCATGATGGATGGGAAGACATCCTGCACATCGGCAACCCAGAGATCAAGGGCGCCGGTGCCAAGAACGAGCTCGGCACCGACCGCATTCGAAAGCGGGATGACGCCCTCGTAGCGGTACATCGCCGACAGGCAGGAGCAGCAGATGCCGTAGAATTGGATGCCTTTGGCCCCGCTCTTTTGGGCGAGCTCGATGAATTCCTGCGTGTGGCCGATGCGCACGATTTCGCTGACAAGCGTCGGCAGATGACCGTGGACGGCGATGTTGACATAGCCCTTTTTGAGCGCACCGATATTGACCTTGGAGGTAGCCCGGTGGCCTGTGCCGAACATGGCATCGGTGCCGATGTTGGAGGCGACGACACCCGTAAAGCAGAACGACAGGCCGCAGCGCAGGAATTGCTTCATGATGCTCTGCCAGTCGCCGTCGGTGCCGACGCCGGTGCGATGATAGGCATCAAAGACTTCGTTATAGGCACTGATGGGCAGGATATCCAAATCCTGCCAGACTTTCTGCCGCTCGGCCGGGGCCAGGGCCTTGATGGTTTCATAGTCATCGGGCAGAGCCCGGGAGAGGTCCGCCAGCAGTACATCGGCGAGCTTGCCCGCCAGGCGCTTGGCGCTTTGGCCCCGCGTTTCGATGCCGAAAGCCTTGCAGACTGCGCGCAGTTTCTTTTCGCCGAGCAAGGGAAGATTGAGCTTGCCTTCGGCAATGAATTTCAGTGATAAGAGAATTTCCCGGGCATGGACGCCATGCTGGGCCACGCCTGCGGCAGCGCTGCGCAAAAGATTGCGGGCGACAATGAGGTCGGCATCGGCACCGCAGACGCCGCGCGGGCTTTTTGGCGTAATCTTACAGGGGCCCATGTTGCAAATCTTGCAGCAGACACCGCCGAGGCCAAACGAACACTGCGGCTTCTGCTGGTCAAAGCGGTCAAACACCGTATCGTGGCCGAGCTGCTCCAGGCGCAGCATCATCTCACGCACCGCAGGGTCCGGCGTCTGCTCTAAGACATCCTGTTTTGAGGCAAAGGTCTTGCGGTACTCGGCAACGGCTTTCATATAGTCGTTGACACCACCATGCACATGCGGATGCTGTGGATCGTGGTCATGGGTATGCCAGTCGGCATGTTCATGGACGGTATCGTACTCGTGCGGATGGTTGTGCGGATGGTTGTGTGGATGCTGGTGATGATGATTCGTTGACATGTTGACCGCTCCTTTTGACATTTGACATTTGACGATTGACAATCAATTACAACAAAGTAAACATATAGAATAAGTATGAATAGAGGAATTGCTTTATATATTACTGTAAACTTGTAAAGCTGTCAATATAAAACATATAAAAAATATCGGAAAACATACAAACTGACTGGTCAATTCGGGCAGGAAATCGGTGCAGCATGCAGAAGTTATATCCTATAGGAGGTCTTTGCCATCCAATTTGCTTTATTGAGGGAGTTTTTTGATGAACTATGTTGTTATTGCCATTGATTCTTTTAAGGGGAGTTTGTCGTCGCTGGCTGCCGGGCAGGTAGCCAGCGATGCGGTGCGGGAGGTCTTTCCGCAGGCGCATGTCGAGATTTTCCCTTTGGCCGATGGCGGTGAGGGGACGGTCGATACCTTGGTCGAGGGCCTGCAGGGACAAATCGTGCCAGCGGTGGTGACAGGGCCGCTGAAATCACCGGTTAGGAGCCGCTATGGGTTCGTAGCGGAAAGAAAGCTCGCTGTCATTGAGATGGCTGATGCCGCAGGTCTTCCCATGGTGCCGGAGGAAAAGCGCAATCCTTTGCAGACGACGACCTACGGGCTTGGCGAGCTTATCTTGCAGGCAATCGATGCTGGCTGCAGGGATTTTATTATCGGGATAGGCGGCAGTGCGACCAATGATTGCGGATTGGGGATGCTTACGGCATTAGGTTGGAAATTTCTCAAGGGCGATGGTACAGCTGCCGGCATCTGCGGCGGCAATCTATCGGAGGTGGCAGCTATCGACGGGAGCCAGGCCGACGTGCGGCTTAAAGAATGCCGGTTCCGCATCGCCTGTGATGTGACCAATCCGCTTTATGGCCCTAATGGCTGCTCGGCGATATTTGGCCCGCAGAAGGGCGCAACACCAGAGATGGTTAAAGCGCTCGATGCGGCGGTACATCATTTTGCGGACTTGGCAGAAAAGGAGCTGGGGGGGCTGGGCGCAGCTGTGCCGGGAGCCGGGGCCGCTGGCGGGCTGGGCTTTGCCTTCCAGACGTTCTTAGGCGGCGAGCTGACGCCAGGCACGGAACTGTGCCTCGAGACCATCGGCATCCGTCAGGCACTGGAAAAAGCAGACCTATTGCTTACCGGTGAGGGCCGCATGGACCGGCAGACGGCGATGGGCAAGGGGCCAGCCGGCGTGGCCCGCTTGGCCCATGCGCTCAATGCGAAAATAAAAACCGTTGCAGTCTGCGGTTGTGCCCTTCCCGATGCCGAGCTTGTCAACCGATATGGCATCGATGCCTATTTTCCCATCCTGCACATGCCGATGACAGCCGCCGAGGCCATGGCAGAAAAAAATACGCGCCAGAATCTCAGACAAACGGTAATGCAGATTATGCGGCTGGTAAAATAAAAATGACATCTGACCAGTCATTGGGCATCAAAGATGCAACAAATACATATAGCCAAAAATAATCCGTCACAAAAAAAGACCTGCAAGCAAGTCCATTAGAACTTACTTGCAGGTCTTTTACGCTTTAGTTAAGCGACCCGCAACAAATTATTTGTTGATGAGCGCAAGGATTTCCGGTGCACGGCCGTCGGAACCGAGAACATCTTTGATCTTGTGCTCAACGAGCTCTTTGATGTAGGAGCGGCCATCAGCAACGTACTGACGCGGATCGAAGTGCTCCGGATGAGCCATGAAGTGCTCACGGATACCAGCCGTGAGAGCCAGGCGCAGGTCGGAGTCGATGTTGATTTTGCAAACTGCGGATTTAGCAGCCTTGCGGAGCTGATCCTCAGGAATACCAACAGCATCGTCGAGTTTGCCGCCGTTGTCGTTGATGATTTTGACGTACTTCGGAATAACGGAAGAAGCACCATGGAGAACGATCGGGAACTCAGGAATCTTCTTCTCGATTTCAGCCAGGATGTCGAAACGGAGCTCAGGCGGTACGAGAACGCCATCAGCATTGCGCGTGCACTGCTCCGGTTTGAATTTGAATGCGCCATGGGACGTACCGATAGCGATTGCGAGGGAGTCAACGCCAGTCTCTTTGACGAATTCCTCAACCTCTTCCGGCTGCGTGTAAGCTGCCTCGTGAGCAGCAACCTTTACATCATCCTCGATACCAGCAAGTTTGCCAAGCTCAGCCTCGACGCAAACGCCATGCTCATGAGCGTAAGCAACAACTTCCTGCGTGCGTTTGATGTTCTCTTTGAAATCATAGTGAGAACCATCGAACATGACAGACGTGAAACCGTCATCGATGCAAGCTTTGCAAGTCTCGAAGTCTGCGCCGTGGTCGAGGTGCAGAGCAACCGGGATATCGTTGACCTCCAGAGCAGCCTCGACGAGGTGACGGAGATACGGGCCCTTTGCATATTTACGAGCGCCAGCGGAAGCCTGAAGGATAACCGGGGAATTCAGCTCAGCAGCTGCTTCCGTGATACCCTGGACGATTTCCATGTTGTTGACGTTGAAAGCACCGATAGCGTAGCCGCCCTCATAAGCTTTCTTGAACATTTCTTTAGTACCGACTAATGGCATTTTTCATTACCCCCTAAGTAATTTGTTCATGAAATGAACTTGAACTAGACTCATTATATCATAGAAAAGAGTTATGGTGTATAGTCCATTGGTAAATTTTTGAAAATTCTTCAAAACTGATACGAAGCAATAGCAACCATTAGATATTGCTTATAAAGTCGAAACAATCCGTTGCATGTCGGCAGGCAGCGGTGCTTCGATGCAGATGGCCTGGCCGGTCATTGGATGCGTAAAGCTCAGCCGGCAGGCGTGCAGGGCCTGCCGGGCTATGCGTTCGCGCGTGCCGCCGTAGAGATCATCGCCGAGGAGCGGATGGCCGAGGTGGGCCATGTGGACACGGATTTGGTGCGTGCGTCCGGTTTCAAGCGTCAGATGCACGAGGGAAAGCTCGTGATCGGTGCGGAGGGTTTCGTAATGCGTGCGGGCTGCCTGCCCGTCGGGCGAAACCTTGCGCAGGATGATGCTTGGCAGGGCGCGGGCAATCGGGGCGTCGACTGTGCCGGCTGGCGGCGTGAGCTCGCCGGGAATCAGGGCGAGGTATTCGCGGTGGAACGTCTTGATGCCTTTGGGGGAGAGCTTGTACTGGATCTGCGGCTGCTTGGCAATCAGCACGAGGCCGCTCGTCTCGCGGTCAAGCCGGTGCACAGGATGATAGGCGTGAGCCTCGCCTTGCTGCGCATAATGGAACAGGACGGCGTTGGCCAGCGTGCCGTGTGCTTCCTGTGTCGTCGGGTGGACGAGCTGGCCCGCAGGCTTGTTGATGACGAGCAGCCATTCATCTTCGTAGCGGATGTCAAGCGGCAGGTCTTCGGCTGCGATATTGCTGGGGCGCAGGATATCGTAGGTCACGATGTCGCCGGTCTTGAGCTCTGTGCGCGCCGCGTTGACGAGCTCGCCGTTGACGCGGAAGGTGCCTGAGTGCTTGATGCGTTTCCAGATGGTATTGGATATGCCTTGGTTTTGCGCTAAAAAAGCCCTGGCGGGCATAGACGCCAGAGCTTCCGGAAGCGCCACTTCGATGCGTGGCATATTCTTAGCTGAGCTTTTCGCCGCGCAGCGAGGCGATAAGGCGGAAGGCGATGGACAGGATGATGGCGACGACCGTTGCCAGGCTCATGCCTTTGAGGGCAATCGTGCCAATCGTGATGCTGGCTGTCGAGACGCCAAGGCCCAGGACGATGGAGGTCAGCATGAGGTTGATAGGCTTGTTGTAGTCAATCTTGCTTTCGACGAGCACGCGGATACCCGAAGCGGCAATGACGCCGAACAGCAGCATCGATACACCGCCCATGACCGGCGTCGGGATGCTCTGGATGATAGCGGCAAGCTTGCCGAGGCACGAGAGGAGGATGGCAAAGACCGCCGCGCCGCCGATGACCCAGGTCGAGAAGACCTTCGAGATGGCGAGCACGCCGATGTTCTCGCCGTAAGTCGTGTTCGGCGTCGAGCCGAAGAAGCCCGAGATAATCGTCGAGATACCGTTGCCGAGGATTGACCGGTCAAGTCCCGGGTCCTTGGTAAGATCGGCGTCAACGATGTTGCCCGTGACGATCAGATGGCCGACATGCTCAGCGATGACGACAAGGGCTGCCGGCAGGATGATGCAGATGGCATCGAAATTGAAGACCGGCGTGTAGATGGTCGGCAATGCGAACCAAGGTGCTTTTTCGACGAGCGTCCAGTCGACCATGCCGCAGAGCGCTGCGATGATATAGCCGCCGACGACGCCTAAGAGGATTGGGATGATGGCGAGGAAGCCGCGGAAGGCGACGGAAGCGAAGACCGTGATGGCCAGCGTCATGAGTGAGACGAAAATCGTCGTGCCATCGGCCGGCTTGTCGCCGGTCAGGCCGGCCATGCCCGCAGCTGTCGGCATGAGCTCAAGGCCGATGACGGCAACGATGGCGCCCATGGCAGCTGGCGGGAAGATGATGTCAATCCACTTGGTGCCAACCGCGCGGACGAGCAGGCCGACGAGACAGAAGACGATGCCGACGGCGATGAAACCGCCGAGCGCAGCCTCATAGCTGTACTGGCCGAGTACCAGGAAAACAGGCGAGAGGAAGGCAAAGCTAGAGCCGAGATACGCCGGGATGCGGCCCTTGCAGAGCACGAGGTAGAGGATGGTGCCGATGCCGTTGAAGAGCAGTACCGTTGCCGGATTGACCTTGAAAAGGATCGGGACGAGCACTGTCGAGCCGAACATAGCAAACAGATGCTGCAGCGAGAGCGGGATGGTTTCGAGAAGCGGCAGCTTCTCGTCCACGCCAATGGAACGATTACGCAAGTGAAAACACTCCTTCTTTACTTATAAAACGAATTATGCCTAAAACAATCTATCATATTATGGGACGTATGTCCACTTTTTGCTTACGGTTCAAAAGCGGGCAAGCAGGATGGTTGTTTAGCAGTTTGCAGGGGAAATTGCCTGAAATACAGCTTGATTGTAACGATGAATCCTAGGATTGTTTCTTGCAAGTGAACAGGTTTACACAAATTTGCGATTTTCGGTAGACATGTGATTTTTTTTCCTGTATAATATGTTTCGATTAAAAGATAAATAAAACAAGACCGTGGTTACTTTGTTAAGGATGACTGCGTGTTGTGTTTAGGGGGAGAATCATGGCACTTATTGTAAAGAAGTTCGGTGGCAGTTCGGTGGCTACCACGGAAAAAATCCTGAATGTTGCCAAGCGTGTTCTCGGCGAGAAGCAGCCGGGAGACCAGATTGTCATGGTCGTATCGGCGATGGGTGATACGACGGATGACCTCATCGCCTTGGCGGAAGGCATCAACAAGAATCCGTATCAGTACACGCGTGAGATGGATATGCTGCTGACGACTGGCGAGCAGCAGTCAATTGCCCTGCTGGCGATGGCTTTCAAGACGCTCGGCCATCCGGCTGTTTCGCTTACTGGCCCGATGGCCGGTATGAAGACGAACTCGGTGCATACGAAAGGCCGCATTGTGGATATCACGCCGGAGCGCGTGCATCAGGAGCTCGCTAAGGGCAATATCGTGGTCGTTGCCGGTTTCCAGGGTGCCAATGAGATCGGCGATCCGGTGACGCTTGGCCGTGGCGGTTCGGATACCTCGGCTGTCGCGCTGGCAGGTGCGCTCAAGGCCGATACCTGCGAGATCTTTACCGATGTCGATGGCGTCTACTCGGCTGACCCGCGCATCGTCAAGGGTGCCCGCAAGATGAAGGAAATCACTTACAACGAGATGCTGGAGATGGCACGCCTTGGTGCGGGCGTCATGCAGCCGCGTTCGGTGGAGATGGGCGAGTATTTCCATATCCCCATCCATGTCCGTTCGACATTCACGACTACGCCAGGTACGATCATTAGGGAGGATTATACGATGGAAGATAAAGATTTTGCTATCCGGGGCGTTGCCCATGACGAGAAAGTTGCAAAGATTGCCGTACTTGGCATTCCGAATACGCCGGGTATTGCGCATGAGATTTTCTCGGCGCTCGCTGCTGCCAACATCGATGTCGACATGATCGTCCAGAGCATCCGCAACATCGAAAAGAACGTCACGGATATGGTCTTTACGGTAGCATCGACCGATCTGGCGGAGGCCAAGAAAGTCGTCGATGGCGTAGCCGATAAGCTCAGTGCTGTCGCCGTTCTCATCGAGGAAGATGTAGCCAAGGTGTCCATCGTCGGCGCTGGCATGCTCGGCAATCCGGGCACGGCTGCGCGCATGTTCGGCGCACTCTCGCAGGCTGGTATCAACATCGATATCATCAGCACGTCAGAAATCAGCATTTCCTGCCTCGTCAAGGGCTCGCAGCTCAAGGAAGCAGTCAATGCCATCCACGATGAATTCTTCCCGGTAAAATAAGCCATAACCGCGCTCTGGCGGGCCAGCAGCTTTGCTGGCTCTTCCAGGGCCTTCTTTATGCCTTCTTGGCGCTCTTCGTTGACAAGTCACTTTGACAAGTCAATTTGACCCGTCAGTTGACTTGTCAAATAGAAATATTGTATACATACAGCTGTGCGGGTAGACAGGACAGCAAAGAACAGTTATTATAGTATTTGTACGAATTATAGTGCTTATTGCGAAAAAAGCTGGGCACATAATGAAAAACGAAAGCTTTATGATTTGAAAGGGGTACTATTCCGATGACGACGAGTATGGCAGCTACCCATGCTGCAAGCAAGAGACTGAAAGATGCAATTTTTGGTGCCAGCGCAGCCTGCGCTGAAGCTGCCAAGAAATATGGTGCCGATAAAGTTACCAATGCTACGATGGGCGTCATGATGGATGATGAAGGCAAACTTGCCAGCATCCCGACGATGGAGCGCGTTTTCCGTTCCCTTTCGGTCGAGGACTACGTGCGCTATGCACCGATCCCGGGCCTGCCCGATTACCTCGACGCCGTCATTGACCTCACGTTTGCGGATCAGAAGCCGGAGGGCTATACAGCAGCGATCGCGACGGCAGGCGGCACGGGCGCTATCCATCATGCGGTGGCCAACTACGCCGAGCGCGGCGACAAGGTGCTGACGTCGGACTGGTTCTGGGGCACCTATAACGTCATCTGCAACGAATGTGGCTGCCATCTCACGAATTACGCCCTGTTCGATGAAAACAACAACTTCAACATCGCAGACTACACGGCAAAAGTCGATGCACTCATGAAGACGCAGGACAGCCTGCTGGTCATCATCAATACCCCGGCCCACAACCCGACGGGCTTCAGCCTGACGGAAGAGGATTGGGACAAGGTACTTGACCTCACGAAGAAATATGCTGCTAAGGGCAAGAAGATGAGCATCCTCGTCGATATCGCCTACATCGATTATGCCGGCGAGAAAAACGAGACGCGCAAGTTCATGAAGAAATTCGGCAACCTGCCGGATAATATCTTCGTCATGTTCGCGTTCTCGATGTCGAAGGGCTATACGGCCTATGGCCAGCGCACGGGAGCCCTCGTCGCCGTGTCCTCGAGCGAGGAAGTCATCACGGAATTCAAGGAAATCAACAAGTACACGAGCCGTGCAACCTGGTCGAACATCAACCGCGGTGCCATGACGCTCCTGGCAAAGATTTCGGCCGACAAGGAGACGCTGGCGCAGTTTGAAAAGGAGCGCGACGCCTTCTATCAGATGATCCAGGAGCGCGGCATGCTGTTCATGAAGGAAGCCAAGGAATGCGGGCTCAATGCACTGCCGTACAAAGGCGGCTTCTTCCTCTCGGTGCCAGCCAAAGATCCGCAGGCTGTCTGTGATAAGCTCCATGAGGATTTGATTTTCGCTGTGCCACTCAAGATGGGCGTCCGTATCGCGGCATGTTCCGTTTCGGCCGCCAAGATGAAAGGCATTGCGGCCAAGGTCTTAAAGGCACTCAAGGCAGTCGAAGGCTGATGGACAGGTCTATAAAATGTTTTTAACGAAATAAAATATTTTCGGAAACCAATTCTTTCTATTTATTAGAAGGAATTGGTTTTTTTGTGTGATAACAGTGAAATTATTAGTTGAATCGCAGGGGGAATGATGATATAGTTAGACATGTGTATGTGATATTTCGTTCGGGGGAGGACTCAGAACAGTATGTTTAAATTCAAAAAGAAAGACAGCGAATTCTTTGACCTGTTCGTCGAAAGTGCGAATTATTTTTACAAGGGCGCGCTCATGATGGATGAGGTCATGCTGGATTACAGCAAGGCGGTCGACAAGGTAAAGGAGATCAATGATCTGGAGCATGAGGCTGATAAGGTCAACGACAAGATCATCGACAAACTCAACCTGACCTTCATCACACCAATCGATCGCGAAGACATCTATGCACTGGCAAACGGCCTTGACGATGGCGTGGATTACCTTCAGGGAACCTTGCAGCGCATTGTGATGTATCGTACTGGCAAAGCCATGAGTGGTGCTGTCGCCATGACCAAGCTGCTGATTGAGGCGACGGAGCAGACGATTCGCGCGTTTACCCTGCTCAAGGATATCCGCAAGAATCAGGCTGCGATCCTCGACGCTACCCACAAGATCGCTCAGATCGAGAGCGAGGGTGACCGCGTTTACCGTCACGAGATCGCATACCTCTTTGACAAAGAAAAAGATCCGATCGAGCTTATCAAATGGAAAGATATCCTCGAAAAGCTAGAGGATACGCTGGATCACTGTGAGAAACTGTCTGACATGATCCGGGGAGTGGTAATGAAATATGCATGAAGTACAGTGGCTTATTTTCACAGTTATAGCGCTGGCTTTGCTGTTTGATTTCATCAACGGTTTCCATGATACAGCCAACGCGATAGCGACCGCGGTTTCTACGCGGGCGCTGCATCCGAGCCATGCCATCATGATGGCGGCAGTACTGAACTTCCTCGGTGCCATGTACAGTACGGGTGTAGCGAAGACCATCGGTACCGATATCGTCAAATCCGCGCAGCATGTCGATGAACATATCATTGTTGCAGCGCTGGTCGGTGCGGTGCTTTGGAACATCATCACATGGTATTTTGCTGTGCCGTCAAGTTCCTCGCATGCGCTGGTCGGCGGTATTATCGGTGCAGTTCTCGTATCGGTTGGTACGGATGGACTGAATTTCGGTGGTATCGGCAAAATTATCCTGTCCTTGATCGGTTCGCCGATTCTCGGTATCGTATCGGGCTGCCTGGTGATGACGCTTTTGTTCCGGCTCTTTGGGCGGTTCAGCCCGTCGGCCATCAATCATCGCTTCAAGAAGATGCAGGTCTTATCGGCGGCAATGATGGCATTCTCGCATGGCTCCAACGATGCGCAGAAGTCGATGGGTATTATCACGCTGGCCTTGCTTTCGGGCGGCTATATTGATGTATTCGAAGTTCCGACCTATGTCAAGGTGCTGGCGGCAACGGCAATGGCCTGCGGCACGGCAGTTGGCGGCTGGCGCATCATCAAGACGATTGGCGGCAAGATTTTCAAGCTCGAGCCGATTTCGGGCTTTGCGGCGGACCTCAACTCGTCGACGGTCATCTTTACGGCAACGCTTCTGCATCTGCCGGTCAGCACGACGCATGTCGTATCGGGCTCGATCATGGGTGTCGGCACGGCCAAGCGCGTCAATGCCGTCCGCTGGGGCGTAGCCCAGCAGATGGTCATGGCCTGGGTGCTCACGATTCCGTGCACGGCTATGATGGGCGCTGTTGCTTATCTGGGCGTCTGTGCCATCTTTAAATGATAGAATTTTATCAGTCGTAGTGTTACAATGATAGTAGCACTACGGCTTTTTTTTTTACCAATGATTTCAGCTGTTTGCCCGCAAGATGGGAGGGATGGAGATGCGAGTAGTTCCAGGACTTACGCTTATCGAAATGGCCAGGCAGGCACAACCGGATTTTTCGAGCCGCATCGTAGCAGCGAAGCTCGATGGGGAAATCCATGATTTGCAGAACGACATCACCGGGGTGCGCGATGTGGAGTTCATCGTGCTCGACAGCAAGACGGGCTGGCAGGTCTATCAGCGCAGCGTCTTGTTCCTGCTGATCACGGCGGTGCATGAGCTTTATCCGCAGGCAGAGGTCGTCACGCAGTTTACGGCAAATAAGGGACTGTTCTGCGAGGTGCGCCAGCTGGCCGAGGATTTGCGCACAGGCACCTATGTGCAGCAGATCGAGCAGAAAATGCGCGCAATCGTGGCTGAGAACCGGCCCATCCGCAAGGAGTTCCTGCGCCGTGAAGAGGCGGTGAAGTTATTCAGGGAGGTGCATCAAGAGGAAAAAGCTGCACTGATTGCATCGCTGGCACGGCCGGTGGTCAGCCTGTACCGCTGCGGCAGTTTTTACGATTACCTATATGGCCCGATGCTGGCTGCGACAGGGGAACTCGGAAAGTTCGCGCTCGACTTCGAGCCGCCAGGCATCCTGCTGCGGCTGCCGGATGAAGAGACGGCGGGCAAGATCCGTGAGCGGGTGCCCCAGCCAAAACTCAGCCAGATTCTCTCTGAAGCTAAAAGCTGGGCCAAGATCCTGCACTGCAATTATGTCATGGACCTCAACCGGGCCAATCGCGACGGGCAGATCGGTGAGGTCATCCGCGTTTCTGAGGCGCTGCAGGAAAAGCGCATCGCTGAGATTGCCGACTACATCGCCCAGCATCGTGACGGAGCTCGCCTCGTGCTGATTGCGGGGCCATCCTCGTCGGGCAAGACCTCCTTTGCCCAGCGGCTGCGCATCCAGTTGCGGGTAAACGGCCTGGAGCCCGTGTCGATATCCCTTGATGATTACTTCCTGTCCCGCAAGGATACGCCGCGCAATGAACGCGGCGAATACGACTTCGAGTGCCTTGAAGCCGTGGATACGGAGCTTTTTAACCGCGATATGGTGGCGCTGTTGGCAGGCAGGGAAGTCCAGCTGCCGCGCTATAATTTCCTGACGGGCTGCCGGGAATGGCCCAAGGTGCTGCCACTGAAAGTCACGCCGGACCAGCCCATCATCATCGAAGGCATCCATGGACTCAACGAAAAGCTCAGCGCCGCTGTCCCGCGGTCACAGAAATACAAGATTTACATCAGCGCCCTGACCCAGCTCAACATCGACGCCCATAACCGCATCCCGACAACCGATGCACGCCTCCTGCGCCGCTTGGTCCGCGACTATCAGACGCGCGGCGCCTATGCATTAAAGACCCTCAAGCAATGGCCCAGCGTGCGGGCCGGAGAGGAAAAGAACATCTTCCCGTACCAGGAAGAGGCCGACGTCATGTTCAACTCGGCACTCATCTACGAACTCGGCGTGCTAAAGAAATACGCCGAGCCGCTCTTAGAAACGATATCGCCCGCCGTACCCGAATACGCCGAAGCCCGCCGGCTTCTCGACTTCTGTGCGTACTTCGACGACATCAAAGCCGAAGACGAAATCCCCAATAATTCCCTGTTGCGGGAGTTCATTGGGAAGTCGGTGTTTTTTAAGTAAAAATATTAAATGATAAGAGTCATAGCATAGATTGGGGAAGAAAATGGTAACAGCAGGATAATGTAAATTTGACCTATCTGTAATCAGTGTTATATATTACTGTATAGAATTATTTTTATAAGTATTGATATATAGCCCAATGTCTCAGCATGAGGGGAGTTTTTGTAATTGGCTAGCAATATGACACGGTTTGCCTCTATAATTTGCGCTACAAAGGTTCTGTTGAATATCGCGTACATGAACTCTTGTCAGAACGATTCAAGAGCATATTCCAGCTTTTCGGTCAGTTGCCAGATGTTCTGGATGATGTCTGGGTATATATCGCTGTCGGCAATCAGGAAGAGGCCATGAAGAAAATCAAAGCAGTGCCTATAAAAAATCCCTTTGCTGTGCGGTACCATGATAATGTGACAGCAGTAGATTGGGAATCCTGTGATAGAGTATTGCGGCAGGAAGATGTGACTAAGGCGTTGCTGCGGGGATGGTAGTATTATCAAGTTTAGAATATCTTAGGGGAGAAGATATATATAATGAGAGTCATAAAAATAAAAATTAACAATTATAGAAATTTAGATGATATAGATATTTTTCTAGATGATAAGAGTAATTATATTGTTGGAGAAAATAATTTAGGCAAAAGTAATTTCTTATCGGCGCTGGATACGGTGTTTTCTGCTAAAAGGTTTAATGAAGAGGATTATGGCGATATAACTCGTAATATCGAAGTTATAATAAATTTATCGCTAAAAGATGAAGAACTAGGTTTCTTTGGAGATAATTTTGATCCTGAAGATAGCACTAATATTACATTAAAATATTCACAATCACCAGATGAAGTATATCCTATTCTAATATGCGAAAATACTGAAGAGTTAATACCAATTAAAGAGTTGAAAAAGGTTCATTTCACGCTCTATCAATCTACAGTGTCTCCTGATAAAGAACTGAAATTGACAACAAGACGTGGCGCTGGAAATGTTTTTGGGAACATTGTTGAATCATACATTAGTACAGAGAAAGAAAATAATAACTTTTTAGATCTAGAAAATGTAGAAAAATTAACGGATTATATCAATGCACGTTTGGGTAAGTTGAAGGGATTCGCACAGTATGGAATCAAAGCGATGGTGGCAAATGACAATGCGGAGTTGCTTTCGAATATGTTTTATTTGTCAGATGGAGACCGTCGCATAGAAAAAACAGGATGTGGTGTTCAGTTTATTGCAATGGCAACATTGAATATTCTCGGGCAGATAATGGATTTATACAAAAGTAAAACAAGTAAGTTTAGTGAGCAGGTTTATACTAATAAAGATGGAGAAAAAATTCTCCCCTTAATCATAGCATTAGATGAGCCGGAAGTACACCTTCATCCATATTTGCAAAGGACCTTGATTAATTATTATAAATCTATACTTTCTAATGAAGAGACAGAGTTTCTGAGCTTGCTGAAAGCTATGTTTGATGTGGATGGGCTTGATGGACAACTTATTGTTGTAACGCATTCGTCTGATATATTGTTAGATGATTATAAAAATATTATCAGATTCTATGCCAGTGATAATAAGACCAATGCTATTAGCGGTAATGCATGTGAAAAGATGTTTGATAAATCGATAAAAAGACAACTTTATATGAGGTTTAAAGACATTAGAGAAACATTTTTTGCACATGCTGTTGTTATTGTGGAAGGCGAAACGGAATATGGATGTTTGCCTTATTTTGCTGAATCGTTAGGAATTAACTTGGATGAAAAATGTATTAGTATTGTGATGGCAAAAGGTGAAACATCTATAGCTTCACTAAAAAAATTATTTGCGTGTTTTCGAATTCCGTCCGTATCGATATATGATGGGGATGTTAAAGATAAACGAAATAATGAAGGTGGTGAGGTGTTTTTTACCCGTGGATTGTGTTTGGAGACTGATGTTGTGGACAGTGTATATTCTGATGGGAATGTTGAGGTGTTGAAACAAATTGCAATGGATATCGATTGGCATGCAGAAAATACAATCCTAGATTCATCTTACACAAAATATTTTAAAAAAATAGGAAAAGATATTAATGATTATCCATCGAAAAAAATAGTTGATGTTGACTTGAATAATAGAGATGAAGTTAGTACTTTCTATAAAGTGTGGCTTTTGGCGCATAAAGGCGTTATAACGGGGAGGATAATTGGGCAAGAAACGCCGATTCAGTGTATTCCGACTTGTTATAGACAGGCACTGATAAAGGCGGTTGAATTAGCAAAATGATTGATGAAATGGATATTAGATCGAAAATAAGAGAACTGCATAGCGGAGACGAGCGACAGTTAGAAGTTATTTTTTCAAAAGATAAAAGAGTTATAGTTGAAGCTCCAGCGGGATATGGTAAGACTACAACTATGGTGAGTAGGTTAGCGTATCTTTATTCGATTCATGCAATACCTAATCCAAAGAAAATTCTTGGACTTACATTTAGTGTGAACGCAGCCCTGAAGGTTAAACGAGATATTGCCTCGAAATTGCCAGAATTAATAGCAAAGGAAAATAACCCGAATACAATAAAAAATGTAGTTGTAGTTACTAATTATCATGGTTTTTGTAAAAGCGTATTGAAAAAATATGGGTACTTAATTAGTCCGTTCTTGAAAAAGGATTTAAACATATTCACCGCAGTGGGTGAATATGATATTAAAAAAGTACAAAAAATAAATTATCTAATAGATAGTGATGAATATTCACTGCTGTGCAATGTTGCTGATGAAATAAAATTAGGTACCATGCCTTCAACGGAAAAAATTAATCAATATATAGAAATTCTTAAACAAAAGCTCCTTCCTAAAGATGTGGTGACACATACAGGGATTATCTTGATGACATTACAACTGCTTGATAAAAAACGAGAATTTGCTGAATTTTATAAAAACTACTACTCAGTATTGGTGGTGGATGAATTTCAGGATACGAATGTTATATCTTGGACATTGCTGAAACAAATTATAGGGCCTAAAACGCAACTTTTGTTTTTGGGAGATTCATTACAAAGAATATATGGGTTTATTGGCGCGCTCCCTAATGTTATGGAGTTGGCCAAAAAAGAATATTCCATGCGAGAAATACAGTTAGAGAAAAATTATAGGTTTATGCATAATATAGATATGCTGAATCTGGATCATAATATACGATTGAATGCTAAAGCGAATTTTAAACCAGTAATTGAAACAATAGCTAACATTCCTGCATTTTGGGGGAAGACACATGAAGATGAATCTTTTAAAATAGTTGAGAAAATTAAGGATATAAAAAAGCAAAGAACAGAAAACAAAATCGCAATATTGTCTAGGGGACGTGGATATGATGTGGGACTGTTGGAGGAACAGTTAAAGAAAGACGGTATTGACTATTTCTATGGAATGTTCACGGATGATGATGATGAATATGTGAGATTTCATATTATGTGTCAAGAGTTATTTGTTCAGCAGTTTAAGCAACAAAAGAGTATTACAAACCGAATTTTAAAAAAATTCATAAAGGAAGTAAGGAAAGTATACGAGACCTCTAATTCGAAAATTATAATCGCTTTATTGGAATTGTTAAGTGCATTTGCCTATAAGATTACGAATGATTATAGCGATCTTTTGCCGGAAGATAAATACAATTATATTTTAGATACATTTGAAAATCGTCAACTCAAACAGTCTATGGAGTATGTTGAAGCAGATGTGATTTTATCAACTATACATGGTGCAAAAGGTCTTGAATGGGATTATGTCTTTATTATGGATGTAGAAAGATGGATTTTCCCAGGGGGACAAATTTGTAAGAATTGTGATTCTAAATTTAATAAAGAATGCATATGTGAAAAAACGATAAATCTTACTCCTAGTATGTTGAATAACATGTTGGAGGAATTATCTGTTTTTTATGTTGCATTAACACGAGCAAGGAAACAGGTGTATTTATCTGCAAGTGCTACTAGATATAATTACAAGCAAGAAAAAAAGCAAAGCATTTTTTCCTGCTTTGCTAAACTCAAAGGTGTTAAGTTAGTTGATGCGTCGAAAATGACATATGGAAATTTGCATAGAGATATAGTGGTTTGAATTATGTCGATATTAAAAGGTGATATTTATGACTCAAGATACTATGGAATTTGTAGTCTATATGATTCATGCCTGTGCTAACAAGTGGAATCTGTCCCCCAAGCAGGTGTATCATAAGTTGCAGGAGACTGGCTGTATTGATGAATACTTAGTGCCAAATTATGATATCCTCCACACGCAGGGAAGCGGCTATTTGGTGGATGATATTAAAGAATACTTGCGGATAAGAGGTGTGGAGATATGATAGTATATCATGGCTCAACGGAGGTAATCAAAAAGCCGGATGTGTTACATTCCTACCGACTGCTGGATTTTGGTCAGGGATTTTATGTAACTACGGTTAAGGAACAGGCTATGCGGTGGGCACGGCGAAAGGCTGGTTTGCAAAAGGAGAGGCCAGCTGTGGTGAATTGCTATCAGATGGCTGATGATTTTGCTGACTTAAAGTATAAGACGTTTCCAGAAGACTTGCTCGAATGGATTGATTTTGTTTGTAAGTGCAGAGATGGGAATACGGATTATAAAGCGTATGACCTGATTTCTGGCAAGGTAGCAAATGATAAAGTGTTTCGGGTGGTAGACCTATACCGTACGGGCATTTGGGAGAAGGATAGAGCGTTGAAGGAAATAAAAGCCTATCCCAATTATGATCAGATCGCGTTTATAACACAGAAGGCCATCGATAAATTACTGCTTTACGATTTTTCTTTTGAGGTGTGAGCTATGGACGAAAATGTTTTGGAACAAGTCTATCAAGAAAAACTGGAAGAACGTATTATTGCGCAAATTGCCAAGGATAAGGATATATCGTTGGCAAAAGCGATGCATATATATTATGGCAGTGACTTGGCAGAAAAGATTCATAATGGTGTAGAGGGGATTCAGTACTTGGATTATCGGGTTTTGGCCCAGATACTGGAGGAGACAGAAGCGGAAATCTTTTTGGGAAATTGATGTTGTTGGTAAAACGGTCCGCCGGCTCTTTCGAGCCAGCGGACCGTCTTTTGTCATCGACTATTTTTACATTGCCTTTACAGCATTTTCAAATTCTTCTTCGGTATCTACAAAGCGATAAGGGGCATATTCGCCATAAGCGTTTGGCCGGCTTATGGCTACAAGTTGTATTCTCTCATAGCCAATTTGTGCTATCAATTTACGCTCGAACTGCACAAGTTTCTTGCCTCCGGCATGGCGCATGGCAATGCTGCCAACTTTATTGAAGTCTTTTGCTATCAGATAACACATCGTTAAACACCTCCACAAACTCGTCCTCTGTCCTTATGTTACCATTTTCGTAATGATTTCGCAATATTTGTCCAACTTCCAGAGAGGGATGTCTCTTATACACGTATTTGTGTAACCAGTTGTTTAAGTGTCGATCAAAATACGTGTTATATTGTATCTCGATGGGATAGTGGTTGTTGCTTAATTTAAAATAAACATGAACACCCCTATAGCCATCGTCATTCTTTTTTCCGCGAGACATGTCAACTACGCGAAAATGCTTAGCTGATTTCATAGTTGCGATTTCGTCATAACTGTCGCATAGGGAGCGAAAACATAGCAAATCATTAAAGACATTGCTCATGCCGTTATTTTGGTCATGCGTATGATTTTTCTTGACAATGGATTGTATGGATTTGACATGATAGTCTAGCGCAAAATGCGTCTGGCTTGCTTTTTCCAACAACCAAGCTTGTGCAGCGAATATATCATCCAACAGTTCGTCATAGTCAAAGTCTTTCCACACGGCTATAGCACCGGGATAAACAGACCATTCTTTTTGCAGCTCGGAGAACGCCTGCTGGGCTGCCTCTGCATTTACGGCACCATAGACAGTTTTCAGCTGTTTGGTAAAAGATCCCCAGCTCTTACGGGGGATATAGCGTACGGAATTGCGGATAAGATGTATGATGCAGCGCTGAGCAACTACTTGCGGGAATCTACAAAAGCAAACGGATAGAACGGTTTGAGCGGACGCGTGCGCCAGCGGTCAACCGCTTCTAATACACAGTCTGTGATATTAGAAATCTGCTTCATGACATTTTGGACAACCTGAGCATCTTTTAAGTCGTAGTGGGACAAAATCTGCTGAGCAATTTGCTCGCCTAGGGTATTCGGTGTCTGGTTGCGTTTCGCCATTGTTACCTTCCTTATTTATACATGATTCCCCCAGTATGGGGCATAAAATAGTTTTGCGCAAATTATTTTTTACACAAACTATATTACACTCCCGAGTCCACATCCATTGCTAGGCATACCTGATGTTGACTGGTCAGCCCTTTGCTTTTCGTGATATACTAAAAAGAAAAGCGCAGATTAGATAGGGAGGTAAGGCATATTTATACGATAGAGAATAGGTATTGGTGGAGTATTTTTGCCATACTTCGTAATTTTTCCGATAGCATAGAATGGGTTAAGTTGTTTGGCTCGAGAGCTCGGGGAGATGCTAGGTTAGCGTCTGATATTGACCTGGCGGTGTCCGGTGAAGCGGAGACTATCGTCAGATTAGCAATTGCCTTGGAAGATAGTCAGTTGCCTTACACTTTCGACGTTATTGACTACAGGCGGCAATCGAATGAGAAATTGAAGCAAGCTATAGACGTCGATGGAAAACTGATCTTTAACAATTCGGGAGGGGCAACTGTTATGACGAAATTGCAAATAGAAATGAAGCAGGCGGATTATCATCGTGCACTGGAGAGGTTGCAGTCTGCTTTGCAAAAAGAGCCGGATGCGGATGATATGTATCTTGATGCTACGATTCAGCGCTTTGAGTTCTGTTTTGAGTTGGCTTGGAAGTTGATGAAATGTGTTCTTGACTATGAGGGAATCGAAGTCAGTAGTCCGCGCTCTAGCATCCGTGAGGGCTGGAAGCAGGGAATGATAGCTGATGCGGAAACCTGGTTGGATATGCAGGAAAAGCGGAATTTATCGACGCATACCTATAATCAGTCCACAGCGTTGGCGGTATATCGGTTGATAAACGAGAAGTATATAGACTTACTGCTGGCCTGGGATAAGGAGGTTCAGCGAAGATTGGAATCTGACATGTCAATTTGACAAGTCAAATGTCAACAGCCTTGCCGATTCGCTGATTCCAGTAGAAGGCATGGCCAAGAATGGAGCAACTAAATCATTAAATGTTTTGATTGATCAAGAAGACGATCCAGTTTAAGCGCTGGATTATGTAGCAATGAACGGAAAGAAATAAAATAAAAAAAGCTTCATGCTGATTGACAAGAACTGTCATTCGCATGAAGCTTTTTGTTATTCTTTTTTCGATAGAGCTACGATGGCATCTATGATATCCTTCGATTTCTCATCTAATCGTGGGTACTCGGCAATCAGAGAATCCAGGCGGCTGTCATTGGATGTCTCTTGAACATTGGTTATATGTATGTGATCTGTGTTCAGCGCCTTTGAGGTGGTGATATAGGCGTTGGAAATGAAGAAAGCAATGTCAGTGGCGAGGGCTGTGGCCAAATGCTGCAAATCTTCAGCGGCAATGCCGGTGGTATAGCCGCGTTCCCAATTGGAAATCACCTGCGAAGATTTATGGATGCGTTGCCCCAGCTCTGTTTGTGTCAGCCCCAGCTCTTTTCGTCGTGCTTTGATTCTGCTACCAATGGACATGTTTTGTATCACCTCTACAGGCTATTATACAGAATATCTAATGCAATAAGTTAAAACTAACGAAATAATAGAAAACAAAAATAAAATAGCGGATTCCGTTATAAAGTGATATAATATAGAAAAATATCATGTCACTTTGACATAGCGTTAGAGAAAATGAGAGCTGGTAAAACGACATGGGGTGTCGCAGCGATATTATATGATTAAGGTAAGCTAATAGAGAAGGGCGGTGTGAGCGAGTGAAGCCGACGCTTAGGATTGTCCATCTGTTTTGCCGGCTGCTGCAACGGGAGCGGCTGAATCGGGAAAATGTCATCGAGGAGTACAAGATCAACAGCCGTACCTTTGACCGCGATATCAGCGATATCCGTTATGTCCTGTCGGAGCTGCATGAATGCGATGAACTTATTTATGACCGCAACGACAAATGTTACTATCTATCCAGAGGCGGCCGGCATGATTTTACTGGCAGGGACGTAATGGCTCTTCTGAAAGTGTTATTGGGAAGTCGTGCTTTATGCCGTGATGAGATGATGGGGATGGTAGATGCCATTCGCGCATTGCTGCCATATGAGGATAGGAAAGCCCTTTATTATGCAATAGAGGATGAACTTAAACATTATATTGAGCCAATACATGGCAAATCCATACTGGAACTGCAGTGGAAAATCAATAAGTCTATCATAAATAGACAGAAAATACGGATTGTTTACACAAAGACGGGTGGAAAGCGAATCAAGCGGGATGTATTGCCTGTGAATATCGTATTTGCAGAGTTCTATTTTTATCTGGTAGCGTTCCGTGATGAATCCGAGTATGAGTATCCGGCATTTTTCCGCCTGGATCGCATCGAATCCGTCAAGGTACTAGGCAAAGTGGGAGAAAATCCGCTGTATACGAACTTCCGCTATAGCGATATGCGGCCAGCCGTGCAATTCATGTACGCAGGAGAGCTCTTTAATATCAAGCTGCGATGCCGAAAATCGGCACTGGAAGCCGTTTTAGACAGGGTACCGAAGTATGAAATCATACGGGAAAAAGATGACAGTGTCCTGGTAACAGTGACGGCATTTGGCGAAGGCTTCATCCGCTGGGCAGCTATGCAGGGCGAGAATGTAGAAATCCTTGCCCCGCAGAAACTGAGAGAGCGGATGGGACAGTGGTTCGCGAAGGCGGCGGAGGTGTATAAGCGGGAGGTGAAATGAAATTTAAGTTGTAAGTTTATATAATAAAATTACTGAATATTTAAAATAATAAATTAAAATATTGCTATGGATATAAGAGGTTTTGATTTACTGATGATTAATTATTTGATAGAAAATTGGAGATGTATTGCGCAAAAAGAAATGGGGGATAAAAATGGCAGCAAAAAGGATTGAGTATATGTGCAGTCAGTGTGGCAAGAAGGAAATACGGTTCGTGTCTATGGGGAAACCGCAGCCAGGTAAATGTCCAAGGAAGGGGAATGGGAAACCACATTCATGGACGGTGAATCGGAAATTTGATATGTAATACAAATTAGGTGGAGAAGAAGTTATGGGTATTGGAGATAGAATAAGAGAATCATCAACAGGTGAAAAAAGACAAAAAATAGAATTTTATGCTGAGGAACCGAAATATGAATTATCTGATATTGTTTTACCCAATGTGGTCAAAGAGCAGGTATTAGATGTATTAGAGTATAAGAAAAACAGTAAAAAAGTTTATGAAGATTGGGGGTTGGCGAATACACATAAATATTCTAGGAAAATAGGAGTTAATCTTTATGGTCCATCGGGAACTGGCAAGACAATGGTAGCACATGCAATAGCGAAATATCTAGGGAGAAAGATTCTAGTAATCAACTATGCTGATATAGAATCAAAATATGTCGGAGAAACACCTAAAAATATAAAAGCAGCTTTTGAGTATGCAAGAGAAAGTAATTGTGTAATGTTCTTTGATGAGGCAGATGCAATTTTAAGTAGAAGAGTTACCGACATGCAACGTGCTGTTGACGTAAGTGTAAATCAAACACGGTCTGTCCTTCTTATGCTGTTAAATGATTATCAAGATTTTATAATATTTGCAACAAATTTTATAGAAAATTTTGATCCTGCTTTTATGAGACGTATTGCACAACATATAAAATTTGAATTACCAGATGAATTGTGTAGAGAACAGCTCTGGAGGATGTATATACCTGAAAAAATGCCAAATGATTTTGAAATGGAAAAATTAATAGTTGAATCAGAAGGACTGTCAGGTAGTGATATAGCAAATGCTGTTTTAATGTCGGCGTTCAAAGCGGCAAGAAATAGGGATGAAATTGTATTACATAATTATGTAATGACTAGCATAATGAATATTAAAGAGAGTAAGGCGGCGAATACGAAAAAAGAAGTTAAAACAACAAAACGAATTGTAAGTGAAGATTATGTAAAAGAACAGATGAAAAAGTAAAGGGGGATGCTAGAGATGATACCTGTTTTGATTGGATTGGGAGTATTGATTGGTGGAGCTGTAATTGTTGCAAATTGGGATTCGATAAAAAATTGGCTAAAAGATTTTATTCCTAAATTAAAAGAAGCTTGGGAGTCTATAAGAGTAGTGGTACCGCATGGGGCTAGAATATATGGTGATTTATTCGTTGATGGGGCAGATAAGTTATCAAAAATAATGCATAAGTTATATTATAAAGAAGATGGTCATTGGTGTGAAGAAACAACAACAAGAATAGTAGATGAAAGTGAAGTGCCAGCGGCAATCTTATCTAAAATAAAAAGACAACAAGAAGATATAACTGAGGAAATAGAAGAAATGTTGGATTTGGAAGTATGAGGAGGAATTGGGTATGAACGAGAAAAAAGATAATGTTGAGACTTATGATCCGATTGAAATGATAAGAAAAGTAATTGATAAAATTATAAATATAGCTTTCAAATCAAATATAAAGGAGCTAGCAGAAATATATTCAAAAGATATCGATAATATAATATTGAAAAGTGAAAGGGACAAAAGTTTTAAATATGTGGGAGGGGAATTTATAGTCACTTATGTGACAGAAAGGATATTTTCTATAAAAATAGCATTGTATTATAAAAATAAAGAGGATAAGTGGGTTGAAGAAAGTTATGTTACATCAAGAGATATGAAGTTGTTGAAGGATGAGGCTGTGATTGAATTAAAGGAAAGTAAAAAAATAATATATGAAATCGAATATCCTAAAGTAGTGAATATAGATTTCGAAGGTAAAGAGTAATGTTTAAATGTGAAAAATGTGGTGCTTGCTGTAGACTGATAGGGCAAACACCATTTTTAAAATCATTTTCTTTGGCTACTGGAGAATGTAAATGGCTAGATTCGGAAACAAACTTATGTAAAATATACAACAAAAGACCTGATATATGTAACATAGATAAAATGTATGAAATGTATTATTACAAGAAGTATTCAAAAGAAGAGTTTTATCAAATAAATAGGGAGAATTGTAAAACAATAAGGGGCGAGAGTTATAATAAGAGGGGCGGGGATAAAAATGGCAGAATATAAATATATTATTGTTGCTGTGGGAATTATTATAGTAATGCTTCTTTTTTATAGACGGGAATCTATAAAAAGTCAAATGAAAGAAGGTATAAATAAGGAGTTGAAAAGTAATGGTTTGGTAAGTAAAACTTTTTTGCAAACATATAATGATGAATATGCATTTGAATATATAGAAGATCAAATTAGAAAAAAAGAAATACTAAAAGTGGAAATTGATGATGGCGAACAATTATATCTATTGCTTAGTGATTTTATGCAAAAAAAGTAAAATTGCTAGAGGAAAACTTTATAGATATAAACGTTTTGACTAAATATTGGAAAATTAATAGAATGAAGTACTACGCATCGGTTATGGCAGAGTGTGAAAAGCATAGTGGAAAATTGTTGATAAATATAAGCGATGAAAGTGATACTATATTTTATGTCAATCAGCAAGGAATGAAACTTCTAAAAGACGTTTTTTTTAATAAAACTATCGTTAGAATAGATGATCTCAAGAAAATAATAGGGGAGCAACCAATAGGTATCGTATTAAATGTTGTTAAGGAATCTTTGCGAAAAGAGTATTATGATTGGTATATATATTATCAGAAACAAAATAAAATTGCATGGTTTAATAGAGTGTTGATTGAGAAGGTAATGAATGTTAAAGATGATATAATAGATATGGAAATTATGAAAAATGTATTTTGTAATGTTGCGGAAGATGATATAAAAATAATAACAGAACGAGTATATAAAATTATAAGGGATGTAACTGGTGGGGAAGATTATGAATTGCTTAAGAATGAAAGAGAAGATGTGATTCGGATAAAAAAACAGATATTTGAGGGAGTGTTAAGGCTTGCAGGAAAAGAAATTGTTACAATGAAGGATGTTTCTCAAGTTATAAAAAATAGTAAATACAATCATATGATAATGCATCACATGATAGAAAATTATGACGAAATGAAAAGATTTATATTTTTTTCAGATTGTGATGCGTGGATTAATGAGGAATACATATATAAATATAAGTGCGAAAAATGTGAAAAGATATTCTTAAACTTAAAAACATACGGGCCAAAATTTTATTGCGGAAAATGCTTAGAACAAATTCATCGTAAAGAAGATGAAGATGAAAAGAAAGGAAAAACCGTAAAGAGATATGTTGATGCTCCACCTCCTGGGATAAAAATTAAAATGTGATGTTAATCGTTTGGGAGGAGATGTTATGGCTAGATTATGTATAAAATGTGGATCAAATATTTCTGACTATGATGAAATATGTACAAAATGTGGCTTCTGTTTAGGGAGGACGGTAAATGTTGAAAAAACAAACAGTTATCCATTAAAGAGAAAAAGTCTAGGGGTAACATCTGTTATCGTTATTGCTTCCTTATTTGTGGTTTCTATCCAGCTCGGTGACTATTATATGGATAATAGTGAAAAGGATGTTGTCGAAGTTGAAACGTTATCGGAGGGGGAGAATGCTGAAGGGGAAGTTCCTAAAAAGAAAATAAAGCAGAAAGAACCAATGTTCGAGAAAAGTAAGCCTGAGAAGAAAATACAATTTACAACGTATAAAGATGAATTGCGTAAATTTCAAATAGATTATCCGGATACAATAAAAATGCCAGATAAAAATCAAAAAAGATATAGAGATTCGGCGACACAATATAAGGAAGATATTAGTGATAAATGTGTAATAATATATGGGAACTTTTTTAGAACGATAGATAAAAAGATAGATATAAAACGATGGATGGAAAGTGAAAAATTTAATTCTTTTAACGATATAAAAAATATCAAGATGTACAAAGTATCAGATATAGCATATGGATATGAATATGAAAAAAATGGAGTTCATGTTATAGGGAAAGAATACTTTGGTAAAGTTGGTGAGAGTGGTCAATCGCATTATGTTCAGTTACGTTATACTAAAGATGTGGAAGAAAAAGATTTATTGATTGCGAGACAAATGTTTGATAGTTTTAAGCCGGGGTTTGATAATAAGGGGAAATAACATATATGAGACTACAATGAATGTGCAAGAGAAGTTATTTTCATAAGCGGTGGAAAATTGATATAAATAAAGATGATTATTAATTGGACAATTAGTATAAGTGAGCTGCTGAAAGAAATGTACCACAAGTATTAAAAAATTCTTCGTACTTAATATGATGTGGGGGGCGATTAAATGATGGAAGAATATGAAAAAAATCAAATTCATGCCATTGGTGAATGGAAAAATAGGGAACCAAGTGTTGTATCACAAAAAATGGGGGCAATGGCTGCTCCTTTGGGGTGGATAGTGCAAAGAGTGATTCCTGAAGTAGCAATGCGAGGGGTGCTTAATGGTGCTAACAGTGCTGGAGAGTTTTTAGCAGATGAAGGGGATATCATTCGCGATGGAGGAATACGCGACATTGAAGAATTGCGACATAAAGATTTGCAACTATCGGATAAACTAGCCGATAGTGTCCATAATTGGGCGATTGCAGCTGCTGTAGCAGAAGGTGCTGCGACGGGAGCAGGAGGTGTGTTAGGGATAGGTGTAGATATACCGGCTATTCTCACTTTATCCCTTAGAACCATACATAAAATCGGTTTGTGTTATGGGTATAAAGCCAACAATAAAAGTGAACGAGATTTTGTTCTTGGAGTTTTATCAGCGGCAGGTTCTAACTCCATGAAAGAAAAAACAGAGGCATTATTAGCGTTAAGGGTAGAACAAAATATGATACGAAAATATACTTGGAAGGCATTAGCTGAAAAAGGAGCTGTGGTCATGACAGTAAAACAGGTGTGTAAACAATTGGGGATAAATTTAACGAAACGTAAGGCAATGCAGGCAATCCCGGCTATTGGTGGCGGAATTGGTGCGGCCGTTAACGGAGAGTTTATGCGTGATATAGGTTATGCGGCTAGACGCAGTTATCAGGAGCGCTGGCTCAGGGATAATGATAAATGGATAGAGTAGTAAATTTTTTAGGTAGCCTGTTAGACTACTTGAATTTGCAATTGTTAATATATAATATAATCAATAGAAGAGGGCAAGATGGAGCAGTTTAGCTTAAACAGCAAAATGCGAAAATGTGCTTTCTGTCGTCACTGGTATGACCCGACTAATTCCTGCATCCGCCCGAAGGCGCCGAATATTGGCATTTGGGAGTATGATAACAGGATGTCGAGAATGTGTATGTTGAGGAACAGTGATACAGAAAGTTTTTTTGGCTGTACTAAGTATGAATGTAAATTGAAATAGTAGGTATTAATTTGCAATTTCATGGATTGCTTTGAGAAATGATATTAATGGATGAGAAGATTATGTGTTTTGATGTGGATACGAAAAATGGAGTATTCTCTCGGGAAATAATCCTTGGGGATAGGAGGGATATAAATGGGAAAAGAAGCAAAATCGGTCGATTTTATGGACTTAGGTCAGCGAGCAGAATCGAATGGCGATATTGATAAGGCAATTCACTATTATGAGCTCGCAGCGAAAGAAGGAAATACTGATGGTTTAGCCAGCATTGGATTGCTGTATCAGTATGGTACGGGCGTTGAGCAGTCATATAATCGTGCTATTGAATGGTATCAAAGGATATTAGATGCTGGTGATGTAGATGGTTGGTATCTATTAGGTACGGTTTATGAAGATATGGAAGATTATACCAAGTCGGTTTATTGTTATGAAAAACAAATAGAGGAAGGGGGAATTTGCAAGTATACTGCTTTTTATGGTTTGGCAAAAGCCTATCGTTATGGCTTAGGGAAAGAAGAAGATTTTCCTAGAGCTTTAGATTATTATCAACGTGCTGCTGGTAATGGTGAGATTTTGGCGATGGTTGATTTAGGACAGCTTTATTACGATGGCAATGGCGTTAAGCAGGATTATAGTATCGCCAATTATTGGTTTGAAAAAGCGGCGGACACCGATGCTGGAAATTATCTTGCTTTTGCACATTTGGGAGAGGCCTATCATTATGGCTTGGGAAAGGACGTAGATTACGACAAAGCAAAAGAATACTACGAAAAGGCACTAGAAGCTGGTGAAGATGCAGTATTGTTCTGGTTCGGGCAAATTTACTATGATGAAGAGCAGTATGAAAAAGCATTAGGATATTTCCAGCGTGCTGCAGTGGAGAAAAATCAATTCCAAGCTGAGGCAGAGGAGCATATTGGTAGAATGTATCAGTTTGGTGAAGGTGTTGAGCAGGATTTTGGCAAAGCAGCAGAATGGTATCAAAAGGCTGCCGATAATGGCAATGCAGCGGCAATGCGGTCTTTGGGGGCTATGTATACCCGTGGCGATGGTGTTGAACAGGACGCTGGTCAGGGAGCATACTGGGCTTTACAGGCTGCCAAGTTGGGCGATGTTATAGCGATGCATAATATTGGATATTGCTATGGAAATGGCGAAGGTGTTGAACAGGATTATGTTGCTGCTTTGGCTTGGTACATGCGCGCAGCTGATTGTGGTGATGAGGATGCCATGAATGAAATTGGTGACATATATTATTTTGGCAATGGCGTAGAGAAAGATTATTCCATCGCTAAGGAGTGGTTTGAAAAGGCTATCGCGGCAGGGAATGAAACGCCGCTTATGCCGTTGGGAACTATTTACTATTATAATGAGAATTATGATAAGGCAATGGAACTATACTTGAAGGCTGTAAATGACGATAATACATATCAGCATATAGCTGAAGCGAGAATTGGCGATTTGTATTTGGAAGGCTCAGGTGTTGAGCAGGATATAGCAAAGGCCGCAGAATGGTACCGAAAATCAGCGGCGCATGGTTATGCAACGGCGATGTTGGCTTTAGGAGATATTTACTGTGAAGGCGTGGGCAATGTCGAACAGGATTTGATCAAGGCTAAAGAATGGTATGAAAAAGCCAAAGAGGCAGGAAGTGAAGATGCAGAACAGCGGCTGGCTGATTTTTCATAGTATAATAGGGCTTATGGACACAGAAATGACATCTTCGGCGATGGAGGTGTCATTTTTTACAATAATAAATTGTTTGAATTTACCTGTATATTATTGATTGGATGGTAGATTTTTATTGCAGGCTGGCGAATAATGTTATCAGGATGGTGTGTTTTGGGCTAAGCTGATTATTAATCGCTTTGGTGAACAAGAATAAATATGAATTAGAAATGTGAGGTGTAACCGTCATGTTATATGGTGATAAAGAAGTAACAAATGCTTTTTCGGATGTTGAGACTGTCTGTGAAAAGGCGAGAGCTTTGATGGATCAAGAGAAGTATGCTGAAGCAATAGAATTGTTAAAGAAAGAAATCAAGAAAGTTAAGAAGTTCAAGGTATACGGATTTGAAGAATATTATAATTTTGATGAGATGTTCCAGTTTGAAATATTTATAAACTTTTTGTCGGGAAAGAATAATGCCAAGAATAAAAAGCAAAGAAACCGTGCCAAGATGGGGCCGAATATAATTTGGCGTACGGAACCGGTGGCTGAATTATACTACTATTGTGGTTATGCTATGGTAGAACTCGGTGAATTTGAGCAGGCTTTAAACACTTTGCGGATGGGGCTGGAATGGAATCCATGTTCAATGGATTTGCGATTTGAACGGATTAATATTTTCAGAAATCAGGGAGATATAGAAAGCTTGCATCGTGAAGCTAAGGAAGCCTATAAATATGTGTTTCGGCCACAGCATTTGGCA
>SVBZ01000050.1 GCA_015058575.1 Pseudoselenomonas ruminantium
AACAGAAAAAGCACTACCCCGTGAACCCCGCGCTTCGTAGTAGCGGTATTCCATACGGACGCATACACCTCATCCGAGCGCTTCGCGCCCACCTTCCCCTCGGTAAGGGGAAGGCTAGAACTAGCATACAAACTGCAATTTGTCATGGGAATCTGCGAACTTTTCCTTGCTTTCCAGTTTTTGACATGGTATAATTTTCTAGTCGTGAGACAAATATAGTTTTGAGTTGAAATGATTCGTTTCAACCTCTGCTCCTGTTCGAGCAGGAGCCAAAGACCAAAGAGGGAGGTGATTTCGTGAGAAAGTACGAAGTCATATTTATCGTTAAGCCGATGGAAGAGGAAGCTACGAACGCTGTCATCGACAAGTTCACCAAGATCATCACGGAGAATGGTGGTACGATCGATAAAGAAGATCGTTGGGGCAAGAAACGTCTTGCTTATGAGATCAAAGACTGCGCTGAGGGTTTCTATGAACTGCTCTACGTTACGGCTGAGCCGGCATGCGTTGCTGAGTGCGAGCGCGTAATGAAGATTACGGACGACATCCTGAAGCACATGATCGTTAGATCCGACGAAGAGGCATAAGACGTATAAAGTGCACCGCAAGGTGACAGGGAGGATTTACCATGAATAAGGCAATTTTGATTGGACGTCTGACGCGCGATCCTGAGGTTCGTTATACACAGTCTGGCGTGGCTGTTTGTACATTCACTCTGGCTGTTGACCGTCGTTTTGCCCGTAAGGATGAGAACAACGGTCAGCCGACAGCGGATTTCATTCCTATCGTGTGCTGGCGCAAGCTTGCCGAGGTTTGTGGCAACAATTTGGTCAAAGGCCGCCGTATTTCGGTGGAAGGCCGCATTCAGGTCAGAAGCTATGATGCACAGGATGGCTCGAAGCGTTATGTGACAGAAATCATAGCTGACGAGGTTGAGTTCCTGGATTCCAGAAGCTCGGCACCGCAGGCAGGCGGCTTCGGCGCTCCTGCTCCGGCAGCTCCGCAGCAGCCGGCTGATGCAGGTTCCTTTGGCCCGTCCATCCCTGAAGAAGAAATTCCATTTTAAGACAGGAGGGAATTACTTTGATGAGACGTGACAGAGGCAGAAGACCTCGTAGAAAGGTCTGCTCGTTCTGCGTAGACAAAGTCGAGCATATCGACTATAAAGACGTTGCAAAACTGCGCCGCTTCATTACGGAGCGTGGCAAGATTTTACCGCGTCGTATCTCTGGCAACTGCGCTAAACATCAGCGTCAGGTTACTGTTGCAATCAAACGCGCACGCAACATCGCGCTGCTGCCGTTCACTGCAGAGTAAGAGACATTTCAGGGTGTTGTACTTCGGTACAGCACCTTTTTTCTATTTTTACTTTACTGCAGGAAGGTGGCTCTATGACAAATAGGATTGAGACAGCGATGCGCATTTTCACAGAGCCGCGTCATTTCAAGCTGCGCTTATTCTTAGAAGGAAATATCATCGGCATCTTTACAGGCTTGACGATTGCTTTATTCCGCTATTTACTGGAACTGTCAGAAGACTATACACCGCTTATCTATAGTTGGTTGCGGGAAAATCCTCTTTGGCTGCCGGCCTGGGGGGCTGTGCTCGTGATGGTGGGCTGGATGCTTTATCGTATCGTGCAGACGGATGGCATGACGTCGGGCTCAGGCATTCCCCAGCTCAAGGGTATTTTGCTTGGCCGGATGGATATGAATTGGGCACGTGTGCTGGTGCTCAAGTTTTCAGGAGCGGTACTGGGCATTGGCGCAGGGTTGTCCTTGGGGCGCGAGGGCCCGAGTGTGCAGCTCGGTGCTTGTATCGGACAAGGTGTTGGCCGGGCGACGAAGCGTTCGTTTGCCGAAAACCATTACTTGCTTACGGCTGGTGCTGGAGCAGGTCTGGCAGCGGCATTCAATGCGCCGCTGGCTGGCGTGATTTTTTGCCTGGAGGAGCTCACGAAGAACTTTTCGCCCTTCGTGCTCATGGGTTCGATTGCGGCAGCTGTGACAGCAACGACGGTTACGCAGTACTTTTTTGGTATGGAGCCGGTTTTCCATATGGGCGAGATTCCCGTCGTAGCGACGGGCAGCATCTATGTGCTCTTGATTGCACTCGGTGCATTTGTCGGCGTGCTGGGGCTGGCCTTTAACCGGATGTTGACGCGCTCGCTGGATGGTTATGATAAGGTAAGACTCCCGCAGTGGGCAAAGCCGATGGTACCGCTTTTGCTGGCTGGTGTACTGGGCTTTCTCCTGCCGCAGGTGCTGGGAGGAGGCAGCCGGCTTGTCGATGCGCTCGTTGTGACGGATTACTCGTTGTTATTTCTGGTAATACTGCTGCTAGGAAAATTCTTTTTTACGATGGTGTGTTTTGGTTCTGGTGTGCCCGGCGGTATCTTTCTGCCGATGCTTGTGCTCGGCAGTGTCGGGGGTGCAATATTTGCGAAGCTGGCAGTGGCAGCTGGGGTCATGGAGCCAATCTGGACCGTCAATTGTATCATCTTTGGTATGGCTGCTTATTTCGCTGCAGTCGTCAAGTCACCAGTCACGGGAGCTGTGTTGATCATGGAAATGACAGGCTCTTTCGATCATATGCTTGCGCTGATACTTGTTTCGATGACGGCCTATCTGGTAGCTGACCTGACGAACAGTGAGCCGGTCTATGATATGCTGCTCAATCGCAGCTTGGCGTTGCGGGCGCAGATTGAAACGATGGTGCGCCGTCATCGCATCATGAGTGAGTTGATTGTCGGCATGGGCAGCCAGCTTGATGGTGCATTGGTCCGCGAGATTCCTTGGCCCGCTGGCAGCCTGCTTGTCAATGTGCGCCGCGGCGGCGAAGAACTTGCGCCTAATGGCAGCTTCCAGTTGCGGGAGGGCGATTATCTGTATGTCTTGAGTGATGATGTGTACAGGGCAGCGCTCGAATCGCTGGCCAGGGAAAAGTCCTCTTGATAATTTCTCGCAGATTTAGTACAATAGTCGTACAACAAGAGCAAACAATAACCTAGGTTTTCTTTTATAGGAGTGAATGAAAAGATGTTTTTGGAAGAACGTCAGGAAATTATTCTCAATATGCTTGCACGGGATGGCAAGGTTCGTGTCCGCGAGCTCAGTGAGAAGTTCAAGGTAACGGAAGACTGTATTCGTAAGGATCTTGGCGCCCTCGAAAAGAAAGGCAAGCTTAAACGTACTTATGGTGGTGCCGTGCGCATCCGTGAAAACAGCCATATGGTCGAGGTCAGCAAACATCGCAATACCGATGTCGAGGCTAAGCAGCGCATTGCGCAGGCAGCCGTGAAGCTCATCCATGAAAAGGACATGGTCTTTCTGGATATTTCGACGAGCAATCTGGCTATTGCTGAACTGCTGGTCAAGATGGATCAGGATATCACGGTTGTCACGAATATGATCGACATCCTCGTTGTGCTCGCACGTAATCCGAAAATCCGCGTGGTCTTTGCAGGCGGTAAGATCAATAAGAGCCGTGATGGCTTCTGGGGCGGTATGACGCTGGATTTCATCTCGCGTCTCAAGCCGGACATTGCATTCGTCGGTGCAGTAGGCGTTGATGTCAAAGAGAACAGCGTTTCGACCTATGATATCGATGATGGAATCAACAAAGCAGCCATCATCCGTCATAGCAAAAAGGCTTATGTTGTCGCTGAGGCCCGCAAGCTCAGCACGGACGGCAACTACAACTACACGACGCTTGATACGCTTTCCGGCTTGATTACGGATACGCTGCCGGCCCGTGATATCCAGGATGCGGCTGATTCTTATGGCGTTGAGATTATCCTGCCATGAAAATCACCTTTCCTGCTAGATTGAGCTGGGAAAATTTTTATACGGTGATATTGAAAGGACTGAAGGTATATGCATTTTACCTGGCAGTCCTTTCCCTTTTCCGGCTCTTTTTCATTGTTTATCTGCATGACTATCTGGGGCCAGCCAGCGGTACAAGTGATATACTGCTGGCACTCTGGCGCGGCAGCCGTTTGTCGATGCAGACGGCTGGCTGTCTGGCGCTCTTGAGTTTCCTGCCATCGTTGCTCCTGCATTATCTGTGGCCGCGCCTTGAGCACTGGAGCTGGCGTGTCATGAACTTCATCGTGCTGGCGGTGCTTTCGGTGCTCTATGTGGCGAGCTTCCCGTTCTACCGGCAATTCCGCATGAACTTCAATCAAATGTTGTTCACGGGCGCTAATGACGATATCTATGCCCTGTTCATCACGATGATTCAGCAGTATTGGCTGCCGGTGCGGCTTGTTGGAGCGCTGTTATTGGCCTGCGCTTTATGGCGACTGCTTATTTGCTGGCTGCGCTGGACGCCGGTTAAGAGGTGGCTGCGCGGAGTTTCTTTGGCCGCGCCGTTGCGCTGGCTGGGGCGGCTGGTCTTTCTCGGCGGTATATATCTAGCGGTATTGCTGGGGATATTTGGCGGCAGTCTCGGCTGGCAGACGGCTGTTGATTGGGAAAATGCCGGCGTTACGAAAGATGAATTCCTCAATGAGGCTATACTGGATAATCCGCAGGCCATTTATCGTGCCTGGGTATTGAACAACCGCATGCTGGCTTGCAATGGGCTTGACTTTACTGTGGAGGATATCCGTGTGCTGGCGGCATTGCTGGCGGGCCGTCAGCCGGATAGCGACAATCTTGATGACTATCTGCCAAAACAGGCGCAGGGAGCTCGTATCGATAAGCCGCGCCATGTGTTTGTCATCCTGTCTGAGAGCTTTGCCAATTGGCCGCTGCTCGATAAGTACAAGGATATTCCGATTGCGACGGGCATGCGTGCTTTGCTGGCTGAGCCGGATACGGATTATTGTCCGACCTTCCTGCCAAATGGAGCGAGTACGGTTTCGGCTGTCACTGGTGTGGTCACAGGTCTGGCTGATGCTAATCTATATCTGACGACGATGCCTGAGTCGTTTCGTGAGCCATATGTCACGGCCAGTGCGCCGCAGATGAAAAAGTTAGGTTATACGACGGACTTTTGGTATGCCGGCCCGGCGACTTGGGAGCGTATCGGTGCTTTTACGCAAGCTCAGGGATTTGAACATTTCTACAGCCGTGGTGATTTCGGTGATGTGCCGGGCAGTGTTTGGGGGTGCGAGGATGAGTACCTCTATGCAGAAGTGCTGGCGGGACTTTCAGATACGCCGGGGTTCCATGTCATCCTCAACGCTTCGAATCATTCGCCGTATGATGTCGATGTTGAGGCAAAAGGCTTTGACAAAGAAGCTGTGCGGGCAGCTTTGCCGCCAGAGGCGCAAGCCGATGAGGAGCTCTTGCGGGAGCTGGGGCATTATTGGTATGCAGACCGCGAATTGGCAAAATTTGTCCGGGAAGTCAAGGAAAGGTATCCGGACAGCGTATTTGTCATCGTTGGCGATCATGCCGATCGCTACAATATCGATAAGACGCCGTCGACTTATGAGCGTTATGGCATACCCTTCATCATCACGGGGTGCGGTATCCATAAGGGGACGCTGCTCGCTGATTCAGCGGGCAGCCAAATCGATATCGTGCCGACGCTTATTGAGCTTATTGCTCCGCAGGGCTTTAACTATATGGCCATTGGGTCAAGTCTTACGACGGTCAACAAACGCGGTGTCAACTATGGTTTTTGGATTACACGGCAGGCTATCGGCAAGGCGGATACGGTGCCATTGGTACCAGAGGCGGTTGGTGACGGGGGGGTGCCAGCTATTGATGATCAGGCCATGCAGGATTATATCAATGCGGTACGCAGCCTGTCGTGGTGGAGGCCAAAGTATGGGCCAATGCTGGATGCTTCATTGCTCAAAAACCGTTGATTGGTTTGGGGGAAAATCTGTTATAATGTACTAGGTAACAGAATGATAATGAGAGTGGATGAAGAATGGTAAAACGTTTAATTGTCAATGCCGATGATTTTGGACGGCATGAACTTATCAATGCAGCTGTCGAGCGCGGTGTGACCGAGGGCTGCCTGCGCTCAGCAACGCTGATGCCGGGTGGGAAGGCTTTCGCATCGGCCGTGGCCGTGGCCAAGCGTCACGCCGAGCTCGGCGTGGGTATACACTTTACCTTGGTCAATGGCTATCCGGTCCTGCCACCGGCAGAGATTCCATCGCTGGTGACCGCACAAGGTGTGTTCTATGATGACCACACAGCGTTCGTCAAGCGGTTTATCACAGGCAAGGTGAATCTCGAAGAGGTACGTGCTGAGCTGGCAGCTCAGCTGCAGAAGCTGGAGCAGGCGGGGCTGGTGCTAACGCATGCTGATAGCCATCAGCATATGCATACGCTGCCAGGTATCATCGATATCGTGCTGGAGCTTGCAGCAGCAGCGGGCATCAAAGCCGTGCGCACGCCGCGTACGCCGCTGTTCTGTGGTAAGTTCGGCGGGGTTGGCCAGCTGATAGGCCGTTTGGGCCTCGGAACACTTGCGCAGTTGGCGGCAGGTAAGGCTCAAAAACGAGGATTGGCAACACCAGATCATTTTGCCGGCATTGTGGCTGGTGAGGCGGTGTCCGAAGCCTATCTTAGGGAAATTATCCAGCAGCTTCAGCCAGGCACTACTGAGGTCATGATGCATCCGGGGACGGAGAATGCAGTGCTTGTCCCTGACTGCGGCTGGGAGCATGATTTCGAGGCTGAGCTTGCGGCCATCGTTTCGCCAGCCGTGCGGGAACTGGCTGCAGCGGGAGCGGTCGAAATCACAGATTTCCGTGCGCTTTATGCGGAGGATTGAGGAACAAGGATGGACAAGATAACCATAATCATCCCCTGTTACAATGAGCAGGAGGTTATAGAGAAGTTTCATTCAGAGGTAACAAATGCCTTGCACGAAGTAGAAGACTGTGAGTTCACGTATCTGTTTGTCAATGATGGCAGTACGGATGCGACGCTTGCCAAGTTGCAGCAGCTGGCAGCCCGTGAGAGGTCTGTAAGCTATATCAGCCTGTCGCGGAATTTTGGCAAGGAGGCAGCTATGCTGGCTGGTCTTGATTATGCGGCTGGCGATGCGGTCATCATCATGGATGCGGATTTGCAGCATCCGCCGGAACTCATTCCGGTGATGATTGACTGGTGGCGTAAGGGGTATGATGATGTCTGTGCCAAACGCACCGATCGTGCCGATGAGACGTGGTTCAAGCGTCATATGGCTAATCTGTTTTATCGCTCATTGCAGGCTGTCTCGAAGTTCCGGGTACAGCGTGATGTTGGCGATTTCCGCCTGCTTGATAGGCGCTGCGTGGCAGCGCTGCGCCTGATGCGTGAAAATCAGCGCTTTACCAAGGGAATGTTCACTTGGGTTGGTTACCGCAAGAAAGAGATTCCGTTCCATGTACGGCCGCGGGCGGCCGGCGCGACGACCTGGAGCTATCTGGCACTTTGCAATCTGGCTATTGAAGGCCTTACATCGTTCACGACGGCGCCGCTGCGGCTGACTACGCTGCTCGGGCTGGGCGTTTCGCTGTTGGCGCTGTTTTATATGTGCTGGGTGCTTTTTAATGCGCTTTGCTATGGCGATCCAGTGGCTGGTTATCCGACCTTGATTACGGTCATGCTCTTTTTGGGCGGTGTGCAGCTGTTGTCGCTGGGCATCATTGGCGAGTATCTAGGCCGCGTGTTCACGGAAAGCAAGCAGCGGCCGATTTATCTGGTTGATGAATACGATGGACAGAAGATGATTTATGGCAGTTTTACTGGCCAGTTGCCACAGGTGCAAGAAAATAAGAGATAGGGAGCGTGGCGTTTTGTCGCAGAGTAATAATGATTTAGGGCGGAACCTGCTGGTTCTGCTGGGGATTTTCCTGGTAATGTTCGTGCTGAATCAGTGGATGCCGATTCATCGCGATGATTACGATTATTCGCTGATCTGGATGACGGCGGAACATGTTGGCTCGTTCCAGGATGTAGTACAGTCAGCGTATCGCCATTACTTTTTGCATGGCGGCCGCATGGTTACGGTATTCTGTCTGGATCTGTTCCTGTGGCTGGGCAAATTGTGGTTTGATATCGCCAATGCGTTGATGTTTGTTGCGTTGGTGGTGCTCATGTACTTCCATGCCCGCCGCGCTGTCGAATGGCGGCAGGAGCCGCTGATCCTGGCGGTCACAGGTTTGCTTGCCTGGTTGTCATTCCCGCATTTTGGCGAGGTGGCGGTCTGGAAGAGTGGATCGACGGTTTATCTTTGGTCGGCTGTGCCGGTGGCTTTGTTCCTGCTGCCATACAACCTGTCATTGGCAAAGGGGCGCCCAGTACTTGGCAGTTGGTGGCTGGCACCTATGTTCCTGCTCGGCCTTATTGCCGGCTGGTCGGTGGAGAACCTGGCTGTCACGGTGGTCGTATTGACTGCTGGCATCAGCTGGTATTTGCGCCGTAAGGGGGCTATGGAGGGTTGGATGATTGCCGGTTGCTGCGGTGCGCTGCTCGGACTTATCGGGCTTGTGGCTGCACCAGGCAATTTCGTTCGCTATGATGATCAGGGCAGCGGCAAAGGTATTCTTGATCATATTGGCAATCAGATCGCTGGCAATGCGGAAATGGTGCTCTACATCCTGCCGCTTATCCTGCTGTTGCTCTGCGCTTGGCGTGTCTTCAAGATGGTGCTGGCCGAGCGTCATGGGTGTCAGATTACGCGCGGGGCGGTGAGACTCAGCTATCGGCAGTGGGCATTGCTGGGCTTTATCCTGCTCTTGGTTGTGTCGTATTTCAATGGCAGTTTCGTAGCGTGGACGGTGCGCGATATCCTCTATGCCATCGTGATGGTGCCGCTCGGGCTCACAAAACCTAAGACCATCGATCATTTTGACAATCTGTTCAAGGGTTTTGATGAGATGGCTATCTATTGGCTGACGATTTTCTTCGTTTATGCGCTGGTCAAAAAGCGGCTGGGGCTGTCGTCACCAGTCATTCGCCAGCTGGCGGAAATGGTTAAGGCCCGTGAGGTTTGGCAGGCTTTTCCGGTGGTCCGTTATGCGGGAGGGCTGCTGGGCTTGGCACTGTTCAACAATCTGGTTATGCTGGCCGCACCGACTTTTCCTGCACGTGCGACGTTCAGCTCGGTGGCGATGATTATCACGGCAGCGATTGCCATTCTGCGTGAGCCTGTAATCCGTAAGTATTTTGCCGTTCATGCACGTGCTGTGCTGGGAGCTGGTGCTGTGGGATTGGCCCTGTTTACGCTGTCGGCAGCTATGCTTGTCACCTATACGTTGCGGCAGGAAAATGATGCACGTCTGGCCATTGTCCAAGCGGCTGCTGATAGGGGCGAGCCCATTGCTTATATGGACCCGATCCCGCTGAAGAATCGTGCGCTGCGTCATGTATTCTTTGCTGACTTTGACAGCGGTGTAACGAAAGACGGCTTGTGCAAGTATTATGGTATCAAGGATATCAAGGTAAATATGGAGAAAGACAGCCGGCGCTAGGGGCCGGCCAGAGGATAGATGCAGATGATTTCGCTGGAAAAATGTGAGCTGTGCCCACGGCGCTGCGGCGTGAACAGGCAGGAACGTACAGGCTTTTGCGGCGCAGGGGCCAGGGCGCGTGTCGCGCTGGTCTCGCTGCATCCGTGGGAGGAGCCATGCCTTACTGGTGCTAACGGTGCGGGGACGGTGTTTTTTTCTTACTGTAACCTTCGCTGCTGCTTCTGCCAGAATCATGAAATCAGTCATGGTGGTAAGGGTGAGGAGGTAAGTGATGAGCGTCTTGCCGCGATATTTCTTGAGCAGCAGCAGCGGGGGGCAGCGACACTTGACCTTGTGACGCCGACGCATTATGTGCCGCAGATTATTCACGCCCTTGATTTAGCGCGGGAGCAAGGGTTTTCGTTACCGGTGGTCTACAATTCGGGGGCGTATGATACGGTGGAAACTATTGAGAGCCTGCGCGGCTACGTCGATATTTTCCTGCCAGACCTCAAGTATGTTGAGCGGAAGTCCGCTGCTGAATATTCACAGGCATCGGATTACTTTGAATACGCGGCGGCAGCTATCCGCAAGATGGTGGAAATTACCGGCCCGGTACAGTTCACTGCTGATGGCCGGATGAGGCGCGGCGTGCTGGTTCGCCATCTTGTCCTGCCAGGACATCGTCATGAGAGCATGAAGGCCCTCGACTGGCTCTGGCAGGAGTTCGGCGATACGGTGCAGCTGAGCTTGATGAATCAGTATACGCCAATGTATCGGGCGGCTGAGCATAAAGGTATGAACCGGCAGCTTACGACCTTCGAATACGAATCAGTGGTCGATCATGCGCTGGCGTTGGGGATTACCCGCTGTTACGTGCAGGAGGGGCATACTGCCTCGGAGAAATTCGTGCCGGCGTTTGATGGCCGTGGCGTCAAGGAAAGTGAACAACGGTAAGGGGATACGGAATAGAACCGGCAGGATGACGGGGAAGAACTGGTCAGCCTGCCGGTTTTCTGTTTTGGCAAGGGAAGGATGCCGGGGATATTCGACTATTGTTTGCAGGAAAATATGGTTAGAGGTAGAATAAAGTATGATAGGAACTTAGAATTGGATTAGAATGTGATAATTTACTATGGGGGGCATTCGTATCAATAAGGCAGAAGGAAAACGCCAAAGGGGAATGCCGGAGGGACTGCTGTTTGTTTCATTGGCGCTGCTTGTCATCGCAACGACGTTTGCCATCTTTGTGTCGCAGGTTCCCT
Organism: Pseudoselenomonas ruminantium; assembly: GCA_015058575.1. Taxonomy (GTDB): domain Bacteria; phylum Bacillota; class Negativicutes; order Selenomonadales; family Selenomonadaceae; genus Selenomonas_A; species Selenomonas_A ruminantium_O. Next base: position 10,672 of record SVBZ01000050.1, read on the forward strand.
GCGGTGGCAATGTCATTCCTTCGCAGAGGGGCTATGCAGCTTCTGAGGCAGACGGGCCGCGTATTATTGGCGGCTTTGTGCCGGAAGCACCGCGGGGAGCACCGCCGGCAGAATTGCGAGACGATCCAGCGGCGCCGCAGGAACCGGTTTTCCTGCGCTGGGATTTCATCAATGGTTTGTTCCTGGGCATCCTCGTGTTGGAGTTCGTGATTTTTCCCATCCTGTTCTGGATGTGGTTTGGTCCGGGCAGCCAGCGTGTCGATGCTGTGGCAAAAGAAACGTCAGAGAATGAAAAAAAATGACCTTGCCGTTTGGCAAGGTCATTTTTCATGGCTGCGCTTCTGGCAGCCCATTGGGATCTTCGGTCAGCCGATGCTGGCCAAGCATCGTCGTGAGTGTTTCACGACGGAAGCCGTAGGTGGAGCTGGCTAAATCCTGTTCCGGATTGTAGCGGCTCGATGGTGCATTGAGCAGGCCGCAGATGGTATCGTAGAGCATATCGTTGGTAAAATAGCGGCTCTGATGGCTGCGGAGTGCTTGTGTGTGTCCTGGCAATGCCTGCTGATAGGCCGGCGACAAGTACATCCACATGGGAATTCGTACCATGTCGAAGCTGAACACATCCGGATTATGCGAGATTTCAAGGTTTTCGCCATGGTCGGAGAAGTAGACCATCGCCTGCAGGTTCAGATTTTTCTGCGCATAATCGAAGACCTGTGACAGGATATAGTCGGTGTAGAGGATGCTATTGGCATATGAAGGCAGTGAGGTTACTGTGGATTCGCCTTCTGCGGTCTCGAAGCGCGAAAAATCGCTGGGATAGCGGTTATTGTAATAGATATGGCTGCCCATGATATGCAGGACGACGAAATTATTCTTGGTCGGATCGAGCTGCGTGAGATACTGCAGCAGGGATTCGTCGTATTTATCGGAGAAGTTGTAGGAGTCATCGGTCCATTCTGCATGGTCGGCCGTCTTGGCAACGAGCGTGATGGCACTGTCATATTGGCCATAGCGGCCCTGATTGCTAAACCACCAGGTCTCGTAACCAGATTTTTTGGCTACGTCGATGATGGAGGCCGATTCGAAAAATTCCTTGCCGTTGTATTGGCTCTGCTCTGTTAGTGCGCGCTGCAGCACTGGTACGGTCTGAGACCAGGAAGAATAGGCATTGTCGAAGCGCAGGAATCCTGTATTGCCCTGTGCGAGCTTTTCACTGAGCCAGGGCGTATCCGCCAAGGGGAAGTCTGGCGTGTAGGCTTTCATGTAGTTGCGTGAGGCAGACTCACCAATAACGAGGATGACAGTTCCTGGTGCTTTGGCGGCCAGTGTCGTTCGGCTGTCAATCATGAGGCTGTTCAAGCGTTCGTCATGCCCGATGCTGTATTCCTGTGTCTGATCGACGTAGGAGATGACATCGTTCCAGAGATCGGCAATCGAGGTCTGGGGCAGATACCAGGACTGCGCGTAAAGCGTGGCCAGTGTGAGCAGAGCAAGCGCACCCATGCGGCCTGCGGTAGGTTCATCGGCGAGGGTGCGGCGGCCAAAGTCCAAATGGCAGCGGTAGCAGGCATAGAGGAAGAGCGCAAAGCCTGTGAACACGAGCAGTGTCGGCAGGAGGCCGAGATTTGATTGGATGAAGTCGACGCTTTCACGATAATTCGTCAGATAGAGCGCCATCAGCGAGGCAGGCGAAAGACAGTGCCAGAAGAGGCAATAGTAAGTCGCCTGGACAAAAGGAATTGCCAAGCCGAGAAAGTTCAAGACGGCCATGATGGCAGCGACGATTTTTGGCCAGCCGAGCCGGAAGAGCGCTCCCTCCAAGGCCATAAGCAGGATAAAGGCTGCTGTACCGACGATGAAATCAAAACAGATTTTTGATTGATACCAGGTGGAAGCGTAGGTCCAGGCGTAGAGCAATGGGAAAGTAACGCACCAGCCAATGCCAGTCAAAAGATTGGGCAGTGCTGCTTTACTGAAGATCGGCACACGCGTGCCGTAGGGGATAAGCATGAGGCCGGCGAGAATCGGCAGCAGGATGGGCATGAAATATTGAGCGCCCATATCTTGGCCGATGTCGATGTAGAAGGCAATCAGGCAGATGAAATATGCTGCTGCAGCCACAAACCAGCGGATGAGATTATCCTGGTCGATTGTTGAAAGTTTCATGTATAATCTTCTTTCCTTCTATAATAGAAACAAACGGAAAAACCACTGACAATTCTACACGAAATCGCTATTTCCGTCAATTTTTGTACGCATACGGATTCTGTATATGGGGGAAACCATGCCGATATTCAAGCGGATTTCTTGACTTTTGCCAGGGGAGTTATTAGAATTGACTATATTAAAGAAAGAAGCGAGGAGTTATTATGGAAAAAACGGACCCGTTACGCCTGGAAAATCAGCTGTGTTTTCCGCTGTACGCTTGTGCGCGGGAAATTGTCAAGGCATACCGGCCGTATTTGGATGAGTTGGGGCTTACGTATACGCAGTACATCACGATGATGGTGCTATGGGAAGAGGAAAGGATCAGCGTCAAAGAGCTCGGACAGAAGCTGCATCTTGATTCCGGGACGCTTACCCCGCTGCTCAAGAAATTGGAGGGGAAGGGATATCTGACGCGTTCGCGTTCGCGCGAAGATGAGCGTGTGGTCATGGCCAGCATCACGGATGCGGGCTGGGCACTCAAGGAAGAGGCAGCCTTTGTGCCTGAGGCTATGCGCAGCAAAGTGACAACCTTTGCCAGCAACGATGCTAAAGAACTTTACGGGCTGTTGTATCAGTTGATGGAGATTCTTGGCGAAGCCAATAACGAAGAAAATAAAAAATAATTTTCTTGGTGTGTAAGGGCAGGAGCAGAAAGGTTTCCTGCCCTTTTTGCGTCTGTTTTTGACTGTGATAGTGACTTTTGACCATTGCCAGAAATGGGCTTCTTTGGTACAATATATACCGTTACGACAACAAACAACCACAATATATAGGGGGAGGCGGAAGCGGATACCGCAGATATGGGGCTATCCGGATAGTCTATGGATTTAAAGACAGTTACGAAACGTTCCGGCCATACAGTGGCTTATAACCGCGAAAAAATCTTTAATGCTATTGCCGGCGCTAATGTAGATGGCGGCAATATGATGACGGACAAAGATATCGATGAGGTGACAAGCCAGGTCGAGTGGGATATCCAGGATCGTATGAATATCAGCGTAGAGGAAATCCAGGATATCGTTGAGCAGGAGCTCATGAAATATAATTTCTATGATGTGGCGAAGAAATACATCACCTATCGGCAGAAACATGCTGAGCGCCGTGCGGCACAGAAGCATTTGATGTCGTCATACCGCGATATTTTCTTTGCTGATGCGGTGGATGTCGATCTCAAACGCGATAATGCAAATATCAACACGGATGCTTCGATGGGCATCATGCTGAAACTCGGTGCTGAGGGGGCGAAGCATTTTGTCGACAATTATGTGCTGTCGGATGAATTCCGCGAGGCAGATAAGGAAAACTGGATTCATATTCACGACAAGGATTTCTCGCTGATAACGTTCAATTGCTGCCAGATCGATTTGCTGAAGCTATTCCATGGCGGGTTCTCGACGGGACATGGCTTCCTGCGTGAGCCGAACAGCATCCGTGCTTATGCGTCGCTGGCTTGCATTGCCATTCAGAGCAATCAGAATGACATGTTTGGCGGCCAATCCATCAATGCATTTGACTACGCGATGGCTGAGGGTGTGCGCAAGTCGTTCCATAAGGCCGTGATTGATGAGGCTTACAAGGCGCTTTTGTATCAGTTTGCCTGCCGGGATTTCGGCACGGAAGAGGAGTTCAAGCAGGAATTCAAGAAGGTTATGGCATTTGATGCGTGCCGTTATACGGAAAGTTCCGAAGATGCGGATGCTGGCCGTTCGATTGCGGCCATTGAGCAGGCTGTTACGGTATTGTTGACGGAAGTCTATCACAAGACAACCGATGGTGTGGAGAAAATGGCCAAAGTCATCTATCATCTGGCTTGTGCCGATGTTGTTGAGGAGACGCATCAGGCCATGGAGGCGCTGATCCATAATTTCAATACACTGCACAGCCGTGCCGGTGCTCAGGTGCCGTTCAGCTCCATCAATTACGGGATGGATACGTCGCCTGAGGGTCGTTTGGCTGTCCGCGAGGTCTTGAATGCCATCTGGTCGGGCCTCGGTAATGGCGAGACGCCGATTTTCCCGATTTCGGTTTTCCAGCTCAAAGCTGGCGTCAACTATAATCCGGGTGATCCGAACTACGATTTGTTCCTGCAGGCCTGCAAGACGAGTGCGAAGCGTCTGTTCCCGAATTTCGTGAACATCGATGCGCCGTACAATCTGCAATATTATAAGCCGGGCGATTATAACAGTGTTGTGGCGACGATGGGCTGCCGCACGCGTGTCATGAGTAACGTCAATGGTCCTGAAGAATCCGGCAGCCGTGGCAACTTCGCTTTTACGACCATCAATCTGCCGAAGCTGGCACTTGAGGCCAAAGGCGATATGGATAAATTCTGGCAGCTGTTCGACAAGTACATCAAGATCAGCCATGATTATCTGCTTGCCCGCCTGCATGTCATTGAGCAGAAGCATGTTTACAACTATCCGTTCCTGATGGGACAGGGCGTTTGGATGGACAGCGACAAGCTTACAAATGAAGATGGCATCAAGGATGTTCTCAAGCATGCGTCGTATTCCATCGGCTTCTGTGGTCTGGCCGAGTGCCTTAAGGCGCTCATCGGCAAGCATCACGGTGAGAGTGCCGAGGCACAGGAGCTTGGGCTCAAGATTGTCGGCCATCTGCGGGCGGCCACCGATAAATATACGGAAGATGAGCATATGAACTGGTCGACATTCGGCACGCCGGCTGAGTCGACGGCAGGCCAGTTCCAGCGCAGCAACCGCAAGAATTATGGGATAATCGAAGGTGTTACGGACCGGGCGTACATGACGAATTCCTCGCATGTACCGGTTTATTACCCCATCAAGGCTATCGACAAGATTCGCATTGAGGCGCCATACCATGCACTCGAGAATGCTGGTCATATCGCCTATATCGAGATGGATGGTGACCCGACGAAGAACGTCAAGGCGTTTGAGAGCGTTGTCCGTGCTATGCATGATGCCGATATGGGGTATTTTTCCATAAACCATCCAGTGGATCGCGATCCGGTTTGCGGTTATACGGGGCTTATTGAAAATGAGTGTCCGCATTGCCATCGCAAGGAAGTCGAGAAGGGTCGTTTTACGGTAAAACGAATGAAATAAGCGCTAGCAAGGGCTGCAAAAAAAGACCTGTGAGACATTCAGATTGTCTCACAGGTCTTTTCGATTGCGCAGCAGGCATGCGTATGGTCGAAGTTTGGCATGCGCAGACCTTTTTTTAGATAATCACGCTGAAGGTAGAAAACGCTCTGGACGAGTTTATCCTGTTCGCGTGGTGAAAGGCGGCCTTCGAGTGATACGCCGACATGATAGATTGTACCAGTTGGCACTGCGATAGGAGTACAGCGCTCGACGAGCGCGTCGGCTTTGAGTGTACCGTAGAGCGGTAAACCGGGAATGGCTATGGCGACGCGGGACTGCAGCGGAACTTCCTCGTTACACGCAAAGCAGAGACCGCCGCCGCTCAAGTCGATCAGCGTAGTGATGGTGGCATTGCGCAGATTGCCATAGCATCCAGGCAATTTGACCAGCATAGGCAGGGAGACGGGAACGCGGACGAAACGGCGCATCTGGATACGGTTGACGGTTACGGGCCTGCTCAGGTACCAGGTCATGTCCTCGACCATGGAGCTGCTGCGGAAGGTACTGGTAAAGCGATAGATACAGCCATTGCCGATGACCGTACAATCAATAAGGATATCCGCAGCGGGGACATCGAGAAAGACGTCAGGATCGCAGTCGATGCGGACGGCCAGATAGCGCAGGGAAATCTCAGTGATGATTCCGTGCAGGTCGAGTCTATAGTCCTCATTGGTCGTTGTGATATGAATGAATTGTTCTTCGTGCAGCACGTCGCTAGCAGGCATGGTTTCCGTCGTCATAGGCGGTTTACACTCCAATCCTTAAAACTTTTATTTTATAGTACCAAAGTCCTAATAAACTGTCAATAAAAGCCTGCCTCGACAAAAGAGGCAGGCTTTACAGTAAGATTGGATATGTCATAGGGACATACTCAGAAGGTTGCCAATCATGCCATATTGCACACTGGCTGTGAGAAGCTTGGGATTTGTGTAGGCCGATGCCAATGTCAGCTGGTTGCCAAGCATTTTCTGCATCGACGGGAAGGCTTTGTCCTGCTGCGAGAGGGCAAAGCTGGCGTGGCTTTCGGCCTTGCCGGCAAGGCCGCTATTGCCCAGAGCATTTTGGACACGGCTGCCGTTTTCGACGAGAGCAGAAGCGAGTTTGTCCTCATCGACAGAAAGCTCACCGGTTGCACTGTCGACATTGATTCCAATCTGCTTGTAGCTGTCAGCACGATATGTCGTGTCGGCAAAGGTGCTGGCTAAGGACTTCATGCGTTTGCTGACGCTGCTGTAGTCGCTGGTCAGATTCAGTGCATCGTTGTAGTCGGAGACGAGCTGCTTGACGTTTTTGATGGCGCTTTTCAGTGAATCGCTGTACGTCTTGGTGCCGTCTTCGGCCGTGGTAATGTCACTTGGACTGAAGTTGTAATTCATTTTAGCGACGGTCTTGGCCGAGTCCGTAAGATCGCTCATGGCAGAACCAAACTGGGTCGAAAAGACCTTTTTGGCTTCGTCATACGAGCTTACGAGCTCCGAAGCACTTGTGCTGATGCCCGATATGGAGCTGAGGCTCGCCAGGCTGCCCGAGGAGCTGGCCGAGGCCGTATAGCTGGACCAGAGATTCGTAAGCGAATCCTGAGCTGCTGTCGTCTTTTTGGCCGTCGTATGTGATGACGAAAAAGCATTGACGAGATTGCTCAGCGAGGATACGTTGGCGGCTGCTGTTGCAAGTGCCGGGCTCGTGTCACTGGCGTTGCTGGCGTCCGTTTTGGCCGCTTTTGCCGATGACGAGCTGCCAGAGGTGCTAGGCGTATTGCCGGCAGCCATCTTGTACAAGGTATACGTATCATGGGCCATGGATGAGATGGTGGACATGATGATCCCTCCTTTCTTGTGTAGTGGAGCGCACAAACTCTCCCTATTTGATATATCGGCAAATCGAGTGGAAAAATTAAGGAGATTTTTGCTTTACGATTCATTCGTGAATTATACGAATAAGCATACTTTATTTAGGCGAATATAACCAATAAATTTCAAACAAGGCGTGTGTTTTCAGAAAATATTTATTTTGGCAGAATATGGCGGAAATTGTTTTACTTATAGGGGCAAAACGTGTAGAATAGGAACTGTCAGAGGGAGTGTTCCCTCAAATGTTCAGGCCGTGAGCAGAACCTGCCACAGCGACGCCGGGCAACCGGAGGCAGGCTGCTTGTGATAATATGGAGTAAAAAGAATAGGTGGGGATTTACAACATGTTAAAGAAGACGAAAATCATCTGCACGCAGGGACCATCCACGGAGAAACCGGGCGTTATCGATGCGCTGATTGCAAACGGTATGAATCTGGCCCGTTTCAACTTCTCTCATGGTGACCATGAGGAGCATCTGAACCGTATCAACATGGTACGCGAGGCTGCTAAGAAGGCTGGCAAGGTCATCTCCCTTGTTCTGGACACGAAGGGTCCGGAGATGCGTCTGGGCGAGTTCAAAGACGGTAAAGTCATGCTCGAGAAGGGCAACAAGTTCACGCTGACGTATGATGATGTACCGGGCGATGAGACGCATGTTTCCGTCAACCACAAAGGTCTCTATACGGAAGTAAAACCGGGCGATACGCTGCTTCTGTCCGATGGTCTCGTAGCACTCAAGGTTGATGAAATCAAGGGCAAAGACATTGTCACGACGATTCAGAACAGCGGTAAAATGAGCACGCGCAAACGCGTTGCTGCACCGGGTGTATCGCTGGGCCTGCCGCCGATTTCTGAGCAGGATGAGAAAGACATCATCTTCGGTTGCGAGCAGGACATGGATTTTGTCGCTGCTTCCTTCATCCAGCGTCCGGCTGATGTCCTGGCTATCCGTAAGCTCATCAAGGAGCACAATGGCCATATGGAGATCATCCCGAAAATCGAGAATCTCGAGGGCGTCAAGAACTTCGATGCTATCCTTGAGGTTTCCGATGGTATCATGGTTGCCCGCGGTGACCTCGGCGTTGAGGTTCCGGCTGAGGATGTGCCGCTGATCCAGAAAGAAATCATCCGCAAGTGCAACAAGGCTGGCAAACCGGTCATCGTTGCTACGCAGATGCTCGATTCCATGGAGCGTAACCCGCGTCCGACCCGTGCAGAGGTTTCCGACGTTGGTAATGCTATCCTTGATGGCACGGATGCTATCATGCTCTCTGGCGAGACGGCTTCCGGTGACTATCCGGTTGAGGCAGTCGCTACGATGAACCGCATCGCTTGCCGCATCGAGTCCGCTCTGGAGTACAAAGATCTCTTCATCGAGCGCGGCTTCGAGCATCTCCAGTCCCGTACGCGTGCAGTCGCTCATGCTACGGTACAGATGGCTTATGAGCTCGATACGCCGGCTATCATCACGCCGACTGAGAGCGGTTACACGACGAAAGTCGTTTCGAAGTATCGCCCGAAAGCAGCTATCGTTGCTTACACGCCGAGCGAGAAAGTTGTTCGTCAGCTGAACCTGCGCTGGGGCGTATATCCAATCCTCGGCACGGAGTGGAACGATGTTGACGAGATGCTCAGCAATGCAACGGCTGCTGCTGTCAAGAATGAGTATGTAAAACGCGGCGATACGACGATCGTTACGTCGGGTATCAAGGTTGACAACTCGGCAGCTGTCGGCAAAAACACGAACTCCATCCGTGTTTACGCTATCTGATAAATCCATCAGACGATTCAAGGAGCTTCCCTGCGGGGAAGCTTCTTTTGTTTTTCGACGCTTTTTCTTGCAGAGAAATGCTACTCTATGGTAGAATAATATGGAAACTGTAATTAAAGGGAGGCTTACATACATGTTGCTTACCGTTTTGATGATATTAGATGCATTGGTGGCAATCATCCTCATCGCGTCGGTGCTCGGCCAGGAGGCCAAATCTTCTGGCATGGGCGGTATGGGCGGCGGTGCGGATACCGTATTTTCGAGCAAGGCTCGGGGTATGGATGCGCTGCTGGCACGCGTTACCGTGGTTTTTGCGACTCTATTTGCGGTTATTACGATCGTGATTGCCCGCATGACCAACTAATACGAGAGAGCGTTCCCTGTTCTGCAGTATCAGAGCAGGGGCGTTTTGTATTATGGCGAGGGGAGGTAAGAGGATGATTTTACCTGGTGCAGAGCCGTTTTTCCTGCCAGGCGGCAAGGAAGGGGTGCTGCTCATTCATGGTTTTACGGGGTTGCCGGCAGAACTTCTGCTTATGGGGCAATATCTGCATGCGCAGGGATTCTCGGTGCTCGGAGTCCGGCTGGCCGGGCATGGTACGACGGTTGAGGATATGAGCCATATGACCTGGGAGGATTGGATGGATTCTGTCCGTGATGGCTATGCCTTGTTGTCAGGGTTTTGCGATACCGTCGATGTCATTGGTCATTCGATGGGCGGGTTGTTTGCGCTGCTGTTGTCGTCAGAGGAAAAAATCGGCAAAGTGGTAACGCTGGCGGCACCGATTCAGATCGCAGAGGAACGTGGCATCAAATTCCTGCCGCCGCGTGAGGTCTGCAATAATCAGTTCATCCCGAAGGCCCGCCGACGGCTCAAGGGAGTGCCGGCGGCGGTCAACAATACGTACCGCAAAATGCCGCTTATCGGTGTTCATGAGCTCGTTGATGTCATCGAGAAGACGAAGGGCTGCATCGACAAAGTTACGGCACCGGTACTCATCATGCATAGCCGGGACGACCATACGGCGGCGCCTGTCAGTGCAGAGTATATCTATAATCATGTGCAAAGCCATATCCGCCGGATATGCTGGCTGGAAGCGTCCGGCCATCTGCTGCCTGTGGCGGCAGAACGCGAAAAAGTATTTGCTGAGGCTGCGGCCTTCCTGCAGGCGCCTGACGCGTAAGTGGCGCTGGCAGGAGAAACGAGTGGAAAGAGCAGGTGTGCTCTTTTAGGAAAAGGGAGAAAAAGAAACTTTATGGATTTGAAAGAACGAATTGTTGCGTATATGCGTGAGGCGGCCTATAAACCATTATTGGCAGAGGATCTGGCTGAGGAAATGGGACTGACGCTGGAAGAGCAGGTAGAATTTCCGCAGGCGCTTGAGGAGCTCGAACAGGAGGGCGCAATCATCCGGAACCGCAGCGACCTCTATGGTGTGCCAAGCCGCATGCATCTGGTAGTGGGCCGCATTTCGATGACGGCCAAAGGGTTTGGCTTCATCATCCCTGACGTGCGTGAATCGGAAGAAGAGACGGATGTATTCGTGCCGGGGCCGGGGATTGGCTCGGCTATGCATGGTGACCGTGTCGTGGCGCGTGTTACGCCTTCAGAGGAGCCGGGGCGCTCGCGCGAGGGCGAGATCATCCGCATTTTGGAGCGTGCCAACGAAAAGATTGTCGGTACGTTTGAGAGCAGCAAGACTTTTGGGTTTGTGACACCGGATAATACGAAACTCACGCAGGATATTTTTGTCCCCAAGAAATTCTTCCATGGTGCGAAGACTGGCAGCAAGGTAGTCGTTAAGATCACGAAATGGCCGGATGGACGCCGCAATGCGGAAGGCAATGTCATCGAGGTGCTCGGCAAGGTTGGCGAGCCGGGCGTTGATGTTCTTTCCGTCATGCGTCAGTATGAGCTGTCCGAAGTCTTTCCAGAGGATGTGCAGGCCGCTGCTGATGCGGTGGAGCAGGAGCCATCGCCAGAGGAATATCGCGGCCGCGCCGATCGCCGTGATCTGCCAATCGTGACGGTAGATGGCGAGGATTCCAAGGACCTTGATGATGGTGTTTATGCGCGCAAGAATGAGGATGGCTCGTTCTTCCTTGGTGTTTATATTGCTGATGTCAGCTGGTATGTACGTGAGAATCAGCCGCTGGATCGTGAGGCCTATGCGCGTGGTACGAGCGTATATCTGGTCGACCGTGTCATCCCGATGCTGCCGAAGGAGCTCTCGAACGGCATTTGCAGTCTCAATGCAGGCGTCGACCGTCTGTCGATGGCGTGTGAAATGCAGATTTCTCCGGAAGGTGAGATTACAAGTTATGAAATCCTGCCAACGGTCATCCATGTATATCGCCGCCTGACGTATAATATCGTCAATAAGGTGCTGGTCGAAAAGGAGGAGCCGTTCCTGTCGGACAACCATGATATCGGCACGATGCTGGAGACGCTGGCTGAGCTGCGCGATGTGCTCAAAGCTAAGCGCCATCGCCGTGGTTCGATTGACTTTGATTTGCCAGAGGTCAAAGTCAAGCTTGATGAAAAAGGCCATCCGGTCGCGCTGATCAAGCGCGAGGGGTCATTGGCTGAATCCATCATCGAAGAGTGTATGCTGGCAGCTAATGAGACGGTGGCCCGTCATATGGATACGAAACATCTGCCGTTCATGTATCGTGTACATGAGCAGCCGACGACGGAGAAAATCGAGCGCCTTAACAATCTGCTTGGTGCTTTTGGCTTGTTTGTCCGTCAGGACGAAGCGGGCCAGATTCAGCCGATGGATGTCCAGAAAGTGCTGGAAAAAGTCGAAGGGCGGCCGGAAGAGCGCATCATCAGTACGGTAGCTTTGCGTTCGATGCAGCAGGCCCGCTATTCGGAATTGAGTCTTGGTCATTTTGGCCTGGCGGCCCGCTACTATACGCATTTTACTTCGCCAATCCGCCGTTATCCGGATCTCATCGTTCATCGGCTGCTGCGCGAGACTTTTGCGACGGGGACGCTACCGGCTGAGCGTCAGGCTAAGCTCAAGACGGTATTGCCGGAGACTGCGGACCATGCGTCGCAACGGGAACGCATCGCTATCGAGGCTGAACGTGAGACGACTGATATGAAGAAAATCGAATATATGGCGCAATTTGTCGGCGAGGAATTTTCTGGTGTTATCAGCGGTGTTACAGCTTTTGGTATTTTTGTCGAGCTCGATAATGGCGTCGAGGGCCTTGTCCATGTATCGACGATGGTCAATGATTATTACGAGTATGTTGAGGAGCAGTTTGCGATGGTCGGCGAGCGCACGCAGGCGAAATACCGCTTGGGCGATGAGGTAGAGGTATTGCTGGTACGTGCAAGTGTCGAGGAGCGCAATCTTGATTTTGTGCTCAAGGATAATGGTGCCTATGATCCCGAGGCGATGAAGAATGCTGTCCGCGGTGGCCGCAATGGCAGCAAGGGCGATAAAAAAGGCGGTAAAGATAAGAAGGGCAAAGGCCGTGGCGATCGCAAGCCGAAAAAGGCTGACGTAAATCCGGCTGAGCTTATTGCAGAACCGCTGCTGGCAGTAGACGGGGAGGAAAAGCCAAAGAAGAAACGCTCGCGTGGCGGCCACGGCAAAAAGCGCGGTGCTTCGGGCGAGAAGCTGCCGAAACAGGAGCAGCCACAGCCGCAGAAAGGCAGCCGCAAGCGTGCAGCTAAGGAATCCCGGGGGCAGGACAAGGGCGGCAGTGACCGCTCCCGTAATCGCGAGGAGCGCCGTGGCGGTAAAGAGGGCGACTACCACCGCGTCTATGTGACAGGGCTTAACAGTGCTGTCTGGCCGGATCCGCCGGGGTATCATGAGCGCAAGCTGCGTGAGGAAGCCCGCCAGGAGAAAGAAAAGGCCAAGAAGGCGCCGAAAAGGCGTCCGCGTCCGCACCGCAAGACGGAAGGCGGTACGGGCAACAGTAAATAATTATTCCCACTGAAGGCAGTGAGGTGAACATTATTGGGTAAGAAAAACATTGCCATCAAGATTGCCTGCGAAAACCGCAAGGCACGTCATGATTTTTTCATTCATGAAACTTTTGAGGCAGGACTGGCTCTGCAGGGGACGGAGGTCAAATCCTTGCGGGCTGGCAAGGCCAATCTCAAGGACAGTTATGCTGTCATCAAGAATGGTGAGGTTTTCGTCGAGCATATGCATATCAGCCCGTATGAGCAGGGGAATATCTTCAACCATGATCCACTGCGGACGCGCAAGCTCTTGATGCATAAGGCGGAGATTGTCAAGTTGTTCAGCAAGACGCGTGAGAAAGGTTTCACGCTGGTACCGCTCAAAGTTTACTTCAAACATGGCCGTGCTAAGCTGGAGCTGGCATTGGCCAGTGGTAAGCACAATTATGATAAGCGCCAGGATTTGCAGGCAAAAGCGGCCAAGCGTGACGTAGAACGTGCGCTTAAAGATCGGCAGCGTTATTAAAAAGATATTTCGCAGCAGGAAAGACGCCATATCTTTATCGGTAGAGATAGATATGGCGTTTTATATTTTCAAGAGTGTAATGTTGTAGCATGATGGTGCGAGGTGGTATAATAGGCAGGTATTCTTTGGATGGGAGATGAATCTATGGATAAACCGACGAAGATGAAACGCGGGCTGAAGAATCGGCATTTGCAGATGATTGCGCTTGGCGGTGCCATTGGCACAGGCCTGTTCTACGGTTCGACGTCTACGATAGCATTGGCGGGGCCGGCGGTTATGTTGGCCTATCTGTTGGGCGGCATCGTGATTTTCTTTATCATGCGCATGCTCGGCGAGATGGCGGTGGACGAACCGGTGTCGGGATCGTTCAGCTACTATGCGACGAAGTATTGGGGCAAGTTCCCAGGCTTTCTGTCCGGTTGGAACTATTGGTTCAATTATGTATTGGTATCGATGGCTGAACTTACGGCAGTCGGCATTTACATGCAGTTCTGGTATCCGGATCTGCCGCAGTGGATTGCGGCGCTTGTCTGCCTGCTGGTCATCACGGCTATCAATCTCATCAATGTAACTATTTATGGTGAGTTTGAGTTCTGGATGGCGCTTATCAAGATTGCTGCCATTGTCTTGATGATTGTGCTCGGCCTGTACCTGCTTTTGAGTGGCCCGCAGAGTTTCCCCGATAATTTCAGCAACATTTGGGCCAATGGTGGTTTCCTGCCGAACGGCTGGTGGGGGCTGGCATTGGCGACGGCAGTCGTCATGTTCTCCTTCGGCGGCATTGAGCTTATTGGCATAACGGCTGGTGAGGCTGAGGACCCGGAAAAATCCATCCCGCGCGCCATCAACCAGGTAATCTGGCGCATCCTGCTGTTCTATGTCGGTACGATGGCTGTGCTTATGGCGCTCTGGCCCTGGAACAAGGTCGGAGCTGAAGCAAGTCCTTTCGTGCAGATTTTCTCGCATGTTGGCGTACCGGCTGCGGCACATATCCTGAACTTCGTCGTGCTTACGGCGGCTGTTTCGGTCTACAATTCAGCGATCTATAGCAACAGCCGTATGCTTTATGGCCTGGCAAGCAAGGACGAGGCACCAAAATTTCTCGCGCATTTGTCGGGGCGCGGCGTACCGGTCAAGGGCATCTTTGTTTCGTCGGGAATCACGCTGGTTTGTGTGGCACTCAATTACTTCTTTCCTGGCAAGATTTTCATGTATCTGATGTCGATTGCGACGATTGCTGCGACTATCAGCTGGATGACGATTACGATAACGCATCTGAAGTTCCGCCGGTATTGCCAGGCGCAGGGAAAAACGACAAAGTTCCAATCGCCGTTATACCCAGCTATCAACTATGTCTGCATTGCTTTTTTGGCAGGGGTCTGGTATTTCATGCTGCAAATCCCTGATATGGCGCTGGCTGTCTATTTGTTGCCAGTATGGCTGCTGGTTCTTTGGCTGGGATATCGTTACCGTGAAAAAAATATATGATCTGAAATGTCACTTCGGGGGAAGTGGCATTTTTTTTGAAGGGTTTTGGCATAGACAGCACGAATATAGCTAATAGTGATGTATTAAGAGTGAATTAAAAGGAAAGGGGTACAATTATGGGACTGAAACAAAAGTTCCTGGCATTGGCAGGCGTTGTGGGCGTGCTCATGGCGATTATGTCAATCATTGGCTATTATATGGCCAGCTCGGATTTACAGGAAAGTGTCGAGACAGAGCTGCGCGCAACAGTAGCCCGCGATACCGCTGATCTTGATGGCTGGTTGCGTGAGAAGAAGGCGGTAGATGTAAGTACGGCTAATACGGCGTCTGAGATGAAGGGCGATATGAGCCGTATCAAGACGAAGGCAACGATGGGGACAATCGTATCGGATAAGGAAATTCTCGAAATGTCTATTGGTCTCGAGGATGGCTATTTTGGTGTATTCTATTCGCCGGATGAGACGGGCAAGAAAGATCCGACGCAGCGTCCTTGGTATAAGGAGGCCAAAGCTGCTGGCAAGACGGTGTTTACAGAGGCGTATGTAGCTGCCAGCACGGGCAAGCTCGTCGTATCGGTAGCGACGCCGATCAAGAACGAAGGCCAGTTCATTGGTGCGACCTGCACGGATATTGCGCTTGATGTGCTTGACAAGCAGGCTCAGGAAATGAAATACCACGGGCAGGGTATGGGGCTCATTATGGAGCGCTCGGGTAATATCCTGGCTACGACTGGCATCGGCGAGTCGATGAAGAACATAAAGGATGTCGATGGTGTCGGCACGCATTTTGAGGAAATGATCCAGAATGACAAGGGCTATTTCGAGCTGGAGTCGAATGGAGAGACGCAGCTTATGGCCTATCGGACGGTGCCAACGACTGGCTGGATCATGGCGATTGCCGTGCCGAAGTCCTTTGTGTTTGCATCGCTTACGCATTTGAAAATCATCTATAGTGTGCTGACGGTTGTTGGCCTGCTGCTGGCAATGTTTGTGTTCCTGACGTTTGCAAACCGCATTACGACGCCGATTTCGGGCCTGGAGGAACATGCTACGCAGCTTGCTAATGGCAATCTGCATATGGATGATCTGCCTGTTACGTCAACGGATGAGATTGGTGCCTTGACGCAGGCCTTCAATACGATGAGTGGCAATCTGCGCAAGCTGATTACGCATATGGCAACGACATCAGAGCAGGTAGCAGCTTCGTCGGAGGAACTCACCGCCAATGCCCAGCAATCGGCGGATGCTTCCGTACATGTTGCTGAGACGGTTGGCGATGTGTCGCTGGGGATGGAAGAACAGCTCAAGGATATCGATGCGGCCAAGAAGAATGTCGATACGGTGTTTACGGATATCACGGCGATGGCTGATAAAGCACGCGTGGTATCGAATACGTCAACCCAGACAGCAGATGCAGCGCAGAAAGGCTCGACGCTCATGGAGCAGGCGGTTTCGCGCATGGGCCACATCGAAACGAGTGTTATGTCCTCGGCTGGTGTAGTCAAGAAACTTGGCGAGAACAGCCAGAAAATCGGTCAGATTGTCGAAGCTATTTCGTCGATTGCTGAGCAAACAAACCTGTTGGCGCTCAATGCGGCCATTGAGGCAGCACGCGCTGGTGAGCATGGCCGTGGTTTTGCCGTGGTCGCAGAGGAAGTCCGCAAGCTGGCGGCTGAGTCGCAGGAGTCGGCTGAGCAAATCAAGGAGCGTATCGCGTCGATCCAGAAAGATACGGCTGAGGCTGTCGAATCGATGGAGGCTGGCACCGATGAGGTCAAATCCGGCACGGCGGCTATCCGCGAGGTCGGGGCACAGTTTGCCGATATCTTGTCGATGGTCAATGGAATCAACACGCAGATGGAAGAAATCAATGCTTCTGTGCGGACGGTAACTGATGGAGCAAGCCATATCGTTGAAGCGGTGGATTCGATCGATACCATCAGCCGTAAGACGGCCGATAGTACATCGAGCATTTCGGCGGCTACTGAGGAGCAGTCGGCGTCTAACGAAGAGATTGCAGCAGCTTCGCAGTCCTTGGCTAAGATGGCGGCTGACATGCAGGAAGCTATTGGCAAGTTCAAGATTTAATAGACATTAACCGAAAAAAACGGGGTTGTGATTTCTCACAACCCCGTTTTTCGCGTATGATTCAAGTCCGGGCTATCTGGGTAATGGCAGCTGGCATGGCAGATAGTGGCAGTTGCCGTTCAACAGCACCGCAGTCATAGGCAGCTTTGGGCATGCCGTAAACGATGCTGCTGGCTTCGTCCTGTCCCAAGGTAGGTGAACCCTGCTCGCGCATGCGCAGAAGTCCGGCGGCGCCGTCTTTGCCCATGCCGGTCAGGATGACGCCCAATGCATGACAGCCGACCTCGCTGGCGACGGATTCAAATAGCACGTCGACGGAGGGGCAGCAGCTATGGACGGGTTTGCCGGGACGGCAGTCGAGAACCAGCAGGGAGCCTTGCCGATGGACAGTCATATGATTGTTACCAGGGGCGATGTAGACATGGCTGGGACGGACAATATCGCCAGTCATGCCTTCTTTGACGGTCAGCGCGCATTCGGTGTTGAGACGCTCGGCCAGCAGCCGGGAAAACATCGGCGGAATATGCTGGACGATGACGATGCCCGGCAGCGGCGGACGCAGCTGTGTGAGGATGGCTGACAAGGCTTCGGTTCCACCCGTGGAAGAGCCGATGGCAATCAGCTGGATATCCTCATGCGGGAGCTGGGCCGTGGCAGGCGGTGTTGGCGCTGGGGTGGCAGCTGCCACCTCAGCGGCTGCCTGTGGCGGTGGTTCTGGCGGCTGCGGCTCAGGCTGCGGTGGTGTGGGGGCTGGCTGAGCTGCGGGCGCTGCTTTGGTGTGCATTGCTTGCTGGGCGGCAGGCGATAGTGGCAGCCAGCCCTTGCTGGGCATCGTTGCCGTCCAGATTTCCCGTGTGACGACAGCACCCGGGCCGACCCCGCTGCTGACGTCATGGTTTGCCTCAGCAGTGTCTGGCGCATATGTGAGTACGAGTTGCGCTAATTCGTCGAAAAAACCAGCCATGTCTGCAGCAGGTCCAGGTTTTTGGATATGCGCGCGGGCACCGCAGTTCAAGGCCGTGTGGCGGCTGGTACTCAAGAGCCCGTAAGTGATGATAGGCAGCTTTGGGTGCTGGCTGGTAAGAAGCGGCAGGAATTGGTTGCCGTCGACGGTGATGACCCCCATGGCAAAATTAAGGAGGACGGCAGATGGCTGGAAAAGTGCCAGCTTGTTCTGGGCTTCGATAGGGTCGCCAGCCTGCTCGATGAGGCTGCCTTGAGGCAGGCGCTTCAACAGGGCTTCGACGCAAGTGTCCCGGAAAAATATGGAATTTTCGATAAGGAGCAGCCGTATATCCTGCATGTTGCGCCTCCTTTGCCTGACGGCGGGTCTGCTATATCTGGCTTCATTGTAGCATATCATACTTGATGCTGGAAAGAAGGAATATGCAGATAAATGTTGAATTATTAGTTTTGGATGGTAGAATAGTTTCCAGAGGAATGGAAACAAAGATAGGAGTGTATGTATCATGAATCGAATCAGTAAATTGTTGGCAGTTGTTGGCTTTGCGTCGGCTATGGTATTCGCACAGGGACAGGCCGATGCTATGGTTGTTACAGGTATCAGTCAGAGTATGACGATTGCCGACAAGACGGTAACGGCAACAGATCAGGATGGTGTAAAAATCAAATTCGTGGCTGATGGCAAGGTTATGCGCCTGATGAGTGCTGATGGTACGAAAGACTACATGTCCTTCAATAGCTTTGATGGCCTGTATACAGGAGTGGAGTTCAGCGTGCGGGCAATCGAGACGGCCGATCCGGGCAAGCGCCTGTTTGAAATCATAGCAACGCGTGGTGCACATGGCAAAAACTGTGGGTATTGGCTTATCGGCAAGCATATGGGCCAGTGGACGACGTATGTGTCCTGGAACAGCTTTGCCAATATCGGTTTCCGCGTTGACCGCTGGCATCAGCTGTCCTCGCGCATTGTCGATCAGCAGCTCGTCGTGACGAGTACGGACGGCTATGGCCATGTTGATTTCCAGACACAGGTTTTCTGGGATGGCTCGTGCGGATGGTTCGGTCTCAGAAGAATGTAAGGAAATAAAAAATAAGTGTTGACAGGAATGCTGTCATCGCTTATAATTAATTCTGTCAGTTACGAGAGTGATTGACAAATTGCTGATTTAGCTCAGTTGGTAGAGCAGCTCATTCGTAATGAGCAGGTCGTAGGTTCAAGTCCTATAATCAGCTCCATTTTTCTTTTGCTGATTTAGCTCAGTTGGTAGAGCAGCTCATTCGTAATGAGCAGGTCGTAGGTTCAAGTCCTATAATCAGCTCCATTGAGAACATAAGGCTTCCGAGAGATCGGAAGCCTTTTTTGTGCAGGCAGGACTTTTGCGGAATGTGGAGAAATATTCCTAGAGCGATTTAATCGAAATATAAATTGGAATTAATGACATTGTCAACTAAATTCCTTATCATGAGAATAAATTAGGTATGCATTTCTGGGGAACAAGAAGCAAAGGTGGTATATATGGGGAGATTGTTTACTGGTTTGCTGGCTGCGGTCATGGTATTGGCAGGTGTAGCTGCCTGTGAGGCGGCGCCACAGGTCATCACGGCGGCAGGTGTCTATACGATGGGAGAGAATGATTCGCCTAAGATTGCCAAGGATGCTGCACGGCAGGAGGCCATGCGCATAGCTACGGAAAAGGCGGGCGTCTATGTGGAGAGCTATTCCAAGACGCAGAATATGCAGCTCAGTGAGGATGATGTGAAAGTCATATCGGGAGCGATACTAAAGGTTACGGATGAGAAGGACGTGCCGGATCTTACGGATGGTGTCTGGCGCTATACGGTGACAATCACGGCTGAAGTCGATACGGATAAGATTGACCTCAAGGCGATGATGGATAACCGTGCCAAACTTGAAAAGCTGCAAAAGGAACGTGATGACCTGAAAAAACAGAACGAAGAATTGCTCGAAAAATATAAGAAAGCCCGGGGGGCAGAAAAAGACCGGCTGGGGACAAAACTTGAGACGCAGTACGATTTGGGGCAGGTTTTTGACCGTTGCGTAGCGATGATCCAGCGCGGGGAGCAGACACGGGCCGTCAGTGAGCTCACGAAGGTCATTGCGGATAAGTCTGTGTCGGACAGCCCGCTGGCATATGCATACTATTTGCGCGGACGCGCATATTACGAGTTGAGCTCACATGATAAGGCACTGGAAGATTTCAATGAAGCCCAGCGGGTTCCGCATAACGATACTATTTATCCGGTCTGGCGGGCACATTACTATCGGGGGCTGATTTTCTACGACCGCCGCCGCTGGCAGGATGCCTATGAGGAGCTCAAGCTGGCCTGGGATGCATCGGATCATACGGATCGTGAGATGTATCAGGCTTTGCAGCGCGCAGATGAGAAGGCGCATCCACGGGCGGCTGAGCCACAGCGCCGGACGCCTGCCCGCAATCCGCAGAAGGGCGGCGAGGTCGATTGGGGCCGTATCATTGGCGAAATTATAACGGGGGCTATCAATGAGAGCGGCTTGGCAAATGATATCCATATCACGATGCGTGACTGATGGGAGCGGAGACGATGGGCGTCATGAGAGAATTTTTGCAGCAGCAGGGATTGGATGAGCGTCTGCTGGCAGCAGTAGAACGCTACCGCCAGCAATATCCGTGGCAGGGGAAGCGTTCGCTGGCTCTTCCGCGTTATCGTTATTATGGGCGGGATATCCTCGCGGCGGCAATCACGGCGGTGCTGGCCGGGGAGAATTTGCTGCTGGTGGGGCCTAAGGCCACGGGCAAGAATGTGCTGGCGGAAAATTTAGCCGCCATTTTTGGGCGTCCCGATTGGAATATATCGTTCCATATCAATACGGATGCAGCGTATTTACTGGGGACAGATACCTTTCGCAAGGGGGCTGTGGAGTTCCGGCCTGGACCGGTATACGAATGTGCTGAGGCGGGTGGTTTCGGTGTGCTTGATGAAATCAATATGGCACGCAATGAAGCACTGGCAGTCCTGCACTCGCTGCTGGATTTCCGGCGTATCCTGGATATTCCTGGCTATGGCCGCTTGCACATCCATCCTGCGACCCGCTTCATCGCGACAATGAATCATGGTTATGCCGGGACGCGTGAACTCAACGAGGCGCTGGCTTCAAGGTTTGTGGTCTTGCAGCTGCCGCTCCTGGATGGTGAGGGGCTGGAGCGGCTTCTCGGGCTGGAATTTTCACGGTTGACGGCAGGTGGCCGCCGCTTGATGGCGCAGGTATTCCTCGATTTGCAGCAGAAGTCTGCACAGGCAGAAATCAGCAGCAAAGCGGTGGATTTGCGCGGGCTCCTCGATGCGCTGCACCTGGTGGAATTGGGCTTGCCGGTGCGGCAGGCTTTGGATATGGGCCTCGTGAATAAATGCTTCGATGCCGAAGAGCGTGCGCTCGTCTTGGATGTTATTGCGCTGCGCATAGCAGATGATATGGCATCTGCGGAACTCTTTGAGTGAAAGCGGGGATGGATATGCAGACGGGGAGCAGGGAAAGCCGCGAGCGGCGGGCGCTCAATATTGTCTGGACGGCTGCCGGAGCATATGGTTTTATGCCGGATTTTTTGGCATTCCATCGTGATGGAACACCGGATATTTATCTCAACTCGATTCTAGGCCTTGCACATCGTTTCTATGATGTGGAGAAATTGGCGGCTTATGTGCGGACGCTCGATTCTTCGTTGCTGCATGATACTTTTACCGATATCCTTTGGCTGGGCATCGAGCAAGCTGTCTTCCGGCGGGAACTGCCAGATCGTCCGGCGCTTGCCGGCTTGCGCCGCGAGCATGCGCGGCAGTATCTGCAGGCAGATATCGATGCCTCGTTGCAGAGTCTGATGCTGCGCCGTGAAATCATTCATACGCTCAAAGCAGGGCGTTGTCACGAGATATTGGGCGAGCCGCCGGGAATCTGCAATCTTTGGGATAAGCGTTTGTATGAGGCGCTTGATTATCCGGCTGAACTGACAACTGATGAAATCATTGCGCGCACAGAGAGGATTCTGCGGCGCTTTTTCGTATTCCGCTGGTCGGCAGGACATAGGGCTGGCTGGCATATTTCTTTGGGAAGCCGCATCAATGCCTGGCTGCGGCGATTGGTTCCGCATGAGCCTGCATCATCGTCACTGCATCGCTGGCGAAAGGGGAGTGCTATAGGCGGTGATGGTACAACCGGTTATGATTCGTGTCCAACAAGAAATGATGCCATGGCAGCAATCCGGCGGGCGTTTGGAGCACCGCTGCTGGCAGAGCCGCAGCGGTTGCGTATCGAGCGTGAGTTGTGCCAGGGCAATCATGCCAAGGCACAGCTTTATTATGCGGTTGGCGGCGATGATAAAATGCGTGTTGCTAATTGGGCCTTTTGGCGGGAAAAGCAGGCGCAGTATCGTTTGGCTATGCGTAACCTGCAGGCGCGGTTGAAGGAGTGCCTGTCCGTATATCGGCAGCCGCTATCGGTGCTGGGGCATAAGGGCAGGCTGGATGCTGGCCGTGTATGGCGTGCAGCGTATCTGCAGGACAGCAGGGTGTTTTCCGCCTGGCAGGAAAGTATCCAGGCTGATTTTGCCGTGACATTGCTGCTCGATGCTTCGGAGTCGCGGCAAAATCAGCAGAGGATCATCGCGGCGCAGGCGTATGTGATTGCGCAGAGCCTGCTGGCCTGTGCAATTCCTGTGCAGGTTTTGTCGTTCTGCAGTCTGCATGGAGTTACGGTACTATGCCAGCTTAAATCGTTTGCAGAGTCAGATGCGGCGGGGGTATTTGGCTATGCGGCACGAGGCTGGAACCGGGATGGGCTTGCGCTTTTGGCTGCGGCAAAACTTTTGCAGGATAAAAACGGGCAAAGGCAGCTGCTGCTGGTGCTGACGGATGCAAATCCTAGTGATGAGCTGGGCTTGCCGGGAAAAGGGAAATTTATGAGCCAGCGGTATATGGCAGATGCGGCCATCGAGGACACAGCAGCTGCTGCCCGCCAGTTGCGACGGCAGGGCGTGCGGCTTATCGGTTTGGTGAACAGCGTCCTGCCCGGGGAAGTGACGGGGATGGCAGTGCAGGCGATATATGGACAGGATGCTGCGCGCAGCGAAAATATCGGACAGCTTGCAGCTGTCGTCAGTGGCCTTATTGAGCGGCAGATCCAGCAAAGCAGCGGTTGAACGATTGCTTGTAGGACGTAATACTTGCATTTTTTTGGGAAACAAGGCAAAATAGAATAAGGAAAGTTTCGATAATTATAGAGACTTGTAAGGAATGGGTTTGTTCTGGATAAAATTTTTGCTGATAGGTGATACGAGTTTATGCAAGTGGATTTGATGCGGCAGGCCTCGGTGCTGGTGGTGGATGATAGCGAGACGGATCGAAAGCAATTAAAGAATATCCTGGCGCTGCGCGTGAAGCTCTGGGGCGTGAATGCGGGCAGTGAGGCGTTGGCGTATATGGGAAATACCAGCCCTGATCTGGTGTTGTTGTCAACAAACCTGCCAGATATGGATGGATTCGAGCTCTTGCGCCGTATGCGTGAAGATGTGAAGCTGCGGGAAATACCAGTCATTATGATGACGACGGATCAGAGTCAGAAGGCTGAAGCGGCAATCACGATGGCGGGTGCTTTTGATATTGTGCGCAAGCCATTTGTGCCGATTATTGTCGTCAAGAAAGTGGAGCAGGTACTGGAACTTGAGTACCTCCATCGTCATTTACGCAGTGAAGTCAGACGCCAGACGCGGCTGGCTGAAGAACGGCTGGCATCGAGCCAGCGGCTGTTCGAGGAGACGGTTATGGCGCTTGCGAAGACTATCGATGCCAAGGACGCTTATACGCGCGGCCATTCGCAGCGGGTTGGCCGCTATGCGCGCTTCATCGCGTATAAGCTGGGCTGGCACGAAGAGGAGCAGCAGAAAATATACTTTATGGGGCTTTTGCATGACATCGGCAAGATCGGTGTGCCGGAAGCCATCATCAACAAGCCGGACAAACTGACGGATGAGGAATATGATAAAATCAAGCAGCATACTGTCATTGGGTCGGAAATCCTTGAGCTTGTCGCGGAGTTCCCTGAGCTGACGATTGGTGCGCGTTCGCATCATGAACGCTTTGATGGCAAAGGCTATCCCGATGGAAAAAAGGGGGACGAGATTCCCATTTATGCGCGCATTATTGCTGTGGCTGATGCCTATGATGCGATGACTTCCAAGCGCAGTTATCGCGATGTGTTGCCGCAGAATGTCGTACGTGATCAGATTGCCAAGGGGCGGGGCAGCCAGTTCGATCCTGAATTTGCCGATGTGATGCTGCAGATAATCGACGAGGATGTTGATTATATCCTGCATGAGCGTTGATTTGAGATTACCGCATGAACGTGACGACGTTCTGCGGTGTTTTTTTATAGTTTGAAGTTATCGAAATAATTCAAAAACTTTATCATATATAGTTCGGAATATATAGACAATTCATTATACTTATGCTAAGATAATTTACAGGCAATCAATCGTTTCAGTTGTAGTTATATTTTAGAATGGGGGGACACTCAATGGTTACATTTCTGGTTGCTTTACTGGCACTTATTGGTGGTTATTTCATCTATGGCAAGATAGTCGACAATTTGTTTGGGCCTACCGATAAGCCGACACCGGCTCTCGTCCATAACGATGGTGTTGACTATATACCGTTGCCAACCTGGCGCGTTTTTATGATTCAGCTGCTTAACATCGCTGGCCTGGGGCCGATATTCGGTGCTTTGGGCGGTGCGCTTTGGGGGCCGTCGGTATATCTTTGGATCGTTCTTGGTACGATTTTTGCCGGTGGTGTCCACGACTACCTTTCGGGAATGATTTCCTTGCGTGAGGATGGCAAGAGTATTTCTGAGGTTGTCGGTCATCACATGGGCAGTACGATGTTGTTCATCATGCGCGTGTTTTCCGTAGTGCTGCTGGTACTTGTCGGTACCGTGTTCATGACGGGGCCGGCAGGCCTGCTGTCAAAGCTTACAGGTGTAGCCGTAACGGTTGTCCTGCCGTGTGTTCTGCTGTACTACTTCCTGGCAACGCTTTTGCCGATTGATGCACTGATTGCCCGTTTCTATCCGCTGTTTGGGGCCTGCCTTATCATCATGGCGCTGGGCATCATGGGCGGCATGCTTTTCGGAGTTGGCGGGCACACGATGCCAGAGCTGCAGCTGGCCAACCTGCACCCTAAAGGCGATGCAATGCCAATCTGGCCGCTGATGTTCATCACGGTTGCCTGTGGCGCTGTTTCGGGCTTTCATTCCACGCAGTCACCAATCATGGCCCGCTGCCTTCGCGATGAGCGCCTGGGGCGCCCGGTGTTTTATGGGGCGATGGTTTCTGAAGGTATCATTGCTCTAATTTGGGCGGCAGCTGGTGTTACGTTCTATGATGGTACGGGCGGTCTGGCTAAGGCTATGGCGGCGGGTGGCGCTGGCACGGTGGTCTATGATATATGCGTCGGCTTTATGGGGGGCGCAGGCAGTATGACCGGATACATTGGTGCAACGCTGGCAATGCTAGGTGTCATCGCTTGCCCCATTACGTCAGGTGATACGGCTTTCCGCAGTGCACGTCTGACATTGGCGGACTGGTTTGGTATCGAGCAGACCAAGTCAATCAAGCGCCTGCTGTTTGCTGTGCCGCTGCTGGCCATCGGCGGAATTCTCTCACAGATGGATTTCAACATCATCTGGCGCTATTTCTCTTGGACCAATCAGACGTTGGCCATGATTGTTCTCTGGACAGGTGCGACCTATCTGTATCGTGTCCATAGGGGCAGCAAGGCGTGGTTGATTCCAGCTATCCCGGCAACGTTTATGTCGGCGGTAACGTTCACGTATATCCTGCAAGCACCAGAGGGATTCCAGCTGGCTACGAGCATTACGTATCCGTGCGGTATTATCTTTGCCATTTGCTGTGTGGTGCTGTTTACGAAGCAGATTCTCATGGGCAAACAGAATTGATGTCTGAGGCCTTCCCTGCGGGGAGGGCCTTTTTGTTTCTGCCTTGACATCCGGGCGCTTCGCGTATAAGATACATTTATAAGTCATGCGAATGATTATTGATTTTATCGTGGAGGTGAACGTTTGAAAAAAGAAAAATTTGCAGTTACCGGAATGACTTGCTCGGCCTGTTCAGCCCGCGTACAGCGGGCCGTTGAGAAAATAGCAGGTACGCGGGCGGTAAGTGTCAATCTACTGACCAACAGCATGCAGCTGGAGTACGATGAGCAGCGCACGGATCCGGCAGCCATCGTGGCCGCGGTCGAAGCGGCCGGCTATGGAGCTGTGTGTCAGGGCAATCAGATGGCAGCGGCGGTGCCGCAGGAAAAGATTGCCGATACACAGGCTGCAGACTTGCGTCATCGGTTGATTTGGTCGCTGGTGTTCTTGCTGCCGGTCGTGCTGGTGTCGATGCATGCGATGTTTTTTATGGCTCTGGGCATGCCAGTACCAGCGGGGGTGGCAGCATTGCTTGACGGTCCGGAGAATGCGATTACGTTTGCTTTTGTCCAGATGCTGTTTGTGTTGCCGGTCATGTATTTGAACCGTCATTTTTATGTTGTGGGCTTCCGGACGCTATGGCAGGGAGCGCCGAATATGGATACGCTGGTTGGCTTGGGCTCAATGGCAGCGGCGCTGTTTGGTGTTTTTGCGATTTTCCGCATCGGCTGGGGCCTGGGACATGGTGATATGGCGCTTGTGCTGGAATACAGCCGGAATTTGTATTTCGAGTCTGCGGGCATGATTGTTACGTTGATTACCGTGGGCAAGTATCTTGAAGCACGGGCCAAGGGGCAGACGAGCCGGGCACTTGAAAAGCTCATGGATTTGGCGCCAAAGCAGGCGGTGGTCTTGCGGGCGGGTAAGGAGCAGCTCGTTGCTGTGGAGACATTGGCGGTGGGCGATGTCGTTGTTGTCCGTCCAGGTGAGCGTATCCCGGTAGATGGCGTGATACTCGACGGCACGACGAGTGTGGATGAGTCGGCTATATCGGGCGAAAGCATTCCCGTTGCCAAGGGAGCTGGTGATCGGGTGATTTCGGCGACTATCAATAAGACAGGCTTTATCCATTTTCGGGCAGAGCGTGTCGGCGAGGATACGACTATCAGCCAAATCATCCGGCTGGTCGATGAAGCCAGTGCCAGCAAAGCGCCGATTGCGCGGCTGGCCGATAAGATCGCAGGGATATTTGTTCCCGCTGTCATTGCCATTGCGCTGGCTGCGGGGGGCGTGTGGCTCATGCTGGGGGCCAGCGTTGAATTCGCATTCTCGATTGCCATATCGATTCTTGTCATTTCGTGCCCGTGTGCGCTGGGACTGGCGACACCGGTAGCTATCATGGTCGGCACGGGCAAGGGAGCTGAGCATGGCATATTGATAAAATCCGGTGAGGCGCTGGAAATGGCGCAGGCCATCGATACGGTGGTCCTTGACAAGACCGGTACGATTACTGAGGGCAAGCCGCGAGTGGTGGAAGTCCAGCCGTTGGGAATTGATACGTCTGAATTTTTGGCGGCAGCTGCTGGCTTAGAGCAGGGAAGTGAACATCCGTTGGCTGAGGCGGTGATGGCTTATGCACGCGAACAAGGTGTGTGTCCTGTGATGATGACGGAGTTTTCAGCAGTCTTCGGCCGTGGCGTCAAGGCCCGGCAAGGTGCGGCAGTGTGGCTGGCAGGCAATATGCAGTTCCTGCTGGAGCAAGGCGTTGCTGTTGAGCGCTATCGGCAGCGTGTCGATGCACTGGCTGATGCTGGCCAAACCCCGCTGTTGTTTGCAAGGGGACAAGAGCTGGTGGGCATAATCAGCGTGGCTGATACGGAAAAGCCGACGAGTGCTGAGGCAATTCGCCAGTTCAAGGCTATGGGCATAGAGGTGGTCATGCTGACTGGCGATAATGCGCGTACAGCCGAGGCTGTACGCCGGCGTCTGGCTATCCCGCAGGTCATTGCCGGCGTCCTGCCTGTGCATAAGGAAGAGCATATCGCAGCATTGCAGGCTGCGGGTCACAAGGTGGCGATGATTGGTGATGGTATCAATGATGCTCCTGCATTGGCGCGTGCTGATGTAGGCATTGCCATTGGGGCGGGCACTGATATCGCCATTGAAAGCGCAGATGCTGTGCTCGTGAAAGATGACCTGCTTGCTGCGGTTGACGCTGTTCGCTTGTCGAAGGCAGTTATCCGCAACATCCGCGAGAATCTGTTCTGGGCGTTTTTCTACAATGTTGTCTGTATTCCGCTGGCGGCGGGTGTATTCTATACGGCATGGGGACTCAAGCTATCGCCGGTTGTGGGCGCGGCGGCCATGAGCCTGTCAAGTGTCTGCGTTTGCTTGAACGCATTGCGCTTGCGCTGGTTCCAGCCTGTCGTGGCAGAAAAGGTGAATGCTAAGGCTATGTCCTGGATGCCAGCAGAAGAACATAAGGAGGAAAAAGAGATGGAAACGACTTTGAAAATCGAGGGCATGATGTGTCAGCATTGCCAGAAACATGTTAATGAGGCACTGACGAAGATGGATGGTGTCACGAGTGTTACGGTTGATTTGGAAGGCGGTAAGGCCGAGGTGAAAGCCAGCCGTGAGATTCCCCGTGAGGAATTCAAGGCGGTCATCGAAGCGGCCGGTTACGAACTGGTGGATTGATTATAAAATATAGCGGAGGAGCGGTTGGTATATGCGACCGCTCCTCCGCTATATTTCATGGCAGGTTTTTTCTTTTTTTTCGCGAATAATAGTATAGACGGAAGCTTGGATCATTGGGCAAGGAGGCAGGAAATCCTATGTACTATTATTGCTTGATTGATTTCTTGGCTTTGCTGGTGCTGCTCATCATCAATCATGATGTTCTGCTGAAAAAGGGAGATGCAGCAGATTCGCCGGCGCAGAAATATTATCGCTATTTCCTGTATGCTGTCATTGCTTATTATTTTACCGATATGCTTTGGTACTGGCTATATGTCAAGTCGTGGACCAGCTGGCTGTATATAGATACCGAAGTATATTTTATCGTAATGGCAGCGGGAATCCAGCTTTGGGCGCGCTTTGCAGTGGAGTATCTGGGAGGACGGAATGCTTTCGGCAAGCTGCTGACGTATGCTGCGCGAACCTTATTTATTTACGTGCTTATTGTCACGCCGCTCAATCGCTGGTATCCGCTTATGTTCTGGTTTGATGCTGATGGTGTTTACCAAACGGGCATAGCCCGCGAGCTTATGTTCAGTGCGCAGGTGATGCTATTGCTGTTGACGGTCATGTATACCCTTTCTGTATCGTCACATAGCGTCGATAGGAAGCGGCAGCGCCATCAGACTATCGGCCTTTCGGGATTGATCATGATGTTTTTTGTGGCTGTGCAAATCTTTTTCCCAACCTATCCGCTCTATGCCATCAGTTATATGCTGGGATGTTGTCTGTTGCGCACCTTTGTCATTGAGAATGAGCGGGAGGAGTATCGCTGCAGCCTGGAAATCTCGCTAAAACGGGAGCAAGAGCAGTTCCAGGAATTGAAAAACGCTTGGAAGCTGGCTTACACCGATGCGCTCACTGGGGGCAAGACAAAATTGGCCTATGTGGAAAAAGGAGAGCAGATTGACAGGCAGATTTCCAATGGGACTATCGGAGAGTTAGCGATCGCAGTCTTTGATGTCAATGATCTGAAGATTGTCAACGACACCTTGGGACACGATATCGGCGATGCGTTCATCCAAAAGGCCTGTCAGCTGATAAGCGGGATATTCAAGAAAAGTCCCGTATACCGTGTGGGCGGTGACGAGTTTGTGGCTATCCTGGAACATGAAGATTATGAAAACAGGTATAGCCTGTTGCAGGCATTCAATCAGCAAATAGAGGCCAACAGGCAGAATCAGTCCGTGGTTATCGCAGTGGGGATGGTGGAATATAAGCCCGGCGAAGATAAAAGCTATAAGCGGATTTTTGAACGGGCGGATATGCAGATGTATAAGCGGAAACGGGAGCTCAAAGCGTTGGCTGGCGAGACTTCTTAGTATTTTAATGTATTTTTTGGAATCCTGAGTATTTCTTGTGTTACAATAAGAGTAATGTTAGCGTATTAATACAGAGGGGGATTTTGACGATGAAGAAATATATTGCAGCGTTATGCATGGCTTGCTGGCTGGCTTTTTCAGCTAATGCATTGGCGGCGACGCCGGATGCTACGGCATTGTCGGGGGAGCAGGAGATTGCTGTTAAATGGATGGATGCCATGCTTGTCAAGCAGGATTCGGCAGCGGTTATCAAATTGCTGGAACCAGAGAGACAGAAGAAGATCTCGCAAGATGATCTGGCAAAGAATTTGTCGCAGCTCAGCCAGAAATACGGGAAATATCAGGAATCCCGCTTTATCAGCTGGACGCGCTTCGATCAGGCGGATCAGATGATTTATCTCATGCGCTTTGAGAAAGAACAGCTGGTACGCTGTGAGTTGCTGTTCAATAAGAAGGGACAGCTTGAGGGATTCTCGCTGGCAGCGCTCAAAGAGAGTGCAAAAGACCAGCAAACGGAAAAGAAATAAGCAGCAAGAGCTTTTCGGCCGGCAGTCGTCATTGCCGGCCGTTGCTATTTTTTGATACACTGTTATAATGGGAGATAGAGTATCAGAATGGAGGAATACGGATGAAACGCAGTGAGCGCATCTATCATTACATTCAGGAAAAGTCAGCGGCTTATACAAAAGAACGGCTGACGGGACAGGTTGGATTTGATGCGCAGGAGATTGCAGCCGCGCTCGATATCCTGCGCAACAATGTATCCAAGGAACTCAATGAACTGCATCGGCAGGACCGCATTGTCAAGTTTGCGGGCCGGCCGGTGCGTTATTTTGACAAGGAGACGCTGGAAACTTTGCTGGATACGGATTTTGGGGTGGGGCCCTGTCAGTTCCAGGATATTGGCCAGTGCCGGGAGTCCAGCGGCGAAAGTGCGGCGGATACGAATCCCTTTGAGCATCTGATTGGTGCGGATAAGAGTCTCAAGCGGCAGGTCGAGCAGGCTAAGGCGGCCATCCTTTATCCGCCGGATGGCTTGCATACATTGATTGTTGGCCAGACCGGTGTCGGCAAGACTTTGTTTGCGCATATGATGTTTGCCTATGGCAAGTCGATGCATCGTTTTGGCAATGAGGCGCCGTTCATTACGTTCAATTGTGCGGACTATTATAACAATCCGCAGCTTTTGATTTCGCATGTGTTTGGACATATCAAAGGGGCATTCACCGGCGCAGATACAGCGAAGGCTGGTCTTGTGGAGGAGGCCGATGGCGGCGTATTGTTCCTTGATGAGATCCATCGCTTGCCGCCGGAAGGCCAGGAGATGATTTTCTATTTCATGGATACGGGAACGTTCAATCGTCTGGGGGAGACAACGCGCAGCCGCCGGGCGAAAGTCCTGATTATCGGGGCGACGACGGAGGACCCTAATTCGGCCCTTACGCGTACTTTTGTGCGCCGCATCCCGAATATCATAACGATACGGCCGCTGGCTGAACGTACGCTCGAGGAACAGCTGGATATACTCAAGCTGCTGTTTATGGATGAGGCACAACGGGTCAAGAAACCGGTGCGCATTAGCGTGGAGTCGGTCAAAGCGCTGATTGGCAGTATTGGCAGTGGTAATGTCGGCCAGCTTAAGTCCAATATCAAGCTCTTGTGTGCGCAAGCGTTCCTCAATGGCATCGATAATCCCAATTATATCGAAGTCGATTTTAAAATGCTGCCGAGTAACGTCAAGGATGGATTGCTGACCTTATCGGCCAACCGTCAGGCACTGGCAGAGTTAACGAAATATGTTAGTGAACCGCTGGTCGTATCACCGCCAGGGCGAAAATTGCAGCTTGAGGATGAGAGTGGTGGAGAAGGTGGCTTCAATCTGTATCAGGTCGTTGAAGACAAAGTGGCCCTGTTGAAGGGCGAGGGAATCAGCGATGAGCTCATCAAGCAGATTGTTGCCACAGATGTCAATGTCTATGTCAAAGACCTTTATAATAAGAAGCATTCAGTCAATATGACGACGCGGGAACGTCTGCTGAAGATTGTCGATGAGGCGCTCGTTGATTTTTCGGAGCAGGTTTCGCTGTTTGTGCAAAAACGAATGAACCGCAGTTACCGCGATCGTTTTCTCTATGCGTTCAGCCTGCATCTGTCGGCATTTCTAAAGCGTGTCAAGTCGAAAGAAACGATTCCGTATACGGAAATCGAAGGGGCAGTGCCACAGGATTCGCAGTGTTTGCAGGTGGCAGTAGAAATCGGTGAGATGGTCGAAAAGCACTATCATCTGAAGGTGCCGCGCAATGAGATCGAGTATATCGCTCTACTGCTGGAATCTTCCGATGATGATGACCTTGATGAGAAGGTAACGATTCTTGTGGCAACACATGGCAAGAGTACGGCAAGTTCGATGGTCGATGTTGCGCAGAAACTTTTCAGTTCGGCGGATATGAATATCATTGCCGTCGATATGCCGTTGGAGGTCAAGCCGCAGGCAATTTTTGACAAGACAGCGGCAATGCTGCAGGCGATGAAGTGTACTAAGGGTGTATTGATCCTGGCGGATATGGGGTCACTTTGCAATATCGGTTCGATGCTGGCAGAGAAACTCAAGATTCCAATCCGCACGCTCGATATGGTATCGACGCCACTGATTCTTGAGGCTATGCGCAAGGTGGATATTGCCGGGATGGACCTTGACAGCATCTATGAGTCCTTGCGTAATTTTAAAGGCTATGAAGCGGTGGATTCAACGGATACCATTGCCGAAGGGGAAAATGGGCCGGAGGCTATCGTGACAATCTGTTCGACAGGACAGGGGGCAGCGCTCAAGCTCAAGTCTTTGGTGGAGGAAATCCTGCGCAATGCTGGCCGCTCTGTGGAAGTCATCCCCATCGGGCTGGTGCATATGGATGAACGCATCGAGGAAATTGCGAAAAGCTATCATATCGTAGCCGCTGTCGGGATGAAAAAACCGCAGGTACAGGTGCCGTTCATTTCGCTCGAACAACTTATTGATGGCTCAGGTGAGCAGCTGCTGGCTGAGCTCATGCTGGATCGGAAAATAAGTATGGTGCCTAAAGCCAAAAGCAATATGGTCGTGCAGAAGCTTTGCGAAGAATCTTTGCAGAAATTCCTGACCTACCTGAATCCGGCTAAGGTCATGGGGGGGTTGCTGGAGTTTGACCGGCAGCTTGAGACGGAACTGGGAATCAAGCTTTCCAATCCGTTGCGCATCCGCATCATCGTTCATTGCGGTTGTGCGCTCGAGCGTATCGTTACGCGCAGCCCGTTGGTCTATAAAGGCGATAAATCCGAGGTCGATACACAAAAACTTGAAGCGGTCAAAAAAGCGGCTAGAGTATTCGATGAGACACTAAAGCTCCGCTTTGATGAAGATGAGTTCTATTTTATGGCAGATATGATATAAAACAATAAGAAAAATGTGCAATATGATACACTATGGTGCGAAAATGCGCCATAGTGTATTTTGTTTGGGTATATTTTATTTTCTGACAGTATCAAAGTGTATCAAAAGTATATGGAAGTGTATTAAATGTGTATCAATAGTATCAGAGAGAAAAAAACTTATCTGAAAAAACCCTGTAAAATCAAGCGAAAGAAGAATTTTTCATTTTGATACACAAAGTTGGCACGCGTCTTGCAATATATAAGGGCGTAAGGCAAAAAGCCAAAAACATTCAGATTCGACCAAAAACGAAAGTGGTTATAGGCAGTTGATTCTTAAGGAGGTACTTTGAATGTTTGGTATTATCGTTGGTACGCACGGAATCTTTGCACAGGAACTCGTAAAATCCTGTGAAATGATTTGCGGTGAGCAGAAAAATGTTCGTGCTGTGACGCTGGTTCCGGGTGAGGGTCCGGATGATGTCGTCAAGAAATACGAGGCAGCAATTGCTGAGCTCGACTGTGAGGGCGGCGTCTTGTTCCTGAATGACCTGTTCGGCGGCAGCCCGTATAACGCTGCCTGCCGTCTGGTTATCAGCAATGAGAACTATGGTATTGTAACGGGCGTAAATCTGCCGATGCTTATCGAGATGTGCAGTGCTCAGCTGATGGATGATGGTTCGGATATCAAGGCTCTGATGGAAAAAGCTGTTGAAGCCGGTAAGAACGGCACGCAGACGTTCCATGCCAGCCAGATTTCCGATGATGAGGAGGAGGACTTATAATGAATATCGTATTAGCAAGAATTGATGATCGTCTGATTCATGGCCAGGTTGCCACGGTCTGGTCGAAGGTAACGGGCTGCTCGCGCATCATCGTTTGTGATGATGATGTAGCCAAAGATACGATTCGCGCTACGCTTTTGAAACAGGTTGCACCGGCGGGAATCAAATCCCATGTCGTTGATCTCGACAAGGCTATCCGCGTTTATGAGAATCCGAAATATGAGAATGAGAAATGCCTGCTGCTGTTCACGAATCCGACCAGCGTTCTCTACCTGGTCGAGCATGGCGTTGACATCAAGAGCGTCAACATCGGCGGCATGAGCTTCAAAGAAGGCAAGCATCAGATTACGGGTGCTGTTTCCGTTGATGACAAGGACATCGAGGCCTTCAAGAAACTCAACGAAAAAGGCATCGAGCTTGAAATCCGTAAAGTTGATACGGACAAGAAAGTTATGCTGATGGATGTCCTTAAATAAGGATATTCTTCATATGACTGGCAGGGAGCAGTTTGGGAAGGCTTCTTGTCAGGGAAAATTCATATTACATAATGGAGGGAATACACAATGAGCTCTATTCAAATCCTGCTTATCTTTATTTTTGCGACAATCGCAGGCATGGGGTCCTGTCTGGACGAGATGCAGACGCATCGCCCGCTTATCGCCTGCACAGTCACTGGTCTTATTTTGGGGGATATGACGACTGGCATCATCATCGGTGGTACGCTTGAAATGATGGCATTGGGCTGGATGAACATCGGTGCTGCAATTGCACCGGATGCTGCACTGGCTTCTGTTATTTCGACGATTCTCGTTATCGCCAGCCATCAGGATGTGGCAACAGGTATCGCTATCGCTATGCCACTTGCTGCTGCCGGTCAGGTTCTGGCAATCATTTGTAAGACGGTTTCCGTTGTATTCCAGCATAAAGCAGACGATTACGCAGAAGAGGGGAATCTTTTTGGTATCGATCTGTGCAACTATGGCGCATTGATCCTGCAGGGTCTGCGTGTCGGTATCCCGGCTTTGCTCGTCGCTATGACGGTCGGTACGGGTGCTGTTGAGAGCATGCTCAGTGCTATTCCGCCGGTCATCTCCGGTGGCCTTCAGGTCGCTGGCGGCTTCATCGTTGTCGTAGGTTATGCAATGGTCATCAACATGATGGGTGCTCAGTACCTCATGCCGTTCTTCTTCCTCGGTTTCGTTGTGGCAGCGTTCACGAACTTCAACCTCGTTGCTCTCGGTGTCATTGGTTTGGTAGCCGCTATCATCTACATCCAGCTGAACCCGAAATATCAGGCAGTAGCCGCAGCTCCGGCAGCAGCAGCTTCCAGCTCTGACGACGATCTTGATGACGAACTTGACTAAGCGCGAATAGAGGAGGATATACATAATGGAAAAGAAAATTACTTCCAGCGATTTTTTCTGGACATTTGTCCGTTCTAACTTCCTGCAGGCATCCTGGAACATGGAGCGTATGCAGGGACTGGGCTACTGCTTCGGTATGGTGCCAATCCTTCGCCGTCTCTATGAAGGAGAGGAACTCAAGAAAGCAATCAAACGTCACCTCGAGTTCTATAACACGCAGCCATTCGTAACGGCACCGATCATCGGTATCACGGCAGCTCTTGAGGAGAAGAAAGCCAATGGCGCACCGATTGAAGATGGTGTTATCAATGGTATCAAAGTCGGTATGATGGGCCCTCTGGCAGGTGTCGGTGACCCGATTTTCTGGGGTACGCTGCGTCCGATCACGGCAGCTCTTGGTGCTTCCTTTGCACTGACGGGCAGCATCGTCGGTCCGATCCTGTTCTTCGTCCTGTTCAATGCAATCCGTCTGGCAGTACGCTGGTATGGCATCAAATACGGCTATGCCAAAGGTACGGATATCGTCAAAGACATTGCTGGCAACAAGCTCCAGAAGATTACGGAAGGTGCTTCCATTCTCGGTCTGTTCGTCATGGGTGCTCTCGTAAACAAATGGACGTCGGTCAATATCCCGGTTGTCGTTTCGGAAATCACGAACGCTAAAGGCGAGCATGTCGTTACGACGGTTCAGGGGATTCTCGACCAGCTCATGCCGGGTCTTGTACCGCTGCTCATGACGTTTGCCTGCATGGCACTCCTCAAGCGCAAAGTCAGCGCTATCACGATTATTTTCGGTCTGTTCGCAGTTGGTATTATCTGCTATGCCCTCGGCATCATGAACGTAAAATAAAACAACGTTACAAATTTGGGAAAGGAGCTGATTTTCGGCTCCTTTTTCGGTTGAAATACTTTACTTTTATGGCTGAGTTTCGTACAATAAAGAAGTATGGTTTGATAACAGTGATTTATTTATTCTTAGTTTTTTAGGTTTGGTAGGAGAGATGTTTCCATGATTAAAAAAGCGATTGCGGTAATGACATCTGGCGGCGACAGCCCGGGAATGAATGCGGCTGCCCGTGCAGTAGTCCGCACGGCATTGTATGAGGGTGTAGAGGTTTATGGCATCAATAACGGCTATCAGGGTATGGTCGACGATGATATCGTCAAGCTCACGAGCCGCAGCGTCAGCGATCTCATCCAGCGTGGTGGTACGTTCCTTGGCACGGCCCGTTGCATGGAGTTCAAAACACCGGAAGGCCGCAAGAAGGGCTTTGACAACTTGATGAAACACGGCATCGAAGGTCTCGTAATCATCGGTGGCGACGGCAGTCTTACGGGCGGCAGCCTGCTCTCCAAAGAAACGGGTATGCCGATTGTTGGCCTGCCGGGAACGATTGATAATGATGTTTGGGGCATGGATTATACGATTGGCTGCGATACGGCTGCCAACACGATTGTCGATGCTATCAACAAGCTGCGCGATACGGCTTCGGCTCATCGCCGTATCATGCTCGTTGAAGTTATGGGCCGCAACTCTGGCTGGTTGGCTATGATGGCTGGCATTGCTGGCGGTGCGGAGTATGTCCTCGTTCCGGAGGTAAAATACGATCTTGATGAGATGTGCCATGAACTCAAGGCTATGTATGATGCTGGCAAGCGCTACAGCATTATCGTAGTTGCTGAAGGCGCTGGCTCGGCTGTTGGTCTGGGTCAGGTCGTTGAGGAAAAGACGGGAATCGATACGCGCGTATCGGTGCTTGGTCATATCCAGCGTGGGGGCTCGCCAACTGTCGAAGACCGCATGAAGGCTTCGATGCTGGGCGAGAAGGCTGCGCTGGCTATCATTTCGGGTGCAACGAATGTTGTCTTCGGTTTCAATGAAGGCAAGGTTGTCAGTGTCAATCTGTTTGATGCTGTCAACAATCAAAAGACGTTAGATCCTGAGCTTGTACGCCTGGCTCGTGTGCTCGCTTAAATTAAATCTGGGAGTCCCACTGGTAACACAGTGGGACTTTTCGTAAAAAAGGGTGTTTTAGAGAGTTGGGGAAACAACAAAAAAAGGCTACTTGGTGGAAGGGGCTGCGACGGGCATTGCTGCTTGCTGTCTGCCTGCTTTTGCTGTTGATGCCTAGGGGGCTGGCAGCAGATCTGGATGGACCCTGGTACTGGCAGGAAGATCCTGTGAGCAAGGACGGTGTATCCAGCAGGGAAGTGGTGCAGGATGCGCTTGCCGGTATGGGGAACTGGCAGCCGTATGCGGCACCGGCACAACCGCCGTTTCAGCGTGGCGATCAGTATATCTGGCTTATGACCGTGCTGCCGCAGGCCGATGAAATGCGGGATGCATCGCTGCTTATGATGGTGATAGATCAGAGCTTTGAAATCTGGCTGGATGACCGGCAGATATACACGTATGGCAATCTGGAGCCGCAGCTGATGTCCTATGGGCAGAAATGGCATCTGATTCCACTGCCGGCAGATTATGCTGGCCGCCACCTGTATATCCGTACGTTTTCAGCAAATCCGCTTTACTTGGGGGATTTTGGTACGATAAAGCTTGACGCGAGTGTGGTGCAGATGTCAACGCTTATGCGGCAGGATATCCCGTACATCGCCAATATTCCGCTGGCCGTATTCATGATACTGATCATGCTGATGTATTACATGAGTCCTACGGCACCGAAGACGCTGTATGCACAGGTTATCCTGTTCATGCTGGCTTTTGTCGTATGGATGGTTTGCGCATCGAATACGAAGCAGCTCTTTATCGATGCACCGGTTTTCTGGTGGCTGCTTTGGCGTGTCGATGTTTATTTCTTGCCCATCCTGGCAACGTTGATTGTCTATCGGGTAGTAGACAAGCGCTATCGGCGTTCTACCTGGATGGCGATGTTTTCTTTTGTCGTATTGCTGTTCATTGCTGTTTTGTCGGAACTCTTGGGTCTTAACGGGTTGGATGGTTGTGCTTCGGCATTCTATATTATGTTGCCGGCTATCGAGGGGCTGGTATCGTATTGGACAATCCGTTCGGCTATCCGCGGGAATAAATATTGCCGGGCTTTGTTGGTGCCATTGGTGGGAATGGTCAGTATTGGTTCGATCGATGGGTTCTCGCGTCATTTTCATTGGCTGCCTGAAGTTTGGTATCTGTTGCCGTATGGTACAGTAACTATAGGTATTTTTATCTTGTATATTATCCAGCAGCAGATCCGCCGGGAGCGCATGTTATCGGCAAAGGCTGCAGGCCTTGAGGAAGCTGTAGCAGAGGCAGTGGCGCGCTCAGAGATTGATGCGCTGACGCATTGTTATAACCGCAATCGGATGGAGGCGGTATTGGCGGCGGAAATCCGTCAGCATGGGCCGGAGAAGGAACCGTTTTCACTAATCATGCTCGATATTGATTACTTCAAGGTAATCAATGATACTTATGGGCATGATGCTGGCGATGAGGTACTGGCAGCTTTTGCCGGTGTCATCCGCAAGAATATCAAGAAATCGGATATTTTCATCCGCTGGGGTGGAGAGGAGTTCATCCTCATCTGCCGTGGCTGCTCAAGTGATGAGGCATATTTGGTGGCAGAGCGCTTGCGGCGGCAGGTGGAATGGTCGTGTATCTTTGCGCGCCAGCGTATTACCTGCAGCGTCGGGGTCGCTTCCTGGCAGGGGGCAGATGACAGTGCTGCCCAGCTTATCAAACGTGTCGATAAGGCACTTTATACAGCAAAACGCAGCGGCCGCAACATGGTTTGCCGGGAATCACTGCCGCCAGAGAAAATGGATTTAGCATTAAATGGAAATTGAAGATTCAAGGCAAGCAAAAAGCTCTCATTCCCTGAGGATGAGAGCTTTTTGCTTGCCTGTTTGGCTTGGATTATTTTACGAGTGAACCTGGATATTTGAGGGTAGCGAAGTAGTCATCAATGGTCTGGGCACGGCGGATGAGTTCGATGGTTCCATCTGTGCGCAGCAGCAACTCGGCACACCAGAGCTTGCCATTATAATTGAAGCCCATTGCACTGCCATGGGCGCCTGTATCGTGGATGATTACGAGGTCGCCAATGTCGATTTTGGGCAGTTTGCGGTCGATGGCGAATTTGTCGTTGTTTTCACAGAGTGAGCCTGTTACATCGTAGAGATGGTCGCAGGGGGCGTTCTCTTTGCCGGCAATCGTGATATGGTGGTAGGCACCGTAGAGCGCCGGGCGCATGAGATTAGCCATGCAGGCGTCAAGACCGATGTAATCTTTGTAGGTTTTTTTCTCGTGCAGTACCGTTGATACGAGCCAGCCGGCAGGGCCGGTCATAGCGCGGCCGCTTTCGGTCATGAGGCCGACGTCGCCGAGGCCGCTTGGAACCATCAGTTCATCGTAAAGCTTATGGATGCCTTCGCCGATTTCCATAAGGTTCAGCGGTTCCTGATCCGGTTCATAGGGGATGCCGAAACCGCCGCCAAGATTGACGAACTCGACATGGATACCGAGTTTTTGCTTGAGTTCGACAGCTAGCGTGAACATCAGCTTGGCTGTAAATAGGAAGGCTTCTGTGCGGCGTTCGTTCGAAGCGACCATTGTATGGAGGCCGAAGCGGTGCACCCCTTTGTCCTTGGCCATTTTGTAGGCGGCAAACAGCTGGTCGCGCGTCAGGCCGTATTTGGCTTCGGTCGGTTTGCCGATGATATCGTTGCCCTCAATGAGGTCGCCGGGATTGTAGCGGAAGCAGAGAATCTTTGGCAGGCCGGCATTTTTTTCCAGATATTCGATATGGCTGATGTCATCGAGATTGATGATAGCACCGAGTTCGATGGCTTTTTGGAATTCATCGGCGGGGGTATCGTTGGAGGTCAAAAGGATTTCCTCGCCTTTTACGCCGGCGATGTCGGAAAGCAGCAGCTCGGCAAGACTGCTGCAGTCGGTGCCGGCACCTTCCTCATGCAGGATCTGCACGATGCGTGGATTGGGCAGTGCTTTGACTGCAAACTGTTCGCGGAAGGAGGGGGCCCAGGCGAAGGCTTTCTGCAAGGCGCGGATGTTTTCGCGGATTGCCTGTTCGTCATAGATGTGGAATGGCGTCGGATATTGGGCGATGATTTCCTGCAGACGGTCTTTGTTCAGTGGGAATACTTTTTTTGCCATGGCGACTACCTCCTGATAACCATAGAGAATTATTCTTGATTGTAAATTTGTAAATAAATTATAACAAAATGGCATAATAAAGTCAATATTTATAATAAAATCGTATATTCATCTTACTGTCTTAGTAAAAATTTATCAGTGAA
Source organism: Pseudoselenomonas ruminantium (assembly GCA_015058575.1). Classification (GTDB taxonomy): domain Bacteria; phylum Bacillota; class Negativicutes; order Selenomonadales; family Selenomonadaceae; genus Selenomonas_A; species Selenomonas_A ruminantium_O. The sequence goes on from SVBZ01000050.1 coordinate 51,492, forward strand.
TTTTTATTGAGATTTAATTGCCGTGTAAATCTTAATCACTATAATGTTAGTGTTTTGTGGAAGTCAGGGGCAAGATGGGAAGGAAGGGTAATGCGTGAGAAAGAAAACAAGTATATTTTTATTGGTCATGTTATGTTTGGCCTTTGTGTTGTCGGGATGTACAAGGATGTCTTCCCTGATGCAGACTGCATGGAAGGATACGGCATTGACAGGTCAGTATTCAATGTTGAATATCCGGATACCAGAGGTCAAGGAGGAAACACCGAAGCTGTTTCACGATAGTGATATGCAGATCAAAGCCTGGACGGCGCGCGATGATTCGCGGGATGTTACGTTTACCGTGGAAAATGCAGCATACGACCCTGCTTTGCATTATTGGATCAATTTGCAGGGGGAGGCGGAAAATGTAAAAGCTATCCTCACAGGTACGCATATGGATGTGCAGAATGTGACGATGGAGACAGCAACTCTTGCTGGCCGGGAGGCCCGGAAAATCGAGTTTGACTATGCAGGGGGACATTTTTTAGCCTATGTAACTGTGGTGGATAACAAGGATATCTGGGCGGTTGTGCTGGATACCAGCAGAGTAAAAGAGCAGGAGCAGGTTCAGCAATTGATACAGGAGATGCTGGATAATCTGAGCGTAGAGATACAGCCGCAGGATCCGGCCAAAGCAGCTGAACAGCAGCAGAAGATAGCGGCCAATGCCCCGCAGGTAGCATTGGGGAATTTGCGGCTGGCAGAAGATTCATTCCTGCATTGGACGTACTTGTGCTTGGATTTACAGAATACAAACCCGCAGCGGACTATTGACCGCTATCGTATACGGGTGTACAGCTATGACAAGAATGGCCAGATCATACCCAAATCAGAAAAACACAGCGGTAAGGTTTATGAGCTGTATGAATACGATAAAAAAATACCGCCAGGACAGTATGCGGATGAAAACTCCGGCTGGCAGGTAAATCCGCAAGCTAAGGGGATTGGCAGATATGAGATAGTGCTTGATTCGATCATCTACACCGATGGTTCGGAATGGAGGGCGTTGGAGGGCCAGGAAATCAAAACTGCAATCGATTTATAACCCGGAAGTAGATGTCGCCCACCTCTATAGGTGACAAGTTCCTTATTTATAAGAGGCGGTGAGTATATATCTCCCGTCTCGTTGAAAAGCCAAGAGGAAGTTTTTGCCTGCGGCAAAACTGGAACAACGGCGTTATAATGGAAAAAAGGCAGATGCCGCCAAGAAGCTCCTGCAGAGGGCTTTTGGGCGGCGTTTTGTGTATACGAGGCATAGGTTCTTTTCATTGGCAGGTAGAAATGATACAATGGTTCTGTGTTATATAGTAGAAAAAACCATTGCAAGGAGGATGGAAATGCGCAGATTGCTGAGTTTCTTGAAGGTGTTCCGCTATGACTTGATCATGCTGCTGATGGCTGTGCGTCATCGTGATACGCCGGGACGAGTCAAGGGGATATTGGCCGCTGCCATCCTGTATCTTGTGAGCCCTATAGATATCATCCCTGATGCGGTGCCATTGGCAGGGGTGGTTGATGATGCGGTCATCGTACCGGCGATTATCTTTGGCTTGAAGAATATGCTGCCCTCGCATGTACGGCGGTATGCGGAGACACGTGCCGATCAGGCTGTGCGTTATATGCCAGCTATGCTGATCGCGGCATCCTTGTTTGTGCTTTTCTGGCTGGGGCTTATCGTATATAGTGTGTGGCGGCTGCTGTTTGCTTGAGGCCGTTTGGCATTGGTGAAGAAAGAGGAGTTTATTTTGCGTTTATATATTGCCGAGAAACCGAGCGTCGGACGGGAGCTGGCCAAGTGCCTGACTGGCCCGGTGGTGCGTCATGATGGCTATCTGGAAACGCGGGATGGCATCGTGACCTGGCTGTTTGGACATATTCTGCGGCAGGCTGAGCCCGATGAATATAATCCGCAATACAAGCGCTGGCGGGCCGAGGATCTGCCGATCATCCCCGACCAATGGAAGCTGTTTGTGGATAAGAACTGTGAGAAACAGTTTGCTATCGTCAAATCACTGATTGAAAAGGCCGATGAAATCGTTCATGGTGGTGACCCAGATCGGGAGGGGCAGCTGCTCGTTGACGAGGTGCTTGATTATATTGGTACGACGAAACCGGTCAAGCGAATCCTTCTCAATGCACTCGATGAGACGAGCATCAAGAAGGCTAATAGCAACTTGCGCGAGAACCGGGACTTCTTCAATCTCAAGCAGTCGGCGCTGGCGCGGGCGCGGGCCGATTGGCTGATTGGCATGAATTTATCGCGTGCCTATACGCTGGCGGCGCGCCGGGCGGGGCATGATAAACTCGTGCTGCCGATTGGCCGCGTCAAGACGCCGACCCTGGCATTGGTCGTGCGCCGTGAGCGCGAAATCGAGAATTTCAAGCCGGTCGATTATTATACGATCAAGGGGATATTTGCCCATGCTAATGGTTCGTTTCAAGCGCAGTGGAAACCTAAGGATACGATGGCAGGGCTTGACAGCGAGAATCGCTTGATTGACAGGCAGATTGCGGAAGACAAGCTGGCGTTCTTCCAAGCGTTGCCGCATGATGGCGTGATTACGGCGTATCAGAAGACGAAGAAGCAGGAAGCGCAGCCGCTGCCCTTTTCGCTATCGACCCTGCAGGTGCTGGCAGGTAAGATGTATGGTTATGCGCCGCAGGTGGTGCTCGATACGGCACAGAAGCTCTATGAGAAGAAGCTCACAACGTATCCGCGTTCGGATTGTGAGTATCTGCCAACGAACCAGTTCAGCGATGCGGGCAAGATCTTGCAGAATCTTGCTTATGCCGGTGATGATGAGATAGCGGCCTGGGCGCCGAAAGCGGATACGAAAATCAAGAGCCGGGCGTGGAACGATAAGAAGATTTCAGCTCATCATGCGATTATTCCGACGACGGTCAAGGCCAATGTGTTGGCCTTGACGGCGGAGGAACGCAATCTTTATCATCTGATTGCGCGAGGCTATATCGCGCAATTTTATCCGGTCCATACCTACGATCAGACCAAAGTCGAGGTAACCTATAAAGAGGAACTGTTCACGGCCAGCGGCCGTACGGAGCGCGAGCTTGGCTGGAAGGAAATGTATCAGTCCAAACGCAAGAAGTCCGAGGATGATGATGAGAATAAGGACGAGGATGAGAGCGATAAGACATTGCCGGCTATGAAGAAAAAAGATGGCGCGAACTGGACAGGGGGCGATATCACGCAGCGGGCGACCAAGCCTCCGGTGCGATTCACGCCATCGACGCTGTTGGCTGGTATGAAGGAAATCCATAAATACGTCAAGAATCCTGAGGCCAAGAAACAGCTCAAGGATGTCTATGGTATTGGCACCGAGGCAACTCGCGCGACGATTATTGATGATCTCATCAAGCGCAAATTCATGACGGCTAAGGGGAAGAAGAAGTATTTAAGCCCGACGCCCGCCGCGTTCTTGCTCATCGATGCATTGCCTGACGAGATGACGTATCCGGATTCGACAGCTATCTGGGAGGATAAGCTCCATTCGATGTCCGAGGGCGATGGTTCGCTTGACGAATTCCTCAAGGGACAGATTGAGTTCACACGGCGTCTTTGCAGTAAGGCGGGCAATGCGCGTATGGAGGTTACAGGCGAGAATGTCTGTCCGCGCTGTCATCAGGGCGTGCTTTTGCAGCGCAAGGGTAAGAACGGTATCTTCTGGGGGTGTTCGAACTATCCGAAGTGCCGCATGACCTGCAATGACAAGGAGGGCAAGCCTGATATGGATGATGCGCGGTCGCGCATAGCCCGCAGTCCGCAGGCTATGGCCCCGGCAGCAGTATCGGCGTCGGCTATGGCGCGTAAGGGCAGCACGGCTGCCAGCCGCCGGCCTGCTCCAGTCAGCTATGCTGCACCCGTGTATTCGGCTCAGTCATATGTTGCGCCATCAGCACAAGATATGGCGGAACTCAACGCGCTGTTTTCAGCTGCTGATTATGAGGCCAGCCTGGCAGATGCGATGCAGAATTATGTGCCGCCGCAGCCAGCGAAGAAAGGTTGGCAGGAATGGGGCGACAAGCCTAAGTATTCGGCCAGCCCTATGGAGCATATGGAGGAAAATGCGACGGCAAAGGCGAAAGATAGTAAGGATAGGGATAAATACCTCTGTCCGCGCTGCCGTGAAGGGCATCTGCGGCAGATACGCGGCAAGAATGGCATGTTTTGGGGCTGTACGAATTATCCGCGCTGTACGGCGACATTTGATGACGATAAAGGCAAGCCCGTATTGTAAGGGGCTTGAGAAGGAGAATAAATGACAACATTCAAAGATTTAGGCATAGAGACGGCTATGGCTGATGCATTGGCCAAACAGGGGATTGCTGCGCCGCTGGCGATACAGGAAAAGACCATCGCCAAGGTACTCGCTGGCAGCAACATCATCGGCCAGGCACCAACGGGAACAGGCAAGACCTTGGCGTATCTTTTGCCAGCCTTGCAGAAAATCGATCCTTCGCTGCGGCAGGCGCAGGTGGTAATCCTTGCGCCGACATATGAGCTGGCAATGCAGATTGCTGGGGTTGCGCGTGACTTAAGTATGGCGGCAAACCTCGGCATCAAGGTGCAGGGGCTGATTGGCGGCGCCAATATCGCCCGTCAGATGGATAAGCTCAAGGAGAAACCACAGCTCATTGTCGGTTCAGCCGGCCGGATCATCGAATTGGCGCGCAAGGGCAAACTCAAGCTGCAGCAGGTCAAGCTGCTCGTGCTCGACGAATTTGACCGCTTGCTCGATGACCAGAATCTGCAGAATACGGTCGATGCTGTCCGTTTGCTGCCTAAGGAGCGGCAGGTCATCCTGTTCTCCGCGACGGCACCGAAGAAAGCCTTGGAACGCGCAGACTTCCTTGACCAGCCTGAGCATATTGTTGTCGAAGCTGATCCTGAGACGATAGCGGCGCGGGACGATTATTATCTTATGACGCCGTTCCGTGACAAAATCGAAAATATCCGTAAGCTCACACGCAATTTGGGCGTCAAGCGGGGGATGGTGTTCATCAACCGTGTTTACGATGCGGAGAAGACTTTGGCACATTTGCGGTATGATGGCATCTGCGTAGATTCGCTGCTGGGGCATAATAACAAACAGGCACGGCAGAAGGCTGTTGCCGACTTCAAGAAGGGCCGCGTCCAGTTGCTTTTGTCAACGGATTTGGCTGCCCGTGGTCTTGACGTCGAAGGCGTAGACTATGTGTTCAATCTCGATTTGCCTGAGAATGCACAAGTCTATCAGCATCGTGCAGGCCGTACGGCTCGTGCTGGAGCCAAGGGGACGGTCATTACGCTGGCTGACATCAAGGAGGCATATAAGCTCGAACAGTTGGAGAAACGTTTAGGCATAGCCTTCAAACCGCTCAAGAAGGCGAAGAAGGGCGTAACGCCAGAGCGGAAAAAGAAAGATCGTCCGTATAAGGCCTATCATAAGAAGGCTTCACCGCAGCAGAAGGCCAAGAAGCCGGTCAAACAGTAAGCAGGAGGGAATTTTATCTTGGATATCGTGCCGATACTATTGCAGTTAGTACTGGTTGTATTCCTTATTTTCATGAATGGTTTTTTTGTCGCGGCGGAGTTCGCTTGCGTCAAGATACGGCCATCGCGGCTGGAGACGCTGATTCAGGAGGGGAGCAAGCGGGCGGCCTATGCTAAGCGGCTTACCGATCATCTCGATGCGTCGCTGTCGGTTACGCAGCTGGGCATCACACTTGCTTCGCTGGGGTTGGGCTGGGTCGGTGAGCCGGCTGTGGCTACATTGATCATGCCTGTTACGCAGGTAATGGGCATCGATGCGACGATTGGGCATACGATTTCGCTCGTGCTGGCGTTTTCGATCATTACGGCTGGCCATATTATCTTGGGGGAGCTTACGCCAAAGACCATGGCCATCCAGAGCGTCGAGAAAATCATGCTGGCCGTGGCCCTGCCGATGCTGATTTTCCATAAGATCATGTATCCCTTTGTCTGGCTGCTCAATCATGTGGCCAATTGGGTTACTGAGCATATGGGCTTTGAGGCAGCTACCGAGGGCGAAAACGCCCACACCGAAGAGGAAATCCGCCTGCTTATGGAGGAAAGCCATCGCCAGGGGCTCATCGATGATACCGAGGCGAATTTTGTCGACAATGTCTTTGACTTTACGGAGCTTAACGTCCGGGAAATCATGACACCGCGTACCGATATGGTCGTCTTGTACCTTGAAGACAGTTTTGAGGATAATCTCGCAATCATCATGGAGGAACAGCTGACGCGCTATCCGATTTGCTGCGAGGATAAGGATCATATCATCGGCTTTCTGCATGTCAAAGACCTTATGAAGCTGATGGTGGAAGGGAAAAAACCAAATCTGCGCAAGCTGGCGCGCAAGGCGCTGGTCGTGCCGGAGAGCATGGATGTCAATGTCCTGCTCAAGACGATGCAGGGCAGTCATTCGCAGCTGGCCATCGTAGTCGATGAGTTCGGCGGTACGGCTGGGATGGTAACCATTGAAGATATTGTCGAGGAAATCGTCGGCGATATCCAGGATGAGTTCGATGAGGAGCGCCCGACTGCGGAGGCGCGTGGCAATCATGTCTATTCGGTCGATGCCAAGATGCTCTTAGAGGAACTCGAAGATATCCTGGAAATCAAGATTGAAGATGAGGATGTTGACAGCGTGGGGGGCTGGCTATACGATCAGCTTGGCGGTGAACCGCAGGTTGGCCAGATGGCTGCAGCGGCTGGCAATCTGTTATTTGTCGAGGAGGTCGACGGTGCGCGGATTACGCGTGTGCTGGTGAAGCTCGAAAATCCTTTGACTGAGGTGCATGAGGAGATCGTATAAGTTGGCGTGCTGTAACAAGTTACGGTCTTTGTACTAGGTTTTTCACGTCAAACCAATTATAATGAAAGAGCATGTTGTAAGTTAGGAAGATCATTGCATGATAATCACAATCGAGAATTTTGCCAAGAGTTATGGGGAAAAGCAGTTGTTCCAGGGTGTTGATTTCAGCATGGACGCAGGCGACAAGGTCGGTATCGTTGGCATCAACGGCACTGGCAAATCGACCTTCCTCAAGACGATTGCCGGGCTTACGCCGGTAGATGAGGGCTCGATGGTCACGAAGAAGGGCTTGCGCATTGAGTATCTGGCGCAGGACAAGATATTTGAGCCGGAAAACACCGTCCTAATGGAGGTGTTCCGGGGCATGACGCCTTTGATGCAGGCGTTGCGTGGCTATGAGCTGGCTTTGGCGGAATCGGCGCAGCATCCTGAAGATAAAAGGGTCCAGCAAGAAATCATGACTTATACAGCTAAGATTGATGAACTGGATGGCTGGCAGATTGAAAGTGCGGCCAAGACGGTGCTCATGAAATTGGGTATTGGTGACTATACGGAAAAAGCCGGCACATTATCGGGCGGCCAGCAGAAGCGTCTGGCCTTGGCAACGGCGCTTATACAGCCGTGTGACCTGCTGCTTTTGGATGAGCCGACGAACCATCTCGACAGTGAGTCGATTGTCTGGCTGGAGGAGTATCTCAAGGGACAGAAATGTGCGGTACTGATGGTTACCCATGACCGCTATTTCCTCGATCATACGGCTACGAAGATTCTCGAGCTTGATAAGGGAAAAGCCTATACTTACAGCGGCAATTATTCGGAATTCCTTGAGCAGAAGGCTGCGCGCATCGAGCGGGAGCAGGCCAGTGAGCAGAAGCGGCAGAATTTCCTGCGCAATGAGCTTAAATGGCTGCGTCGTGGCGCGCAGGCGCGCTCGACGAAGCAGAAGGCGCGCATCGAACGCTATGAGGAAGTGAAAAATCAAAGCGTCGATCTCGATCGGGGAACGGTTGAGATCGGTTTGGCCGGCAGCCGTTTGGGCCGGACGGTCATTGAGCTTGATCATGTCCACTACGAGGTGGACGGGCGAACCATCATCAAGGATTTTTCCTATACCTTGCTTCGCAATGACCGTGTGGGCATACTCGGTCCTAATGGCACGGGCAAGTCTACCCTGCTCAACATCTTGGCGGGGCGGCTGCAGCCGACAAGTGGTACGGTTACCATTGGACAGACCGTCAAGATCGGTTATTTCACGCAGCGCAGTGTGGAAATGGACGAACGCCTGCGGGCTATCGAGTATATCCAGGAGGCAGCACATCATATTACGCTGGCCGATGGCACGCGCATTTCGGCTTCGCAGCTCATGGAGCGGTTCCTGTTCCCTGGTGATCTGCAATGGACGCCGATTTCCCGGCTTTCGGGGGGTGAGAAGCGGCGGTTGTATCTTTTGCGTGTGCTCATGGAGGAGCCGAATGTGCTGCTGCTTGATGAGCCGACCAACGACTTGGACCTTGAAACCATGTCGGTGCTTGAGGCATTCATCGATGATTTCTGCGGGGCTATCGTATTTGTTTCCCATGACCGCTTTTTTGTTGACCGCCTCGCGGACAAGGTGTTTGCCTATGAGTCTGATGGCAGCTTGACGATGTATGCAGGTGGTTATTCCTATTATCAGGAAAAGCTTGCGGCTAAGGCTGCAGTTCTTTCGGAAGTGCCAGCAGGGAAGCCGCAGTCTGTAAAGGAACCGGCCAAGAGTGCACCGCGTACGGAGTCAAGACCCAAGCTGACCTTCAAGGAACAGAAGGAGTATGCAGAAATCGAGGGCATCATTGCGAGCAAGGAAGGGGAGCTCAAGGTGATACAGCTCCAGATGGAGCAGCACGCAGCCGATTATGGCCGCTTGAACGAATTGAGTAAAGAGGAGAACCGGTTGCAGGCAGAGCTTGAGCATTTGATGGAGCGTTGGGCATATTTGGAGGAAATTGCTGAAAAGCAGCAATGACTTATAAATTCAAGAGGTAAAAGGAGATAGTAACCATGGCATTCGACAAGAATCTATTTGAGGACATCATCCGGGAATTTACGGTAAATGGCGACGAGCTGCAAGAGATTGCAGCAGACTTCCGCTATGACTTGGTCAAGGGGCTCGAAAACCCTGACGAGTCTTCGCTGCGCATGCTCAAATCGTATGTAGGCTTGCCGACGGGCAAGGAGACAGGCGAGTACCTCGCACTGGACTTTGGCGGCACGAATGTACGTGTACTGCGTATCCGTCTCGAGGGTGCGGGCAAGTTTGAGGTAGTCAAGAAGGTTGCCAAACCGTTGCGCGTGGAAGGTGTCTACGATTTTGTCGGTGCTGGTTCGACGGCTGAGCAGATGTTTGACTTCATTGCTGAGCTCGTGGATGAAGCCGTGGAAGGTGACCATGAGACGAAGTATCTGCTGGGCCATACGTTTTCCTTCCCTTCGGAGCAGACGGATCTCTACAATGCCAAACTTATCATTTGGACGAAGGAATTTGCAACGGCTGGTGTCGAGGGTGAGGTAGTCAACGATCTGCTCAAGGCAGCCTTGCATCGCCAGGGCATCGATAATGTCGAGCCGACGGCGGTCATCAACGATACGGTTGCAGTATTGCTGGCCGCTGCTTACAAGCAGCCGGATATCTACATCGGCTCAATCTATGCGACGGGCCATAATACCTGCTATCTTGAGCCGTATGCTGACAGTGCCGCTGAACCGATGATCCTGAATCTGGAGTCGGGCGGATTCATGAAGCTGGTACCAAACCGTTTTGATGTCGAGTACGATAAGAATTCGGAGAAACCGGGTGAGCAGCGTCTTGAGAAGATGGTTTCGGGCCGTTATATGGGCGAGCTGTTTGGTATGGCTATGGCTGAACTGTTGGGGGAAAAAGGTAAAGCCTATGGCTTCACGAGCATCGATATGAGCAATATCATTGTCGATGAGAGTGCTAAACGCGCACAGGTTGCAGAAATTGTAGCGGCGAAAACAGGCAAGACGCTGGACGCAGAGGACTGTGAGCTTGTCCAGCAACTGGCTTCTGCGCTGGTTGTCCGTTCAGCCCGTCTGGTAACAGCCTCGTTTGTCGGCATCATCTGGCAGCAGGCTGGCAAGGGCAAACCACAGAAGCAGCATATTGCCATTGATGGCTCGGTCTACGAGAAGATGCCGCTGGCGAAAGAGAACATCATGCGTGCGCTCTCGGAGCTTTTGGGCGAAGATGCAGCAGAAATCGATACAGTATTGGAAAATGGCGGCTCGGGGCTTGGTGCAGCTATTGCAGCCGCAATGTCTCAGAAATAAGGGCGTAGTCCGCAGACTTTGGCGTTGCGCTCGTTTCCCGCGAAGGAGTTCCTTTTATGCAAGCAGAACAATCACTGAATATGAATCTCTCGCAGCATCTGGCAATGACAATGAAGATGCAGCAAGCCATTCAGATTTTGCAGTTATCGGCACAAGATCTGCGGGCGGAGATTGAAAAAGAATATCTGGAGAATCCTGCGCTGGAAATGGACTATGGAGACGGAGCACCGGCGGATGGCGAACTCTTGCAGGCGGAAAATCTGTCAAGAATCCGTGACTATCTTGGGGAAGAAAATGGCTCAACGGGGTATTTTACCGATGAGCAGGAACATGGTGCCGAGGCGGCTGATGCCGAAGTGCAGACGCTGGAGGATGAGCTCCTTGAGCAGGTGAAGTTCACTTTCCGTAAGGTGGAAGAGCGCGCAATCGCTACGTTTATTGTCGGTTCGATCGATGAGCGGGGCTATCTGGTGGTGCCGCTTACGGAAGTCGCCCGGGCCATGCAAGTTACAGTGGCTGAGGCTGAGGCTGTACTGCAGCAGGTGCAGGCGTTTGAGCCAGCTGGTGTGGGTGCTCGCGACCTTGCAGAGTGTCTGCGCCTGCAGGCACAACGGCAGGGAATCTATGAAGGGTTGGTAGCAGCGGTCATTGAGCATCATCTTGATGATGTTGCCGAGGCACGTCTCAAGGAGATTGCTGCTGCTGAGCATTGCCGTCCGCAGGAGGTGCAGCTGGCCGTTGATATTGTCCGTCGCCTGGACCCCAAGCCGGGTGCAGCTTATGGCGGCGAGGCGGCAGCTTTTATCACGCCGGATGTGCTCGTGCAGGAAATCGATGGTGAGTATCGTGTGAGCTTCAATGATAATTATGTGCCCCGGCTCCGGATATCGGCGGCTTACCAGCATGCTGAATCGTTTGATGCTGAGACGCGTAAGTATATTACGCAGCGCTTGAATGCGGCGGCGTGGCTCATCAACAGTATCGAACAGCGGCGGACGACTATCCGCCGTGTAGTCGAGGAAATCCTGCGCCGGCAGCCGGAATTCATGACGCAGGGCAAGACAGCCCTGCGTCCGATGACGATGAAAGACGTTGCGGATGCTATCGGCGTTCATGAGTCGACAGTCAGCCGGGCTGTGGCCAATAAATACGTGCAGCTTCCCAATGGCATCATGGCCTTGCGGCGGTTCTTCTCGGCGAATCTGGCCAAGAGTGGCAGTGGTGAGGATTTCGCGGCGGTACAGGCCAAGGCGGCCATCGAGGAGCTGATAAAGGGCGAAGATCCGCATCGGCCGCTTAGCGATCAGAAACTCTGCGAACTGCTCAAAGACCGCCAAATGGATATTTCACGCCGGACGGTTATGAAATACCGCGAGCAGTTAGGGTATCCATCATCGGTCAAGCGTAAACGCTATTGATATAGAGTTCCCATAAAGCTGAACCTTAACGGTAGTAGCAAATTTGCTGCTACCGTTTTTTATGTAGTAAGAGCGTAGAAATAAATTGCAGTTTGTAGTTTAGTACGTGCTTAAAATAAACTCGGTAAAACTCAGCTTGGGCGGGGGCGGGTGCACTTTTTCTCCGCTCCCGCTAAATGACCCGCGCCGATATTTTAGTACGTATCTAGCAACATGTGCCGGGCAGGCCGGCGGCACGCCAATACATCGTGTCGTTCTAGATAGTATTTGTTGCGGGCCATCCCTCACTGCGTTCGGGCAGTCGCTCCCGCTGCGAAGAAAGTGTACCCGCCCCCGCCCTCTGCTAGGTTTGGATAAGCCTGCTCTGCTGCGGCGATAGGTCACGAATTACATCGATGTGCTTGTGACGGGAGCAACGGTTCATGCAAATTTGTTCATACGGATGTCAGGGGCGAACGGGGGAGTGATTCTTTCTGTCTGGAGCGACTGTCCTGCGCAGCAGGACTGGGCCGTAAGCGCATAGGCTAGAAATAGATGTGTACGCCGCGACCTGGTAACGGGAGCAGGTCACTAAGTCCGCAAAACCTTGCGAACGGCCCATTTTAGCG
>SVBZ01000051.1 GCA_015058575.1 Pseudoselenomonas ruminantium
AACAGAAAAAGCACTACCCCGTGAACCCCGCGCTTCGTAGTAGCGGTATTCCATACGGACGCATACACCTCATCCGAGCGCTTCGCGCCCACCTTCCCCTCGGTAAGGGGAAGGCTAGAACTAGCATACAAACTGCAATTTATAAAGCCCGCTGACACATTGATGCATCAGCGGGCTTTATCCCTATTCTATGAACGCTTAGAGCCTAGCGATTTTATGCAGGGTCTCGACGATAAGGTCTACCTGCGGTTTTACCGTTTCGAGCAGCAGGCGCTCGTTCGGACTATGGATATCGATGGTCGTGACACCGATGGATACCATATCGAGCTGCGGGTTCTTGAGGAAGTGCCAGCCGCACTCAAGACCTGCATGGATGGTCTCGACCTTCATATCCTTGCCGTTCTGTGCCTTGAAGGTCTCCGCCATGATCTTGGCGAGCTTGCTGTCTTTGTTTTCCTTCCAGCCCGGGGATTTCGTGCCGATATGAGCCGTAAAGCCCGTCAGAGCCGCATATTCCTGTGCCATCAGCGCAAATTCATCGTTCTTGCCATCGATAGCCGAACGCGGGAAGAACTGGACATTGACGCTGTTTTCGTCCATGGCTACAACGCCGAGATTAGCCGAGGTCTCGACAAGGCCCGGGATAACCGTCGACATCGCATAGACGCCCGTATGCAGGATGGTCAGCAGGCGGAGCAGGCGCTGGGCATCGCCAGCCTTGAGCACCATGGCCGGCTTGTCAGCTGCAGTCAGGACGAAGTCCATGCCCGGATCGACCGTGCCGTAGTTCTGCATGAAGCGCGCCTTTTCGGCGGCGAGCACTTCGTTTACGACCTGCTCGTCAAGGTTCGTAACGATTACCGCCGTGGCATCATCGGGAATGGCATTGCGCGCCTTGCCTCCCTGGAAGTCTGCCAGTTCCACCGTGCCCTTAGCCTGCAAGGCCAGCAGGGCCAGCGCCAGCGTGCGGATAGCATTGCCGCGGCCGTCGCCGATGCGCTCGCCCGAATGGCCGCCGAGCAGACCCTTGACTTCGATTTTCCAGCTATTGGCCTGCATAGCAGCCTCGCGCGTAAGTTCACGCGAAAAATCCAGATTGATGCTGCCCGCACTGCCAACCGTCAGTTCATCGTAATTTTCCGAATCGCAGTTGATAAGGAAGCTGGCATCTTTCAGATGGTCAGCGCTCAGATGGATGGCACCAGTCATGCCCTGCTCCTCGTCGACCGTCACGATCATGCGCAGCGGGCCATGATCCTTGGCGTTCTTCATGATATACATGGCTTCAGCCACACCGATGCCATCATCCGCGCCGAGGCTCGTGCCCTCGGCTTCCAGATATTTCTCGCCGCGTACAAGCTTGATCGGGTCCTTGAGCGGATCATAGGCATAGCCCTTTTCCGCCACACAGACCATATCCATATGGCCCTGCAGAATCGTCAGCGGTGCCTTCTCGAAGCCCTTGCTGGCCGGCTTATCGGCAATGATGTTGTTCTTCTCGTCCTGTACGACTGAAAAGCCCGCCTCGGTCAGATATTTTTTCAGGAAGTCACTGACTGCCTGCTCATGGCCAGATTTGCGCGGAATAGCTGCGAGCTTCGCAAACTCATCCAATACGCCATCCAAAATCTCATTGTTCTGTTCCATTGAAACCCCTCACTAACTAAAAAATATAAAAACCAGACAGTCTGCACAGACTGCCTGGTCTTCTTGACAAAATGAACTACAAACTGCGGGCAGCGAATCACTCCGGCATTGCTACCGTCATAGCCTCGGCAACATCTACGCCAGCCGGAACGTAGAGCACGATCTGCCCCGTGACGCGCTTGGCGCAGCCATCGAGCACATAGCAGACACCATTGACGAAGTCACAGATACGGCGCTGCTCAGCAGCCTCGATCTTCTCATAGTTGACGACGCAGGCCTTGCCCGCCTTGAGGTCATCCGCGATTGCCGTGACCTGGTCGAAGTTATTCGGCGCATAGATCTGCACCTTGAGTGCCATCTTCTTGGTCGTATGGACCGTCAGCTGCGGACGGCTCTTCTCCTGGCTCTGGTAGGAGCCCGTCGTGTACTTCGGACGGCTCACATGATACGAACCGCCGTTAGCGACCTTGACTTCCTCCTCGTAGCTTGCTACGCGTTCCTGTGCTGCCGATGCCGTCTTCTTCTGCGAAGACTTCTGTTCCTCGGCGAACTCCTCCTCGAATTCGTCCACGTACTCGATCGGCATCAAAAGATCCTGCAACTGCTTGATCTTGTCCTTGATTACTGCCCCTGCTCCCATGCTTATCGTCCTTCCAAATCAATCATAATAATTCCGATTTTCATTCAGCGAAAAGTTCTATAAAGACTTATCCATTCAATCGATAGTTTAACTATCCACATGATATCATAATTCTTGGTAAAATGCAAAAGTCCTGCTGGAAAAAATTATATTTTTCCAGCAGGACTTCTTAATTGTAACTCTATTGTCGTCTTTTCAGACGTTATCAGCCTTTGCGGGCGTTCTTGGCGTTACGGCCACGGATCGTGCGGTCCAGGATGGACTTGCGCAGACGGACGTGCTCCGGCGTAACCTCGACGAGCTCATCGCTGTTGATGTACTCGATAGCCTGCTCCAGGGACAGGATGCGCGGCGGCGTGATGCGGATGGCTTCATCCGAGGACGACGTACGCATGTTGGATACGTTCTTCTTCTTGCACGGGTTGATGTCGATATCGTTCTCGCGGGAGTTCTCACCGACGATCATGCCCTCATAGACTGCCTCGCCCGGGCCGACGAACATCGTGCCGCGATCCTGCAGCGTGAAGATACCATAGCCCGTCGTCTCACCCTGCTCGAAGGCAACGAGGGAACCGCGGGTACGGCCCGGGATGTCGCCTTTGTACGGAGCATAGCCGTGGAAGACATGGTTCATGATACCGTTGCCCTTCGTGCTCGTGAGGAGCTCGGAACGGAAACCGATCAGGCCGCGGGCCGGGATCGTGAACTCAAGGCGCATGTAACCAGCCGTCTCCGTCATGTTGACGAGCTCAGCCTTACGGGTACCGAGGCCTTCCATGACAGCGCCCATGAACTCCTGCGGTACCTCGACCGTCAGGTTCTCGATCGGCTCACAGAGCTGGCCATTGATGGTCTTGTAGACAACTTCCGGTTTGCCGACCTGCAGCTCATAGCCCTCGCGGCGCATCGTCTCGATGAGGATGGACAGATGCAGCTCACCACGGCCGGATACCTTGAAGACATCGGCAGAATCCGTCTCTTCGACCTTCATGGCAACGTTGGTCTCGATCTCTTTGAACAGACGATCGCGCAGATGACGGGACGTAACGAACTCACCCTCACGGCCGGCAAACGGGCTCGTGTTGACACCAAACGTCATCGAAAGCGTCGGCTCGTCGATGTTGATCGTCGGCAGAGCCTCCGGATTTTCCGCATCGGCAACCGTGTAACCAATCGAAACATCGCCAAGACCCGTCAGCGCGACGATATCGCCCATGCTGGCAGAATCCGTCTCGACGCGTTTGAGGCCCTGGTAAACAAATACCTTACCAATCTTAGCCTTGATCGTCTGGTCGCCATTGATGAGGACGACGTTCTGGTTCGTCTTAGCCGTACCGCGGATGATGCGGCCGATGGCAACGCGGCCAACGAAGGAGTCAGACTCCAGCGTCGTGACCATCATCTGGAGCGGAGCCTCCGGATCGCCTTTCGGTGCCGGAATCTCTTTGACAATCGTCTCCATCAGCGGTTTGAGGTCAGCGTTATCGTCTTCCATCTTGTACTTGGCAACACCATCACGGGCCGTCGCATAGATAACCGGGAAGTCGAGCTGATCGTCATCGGCATCGAGCTCCATAAAGAGCTCCAGAACTTCATCGTAAACATCGTCTACGCGCTGGTTCGGTTTATCGATCTTGTTGATGACAACGATCGGCTTGAGGCCCTGCTCGAGAGCCTTGCGCAGAACGTATTTCGTCTGCGGCATCGGGCCCTCGAAAGCATCGACGAGCAGAACGACACCATCAACCATGTTGAGGACACGCTCAACCTCGCCGCCGAAGTCAGCATGGCCCGGCGTATCGACGATGTTGATCTTGATGTCGTTGTACATGATTGCCGTGTTCTTGGACAGGATCGTGATACCGCGCTCACGCTCGATATCGCCGGAGTCCATGACACGCTCTGCAACCTGCTCATTGGAACGGAAAACGTGACTCTGCTTGAGCATTGCATCGACCAGCGTCGTCTTACCATGGTCGACGTGGGCGATAATTGCAATATTTCTCAGCTTGTCATTGGTCATCATACTCATTCTGTGTAATCTGCCTCCTATAAATAAAAAGGGATACGCGTTGGTATCCATACTCTCTTGCATATTACATTACTCTTATCGTAAAGCAACAATCTAATTTTAATATTGACCGTCTGAGTTGTCAATATCTTTTTGCCCCATTGTACAGGTATTTTCCTTGACACCCTGTCCGCGAAAACAGCAAAGAGCTCCCCCTTCCGAGGGAGCCCTGCCATATTCTTAGAGCCCTGCTTCTTTCTTCAGCGTGTCAGCCTTATCCGTGTGCTCCCACGGCAGGTCGACATCGGTGCGGCCGAAGTGGCCGTAAGCAGCCGTCTGCTTGTAGATTGGGCGGCGCAGGTCGAGCATCTTGATGATGCCGGCCGGACGCAGGTCGAAGTTGCGGCTTACGATTTCCTCAATCTTTTCCTCAGCCACTTTATTCGTGCCGAAGGTATCGATCATGATCGATACCGGATAAGCGACGCCGATGGCGTAGGCCAGCTGAACCTCGCACTTGTCGGCCAGGCCTGCAGCGACGATGTTCTTTGCAACATAGCGGGCCGCATAGGCTGCACTGCGGTCAACCTTCGTGGGGTCTTTACCCGAGAAGGCACCGCCGCCATGACGGGCCCAGCCGCCATAGGTGTCGACGATGATCTTGCGGCCCGTGAGGCCCGAGTCACCCTGCGGGCCGCCGATGACGAACTTGCCCGTGGGGTTGATGAAGATTTTCGTATCGTCCTTGAGGAGCTCAGCCGGAACCACCGGTTTGATGACCTGCTCGATGAGGTCTTTGCGAATCTGCTCCAGCGTTACGTCCTCATCGTGCTGGGTCGAAATAACGATAGTCTCGACAGCGACTGCTTTGCCATCCTCATAGGCAATCGTGACCTGCGTCTTGCCATCGGGGCGCAGATACGGCAGCGTGCCGTTCTTGCGGACTTCCGTCAGGCGGCGGGCCAGACGATGAGCCAGCGCGATCGGCAGCGGCATGAACTCCGGCGTCTCGTTCGTCGCATAGCCGAACATCATGCCCTGGTCGCCAGCACCGATAGCCTCAGCGGCGTCCATCTCGCCCTCACGGGACTCGATAGCCTCGTTCACGCCCTGGGCGATATCCGGCGACTGCTCGTCAAGGGATACGAGGATGCCGCAGGTATCGGCATCGAAGCCATATTTTGCCCGCGTATAGCCAATCTCCTTGACCGTATCACGGATGATCTTCGGGATATCGACATAGCACTTCGTCGAAATCTCACCGACGACATGGACCTGCCCCGTCGTCACCATCGTCTCGCAGGCAACACGGCCCATCGGGTCCTCAGCCAGGATGGCATCGAGGATGCTGTCGGAAATCTGGTCTGCCATCTTATCCGGATGACCTTCGGTAACCGATTCCGAAGTAAAAAGCATACGTTTCTTACTCATTAAATCTACCTCCCCAGTAGTTGAAATACTTGCTGCTGAATATCCTCACACGTCCCGGTTCATAAGAAAAAGCTCTCGCAAAAACGAGAGCTTTCATTTCCTAACTCTCATCTTATAGGTAAAACCTAAAGGAATTGGCACCGTTTTGACTTGCGTCAATGGTTGCCGCAGCTTCATCGGGCCATTCCCTCCACTGCTCTGGATGAGTTCATATTCAGCTTTGTTGATTTAATGATACCGTACCCGTATCTTAAAGTCAAGTCTTATTTATGAATGTGATTCATAATTTTTTATCAGCTAAGCAGCAGGCTGTCACTGCTAAGCTCACTGCCGGCGGCCTGCTCGAACATTTCGAGCAGGTCCTTGATGCCTAGTGTCTTTTTCTTCTCGCTGTCGATGTCGAACAGGATATGGCCCTCGTACATCATGATCAGGCGGTTGCCGTATTTCAATGCATCACGCATGTTGTGCGTAATCATGAGTGTCGTGAGTTTCTGCTGGGCGACAATCTTTTCGGTCAGCGCGAGCACCTTCTCGGCCGTCTTGGGGTCAAGCGCTGCCGTATGCTCGTCGAGCAGCAGCAGTTTCGGCTGCGCCATCGTCGCCATCAAAAGCGTCAATGCCTGGCGCTGGCCGCCTGAGAGCAGTCCGACTTTTGACTCGAGCCGGTCCTCAAGGCCAAGGTTCAGCCCTTTCAACAGCCGGCGGAAATGTTCGCGGCCATCAGCCGAAGAGCTCCAGCGCAGCGTCGGCGTCAGGCCGCGGCGCTCAGCGATTGCGAGGTTCTCCTCTATCATCATGCCAGCCGCCGTGCCCATCATCGGGTCCTGGAATACCCGGCCGATGTATTTGGCACGCTTGTGTTCCGGCCATTTGGTGATGTCGGTACCCGCGATCGTGATGCTGCCCGCATCGACAGGATACGTACCGGCAATGGAATTCATCAGCGTCGATTTGCCCGCACCATTGCCGCCGATGACCGTGACGAAATCGCCTGGTGCCAGATGCAGGCTGACATTGTGCAGCGCCAGTTTCTCCGTGATAGTTCCCGGATTGAATGTCTTGGAAATGTTATCGATATGCAGCATCAGTGTACCCCCTTCCGGAACTTGTTCCAGCGCGCCTGCAAAAGCGGCAGTGACAACGCCAGTGCGACGAGAATGGCCGTGAACAATTTGAGGTCATTAGGTGGCATCCCCATCTGCAAGACGATGGCAATGACAGCGCGATAAACGATTGAACCTAAGATGACAGAAATCAGGCAGTTCTTGAAACTGCGCGTACCGAAAAGCACCTCACCGATGATGACCGAAGCCAGGCCGATGACAATGGTGCCAACGCCCATGCCGACATCGGCAAAGCCATTGCTCTGGGCCACGAGCGCGCCCGAAATGGCCACAAGGCCGTTGGACAGCAAAAGGCCGAGCACGATCATGTTATCCGTATTGATGCCGTTGGCGCGGATCATATGCGGGTTGAAGCCTGTCGCGCGCACCGCCGTGCCAAGTTCTGTGCCGAAAAACCAGTAGTTGAGCAGGGCCACGACCAGCACGATGACCGTGCCGATCACAAGTGTCGTCATTGACTTGTCAAGTCCGCCGACCTGCCAGATGGTAAAGACCGTATCCTGCTGCAATAGCGGCAGATTGGCCTTGCCCATGATGCGCAGGTTGACCGAATAAAGCGCAATCATTGTGAGGATTCCCGCCAGCAAGGCCGGAATCTTGAGTTTCGTGCAGAGAAAGCCCGTGACGACACCAGCGAGCATGCCCGTCAGGCAAGCCCCCAAAATGGCCATAAGCGGATGAACCCCCGCGACCAGCATCGTCGCTGCCGTTGCCGCACCGAGCGGAAAACTGCCCTCGACCGTCAGGTCAGCAATATCAAGCACGCGGAAGGTCAGATAGACACCGATAGCCAATAGCGCCCATAACATTCCCTGCGAGACCGTAGCGATTACTAAATCCATAATTGAATCTCCTATTACCTAGACGTTATAGCAAAAAGAGCGCGGCCCATGCAGCCAAGCTGCACCGGCCTGCGCTCCATCCTGTAGCCAAAGTTATTCGATGACGTCTGCCCCTTTGAGGACATCCTCCGGCAGCGTGATGCCAAGTGCTGCAGCGTTCTTCTTATTGATTACGACCTTGAGATCCTTAGCCGTCTGGATTGGCATATCAGCCGGTTTGGCTTTACCCTCAAGGACATCAGCTGCCATATGGCCCGTCTGGACACCGAGCTTGTAGTAGTCGATGCCATAGGTAGCCAGGCCGCCAGCTTTGACCATATTCGGCTCACCGCAGATGACCGGTTTCTTGGCTGCATCCGTGATGGCTACAAGTGTCGGCATTGCCGAGGCAATGACATTATCCGTCGGCACATAGAAGGCATCCACATCACCTACCAGGCTCTGCGCTGCCTGCTGGATATCGTTGACCGTCGAAATCGTCGCCGTCTTGACCATCAGGCCCTTAGAAGCAGCATACTCGGCCATGGCCTTGACCTGTACCTCGGAATTGACCTCGCTCGAGCAGTAGATGACGCCAATCGTCTTGGCGTTCGGGCAAAGTTTCTGCAAGAGGTCCACCTGCTCCTTGATGGGGTTCATATCGCTCGTCCCCGAAACATTTGCACCCGGCTTATCGTTAGAAGCCGCCAGTTTTGCGCCCACATAGTCCGTGATGGCCGTGCCGAGGATGGGGATATCCTTCGTCGCGTTGGCAATCGACTGCGCGGCTGGCGTTGCAATAGCACAGATCAGATCCATCTTGCCGCTGACGAAACGCTGCGCGATATTCTGCAGGTTGGACTGGTCAGCCTGCGCATTCTGCTGGTCAAAGGTAACGTTTTTTCCTTCCTCAAAGCCACGTTCCTTCAAACCATCCACAAATCCCTTGTTGGCAGCATCGAGTGCACTATGCTCAACAAGCTGCACCACACCGATCTTGTACGTCTTGCCGCCACCGCTTGACGCCTGCTCCGAGCCGCCACAGCCAGCCATGATTCCCGTAGCCAGCATCGTCGTAACGCCCAGTGCCAGCAGTTTTACCTTGCGTGATAAATTCATAATGTCTCCCACCTTTTTAGAATTAGTAAACCATGTATTATTATACAATGTTACAACAATAAAATCCAGTAAAGTTTTTAGTAGAAGGACATTTGTGGTATTTCATCTGCCTTGAAACGCCTCGATGACTAACTTCATGTTCTTATTAAATTGCAGTTTGCCGGTCGGTTCCAGCCTTCCCCTAAGGGGGCAACGAAGTTGCGGCTGTTCAGTGGACAGCCCGAGCGGTGGGCGCGAAGCGCTCGGATGAGGTGTATGCGTCCGTATGGAATCCCGCTACTACGAAGCGCGGGGTTCACGGGGTAGTGTTTTTTCTGTTTCCGCTAAAATGGGCCGTTCGCAAGGTTTTACGGACTTAGTTACCTGCTCCCGTCACCAGGTCGCGGCGTACATCTCTATATCTAGCTTATGCGCTTACGGCCCAGTCCTGCTGCGCAGGACAGTCGCTCCAGACAGAAAGAATCACTACCCCGTTCACCCCCCTCATCTATATGAACAAGTTTGCACGAACCGTTTCTCCCGTAACAAGCACATCGATGTAATTCGTTCCCTATAGCCGAAGCAGAGCAGGCTTAGCCAAACCTAGCAGAGGGCGGGGGCGGGTACACTTTCTTCGCAGCGGGAGCGACTTGCCCGAACGCAGTGAGGGATGGCCCGCAATAAATGCTATCTAGAACGACACGATGTATTGGCGTGCCGCCGGCCTGCCCGGCACATGCACCTAGATACGTACAAAAGCGTCCGCGCGGGTCATTTAGCGAGAGCGGAGAAAAAGTGCACCCGCCCCCGCCCCAGCTGAGCTCTATCAAGGTTATTTTAAGCTAGAACTAGCATACAAACTGCAATTGACAAAAGGCCCGTTGACTAACATTCAACGAGCCTTCCTATGCATGCAGCTTCTATTCCACAACTCCTTTTATTTGTTTTTCTCAACCTCTACAGCCAGCGCCTTTGCCGTCTGCTCAGCGAGCTTTTCGTCGAGCTTGGTCTTCGGCAGATCCTCAGCCTTCGTATTCATGAGATAATTGACCTGCTTGCCGCAGAACCACACGCCCCAGCCGCCGGCGATAACCATGAACACGCCCGCCACAGGATAACCGGACATGACCGCGTAGATGCCGCCGCATAGCAGCATCGCAAAGAAAATCGTGTTCCAGGCCTGGACCAGGGAATTGTAGAATTTGGGCAAAGATTTTGGCATAGTAATCATCCTTTCTGTCAAAAGAACCGGTTAATCGCCTCGAGCACGCCGAGATGATCGTTATCGGCCACCACCACATCGCTGATGGCTTTGATATCTTCGCTGGCATTGCCCATGGCAACACCAAGACCTGCAAGTTTGAGCACCTCTTCATCGTTCGGTGCATCGCCGATGGCTACGACATCATCGGTGCTGATGCCGAGATGGGCGCAGATGACCTTGAGCCCCTGTGCCTTGGAAATGCCTGGTGCCGACAGCTCCAATGACGTCTGCTCCGCAAATGTAATGGAAAGTCCAAGCTTTTCGAGCCGCTTGTAATTGCGCAGCCGCGATGCTTCGTCACGATGATAGATATTCATCTTGCATATCTGCCCGTACTGCGCTGCGATAAAGCCGGCAAGATCTTCCTCACGGCGGCAGACACGTTCATACATCTCACGGTATACTTCCATATGGAAATCTTCCATGCGTGCGATATGGCTGCCCCGCGTCACCGACTCGTCAACGGTCAAAAGCTGCGTCATCGCCTGCTCGTCCTCAGCCGCAGCAAAAGCCTGCTCGAGTGCCGCCTTGGGCAGCGGCTGGCTGAAAAGCGGCGCATGGGCCCTAAAATCGTAGACCAGTCCGCCGCTGATCATAACGCCATAATCAAAATCCTCAAGCTCCCGCTTGTAATCCTTTAGCTCCGCCTTGCCGCGGCCGCTCGAGACGATTACCTCGATGCCACGCGCCTTGAGCTCATGGACGGCCGCGCTGATTTCTGTCGGAAATCGTTTGGCTGAGTCAAGCGTCGTACCATCAAAATCCAGCGCCAGTAGTTTATACCGCCGTTGTTCCAGTTTTGCCGCAGGCAAAACTTCCTCGTTATAGTTCTTCTTCACGTTCTCTATTCTCTCCCCTGTATCTATACGGCTTCTTGCCCTTGAGCAGCCGCACCTCCTGCCGGCAGCCTGTCTGCAGGATACTCTTGTCAGGCCGGTAGGCCGGCACTTCAATCTGCATGAGGTCCAGCAAGGTATGTATCATATCATCGGTCATATACGGCTGCGCGCTGGCTGCTGCCAGCCGCGCCATGAGTGCGGGACGCTTGGCGCGGAACTTTTCCGAGGTCCAGCAGACCATCGGGATATCGCGCTGCCAGCTGCTGCTCTCGTCGCCATGGCCGACGACGGCGCGCGTATCGTTGATTTCCTCGCCATGGTCGGAAATGAAGATGACGATGGCATCCTGCTGCTCGAAGCGGCGGATGATCTGATCGACGATATAATCGTCGTAACGCACGGCATTGTCATATTCGGCGCGCACCGCACGGCCCTCTCCCTGCTCATCGTCGGCGGTAAAATGCGCAAACGACGGCGGATACCGGCGGATGAAATCCTCATGAGCGCCCATCAAGTGCACGACTGTAAAGTTCTGCGCCGCACTGCGCGTCAGACTGTCATCGAGCAGCGGCAGCACCTCTTCGTCATAACGCTCGACGAGATCGATCGTATGCGAGGTCGAGCTCGTAAAACGGTGCTCGTCACAGCGCCCCGCAAGCGTACGGCCGATACTGCCATAAAAGCCCGCCGACTCCTGATTGGAGACCCAGGCCGTACGGATACCGGCCCGATGCAGGATATCGAAGAGATTGAGCTGCTCATACCAGACGGCGCCCGCCTGCTCCTGTGTATGGTCGTAAAAGCAGAACAACGTCTTCATGACGGCCATCGTCGCCGCATGCGGACTGATGGCATCGGTAAACACCGTAAGTTCCCCATTTGCCGCCCGTGCAGCAAGCTGCGGGGTTGTCGGCAGCTCATAGCCATAAAGCTGCATATGATGCCGGCTCGTCGACTCGCCGAGGATGAATACGACCTGCGGGATATCGTTTTCCTGCCGGATAAGCTCCACGGGCTGCGCGGCCAGTGTCGCATCGACGTACTCAGCCGAACCGATTTCCTCAAACGCCTTCGGAATGATGTAGGCTGCACGCCCCAGCGAATACTGCTGCGGATAATTCCTGCCCAGATAGACCGCTGCGTCCATGCCATCCTGCACAGCTTCCGAGGCAGCATAGGCAGCCGTACCAGCAAACAGGAATACACCGGCAGACAGCACGGCGGCCAGCCGTGGCTGTGCCTTATGCCAGGCCCCTACCAGCTTTTCCCGACCCCACCGCAGCAGGCAGCAGCCTGCCAGCACAGCCAAAAGCAGCTCTGCTATATGCGCGGCCTGCGCGCACATATACTCGCGCGCCTCCTGCGGATTGGTCGCAAAGATGACCTGCATCATGCCCTCATCGAGGTAATTATGATAGCTATAAAGGGCAAACGCATCGACCATTGCCAAGAGGCAGCTTGCCAGCACGGCCATTTTTTGCACCACTTTGGGCAGCCAGCCCAGCGCCAAAGCCAGCAGGAAGACCATCCCCAGCGTGCGGACGATCCCCGCCAGCGTCAGCGCCACACGGCCCCATACGGGCACGGCCTCTTCCTGGAACATGCCGATCTGCACCATCGTCGGGATATTGCAGACCGCCAGGACCACAAACAACGCGCCATAGCGATGCACGAACCAGCGCATCCATCGCTTGAGGCGCAGCCAATAATAGTGAAGGTACAACACTTCATCTCCTCACAAAGAAACGGAAGAAGCCACTGCCACTGGCAACGACTGCTTCCGTTTCCTCTCGCATCTGTCTATTTTTCTAAAGCCTCAGCCACGTGGTCGAGTATGATGCCCGCAAGTTCCTTCTTGCTCATCAGCGGGTACAGCGTCATCCTGCCCGCCCTGTCAATGAGCTTGATGCGGTTCGTCTCCACACCAAAGCCGGCGTCTGCTTCCGAGACATCGTTAGCCACGATAAAGTCAAGATTCTTCTTCGCCAGCTTCTTGCGCGCATACTCCTCGACCTTGCAGGTCTCAGCCGCAAAGCCGACGAGCACTTGATGCTCCTTTTTCTGGCCAAGCTCATATAGGATATCCGGATTGCGCACGAGATGCAGCACCAGATCATCCTCGCTCTTCTTGATTTTCTGCCCGGCCACAGTTTCTGGCCGATAGTCGGCCACGGCCGCCGACTTGATGACAGCCGCCGCTGTCGGAAACTCCGCCAGGACAGCCTCG
This sequence comes from Pseudoselenomonas ruminantium, assembly GCA_015058575.1. GTDB lineage: Bacteria > Bacillota > Negativicutes > Selenomonadales > Selenomonadaceae > Selenomonas_A > Selenomonas_A ruminantium_O. The sequence goes on from SVBZ01000051.1 coordinate 13,106, forward strand.
CGCATCTGCCGCGCCGTCTCGATGCGGATGACGCGGACACCCATGGGATCCTCCAGCACCGTCGGGCCCGAAACCAGAACGACCTCGGCGCCACGCCGCGCGGCCTCTTCTGCAATGGCATAGCCCATGCGGCCCGTCGAGCGGTTGCCGATATAGCGTACGGGATCGAGCGGCTCAATCGTGCCGCCAGCCGTCACAAGGATTTTTTGACCGGTCAAATTTTGACTTGTCAATTCCTGACTTGTCAAATTCTGACTTGTCAAGGCTTCACTTACGATACGCACGATATCCACAGGCTCTGGCAGGCGGCCCTTGCCACTTGTACCGCAGGCAAGATGGCCTGCCGCAGGCTCGATGATATGGAAGCCGCGGGCCTTTAGCTCGGCGATATTGCGCTGCGTGATGGGATTTTCATACATATTCGTATTCATCGCCGGCGCCATATAGATAGGTGCCTTCGTCGCCAGCAGCGTCGTCGAAAGCATATCATCGGCGATGCCAACAGCTGCCTTGGCGATGATGTTGGCCGTTGCCGGCGCAATCAGCATAAGGTCGGCAAGCTGCGCCAGCGCGATATGTTCCACATGGAACTGCATGACCTTTTCCCACATATCGACGGCAACGGGCTGCCCGCTGATTTCGCGAAAGGTCAGCTCCGTGACGAACTGTGTCGCCTCTTTCGTCATGATGACATGTACGTTGGCCCCCGCTTTGCGCAAACGGCTGACAATCTCTACCGCCTTATAGGCTGCAATGCCGCCGGTCACGCCCAGAACGATTTCCTTGCCCTGTAGTTCCATGGCTTAGAGATCCGCTTTGGAAATCTTGTAGTTGATCTTGCCCTCGGCAATCTCCTCGAGTGCATTCGTGACATTCTTCGTCGATTTCGATTTGAGCTCCTTGAGCTCCTCGCCGCTCAGCAGCTGGCGGGCACGCTTGGATGCGCAGACGACAAGGCCATAGCGGCTGTCGACCTGTTTCATCAGCGTATCCGTGGACGGATTTACCATGCTCATTACGGGATTGTTATTTGCTTTCATTACTGTTCCAACTCCTCAAATTTATCTAAGTTCATAGCTATGCGGCAATGCTCAGCCGTCATGATGCATTTGATGCGCTTTACAGCCTGGCGTACCGTGTCATTGACCACGACATAGCCATACTGGCGGCCAATCTTGATCTCTTCCTTGGCAGCGCCGAGACGCTTTGCCAGAGAATCTGCCGTCTCCGAGCCGCGGCCGCGGATGCGGCGCTCGAGCTCGCCGATGGACGGCGGCAGCAGGAAGATGAAGAGCCCGTCGGGGCATTTCTTCATGACATTGAGCGCACCCTGCGTATCGATTTCAAGCAGGATATCCTCACCAGCAGCAAGGCGCTCCTCAATCTTGCCCAGCGGCGTACCATAATAGTTGCCATAGACATTAGCATACTCAAGAAAGCCACCTTCCTCAATCGTTTTCTCAAACTGTGCCTTATCCATGAAATAGTAATTCTTGCCATCGACCTCACCATCGCGCGGTTGACGCGTCGTGGCCGAAATGGAATAGGCAAGTTCCGGCGTCTGCGCGAGCAGCTCGCTGCATACCGTTCCCTTTCCGGTGCCCGATGGCCCGGAAACAACAATCAATAATCCCTTGCTCATTCTTGCATCTCTTCTTCTTTCTCTTTTAATTCAGGTTTCACTTCTTCGGTTTTCACGTCCGTATCGTCATCGTCCTCGACGCGATGTGCCACAGTCTCGGGCTGTACTGCCGACAAGATGACATGATCGCTGTCCATGATGATAACCGCACGTGTGCGGCGGCCATACGTGGCATCGATCAGGCGCTCGCCATCGCGGGCCTCCTGGATGATGCGCTTGATAGGCGCCGACTCAGGGCTTACTATCGCTACGATCCGGTTGGCCGATACGATATTGCCAAAACCGATATTGATGAGTTTGATATCCAAAAGGGGTACCTCCTCTTATTCGATGTTCTGAACCTGCTCGCGCAGCTTCTCGATTTCGCTCTTCATGTCGACGACAAGCTGTGCAGCTTCGGTACTATTGGCCTTTGAGCCGATGGTATTCGTCTCGCGGTTGATTTCCTGGATCAAAAAGTCCAGCTTGCGCCCTACCGGCTCAGAGGGCTTGGCAATGATCTGCCGGAACTGCTGGAAATGACTGCCAAGGCGCACGAGCTCCTCCGTAATATCCACGCGATCGGCATAGATTGCTGTCTCCTGGATGAGCCGCGTCTCATCAAACGCCTGGCTCTGCAAGGCCTCAGCAATCGTCTGCTGCAAGTGGTCACGATAAGCCTGCACGATGCCTGGCGCCAGAGTGCTGACTTTTTCCCGCATTACCATCAGCTTTTCAAGCCGGGTTCTAAAGTCGGCCTCGATATTGCTGCCTTCAGCCGACCGCATTTCATCAAAGCTTGTGAGCGCCTGCTCAAGCGTCTGCAGCAGCAATGGCTTCATGCCCGAAATATCGCTATCGCTTTCGATTGCCAGCACATCGGGGAATGTCGCAAACGCGTGCACATCATCGGGCCGCGCCAGATGCAGCACATCGCTCATTTCGTTGAGCGCCTGCTGATAGGCAATTACCAGCCCCTTATTGACGCGGATATGCGCCTGGCTCTCGCGCTTGTCGGTAAAGTTTACATAGACATCGAGCTTGCCACGGGCAACTACGCCCTTGATGCACTTGCGCAGCGCATCTTCCCATTGGCTAAGCTGCCGGCCCATATGAAAATTGATTTCAAGGAACCGCTGGTTGACCGCTTTGACCTCCACGGAAACCTTATAGGCCTCTGTTTCGCACGCCGCCGCACCAAATCCCGTCATGCTCTTTAGCATTGAACCGCCTCTTTCCCTGTCATCTCAACCGTTCCACTCGCCCGTGAACACGAGCTCAGCGGGGCCTGTCATGAAGACATGATTGTTTGCGACCCACTCGACGATGAGTTTGCCGCCATCGAGCTGGACCTCGGCCTTGCGGTCAATCTTATCATTGAGGACACCGGCTACCACCGTCGCACAAGACCCCGTGCCACAGGCAAGCGTGATTGCCGCCCCGCGCTCCCAGACGCGCATGCGCACATGGCTGCGGTCCTTGACCTCGACAAATTCCGTATTCGTCTTGCGCGGGAACAGCGCATGATGCTCAAACTGCGTGCCAAGCTCCTCAATCGGGAATCTTTCTGCATCGTCGACAAAGACCACACAATGCGGGTTGCCCATCGATACTGCCGTCATCGCATAGGTCGTGCCTGCCACCGTAAGCGGTTCGGCAATGACCTTCTTGCCATCAAAGCCGTCAACGGGAATCTCCTCGCCCAGAAGATGCGGCTCGCCCATATCCACCTGGACGCCTGTCACCGCATCCCCATCAAGGATGATTTTCGGCACGAGAATACCCGCACCGGTCTCAACCGTAAATTCCGTCTTGCTGGTCAATTTATAATCGTAGAGATAGCGCGCAAAACAACGGATGCCGTTGCCGCACATCTCGGCTTCGCTGCCATCGGTATTGAAGATGCGCATGCGAAAATCCGCCTTAGCCGACGGCAATACGACGAGAATGCCATCCGCACCGATACCATAATGACGATCACAAAGTTTCTGGGAAAGCGCCGCATAATCCTCCGGCTCTTGCTTGCGGCAGTCAATAAGCACAAAGTCATTGCCGCAGCCCTGCCATTTCGTAAATTTCATCGCCTTAGCCTCCCAATTCTAGTTACTCATTATAGTATTATATTGTTTTTTGTAATCTTATGCAATACCTTTCCCCAGATCACACCATGAATTGCCCCGCTCTCCCATTAATGTTATAATTTAGAAGTTATACCCTACGATTTATAAAGGAGCATTATCATGAGTCTTGACGGCTTTTCCATGTATGCCCTCGCCCGGGAGCTCAACGCGGCGCTTGCCGGCGGGCGCATCGATAAAATCACGCAGCCCAACAAACAATCCATCATCCTTTCCATTCGGCAGCCAGGGCAGAATTACCTGCTGCATATTTCCATCAACTCGCAAAACCCCTCGGCGCATCTTTTAGCGCGCAATCTGGAAAACCCGCCTGAGCCTCCCGTCTTCTGCATGGTCCTGCGCAAGCAGCTCGAAACGGGACGCATCGCCGCCATCCGCCAGCACGGTCTTGACCGCCTGCTGCTCATGGATGTCGATTCACTGGCCGCTGGCGGCAAGATTGTCACCAAGACGCTCGTCATGGAGCTCATGGGAAAATACAGCAATATCATCCTCGTGCAGGACGACACGATCATCGACGCCCTGCGCAAGATTGGCGCCAATAGCAGCCGCGTGCGCACGGTCCTGCCCGGCGATGCCTACGAGCTGCCGCCAGGGCAGGATAAGCTCGACCTCTTCACCGCTGACCTTGACGATATCATCGCCCGCCTCAAAGCAGACGGCGAGCAAAGGCTCGATAAGGCACTGCTTGCTGCCTGCATGGGCTTTGGCCCGGTATCAGCCAAGGAGACCTGTTTTTCCGCCGGTCTTGCACCGAGCATGCGCATCAATGCGCTCGAAGCCGTCGACTTTGCCGCCGTGCGCGATGCCCTTGACGAAATCCGCACGGCTGCCAGCAACGAGGACGCCTCCCCCGTGCTCGTACTGGGCGAAAACAAGAAAATCCTGGCTATGAGCTCCTTCCCGCTCCACTATCTGGCCGAAGGCACGAGCCTTGCGTTCCCCACCCTCAGCGCCATGCTCGAAAAAGCCGACCAGCTTGCCGGCAGCTACGTCCTGCCCGACAAAGACCGATTCAAGAAGCTCGTCAAGAACGAACTCAGCCGCGCCGAGAACAAGCTCGTGAAACTCGATGAGGAAATCGCGGCCGCCGAAAATGCCGAGGAGTACAAGATCCGCGGCGATAATCTCATGACCTATCAGTACCAGTTCCAGGACCATGTCGACAGCGAGATCACGGTGGCCAACATCTACAGCGAAACCGGCGAGACCCTCACGATTCCACTTGACCAGCGCTATACGCTTATCCAGAACATGCAGGCCTGCTACAAAAAATACGACAAGCTAAAGCGCGCCCAGGAACTCCTGCGCGTCCAGCGCCGCGAATGCGAAGACAACATCACCTATCTTGAAAGCATCGAAGCCTCCCTGCTCGCCTCGGAAAGCCTCGGCGAGATTGCCGAAATCCATAACGAGCTCGTAGAAAGCGGCTACCTGCGCGAAAAGCTCAAGCGCAAGAACAACGATAAGCCCTCCCATCCGTTCCACTTCCAGACGCCGGACGGCATCGACATCTTCATCGGCAAGAACAACTACCAGAACGACAAGCTGACCTGCAAGACCGCCAGCTTCAACGACACCTGGTTCCACACGCAGAACATCCCTGGCTCCCACGTCATCCTGCGCAACGGCGGCGCCCCTGTAAGCGAGGACAACATCCTGCTCTGCGCCAGCCTTGCGGCCCACTTCAGCAAAGCCCAGGGTTCCTCCAAAGTCCCCGTCGACTACACCGAAATCCGCTACGTCAAAAAACCATCGGGCAGCAAACCCGGCTTCGTCATCTTCACAAACCAGAAAACCCTCTACATCACCCCCGACGAAGAAGAACTGCGTCCGTTCCTCATGCAGGAAAAATAAAACCAACGGCCCGCTGGCACACAAAAACCAGCGGGCCGTTTGCTGTAAAATTGCAGTTTATCTGTGAGTGCGTGCTTAAAATAAACTTGGAAGAGCTCAGCTTGGGTGGGGGCGGGTGCACTTTTTCTCCGCTCCCGCTAAATGACCCGCGCGGCTGCTTTAGTACGTATTTAGATACATGTGCCGGGCAGGCCGGCGGCACGCCAATACATCGTGTCGTTCTAGGTAGAACCTGCTGCGGGCCATCCCTCACTGCGTTCGGGCAGTCGCTCCCGCTACGAAGAAAGTGTACCCGCCCCCGCCCTCTGCTAAGTTTGGATAAGCCTG
>SVBZ01000052.1 GCA_015058575.1 Pseudoselenomonas ruminantium
GCACATGTCGCTAGATACGTACGAAAGCATCCGCGCGGGTCATTTAGCGGGAGCGGAGAAAAAGTGCACCCGCCCCCGCCCAAGCTGAGCTCTATCAAGATTATTTTAAGCACGCACTGACCGGCAAACTGCAATTTGATATAAAAAGCCCGCTGGCTCTTTATTGCTGAACCAGCGGACTTTTCCGGGGAACTTATATCTGAATTTAAGGGTTAGCAAATTTCTACCAGATCCGTGCCCAACATAACGGCAAGATCATGCAGCTGGGATTCTTTGATTGAGAAGCTCAATACCGTATGGTGCCCGCCACCAGCTTCGATCCAGCAAGTTGCTCCTTCCTTGAGACCAACTTTCGGCGTCCAGAGCTGTTTGGCTACTGGCAGATGCGGCGTCTCAGCCTCAGCTTTGCGGCAAGTGACTGGATAGCTGATGATACGGAAACCATCACGGAAATCCGCAATCGTCACATCGATGGCATCGCCATCTGCACCAGTGAATACCAGGCGCGCCGGATCGTCCTTACCACCGATATCGAGTGGATGAACCTCGACTTTCGGCTTATCGCTGGCAATCGTCGGGTCAACCTCAAGCATATGCGCACCAAGGATAGCTTCATGGCCTTTGCGCAAATCAAGCGTGTAATCTTCCATGAATACCGTCCGGTCATTATGCGACAGGATTTTCAGCAAACGCGTAAGCGCAGCATGTTTCCAATCACCTTCAGCACCAAAACCGTAGCCATCACGCATCAGAAGCTGTGCTGCCAGACCTGGCAGCTGTTTGAGCCCCTTGAGATCCTGGAAGTTCGTGCAAAATGCCGTATAGCCTTTCTCATCGAGGAACTTTTTGATTCCCAAGTATTCGCGCAGCTGATAACGTACCGATTCCGTAAATTTCTCCGTGCTGTTATGCTGCGGATTCAGCGTATAATCACGCTGCAATTTTTCATACTCAGCATCAATGGCTTTTTCATCGACAGCATCGATAACGTCAACCAATTCACCGACCGGCCAGTAATCGACCGTCCAGCCCAGCTGAATCTGTGCCTCTACTTTATCGCCCTCAGTGACAGCTACATCGCGCATCGTATCGCCGAAGCGGCAAACACGAATCTTGAAGCTCTCGTTATAAGCTACGGCAACATCCTGCCAATCAGCAATCTCCTGCTGCACTTCCTCATCGCCCCACCAGCCATAGACGATCTTGTTATTGATACCCAGACGGGCGTTCAGATAACCGTACTCGCGGTCACCATGAGCGCTCTGGTTGAGGTTCATATAGTCAAAATCAATCGTATCATACGGAATCTCATTGAGATACTGCGTTGCCAGATGCAGCAGCGGTTTCTGCAAAAGTTTCGTCCCGCGAATCCAGTTCTTGGCCGGCGAGAAGGTGTGCATCCAAGTGATGACACCAGCAACTTCATCATGGTAATTGACCTCTTTCATGAAATCCGTAATACCATCGGCAGTCGTCATGACGCCTTTGCAGACAACTTTATACGGCAGCTTACCACTTGCATTGAGTTTTGCCGTCATGTCTTCTGCATCACGGGCAACATTGCGGAGCTGCTCCTCGCCATAAAGGAACTGACTGCCGGCTACAAACCAAAACTCATACTCTTTCGTCTCTAACATGATAATTCTTCCCTTCAATTTATTCTAAAAATACGTTATCTGCTCAGCGATGCGTAACACCGCTCTGCGATTTGGCATTATTCTGTCCATAGTAAGCATTCGCACCATGCTTGCGATAGTAATGCTTGTCCAGCAAGAACTGCGGCACACGTTCATCCGCCCGCGTGAGCTGCAGCGCATGATAGTTCATCTCCGCTACGACATCGAGGATCTTGGCTGTTTCCACAGCTTTTTTCGGCGTCGGACCCCAAGTGAACGGGCCATGCTGCTTGACGAGCACTGCCGGAACGGCATCGGGATCGATGCCCAGCTTGCGAAAAGTACGGACGATGACATGACCGGTATTTTCCTCATAGGCGCCTTCGATTTCCTCTTTGGTCAAGGCCTCGGTCACCGGTACATCCCCATAAAAGGTATCGGCATGCGTCGTCCCCAGTGCCTCAATCGGCAACCCGGCTTCGGCAAACGATACTGCCCACGAAGAATGCGTGTGAACAACAGCCCCGATATTAGGGAACTCCTTATAGAGCACCAGATGTGTCATCGTGTCGCTCGATGGATTCATATCGCCTTCCACGACATGGCCCTCCATATCGACGACAACCATATCCGCCGCCTTGAGTTCTTCATATGGGACGCCTGACGGCTTGATGACAAAGAGCCCCTTTTCGCGATCGATTCCCGAGACATTTCCCCAGGTAAAAGTGACAATGCCGAGCTTCGGCAGCATCATATTCGCCTCATAGACTTCTTGTTTCAACGCTTCTAACATGATAAAGATCCTTTCTGAACTGGAAATTCTGACTATGGCCTCTCAGGCTGTCTCCTTGACCGCCGTGCCTGCCTTTTTCTCAACCGCCAGACCTGCCTGATATGCCTTGATAAACGCTTGGCAGCCAGCTACGCCCTGCGCATTCGGCGTGAGCGTCGAGCTCTCCGGATGGCGGAATACATGGCGGTCAAGGAAATCAGCCAGCGTCTCTTCCGGCATTCCCCATTTAGCAAAGACTGCGAGCACTGCCATGCCCCACGGGCCGCCTTCACCAGCCGTCTCCATGACCGTGATGGGAATCCCGAGTGCATCGGCAAGTACCTGCTGGCCTATGACCGGCGTCTGGAACAGTCCGCCCTGTGCAATCATCACATCCGTCTTTACGCCCTCTTCACGGACAAGGATATCCATGCCAATCTTGAGCGGTGCAAAGGCTGCATAGAGCTGCGACAACATGAAATTCGCCAGATTCATATGGCTATGTGGCGTGCGCATAAAGAGCGGACGTCCCTGCTCAACGCGCGTGATATTTTCCCCCGACAGGCAGCTATAATTGAGCAGTCCGCCTGCATCCTTATCGGCCAGCCGCGTCTGATTGAACAGCAGGCCATAAAGTTTATCGGGTTTGAGCCCATGCCCCATCGCCTCGGCAAATTCGCCAAACAACGAAACCCAGGCATTGAGATCCGACGAGCAGTTATTCGTATGCACCATGGCTACAGGAGCACCATCCGGCGTCGTAACCATATCGATATCCTGATGGACTTCTTTGAGCGGCGCATCGAGAACATTCATCGAAAATGCGGAGGTCCCGACAGAAATATTACCCGTGCGTTTGCGGACACTGTTCGTGCCGACCATGCCCGTACCAGCATCACCTTCCGGCGGTGCCATCAAGCTGCCCCATTCGAGCTTGCCTGATGGGTCAAGCAAACGTGCACCTTCCGGCGTCAGTACCCCGGCCTTTTCCCCAGCCTTGAGTACCTGCGGCAGTATCTCTTTGAGATCCCAGTTATACGGCTGAACCTTTTCCAGCTGCGCAAACTTTGCCAGCATAGCAGCATCATAATCACCCGTCGCACTGTCAATCGGGAACATCCCCGAGGCATCGCCGATTCCCAGCACTTTCTCCCCCGACAATTTCCAATGGATATAGCCAGCCAGCGTCGTCAGGAAATCAATCTTGCCAACATGTTCCTCGCCATTCAAGATAGCTTGATAGAGATGTGCAATGCTCCAGCGCTGCGGGATATTGAAGGCAAACTCCTGCGTCAAAGCATCAGCAGCCTCCCCCGTGATATTGTTACGCCAAGTGCGGAAACCAGCCAACTGGCGTCCCTCGGCATCAAAAGGCAGATACCCATGCATCATCGCACTGACGCCGATAGCACCGATTTTGGTGAACGATACATGATAGCGGCTGCGCACATCGGCTGCCACCTGCGTGAAGCAGGTCTGGATGCCAGCCCAGGCACGGTCAAGATCATACGTCCAGATGCCGTCCTCGAGCTGGTTTTCCCACTCATAGCTGGCCGAAGCCAAAGTCTCGCAATTTCTGTTCACGAGCACAGTTTTGATTCTTGTCGACCCCAACTCAATACCAAGGGCCGTTTCGCCATTTTCAATGCTGGCCGCATTCTTCATAAGTTCCATCAGTAGTCCCCCATAGTCATTTCCAGCTTCGACAACTTAATTTGACGACATAAGAAGCCTTGCATCCTCTTTTTCGCTATGATGACGCGTACCAGCAGCCTCAATCTCCTCAAGCGTATGTCCACGGGTCTCCGGCACACAGTTGCGGATAAAAGCCACACCGAGCAAGCAGATGACACCGAAGATAGCAAACACAGCTGCCTGCGAAATCGTAGCAGTCATGATTGGGAACAGCAGGCCAACAAGGAACGAGCCAATCCAGTTGAACGAAGAAGCCATCCCCGAAGCACGCCCGCGGATAGCCAGCGGGAAAATCTCACCGACGATGACCCAAGTGAGCGGAGCCCACGTAAAGGAATAGAACGCTACATAGATGCAGAGGAAGAAGACAATCATCATCGGATCCATGCCCGGAATCAGGCTATTGAGCACTGCCGGCAGGATGAATGAAAGCCCCATAACCGTACCGCCAACCGTCAGCAGCGTGCGGCGGTTGAAGCGATCGGCGATTCCCAAGAACACCAAAGAACCAAGCACGAGAATGATACCCTGGATAATCGGCCACATGAGCTGCGAGCTGGCAGCCTGGCCCGTAGCCTGCTCCACAATCATTGGAATATAGTAGAAAATAGCATTAGCACCCTGGAACTGCTGGAAAGCGGCAACGCCGACACCAGCGGCAACAAGATAACGATATTTACTCGATACAAGCGTAGAAAGCGAGGTAGACTGTTTTGCCTGCTGTTCATCGCGAGCCGTGGCCTGGATATCAGCAAGCTCAGCTTCAACTTCAGCTTCTGGACGGATGCAGGCTAATACCTGACGCGCCTCAGCCAACTTGCCGCCACGAACGAGGAAACGCGGCGACTCAGGCAGATGCAGCACACCAAAGAACAGGATGATAGCCGGAACAGCTGCTAGACCGAGCATCAAACGCCAGGCAATCATTTCCGGCATGTCTTTAAGCAGGTAGTCGACTACGTAGGAAAGCAGCATACCAGATACAATCATGGTCTGATTGATACCGGACAAACTGCCGCGCAGCCGTGCTGGCGCCATCTCCGACATATAAGCCGGAACCAATGCCGATGCTGCACCAACCGCTAAGCCCAGGAGCGTGCGCACAGCAATGAGATACAATGTACCATCCTGTGGTGCAATACCAGACAGAACCGAACCAATGATAAAGATAAGTGCAGAAAGCAGGATCATCTTGCGGCGGCCCAACCGGTCTGAAAGCTGTCCAGCCAAAGCGCCACCGAAAATTGCACCAAACATGACGGCTGAAGTGATCCAGCCAATAACGCTTGCATTCCCCTGCAAGCCCCAATCATTCTGCAGGAATGGCAGGGCACCAGTCATTACACCAATGTCGTAGCCAAACAAAATGCCACCAAAGGAACCAAAGAAATATATGAACTTGCTAGAAATTTTCTTGCTTGCACTTTTATCTGTGCTTGTTTTCATTTCATATCCCCTCCATATAGGTTTTAAGTGGTATCTTTAAAATTGTGTTCGAGCACATTTCATGATTTAAATATAGCACACGTATATCATTCTGTCAATTTTTTTATTGCTATTTATTTATTGCAAATTTATACGAACGTGTAGTATATTCTGACAATTATAGCAATTATCTTATCCTGCGCTCTTATTTACAAGATCTCTTTTACCAAAAATTTCGCCAAACCATCTTCCGCATTAGCCGCTGTAATATCCGTTGCCAGCTTCTTAATCACATCAGGCGCATTTCCCATCGCAACACTGCGTCCCGTCAATTCCAGCATCTCGATATCGTTGTAATTATCGCCAAAAGACAATGCCTCCTCGGCCGTCAGCCCAAAATGCTTCAACATCACCGCAATGCCGCTTGCTTTCGATACCGACGCATCCATGATTTCAAGTAGAAAAGCCGCGGAGCGAACTACATGAAACATCGGAAACCGCGCCGACAACTCCGCTTCTGCCCGTTCACAAAGCTCCGGCTCAGCCATCAATAAAATCTTATGCGGGACTTCGCCGGCAGCCAAGCGCTCAGCGAAATCAGCTGCTTGGGGCTGGGCCGAAGTAATGCGCACCTCTGTCTGCACGCGTTCATTGCTCACATCTTTGACATACCAATGATGACCGGCATAATAGTTGACTACAGCCTCTTGATAATCAGATGCCAAAACGTCCAGCAGGCGCATGGTATCCGACACAGCCATTGTCACACTGCCCAGCTCATCTCCCTCAGCCGTAAGCGCCAGCGCACCACTATAACTGATAATAGGGATCTTGATGCCAATTTCCTCCGTCAAGGGATAGATTGCCTCCGGCATCCGGGCCGAAACAAGAACCAGCGGTATATCCTTGGCTAGCAACTTCTTAACAGCCGCAGCCGTGGCCGGGCTGACCTTGCTATCGGGGGTCAAAAAAGTCCCATCAATATCCGAAAACACAATTTTTACCATAACTCCTGCCTCCATTTCACTTTTGTTTATAAGTATACTTTCCTTTCTATGAAAGAACAATTGATATCTGTCACAAATATATAATATGCTAGCGCAATAAGAAGAAAGAAGCCAATATACAGCATTTCCACACATATATTTTTATAAATTGCAGTTTGACGGTCAGTTCTAGCCTTCCCCTTACCGAGGGGAAGGTGGGCGCGAAGCGCTCGGATGAGGTGTATGTGTCCGTATGGAATCTCGATACTACGAAGCGCGGGGTTCACGGGGTAGTGCTTTTTCTGTTTCCGCTTAAATGGGCCGCTTGCAGAGTTTTAC
>SVBZ01000005.1 GCA_015058575.1 Pseudoselenomonas ruminantium
ACAGAAAAAGCACTACCCCGTGAACCCCGCGCTTCGTAGTATCGGGATTCCATACGGACGCATACACCTCATCCGAGCGCTTCGCGCCCACCTTCCCCTCGGTAAGGGGAAGGCTGGAACTGACCGTCAAACTGCAATTTAGCAAACAACGCCCCCATGAGTTGGAGGAAATCCTTTAACTCATGGGGGCGTTGCTTTTCATATATTTATCCGTTATTTGGGATTGTATTCGGTAATTGTAAGCTCTGGATGTTCGTTGAGGTTTATGATCTCATCGGGCGAGATGCTTACTACGGGGTGGGCGGCAAAGTCATTCGGGTAGGCCGCGATGGTTCCTTTTTCGCCGTTGTTGAGCGCGACGCGTGAACCAAGGAACGCATCCTTGATATGCGTAAGCACTGGGACGCACACAGTCGGGTCGAGCGAAGTGAACATGTTCTCGGTCAGGTAGGCAATGGCCGTAAATGGCGTCTGCTTGACATAGCCTTCGCGTTCGGTGGTGATATTGTCATAAATATCAGCAATTGCGATGATGCGCGCGTATTCGTGGATATCGGCACCCATACAATTGAACGGGAAGCCCGTGCCGTCCATGCGCTCGTGATGTTGCATGGCAGCAAGTTTTACACCCTCAGAAAGCGACGGTTCCGTATTCAGGATATGATGGCCATCGACGGTATGCTGGATATAGGCTTCGTAATCTTCGCCTTTCAAGGTGTTGATGTTCTTGTCGAGCAAGCGCTGCGGGAACTTTGTCTTGCCGATGTCGTGCAGGAAGCCGGCAAGCATGATATCTTTGCGTTTTTCGCGGTCGAAGTGCATCCATTTGGCGATGACGCCGGCGAGAATGGAAACACGCAGCGAGTGGTTGTATATATCGCTGGCCAGATGGTTGAGCTCATACAGATAGTCGATGGCACCACTGTTGGCAGCCATCGGTGCAATGCGCGTCTGCACCATGTCTTCGGTTTTCTGCACCGGAATCGTACCGGTGTTGTTTACGTTGCTGAGGATGGAGCGCGCTTCCTGGACTACGCTGTCATAGTCTTTGATGAAGGCGTTGCCACGGTTGAAAATCGTGGATACGGCCTGATAGTTCTGACTGAGTTCGTATTCGTCCTTGATATAGACGACAGGAATATTCAGGAAAGTCAGGCGCGTGATATGGGCCTTGGTCAGCAATGTATTTTCAGACAAGACCACAACCATGTCGGGATTGACAATGGTGCGGGCTAAGATCATGCCAGTTTTTAAATCCTCTACGGAAACGGCTCGCAAAGTAATCTCCTCCTTGTAGTTCGGAAATACAAATCTAATATATATAATTCGCACTGTTGGGGAAAATACCTGCAAAAAAAGGAAATAAAGCGAAATAAAGTGCTGCGGGGAAAAAATGCTTGACAGTATTTACAGGTTTACAGTATAATAGCATCATGTTAATCCTTTAATAAGATAAAGAAGTGAAAAGGGGCGTTTGCATATGAAATGGAAGAAACTCTTAGCAATCGGAATGGCTGCTGTGATGACGGCGGTGTTTGTCAGCGGCTGTGGCAGCAATAGTGCCAAAGATGCTGGCGGATCGTCCGCTGCGGGCAAGAAGATTGTTGTTGGCCTTGACGACAACTTCCCGCCGATGGGCTTCAAGGATGAGAACAATGAAATCGTCGGTTTTGATATCGACCTGGCCAAGGAAGCAACGAAGCGTCTGGGCCGTGAAGTCGAGTTCAAGGCGATTGACTGGTCGAGCAAAGAGGCTGAGCTCAAGAGCGGCCGCGTCGATGTTCTCTGGAATGGCCTTGATATTACGGACAAGCGCAAGGAGAATATGCTGTTCTCAGATCCATATATGGATAACCGCCAGATTATCTTCGTCAAGAAGGGCACGACGGGCATCACGGACGAGCAGAGCCTGGCGGGCAAGGTCGTCGGCACGCAGAGTGCAGGTACGGCTGAGGAGTACATGGATAAATCGGATTTCTTCAAGAAGAATGTCAAAGAGGTCAAGAAATATTCCGATTACGTCTCGGCTTTCATGGATTTGGAAAACGGCCGCATTGATGCTGTGGTCGGTGACGAGATCACGGGCCGCTATTATATGAGCAAGCATGCGGACAGCCTTGAGGCTATCGATTCGCCGGTCGGCGAGATCAGCACGTTTGGCATCGGTTTTGCCAAGGATAACCAGCAGCTGCGTGACGAAGTGCAGAAGGTCCTCGATGAGATGAAGGCCGATGGTACGATGGCTAAAATTTCCGAGAAGTGGTTTGGCAAGGATATCACGAAAAAATAAATAGGAACGGTTGTGAGGCAGGCCATCCGGCTTGTCTCTTTTCTTTACAGGGTGACAGCTTTCGTGTATAATATAGCGTATTAACACTTTGCTATACTAAAGGAGACGCTTGCATGGATAAGCTGTTTGATACTTTCCTGCTCATGCTTGAAGGTTCAGAGATTACGCTGGAAATTTTCTTCATCACGTTGCTCATTGCTCTGCCGCTGGGGATGCTGGCAGCTTTGGGAAGGCTCTCAAGCCTCAGGCTGCTCAGCCGGTTCATCGAATTCTATATCTGGATCATGCGTGGTACACCGCTGATGCTGCAGCTGCTATTCGTCTATTTCGCCCTGCCGATGGTCGGCGTACGCCTGCCGGACATTGCGGCAGCTTTGCTGGCATTTACGCTCAATTATGCGGCGTATTTTGCCGAGATTTTCCGTGCGGGCATCCAGTCGGTATCCAAGGGGCAGTATGAGGCAGCCCGTACTTTGGGCATGAGCTATCCGCAGACGATGCGCCGCATTATCCTGCCACAGGTTTTCCGCATGGTATTGCCGCCAGTCAGCAATGAGACCATCAATCTCGTCAAGGATACTTCGCTCGTCTATATCCTTGCTATGAACGATTTGCTGCGCGTAGCGCGTACCATCGTGCAGCGCGAGTTCGATATGACACCGTTCTTGATTGCGGCAGTATTCTATCTGGCGATGACGTTTGTTTTGACTTGGGGCTTCAAGAGACTGGAGGCATATTATGGCAAATACGACAGATAAACAGGAAGTCATGCTGCGCATGCATGATATCCATAAGGCCTTTGGCGATAATGAAGTGCTCAAGGGCATCGACATTGAAGTACGCCGCGGTGAAGTGCTTGCCATCATTGGCCCGTCTGGCTCAGGCAAGAGCACGCTTTTGCGCTGCATCAACAAACTCGAGACGATTGACAGCGGCTCGATTGAAATCAAAGGGGAGTTCCTCGTGGTCACCAATGGCGAGGGCAGGGCGGAGTACGTGGAGACGAAGAAGGAACGTCAGCTGCTCGCAAGCACGGGGATGGTGTTCCAGCAGTTCAATCTGTTCCCGCATATGACGGTCATGGAGAATCTCCTGGAAGCACCGATGCAGGTCAAGGGGCTGGGGCGCGAAGAAATTGAACCCTATGCCCGCCAGTTGCTGGCCAAGGTCGGCTTGTCGGATCGCGCCGATTACTATCCGTCACAGCTGTCAGGTGGCCAGCAGCAGCGTGTAGCCATCGCGCGTGCGCTCTGCATGAAGCCGGATATCATGTTGTTTGATGAGCCGACTTCGGCACTCGATCCAGAGCTTACCGGCGAGGTGCTAAGGACGATGCGTGAGTTGGCAGAGGAGCACATGACGATGGTAGTTGTTACCCATGAGATGGCATTTGCCCGCGAGGCAGCCAGCCAGGTTATCTTCATGGCCGATGGCAATATTGTCGAGCAGGGCGAGCCGGAAACGTTTTTCAGCCAGCCGCGTGAGGAGCGCACGCAGGCATTTCTGCAGAATATGCTTTGATTGGGCAGCAATCGTCAGAGAACTGTGGGGGACCGCAGTTCTTTTTTTATGGAATTTCTAATCCAATCGCCACGCAAGTCTTAGGATTCTCTTGTTGAGCTATAGTACGATAAAGAGGGAGATGCTGGCGGTCTGCTGCTTTTCGTACATAAGTTTCTTGATTTTTGTCAAGAGAAATACGATAATGGAATATATGTGCCTGGATGGGAGGAGCCTATGAATATGAGACGAATGATTATTCGTTTGTTTTTTGCTGTAGTATATATGATGATATTTACGCTGCCGGCAGCGGCAGCTGGTTCGGATTTTGGCCAGCGGGTCAATGGCCTGGCTGAGGTAACGGCTATGCGGGTCAGTACCGATTCGGACCGGACGCGCATCGTGGTCGATGCGGACAAAGCAGTAAATGTCAAGAAAATGGTTCTTTCCAATCCGGACCGTGTGGTGGTCGATATTCCACAGGCTTGGTTGTCGCCGAAAGTAAAGAAAGAGGTCAGTATCGGCAGCCGCTTTGTGGGCAAGGTACGCATGGCGCAATTTGATAAGCAGACGGTCCGCATCGTAGTCGAAACCAAGGTGGGGAAGAACAATTATAAGGTCTTCACACTTAAGGGCGGGCCAGTGCCTGGACGGGTGGTCATGGATTTTGGTAATCTGAATCCGGATTCTTCGCAGGCGAAAATCGACCTGCCGGATACGACGAAGCCGAAACCACAGCCAGCTGAGCCTAAGCCGGTTACGCCTGCGCCTGAGGTACAACCCGCATCGCAGCCTGAAAACGAAGAAAAGGCTCCGGAAAAACCGGCTGAGGATAAGGAGGATGATCTGGATGGTATCACGGGTCTCAAGGGGCGCAAGATTACCATTGACCCTGGTCATGGCGGCAGCGATTCAGGAGCTATTGGCCCAACGGGCGTCATGGAGAAGAGCGTTACCCTGCGCGTAGCTCAGGAGCTCAAACGTCTGCTTGTAGCTGAGGGGGCAACCGTCTATATGACGCGGGAACGCGATACGGAGGTATCGCCGAAAGGAGCCAAGGCGACGGATATTGAGGAGCTGCAGGCACGCTGCGATATCCCGAATAAGAATGGCTCAGATATCTTTGTATCCATTCATATGGATTCGTTCTCCAATGGTGCTGCCAAGGGGACGACGGGGTATTATTACTCGCTGGGTTCGAAGCGTTCCCGTGATCTGGCCGATAAGATCCGGTCAGGAGTTATCGATCAGCTGGGCACGCAGAGCCGTGGCACGCAGAGTTGTAATTTCTATGTGGTAAAACACACGGATATGCCGGCAACGCTGGTTGAAGTGGCCTTTATCTCCAATAAGAGTGAAGAACAGCTGATGAATAGCGAAGATGGCATCAAGAAGGCTGCGCAGGGAATTGCCGATGGCATTGCGGACTTTTTCGGCTGAGAATGCGGCGGATATTCATTGGTTGACAGTAGGGAAAGAGAGGAATTGACTTTATATAATGGAAGAGAAAACAGAAATCGAGCAGAATAACGAGACGCTGGAAGAAATGGTGAAGGCGGATATGGAAGAGCGCCGCAAGGCACTGTTCCGTCATAAGCTGCCGGACAAGCTGGAGCTTTTGCCAATGCTCGAAGCTATGACGAAGGCAGAACTTGATGATATCCGCTACAATCTCAACGTGACGGGCGTGAGTTCGCTGAAGAAAGCGGAGCTTGCCGAGCGGCTTTCAGGTGAGATCCTGAATTTTGCCCAGCGCTGGTTCCCCTCAATCCTGGAGGAGGAGTATGAATGTTTCCAGCATCTTATCGCGCATGATGGCATGACGACGGAATTCAATGCGGACGATGTGCGGCTGGATTATCTGCGCGGGCTGGGGCTGGTTTCCTGCGGCAAACAGGAGGAAAAACTGGCTTGGTACATGCCGAAAGAAGTGCAGGCTGAATTCAAGAAGATTGATTCGGGGGCGTTCCGTAGCCTGGCTGAACTCAATACAGAAGTCACGCGGCTGGCATCGGGCTGCCTGTTCTACTATGGCTATATGAATTACGATCAGCTTTATGCGCAGGTTTCGGCGTATCTGGAGGAAGCACAGCGTGAGCAGTTGTCGTTCATGGATTTCGTGGGTGTCATGCTCAATGCTTCATGCTGGCAGAATACGCTCGTGGCTTTGCCGCAGGGCGCAAAATACTACACGCTGATTGATGAGAACAAGCTCGAAGATGAGCAGCGCAAGCATAGCAATCTGCCGTTTGCTGCGCTGAGCTACAGCCAGGTCTATGATGCTGGCACGGAAAGCTATATCGATGCGACGATTGCTTATAAGGATCTGGCACAGTTCTTCATGCGTGAACACGGTTGTGATGTACTCAAGGCGGCAGATATTGTCGGCGAAATCCTCATCCTGCTGCAGAATGGCGGCAATATGGAGGAGGCTGTGGATTATCTGACCGAGCTGGGATTCATGAAGGATGACCGCAAGGCTGAGGCTATCGTGCCGCTGCTGATTGCTTATAACAATTCGACGCATCTTTGGCCGCTTAAGGGCCATACGCCGGAACAGCTTATGGCTGCTGCGGGACAGGGCAAGGTCATTCCGTTTGAGGAAGTCCGCCGCCGCAAAGTCGGACGCAATGAGCCATGTCCTTGTGGCAGTGGCAAGAAATACAAGAATTGCTGCCTGCATAAGGATGAGAATTAATGAAAAGGACTATTGGCTATAAACAAAAAGCACGGCAGTTCTTTGCCGTGCTGCTGCCAATCTTCATCACCCAGCTGTCGCTTATGGCAACTGGGTTTTTCAATACGGTCATGGCTGGGCACATCAGCCAGCAGGATTTGGCAGGTGTCGCTGTGGGCGTCAATCTGTTCCTGCCATTTTTCGGAGCGTTTCTCGGAATCATTTCGGGATTGACGCCGACCATTTCGCAGCTCTATGGAGCGGGCAAGCGGGAGAAGATTGGTTTTATCGTAAAACAGGGGTTTTATTGGGCACTGACACTTGCGGTGCTATTCATTGGCGCAGGCTGGCTCTTGGTGCCGTATATCTTGCCGCTGCTGGCGTTGGAGCCGCGGGTGGAATACATCACGCAGCATTATCTGATGGCGGTATCGGCAGGCATTGTGCCGATTTTCCTGGCGGCGGTGCTGCGCAACTTCATCGATGCCCATGGGCGCACGCGGCTTACGATGCTTATCACGATGACGACAGTGCCCGTGAATATCGCGCTCAACTATGTATTCATGTACGGTCATTTTGGTCTGCCAGCCTTTGGTGGTATTGGCGCGGGCATTGGTTCGGCCATTGCTTTTTCGCTGAATCTGCTATTGAATGTTCTGGCAGTCACGCATTTTGAGCCGTTCCAAAGTTACCGTGTGTTTCGGGAGCTGCCACGGCCTGATTTTTCCGAATGGCGCAAGCAGCTCGGCGTCGGTATTCCGATTGGCAGTACGATGTTCTGTGAGCAGAGCATCTTTGGTGCGGTGGGCCTATTTATGACGGCCTATGGCACGGTCATCGTTGCCGCCCATCAGGCAGCAATGAATTTCACGACTATCGTCTACATGATTCCGCTCGCAGTCAGCATGACGCTGACGATTCTCGTTGGCTATGAGGTCGGGGCTAAGCGCTACGCAGATGCACAGCAGTATATCCGCCTGAGCCGCGTGCTGACAATGCTTTTTGTCGGGACGCTGGCCCTTATCCTGACACAGTTTAAAAGCGAAATCGCATCGCTTTACACATCGAGTGCCGAGGTGCAGCCCATCCTGGCTGGCTTCCTTGTCTATGCGGTATTCATGCAGGTGTCAGACAGTATCAATGCACCGCTGCAGGGGGCCTTGCGCGGCTATAAGGATGTGCATGTGACGTTTTTGCTTGCGGTGCTCTCCTTCTGGGTTATCGGCCTGCCGCTGGGCTGGGGGCTGGCCAACTATACGTCCTGGGGCCCTTATGGTTATTGGCTGGGATTGATTGGAGGCATCCTTGTGGGCGCAGTACTGCTGATGCTGCGCCTTCGGCGAGTACAGGCGCGCTTGCTATAGCTGGTGTTGACAATAAATTTTTATAATGTTATGATGGCAAAGTGTTATCGTTGTTAGCCAACGAGGATATGTCTAAATTTAAATCAAGGATCAGGTGTCGGGAGACTTAATAGAGAAACCGGTAAATGCCGGTGCGGTCACGCCACTGTAACAGGGAGTTGTCCTGCAAGTATGTCACTAAGGCGAAGGCTTTGGGAAGACGCGGGATGACGAGGAACTGGAGCCAGGAGAACTGCCTGATCAACAATCACCGTTAGACCTGCGAGCGATGGGGAGGGGATTAGCAGTGGGATTCTGTTGCAGTGTAGTTTTGGTATACAGTTTTTAGCGGCCTTCTCCTTTGGGAGAAGGCTTTTTTGAGTGCAGAAAAGGGAGTGGAATGTGTGCGCAAGTGTTGGAAGATATGGTGTTTGACGGGGGCGCTGGCCATCCTGCTGTCACTTACCGGCTGTGGGCCAAAGACAGGACAGCAGGCAGCGGGGAGCTATGTGGTCACGGATATACAGGGAACGCAGGTGCGCATTCCCCACAAACCGCAGCGGATACTCACACTATCAATGAGTACGGATGAGGTTGTGCTGGGGCTGGTAAAGCCCGAGCGGATGGCTGGTGTCAATGCGATGCTTGATGATCCTGTGAGTTCTAATGTGGTAGAACTTGGGCGGCAGGTTGCAACGAAGGTTCGCAATCCGTCCGTGGAAGAAATCGCTGCGATGCAGCCGGATCTGGTCATCGTACCGGATTGGGGCGATATCTCCCGTGTGCAATCTCTGCGAGATCTGGGGATTCCCGTAGTGGTCTGCAAGGGCGCCAAGAATCTACAGGAGATACAAGAGACGGTGGAGCTTATTGCTGCGGCCGTCGGCGAGCCGCAACGCGGAACGAAATTGCTGCAGAAAATGGACGAAAAACTGGCCTGGATCGAGCAGCGTCTGCCACAGATGCCAGAGCAGCAGCGTCCCTCCGTGGTGCTGATTTCACTGATGAAGACATATGGCGGGCGTGGCTGCAGTTTTGATGAGGCCTGTCACTATGCGGGAGTGGTCAATGGCATGGCGGCCGCTGGCATCGAGGATGGGCAGGCGATGAGCAAGGAAAAACTTGTAGCTATCAATCCGGATGTCCTGTTCCTGCCCACGTATAATGATCATGGGCAATATGACATCGGCAGATTCCGGACGGAGTATCTTAGCGATCCGTCGTTGCAGGGACTGAAAGCGGTCCAACAGGGAAACCTGCGCGAACCGTTTGAGGGATATATATATAATTGTTCACAGGATTTTGTGCTGGGTGTGCAGGAAATCGCTTATCGTGTGTATGGTGATGCTTTTGCGCAAGGAACGCAGGAACATTTATCAGCTGTAGATGAATGACAGGAGGAGTCAGAGCATGAAGAAAAGATTGACGTGTCAGGTATTGGCTGCCTTAGCCATGAGTACATTGTGCTTTGGTACGGAGGTATGTGCGGCCGGGGAAGTGACCGGGGATCTCGGCGATGTGGTGGTCACGGCGGAGAGGATTCCGTCCTCGCGGATGAGCACACCGGCAGATGTGACGGTGATCACTGCGGAGCAGATCGCGGCCAATCACTATCAGAACGTCGGCGAGGCGCTGGCACAAGTCAGTGGCGTAGTGGTCACCAATGGCAATTCCAATGGTGATTCTGTAGTGGTCATCAACGGCGATGAGCGTGTCGTTGCCCTGCTGGACGGTCAGCGGCTGAACAATGACCAAGGCTCCATGACCCGGGCCAGCGTCAATCTGGGAATGCTGCCTTCGATGAAGAATATCCAGCGCATCGAGGTGGTCAAAGGCGCTGGATCGGCGCTTTATGGCAGTGATGCCGTGGGGGGGGTGGTCAACATCATTACGCGCCGTGGCAACAAAGCCGAGACTACGGTGGATATCAGTACAGGGACAGGGCGGACGCATGAGTATGAACTGACCAACCAAGGCGCGCAGGATTCCTGGTCGTGGTTTGTCACGGCTGGCTTGCAGAGGCGCAGCTATTTCAACTACAAAGGGGATGGCGATGACAGTAAGCGCATGGAAAACAGCGATTATCGCAAGAGCAGTTTCTCCTTGCGGCTGGATAAGCAGCTGTCGAAGGATGATTCGCTGCAGCTTAATTTTGAGCATCGGCTCAGCGATAGCGGCATCATCCGCAAGACGATGCGCCAGGAGCACAATTACAATAACGTAGCAGTGACCTGGCATTTCAAGGAGCAGCAGGCAACACCGGGATTCCTGCGGTATTTCAACAACTACAAGGGAACGGATTATCAGGGCAAGTTCGATACGCGCATGCAAGGTATCGATTATCAGAATGGTTGGAAATTGGGGAAGAACAATAAGTTGATCGTAGGTGCGGAATGGCATCAGAGTAATTCAAGCAATCTGCAGTCGGGATATGTGGATAAGCAAATCACGACACAGGCTATGTATTTGCAAGATACAATCCGTTTAGATAATAAATGGTTCTTCGTACCAGGGGTGCGCGTCGACCATCATGATTCCTTTGGCACGCATTGGACACCTAAAGCCGCATTAAACTATCGGGCCGATAAGCATACGAAAATCTATGGTTCTTGGGGCCGGGTATTCAAGGCGCCGACGGCTGATGATATGTTCTATACGGATGCATGGATGCGCGGAAATCCGAATTTGAAACCAGAGGCTGGTCATGTAGAGACGCTGGGGGTAAGCCATGATTTCGGCAAGAAAGCCAGTGTGGACGTCAGCTATTTCTGGAGTGAACTTCACGATGCTATCAAATGGGTGTATGATCCAGCAACCATGCTGACGAATGCGACCAATGTATCGAAGGAGGAAAAACAGGGAATCCAGATTTCGTTCACAGGCCGGCCGTCGGATAAATGGTCGTATGATCTGGGCTATTCGTATATCGACAGCAAGATCGATGATGCCAAGGTACTGTATTACCAGCCGAATGGCTATCGCCTGGGACTGCATTATCATTGCAATCGCTGGCAGGCTAATCTGCTGGGGCGGATGGGCAGTGGCCTCGATGAGGGGCTTTATGGCTGCAAGCATTATGCAATCTGGGATTTCAACACGACTTATGCTGCGGCCAAGAATATCCGCGTGTATTTCAAGGTCAATAACTTGACGAATCAGGTTTATTACCTTTACCCGAAATCGGCTTATACGGGGGCATATTATCCGCTGCAGGGGCGTTCCTTCCAGCTGGGTGTAACGGTATCGTTCTGATGGAACAGTGCTTGTTGATGGTACGGAAGCTGCAGGCGGGGTATGATCGGCGGCAGGTCTTGCAGGATATTTCCTTTGCCATGGGCAGTGGGGAATTGGTGGGGCTCATCGGCCCTAACGGGGCCGGGAAAAGCACCTTGCTGAAGGCAATCCGCGGCTTGATGCCTGCGGAAGGGGAAGTTTGTATCGCTGGCCGGCGGCTTGGGGATTATGGACCACAGGAACTTGCCAGGACAATGGCATATCTTCCGCAGCAGAGCAAGGTGCCATTTGCCTTTACCGTGGAGCAGGTGGTGCTTATGGGACGGTCTCCGTATCTTCGCTGGTGGCAGCGGGAAAGCGGGAGGGACCGGCAGATTGCTGCCGCTTGCATGGACTATATGGCCGTACGCGGCTTGGCTGCCATGCCCTTGAATTCCTTGTCTGGCGGCCAGCGCCAGCGGGTGTTGCTGGCTAAAGTTTTGGCGCAGCAGACACCGCTTCTGCTGCTGGACGAACCGGCCAGCGGACTGGATCTCTTCTATCAGGAGGAGCTGTTCCGGTTTTGCCGTGACATATGTGCGGCGGGCAGGTCAGTTCTGCTGGTGGTACATGATCTGTCCTTGGCAGCCCGCTTCTGCTCGCGGCTGCTTCTATTGGGAAAGGGGCGGCTGCTGGCTGATGGCGTCCCTGCGGAGGTGTTGACGGCAGAGTGGCTGAGCGAGGCCTATGGTGTGCCAGTACAGGTCGGTTTCCATCCGGTTACAGGACATGCAGATATCTACACCGAAAGACAAGGAAAAAGGCAGGGGATGCTGCCGGGGCAAGGGGAGGCGGAAACGCAGTGAGATCGGCAAGGTTGCATTTCCCATTGGTATTAGCTGGTTTGGTGATCTGGCTGGTGCTGATGGTAGTATTATCGTTGAGCTGGGGACAGATGGCAATCCCGTTTTCCCATGTGGCCGATAGCTTGCAGACCGGGATGGGGCTGGGGACGGCTGGCCAGGCACTTCCAAATGAAGACGCAGTTATTTGGCATATCCGTTTGCCGCGCACGCTGGTGGGATTCTTGACTGGTGCTGGCCTGGCAGCAGCAGGCGTTGCTTTGCAGGGCCTGTTCGCCAATCCACTGGTAGATCCTGGTATCATCGGGGTATCCAGCGGAGCTTCGGTGGGAGCAATCGCAGCGATTGCCAGCGGTTTGACAGCAGTCAGTCTGTTTGCTTTGCCGCTCTGTGCGCTGATAGGAGCGTTACTGGCTATGAGCCTTACGGTGGCACTAGCTTGGCGGCATAGCCGTATTCCTGTATTGACGCTGCTGCTGGCTGGTGTAGTGGTAGGGATGTTTTTGGCTGCGGCAACGGCGCTGATCCTGACAGCTGTCAATGAGAGCAAGATGCAGGAGTATCTTTTCTGGACAATCGGTGGTCTCGATTATCGCCGCTGGGAACATGTTTTCCTGGCGGCGGGGCCAATCAGCCTCAGCGTTGTCATCATGTGCCTGTTGGCGCGGCAGCTGAATATTCTGGCGCTGGGGGAAACAGAGGCAAAAGCCGTAGGCTTACCGGTCACGCGCAGCCGTCTGCTGTTCTTGCTGCTGGCCGCAACGGCAACGGCGGCTGCTGTAAGCATCAGCGGGAATATCGGTTTTGTTGGACTGGTGGTCCCCCATATGATGCGCATGCTTATTGGCCCAGACCATCGGCGGCTGCTGCCGGCCAGCGTGATAGCTGGCGGAGCTTTTTTGCTGCTATGTGATACTGCAGGGCGAGTGTTGTTGACGGGGACGGAAATCCGTGTAGGGATTATGACGGCTTTCGTCGGTACCCCATATTTTTTGTATCTGCTGCATCGGCAGCAGCGAATGGAGTAAGCGTATGATGGAAAATATCATGGCGGGTTGGGCGCTGTTTCAAAAAGGCGGACTGATCATGTACCTGCTGCTTGCTTGTTCCTTGTTTGTATTGGCTGTGGGAAGCGAGCGCTGGCATTATTTCCGGCAGATGGATTCGGGCCGGAAGTTTGCGCGAAACTTTCAAGCTTTGGTCATGGCGAAAGACTATAAGGCAGCAGTTATATGTGCACAGGAGAGCAAAGGGAGTGTGGCAGCAATCGTTGCCGAGGCTATTGCCCGTATGGCGGACGGGCAGGAGGCTGAGACTTTTATGGAAATACAGTCGGGGGTATCATTGGCGCGGT
Organism: Pseudoselenomonas ruminantium; assembly: GCA_015058575.1. Taxonomy (GTDB): domain Bacteria; phylum Bacillota; class Negativicutes; order Selenomonadales; family Selenomonadaceae; genus Selenomonas_A; species Selenomonas_A ruminantium_O. The sequence goes on from SVBZ01000005.1 coordinate 13,241, forward strand.
TCCGCCAGCGCCTGTACTATTTGAATGTCATTGTGACAATGGCACCGCTTTTGGGGCTGCTGGGGACAATCAGTGGCATGATATCAGCTTTCAGTGTTTTCAATGTGCAGTCTGCACAAGCTGCGGCTATCACAGGCGGAGTAGGCGAGGCTCTGGTTGCCACAGCCTTTGGCCTTTGCGTTGCTATCATGGCGCTGGCCATTCATGCATTCTTTACGCAGTGGCTGGAAAACATCGTGACTGACATGGAACAGAGTTTTTCGCTTGTGGAAGCGGGTAAATCTGATTGGGGGAAAGCAGGTGCGGTGCATGAGGCTTCGTAACCGGCATGAGGTGGAAAAACCGTCAATCATCATCATTCCTATGATTGACATCATGTTTTTCCTATTGGTGTTTTTTATGATGAGTACCTTGTACATGGTCAACCTCAAGACTGTGGATGTCAATATGCCGCAGGCTGCTCATGCAGATACAAAGCTGAAAGTCACGTATGTGGTAACCATGAAAAAGGATGGCAGCCTTTGGCTGGAGGATAAAAGTATCACAGAGGCAGATCTTCTGCAGCGGGCTGCTGGCGAGCAGCGGAAGAATCCGCAGTTTACAGTGGTAGTCCGGGCAGATCAGATGTTGGACTATGGTATGGTGCTGGGTCTGCTGGATAAGCTCAAGGGCGCTGGCGTCAGCAAGGTGGGCTTGGCAGCAGATGCGGCTGGAGGTAGCAGGTAACATGCAAAAAGATCATGTGGCTTGTCGTGCCTGGCGGATATCGGTATTCGTGCATTTGTGCCTTTTTTTTCTGCTGGCAGTAAGCGGGGTGTTTGTGCTGATACGGCCGGACGTACAGGAGCGTGAGCCAGTGGATGTGACGATTGCAGATTTGCCGGCAGGCGATGCTGTGCAGCCTGATGGTGCTGGTGAAACGCCAACTGCCGCAGGAGCTTCGCAGTCTTGGGAGATCGCGTTGCCTGCGCAGTTGCCGGCAATACGCGAAGATTATACCAAAACGCCGCAACAGCAGCAGCAACCAGCAGCGGCAGATACCGCTGCTGGTGCAGATGCTGTTGCGGCCGGGAGTGTGGGGCCTAGTCAAGGTAGCGGGAGGAAGGATAGCGTTGGCGGGACTGGCTCAGGCCATGGGCGCGGGAATGGTACTGACAATGGCGCGGGTACTGGTGGAGGGAGCGGTGCTGCGCCGGCAGGCAGCGGACGCGTAGCGGCCCGCTGTGTTTATCAGCCAGTACCTGCCTATCCTGAGGAGCTTCGCCGGCAAGGTGTGGAGGGGTCGGTACGGGTACAGATACTCGTGGCAGCCGATGATTCCGTCGAGCAGGTGGAGGTAATAAAATCTTCGGGCTATCCAGCAATGGATGCTGCTGCGGTGTCAGCTGCCTATGGCTGCCGCTTTAAGATGAATGGCAGTCGGGGACGTTATACTACGACATATGCTTTCCGGCTGGATGCTGCCGATGATTGGTGAGAAGAAAACAAGCCGATAAAAAAGAGGCGGTCGCTTGAGTTGATGACAACTCAGGCGACCGCCTCTTTATATCTCATCTGAGAAAATTACTTAGCGAGTGCGTTGACCTTGCGAGCCAGACGGGACTTCTTGCGGGCAGCAGCGTTCTTATGATAAACATGGTTAGCAGCAGCCTGGTCGATCGTCTTGCAAGCAACCGTAAGGAGGGATTTCGCTTCGTCAGCGTTTCCAGCCTCAACAGCGTCGAGAACACGACGGGAAGCAGTGCGTACACGGGACTTCTCAGCAGCGTTCTTTGCATGGCGCTTAGCGTCAGATTTTACACTAAGAATAGATGCTTTGATATTCGGCAAGTAATTCACCCCCTTAACAAATTCGTTACCTTGTTATCATAGCATGTGAATCTCTAAAAAGCAACAGTTTTATTCGTATTTCCTGCGGATTTCTTGCAGGGGGGCGGCGTTCAATGCTATAATAACAGGGATATGGATTATTATTTGAAAGGAAAATGACCATGCAGAACAAGAATATCCGCAATTTCTCGATCATTGCCCATATCGATCATGGCAAATCGACGATTGCGGATCGGCTGATTGAATATACGGGAACCCTGTCGCAGCGCGAGATGGAAGCACAGGTGCTCGATAATATGGATCTGGAGCGTGAGCGTGGCATCACGATCAAGGCGCAGACGGTGCGCATTGATTATAAGGGCAAGGATGGGGAGATGTACCAGCTGAACCTTATCGATACGCCGGGCCATGTTGACTTTACTTATGAGGTATCGCGCAGCCTGGCTGCCTGCGAGGGTGCTTTGCTTGTCGTCGATGCAGCGCAGGGCGTTGAGGCCCAGACGCTGGCTAATGTCTATATGGCACTGGAAAACGATTTGGAAATCGTGCCAGTCATCAACAAGATTGACTTACCGAGTGCTGATCCGGATCGCGTCAAGGAGGAAATCGAAACCAGCATCGGACTCGATACGGAAAATGCCGTGCTGGCTTCGGCCAAGACAGGCATCGGTATCGAGGAGATTCTCGATGCGATCGTGGAGTATATCCCCGCACCGGGCGGCGATGAAGAAGCGCCGCTGCAGGCTTTGATTTTCGATTCGTATTTTGATTCGTACAAGGGCGTCATCGCGCATGTGCGTGTCAAGCAGGGACGCATAAAGAAAGGCATGAAGCTCAAGATGATGGCGACGGGCAAGACCTTTGAGGTCAACGATGTCGGCTGCTTCAAGCCGCAGCCCGTGGATGTCGGCTATCTCGATGTCGGCGAAGTCGGTTTTGTGGCCGGTTCGCTCAAAGATGTGCGTGATGTGCGTGTCGGCGATACCATCACGTTTGCCGATAATCCGGCTGCTGAGCCGCTGCCGGGCTATCGTGGTGTCACGCCGATGGTTTACTGCGGCCTGTATCCGGTCGAGAGTTCAGACTATGATAATCTCAAGGATGCACTGGAAAAAATGCAGATCAACGATGCGGCTCTTGTGTTTGAGGCTGAGACATCGGTGGCGCTGGGGTTTGGTTTCCGCTGCGGTTTCCTGGGGCTTTTGCATATGGATGTCATCCAGGAGCGCTTGGAGCGCGAGTATAACCTCAAGCTTATTACGACGGCACCGTCAGTTATCTATCATGTCTATAAAACAGATGGCTCGGTGGTCAATGTCAGCAATCCGTCTGATTTGCCGCCACAGACGGAAATCGAACATATTGAAGAGCCGTATGTCAAGGCAACGGTCATCGTGCCGAATGATTTCGTTGGTGCGGTCATGGAGATTTCACAGGATAAGCGCGGTGAGTTCAAGAACATGGATTATCTCGATACGAACCGTGTCATGATTACCTATCATATTCCGCTCAATGAGATTATCTTTGATTATTTTGACCGCTTGAAATCGGCGACGCGTGGCTATGCTTCACTTGACTATGAGCTGGCCGATTATAAGGAATCGAAACTCGTCAAAGTCGATATCCTTCTTAATGGCGATCCTGTCGATGCGTTGTCGACGATTGTCCACAAAGACCGGGCAGCTGGGCGCGGCCGTCAGCTGGCGGCAAAACTCAAGGAAATCATCCCGCAGCAGATGTTTGAGATTCCTATCCAGGCCGCCATCGGCAGCAAGGTCATTGCGCGTGAGAATGTGCGTGCCCGCCGCAAAGATGTCCTGGCTAAATGTTATGGCGGTGATATTTCGCGTAAACGCAAGCTGCTCGAAAAGCAGAAGGAAGGCAAGAAGCGCATGAAGGCTGTCGGCAGTGTCGAGGTGCCGCAGGAAGCGTTTATGGCGATCCTTAAAATCGACTGATAGGAGAGACGCTTATGGAACAGAAGCAATGGGGCGTTTATGTTCACATTCCCTTCTGCCGCCAGAAATGTTTCTATTGTGATTTCCCGTCCTTTGCAGGCCGGGAACGTTACATGGAAGAATATGTACGAGCCCTGTGCCAGGAAATTGCGGTGCGGGGCTCTTCCTATGTGCAGCGGTGGGGAAAACCTGAGACTATCTATATCGGCGGCGGTACGCCATCTGCATTGCCGGCTGCGCTGATGCAGAAGCTGTTGCTGGCAATCGGCGCTGTTTTTCGTCTGGCAGAGGGAAAGGCCGAGTTTACCGTAGAATGCAACCCAGGGACCGTTGATGCGGCGTATCTCTCCATGATGCGGACACATGGTGTCAATCGTCTGTCGTTTGGTGTGCAGAGCTTTGATGATGGACTTTTGCGGGGGATTGGCCGCATCCATGATGGGCAGCAGGCTGTGCAGGCAGTCGCGATGGCCAAGGCGGCGGGTTTTGCCAATATCAGTATCGATCTTATGTATGGCTTGCCAGGACAAACGCTGGCGCAGCTTAAAGCCAGTGTGGAGCAGGCACTGGCTTTGGCACCAGCGCATATATCGATCTATGGCTTGCAGCTGGAGGAAGGTACGGCTTTTGCACGCATGCAGGAAATGGGAAAACTGGCATTGCCGGCTGACGAAGCAGTTGAGGCAATGTATGATTATATGACGGAAACTTTGCCGGCGAATGGTTACGCGCGCTATGAGATTTCGAATTTTGCACGGGATGGTTTTGTAAGCAAACATAATCTGAGTTATTGGCAGGATGTACCATATTTGGGGCTCGGGGCAGCAGCACATTCCTATCTGGAGGGGCAGCGCTGGGAAACGGTTGGAAAGATTCCTGACTATATTGCTTTGATACAGGCGGGAAAGCAGCCCTGCAAGCCCGAAGAACCAGCGACGCGGGCAATTGCTATGGAGGAATTTGCTTTTTTGGCTTTGCGTACAACAGCGGGCATCAGCCGCCAGAAGTTCCAGCAAAAGTTTGGTTGTTCGCTGGACTCTGTCTATCAGGAGGCGATTGAACGGCTTAAGGTGAAAGGCTTTCTGATAGATGCTGGCGATGCGGTGCATCTTACGGCGCTTGGCATGAAGTATGGCAATTGGGCCTTTGAAGAATTTTTGCTCTTTTGACTTTTTGCCTTTTTACTGTTGACTTTTTGCCTTATTCGCGTTATTATCTTAATAGATTCGAAGTTAGCACTCATTGCTATTGAGTGCTAACAGCGAAAGTGAATAAGGAAGGAGGGATGCAGATGCCCGAGCAAATTGACGAGCGCAAGCAGCGGGTGTTGAAGGCAATCATCGATGATTATATCGAGACAGCTGAGCCTGTCGGTTCACGGACCTTGGCCAGAAAGCATGACTTAGGTGTCAGCCCGGCGACAATCCGCAATGAGATGGCGGATCTTGAGATGCTTGGTTATCTTGAGCATTTGCATACTTCTTCTGGACGGGTGCCGTCGTCAAAGGGCTATCGTTTCTATGTGGATGGATTGATTCCGCCACAACCGGTAAGCGCTGAAGAGAAGGTGCGCATCGACCGCTGGTATCAGTCGCGGGTCAAACGCATCGAGGAAGTTTTTCAGGAAACTGCGCATATCATTTCGCAGGTGACGAAAAATGTCTCGCTGGTGCTCGCGCCGCAGGTCACACAGGCTAAGTTCCGCTGCCTGCAATTCCTGCCGCTCGATGATCGCCGTGTCATCACAGTGCTTATGACTGATGCCGGGTTCATCGAGAACAAGATCCTTGAGATGCCAGATGGGGCGGTATTCGAGGATTTCCAGCGTATGGCCAAGGTTATCAATGCAAACCTGACGGGGCATTCGCTGCAGACGATCGAGCATCATGCATTGGCACAGATACAGGACGAGATACAGGATCAGCTGCTTTATGAGTCGGCGCTGGAAATCATCCAGCGGGCATTGGATTCGGGCAAGCATGAGCGGCTGTATCTCGGAGGCACGACACAGCTTTTGAGCCAGCCTGAGTTCCATGATGTGGAAAAGGTCAAAGAGATGCTCTTGATGCTGGAAGAAGAGGAACTCATGAAAGATATCCTGCACGCGCATATGGGCGATGGCCTGGAGGTCACGATTGGGCAGGAGAATGAGAACCAGCATTTCAAGGACAGCAGTATCATCACAGCGACCTATCATCTCGATGGCGAGCTGCTGGGCACGATTGCCGTGCTGGGGCCGACCCGTATGGAGTACGCCAAGGCGATGAGCCTGCTGGAGTACATGAACACAAACCTTACCAATGTCATCAAACGCTTTCACTGGTAGAACCTGCTGGTGCTTAGCAAGATAATATATCCCCTTTGAAAGAGGTGAAGAAATTGCCATCATTCATGAAAGATGAATTGAAAAAGAAAGATGAGCAGAAACTTGACGAGATGCAGCAGGAAATCGATCAGGCAGCTATGACTGAAGAGGCTGAGGAAGAAGCAACCGGACCGGCAGAGCATGCTGATGCGGGGGCTGAGGAACCGGCCGCTGAGGAATCGGCTGCTGATGATGCCCAGCAGCAGGTGGAGAAGCTGACGGCTGAGCTCAAGGAGCAGACCGACCGGTCGCTTCGTTTGCAGGCTGATTTTGAGAATTTCCGCCGTCGTACGAGCAAGGAAAAAGAAGAACTTGCGGCTGTGGTGACGCAGGGCATCCTCAAGGATATGCTGCCGCTTCTCGACAACTTCGAGCGCGCTATGGCGGCTGAGGCCAAAGACGGCGAGGCCTTCCAGAAGGGCGTGGAGATGATTTTCACGCAGCTTGGTGAGGTGCTCAAGAAAAATGGTCTGGAGCAGATTGAGACGAAAGGGCAGAAATTCGACCCGAATTTCCATCAGGCTGTCATGCGTGTCCAGAATGAGGAACTTGAGGACGATGATATCGCTCAGGAGCTTCAGAAGGGCTACATGGTCAAGGGCCGCGTAATCCGCCCGAGCATGGTGCAGGTCGTAGCCAACTAAAAGGTCAACAAAGTTTTATTTCCCATAGATTGCAAGATGTTTTTAGGAGGATTTCAAAATGTCTAAAGTTATTGGTATTGACTTAGGTACGACGAACTCCGTCGTATCTGTTATGGAAGGCGGCGAGCCGACGGTCATCACGAACCCGGAAGGCAGCCGTATCACCCCGTCCGTTGTCGGTTTCACGAAAGATGGCCAGCGTCTTGTCGGTCAGCTGGCAAAGCGCCAGGCTGTTTCGAATCCGGATCGCACGATTGCGTCGATCAAACGCCATATGGGTGAGTCCGATTATAAGGTAACGATTGATGACAAGAGCTATACGCCGCAGGAAATCTCGGCTATGGTCCTGCAGAAACTCAAGGCTGATGCTGAGGCATACCTTGGGGAAACGGTCAGCCAGGCTGTCATAACGGTTCCGGCTTACTTCAACGATAGCCAGCGTCAGGCTACGAAAGATGCTGGTAAGATTGCTGGCCTTGAGGTCCTGCGTATCATCAACGAGCCGACGGCTGCAGCACTTGCTTATGGCCTTGATAAAGATGATGACGAGACGGTTCTCGTATTTGACCTTGGCGGTGGTACGTTCGATGTCTCGATCCTCGAGCTTTCGAGCGGTACGTTTGAAGTTCTCGCTACGAATGGTGATACGCACCTTGGTGGCGATGACTTTGACCAGGCTGTCATGGACTGGATGGTTGAGGAATTCAAGAAAGAGAACAACATAGACTTGTCGCAGGACAAGATGGCTGCCCAGCGCCTCAAGGAAGCTGCTGAAAAAGCCAAGATTGAGCTTTCCAGCATGACGCAGACGAATATCAACCTGCCGTTTATCACGGCTGATGCTACGGGCCCGAAACATCTCGATTTGACGCTTTCGCGTGCTAAGTTCGATGAACTCACGAGCAGCCTCGTTGAGCGCACGATGGAGCCGACCCGCAAGGCTATGGCTGATGCTGACCTTTCCGGCAGCGATATCAACAAGATCATCCTCGTCGGTGGTTCTTCCCGTATTCCGGCTGTCCAGGAAGCTATCCGCAAGTTCCTGGCCAAAGAGCCGTCGAAGGGTGTCAACCCGGATGAGTGCGTATCGGTTGGTGCTGCTATTCAGGGCGGTGTCCTTGTCGGTGAGGTCAAGGATGTCCTGCTTCTCGATGTAACGCCGCTGTCTCTCGGTATCGAGACGCTTGGTGGTGTCTGCACGAAGATCATCGAGCGCAACACGACGATTCCGACGCATAAGAGCCAGGTATTCTCCACGGCTGCCGATAATCAGCCGTCGGTTGATATCCATGTCCTGCAGGGTGAGCGTGAGATGGCTGCCGGCAACAAGACGCTGGGCCGCTTTGAGCTCTCTGATATCCCGCCAGCTCCGCGTGGGGTTCCTAAAATCGAAGTTTCCTTCGATATCGATGCCAACGGTATCGTTCATGTATCGGCAAAAGACCTCGGTACGGGTAAAGAGCAGAAAATCACGATCCAGTCGGATGGTGGCATGAGCAAGGAAGATATCGACCGTATGGTCAAAGAGGCAGAGGCGCATGCAGCTGAGGATAAGAAGCAGAAAGAAGCCATCGATGTCAAGAATCAGGCTGACAGCTTCGTTTACCAGGCTGAAAAGACCATCAAGGATCTCGGCGACAAGGCTGACAAGGCTCAGGTGGCCAAGGTTCAGGAAGGTGTCGACAAAGTAAAAGAGGCACTCAAGAGCAACGATACGGAGACCATCAAGAAGGCTATGGAAGAAGCACAGAAGCCGCTCTATGAAATGAGTGCAGCTGCTTATCAGCAGGCACAGGCTGCCGGTGCTGCTCAGGGAGCTGAGGGTGCGCAGCAGGCTGGTGCACAGCAGGAAGCCAAGAATGACGATGATGTAGTCGATGCAGAGTATACGGAAGTCAAAGACGATAAGAAATAATCAGCGATTTTGATGGATGGATTGTTGGGAGCCTGCGGGCTCCCAACAATTATATTTAAGGATGGTGCAACGTGAGCGATAAACGCGATTATTATGAGGTGCTGGGCGTCGAGAAGGGCGCATCAGCAGCGGAGATCAAGAAGGCCTATAAGAAAATGGCCCGCAAATATCATCCGGACCTCAACCGCGATGACCCGAAGGCTGCCGAGGAGAAGTTCAAGGAAGTCAACGAGGCCTACGATGTCCTCAAGGACCCACAGAAAAAAGCCCAGTACGACCAGTTCGGTCATGCAGCCTTTGAAGGCGGTATGGGCGGCGGTGGCGGCTTCAGCGGTTTTGGCCAGGGGGGCTTTGGCGGCTTTGGTGGCGGCGGTATGGATGACATATTCGATATGTTCTTCGGCGGTGGCGGCCGGCGTCAGTCCCGTGGCCCGCAGCCACAGCGCGGTAGCGATCTGCGCTATGACCTTGAGATTACCTTTGAAGAAGCGGCTTTTGGCAAGAAGGTCGAGCTCAATATCCCGCGTACGGATGAATGCGATGCCTGCCATGGCACAGGTGCGGCAGCGGGAACCAGCCCCGAGACCTGCCCGGATTGTGGTGGTACGGGTACACGCCAGACGGTGCAGAATACGCCGTTTGGCCGCATGGTCAATCAGACGACTTGCGGCCGCTGCCACGGCACGGGCAAGATTGTCAAGAATCCTTGCGGGCAGTGTCATGGTACAGGCCGCAAGAAGGTTACGAGCAAGATCGAAGTCAGCATCCCGAAGGGAATCGACAACGGCCAGCGCGTGCGTGTGCGTGGTGGCGGTGAGGCTGGTACGCTTGGCGGCGGCAAAGGCGATCTTTATGTCTACGTGTTTATCAAGCCGCATAAGATTTTCCAGCGCCAGGGCAATGATGTCGTTGTTGAGGTACCGGTATCGTTTGTTCAGGCAGCACTTGGCGACAAGATACAGGTGCCGACCATCGATGGTACGGTCGAGATCAAAGTGCCGGCTGGCACGCAGTCGGGCAAGATCCTGCGCTTGCGTGAGAAAGGCATCCCGCACCTGCGCGGTACGGGCCGTGGTGACGAGCATGTAGTCATCAAGGTGCTGACCCCGCAGAACCTCAATCAGCGCCAGAAGGAACTGCTGAAAGAGTTCGGTGAAATCAGCGGTGATAAAGTCAATCCGGAGCAGAAGAGCTTCCTGGATAATATAAAGAATCTCTTTAAATGATAACGAAATTGGAAGTAGCTAGATTATTCTTTAGCTGCTTCCAGTTTTTATTTTTGCGCAAAAGGATTTCTTTTATATGCAGGTAAGATATATGGTATACTAGCAAGAGAAATCAGTAGTCTGGGGGACGTTATGCAAATAGCAGAAAACGTCGTAGTGCCGCTGAAGAGGTTGAAGGCATCATTCAGCGGAAAATTATGGAGAAACTGTTATGAGTAATTACCAGCTTGATCGTGACTTGATTGTCGAGATTGTCAACATAGCTAAGGCACACAAGATAGAAAAAGTATTGCTTTTTGGTTCTCGGGCACGCGGTGATAATAAAGCGCATAGCGATATCGATTTGGCCATTGCTGGTGGCGATACCTTGGGGTTTTCGCTAGATGTTGAGGAAAAGACTAATACATTATTGTCGTTTGATGTAGTAGATATGAATGAGTTGATAACGGAGAATTTGCGGCAAGAAATCAAGCGCGATGGGATTGATTTGTATCGATTGGGATGTGCTGAAATGAAGAAATATGAATCCTTTGCAAACTGCTTGACGGTATTGGAACGAGCGGATCATATGATGGCAAAGAAAAATGAAATTTATCGGATGGGAATCATTGGTCAGTTTAACTTGACGTTTGAACTGGCGTGGAAATCCTTGAAAGAAGTGCTGGAACTATATGGTGTAGCAGAGGCAGCTACTGGTTCGCCGCGGGAGATATTCAAGGCAGCGTATAAATTAGGCTGGCTATCCGATGAGAAAATCTGGTTGGATATGCTGAAAAAACGCAATATTGCCATTCATGTTTACGATGAAGATAGAGCGTTACTCGTAATGGAAGCAATCTTTACTAGTTATATAACGGCATTACAGGCTTTGCGGGAAGAATTGCAAAAACGGTTGGAAGGTATCGGGTGATATATTTCCTTGTGTTTTACAGGCAATGCCTATATAATTATATAATTGCTAAAGGAAAAGGAGCGATGTATTTTGAAATGGGCAGAAGTAAGTATCCTGACCACGCATGAGGCCACGGATGTGGTGGCTGAAATCTATCATGATATCGGTGCGCAGGGCGTCGTTATCGAGGACCCGGAACTCCTGAACAGTTATATCGATTCGGGGATGTGGGATTTTTCGGATATCCAGCGCGCTGAGAACACCGAGATAGTTACGGTCAAAGCCTATCTGCCCATGGATGAAGATCTCGATGGCAGATTGCGGGATTTCGAACAACGGATCAAAGCGTTCCGTGAGATTGAAGGCGATGGCATTACCAAAGGGTCGTGTGAGATTTCCTGGAAGTCTGTCCAGGACGAAGACTGGTCGGATAATTGGAAGAAGTATTTCCATCCGGAGAAAGTCGGTGGCATGATTGTCATCAAGCCGACCTGGGAGGATTATACGGCAAGTCCTGACGATATTGTCATTGAGCTCGATCCGGGTGCCGCTTTCGGTACTGGAACGCATCCGACGACAGCCATGTGTATCCGCGAGTTGGAAAAGTTGGTTCGTGGCGGCATGCGTGTATTTGATGTAGGAACGGGCTCGGGGGTTCTCTCGATTGCTGCGGCAAAACTGGGGGCTGGCGATGTGACAGCCATGGATTATGACCGCACAGCAGTCAATGTAGCGGCAGAGAATATCCGGGAAAACCATGTGGAAAATATCGTCAAGACAGGTATCAGCGATATCTTGAAATCGTTTGAGGGCAAAGCGGATCTCATCGTGGCCAATATCATTGCCGATATCATTATCCGCTTGTTTGCGGAACTCGACGAACATTTGGCAGACGGTGGCAAACTGTTGGCATCGGGTATCATTACCGAGCGTGTGGCGGATGTTACCGAAGCTTGCATAGCAAATGGCTTTGTTGTGGATAAGGTTATCGAGGAAAAAGGCTGGGCTGCAATGGTAATAAGCCGTGGAGATGATAAATGAGACGGCTTTTTTATAAGGGAATCCTGGCTGATACCGTTGAAATCACGGGCAGTGATGCGCATCATTTGATGCATGTCATGCGGGCTAAGGCTGGTCAGGAAATCATTCTGGTGGATGATGAAAATCAGGTAGCCCGTATGGAAATGACGGCTTTTCGTGAAGATGCGGTAACGCTTACTTTATTAGAACGATTGGAAGCTGATACCGAATCGCCAATCGATTTGGTATTGGCGCAGTGCCTGTTGAAGTCTGATAAGATGGATATGGTGGTACAAAAGGCAGTAGAACTGGGGGCAGTCGGTGTCATTCCAGTTCGCAGCCAGAACTGTGTGGTGCGCTATGATGCCAAAAAAGCAGCTGCACGGCAGCAGCGCTGGCAAAAGATTGCCGATGAGGCTGCCAAGCAATGTGGCCGGACGGCGCTACTAGCAGTGGACCCGGTAACGGACATCAAAGCACTTATCGCAGCGGAGAAGGAATGCGAAGACAGTGTGTTGGTTTTCTTCTATGAGAATGAAGATACGCAGACGGTTAAAGAGTATCTGCGTCAAATAAAAAGCCGGCGTATTGTGCTGCTGGTGGGGCCGGAAGGCGGTTTTTCCCTGGATGAAGCAAAGGCTGTGGAAGAGGCCGGTGGCAAAAGTGTGACGCTGGGGCCGCGGATCTTGCGTGCGGAAACGGCGGCGTTAACGGCAATGTCGGTGGTTCAGTATGAATGTGGAGATTTAGGATAAGGAGGCTCTTTACCTTGCCAAAGGTGGCATTAACGACACTGGGCTGCAAAGTCAACCAGTTTGAAACCGAAACGATGGAGGGGCTGTTCAAGCAGAAGGGGTATGAAATCGTGCCCTTTGAGGAAACGGCAGACTTCTATGTCATAAATACCTGCTCGGTCACGAGTCTGGGCGACCGCAAATCGCGGCAGATTATCCGCCGGGCGCAGCGGCAGAATGAGCAGGCGATCATCGCGGTTTGTGGCTGCTATTCGCAGGTGCATCCCGAGGAAATCAAGGCAATCGAAGGCGTGCGCGTCGTGCTGGGCACGAAGGAGCGCAGCCAGATTGTCGAGCTAGTCGAGCAGGCGGCCCGTGAGGATGGAATCATCGATGAGGTCGGCAATATCATGGAAGCCCGTGATTTTGAGGACATTCCGCTCTACGATATGCCACAGCGCACGCGCGCGTTCCTCAAGATCGAGGACGGCTGTCAGAATTTCTGTTCGTACTGCATCATTCCTTATGCGCGCGGGCCAGTCAAGTCGCGTCATTTGGACAAGATTCATGCCGAGGCCAGGAAACTTGTGGCAGCAGGGTTCAAGGAAATCGTGCTGACGGGCATCCACCTCGGTGCTTATGGCCGGGATCTTGCGGGCGATGTCACTTTGGCTGATGCCTGCCGTGAGGTTTTGAAGGTCGATGGGCTCAAGCGCCTGCGTTTGGGATCGCTCGAATCCATCGAGCTATCGCCGGATCTCTTTGCGCTTATCCGCAGCGATGCGCGGTTTTGTGCACACCTGCATTTGCCGTTGCAGGCCGGTTCGGATGCCGTGCTCAAAGATATGAACCGTCACTACGATACGGCTGAGTTTGCCCGTCTGATTGCGCATGTGGAGCAGGAAGTGCCGGGCGTGGCGGTATCGACGGACATCATTGTGGGGTTCCCTGGCGAGACGGAAGAACAATTCCAGCAGGGGCTCGCGTTTGTTGAAAAGATGAATTTTTCACGCATGCATGTATTCCCGTATTCGCGCCGCAGCGGCACTCCTGCAGCTGAGCGCAAGGATCAGATTCCCGATCCGGTCAAGAAGGAGCGGGCGCATCGTATGCAGGAATTGGCGGCGCGCAAGACGCAGGAGTTTCATCAGCAATTCCTTGGCAAGACAGTGCGCGTCCTGTTTGAGACAAATACGGATGGTATTACGGATGGTTTGACGGATAATTACATCCGTGTCTATACGGATGGTGCAGTCGATTGCGGCGAACTTTATACGGTTCAGCTTGAGCGGCTCTATCGTGATGGCGTTTGGGGTACAGTTACAGCGCAGGTAAAATAATTTTTCACGGTTTAGCAGGGAATTTGCGATTCTTCGCGAATAACTATAAAAGTATCGTGTTTGCAGCTATTCATAGCAGGCACGCAAAGAGCAAATCCAGCAAAGGAGGTGTTATAGATGGCAGATTGTATTTTTTGCAAGATTGCGCAGAAGGAAATTCCTTCCAGTCTTGTCTATGAGGATGAACAGGTTGTAGCATTCAAAGATCTTGAGCCGCAGGCTCCGGTTCATGTGCTGGTCATTCCGAAGAAGCATGTGGAAAGTGTGCTGGCCCTTACAGATGAGGATAAAGCGATGGTAGCGCATATCCTTGCCGATGTGGTGCCACAGCTGGCCCGTGAGCTCGGTGTAGACGAGAAAGGCTTCCGTGTTGTCACAAATACGGGGGCAGAAGGTGGCCAGAGCGTCAAGCATCTGCATTTCCACCTCTTGGGCGGCCGTTCCATGCAGTGGCCGCCAGGCTGATAAGTCTTGCGATTATGTGTTGACATGACTTGCTTTGCTGATGTATAATTGTGTGGTGTAGTTATGAAAACACAAACTCCCAAGTTAAGTGGAGGGGGGGAAATGATAGATGGCAAACGAAATCAAAGTTGGTAAAAACGAATCGATCGATAGTGCTCTCCGCCGCTTCAAGCGTATGTCCCAGAAAGCTGGTACGCTGGCTGAAGTGAGAAAACGTGAACATTACGAGAAACCGAGCGTTCGCCGCAAGAAGAAATCTGAGGCAGCTCGTAAACGCAAGTTCCGCGGTTAATCCTTGGATGATTTGCGTGAGGCGCCTGTCCTTAGTGGCAGGCGCCTCATTTACTTATAGAAAGAGGGAAATAGTATGTCACTGAAAGAACAGCTGACGGCTGATATGAAAGAGGCCATGAAGTCCCATGACAAGGATCGCCTGGCCGTTATCCGCATGGTTCGTGGTGCTATCCGCCAGCAGGAAATCGACGGTCAGAAAGAACTTAGCGATGAAGATGTCATTGCTGTCATGAGCAAGGAAATCAAGATGCGCAGGGACTCCATCGAAGAGTTCAAGAAGGGTGGCCGTGAAGATCTCATTGCCAAGACGCAGGCAGAGATCGATGTACTGATGCCGTATATGCCGGCGCAGCTCTCTGAAGACGAAGTCCGTGAGCTTGTCAAGGCAGCAGTCGCTGAGACCGGTGCTGCGACACCAAAAGATATGGGCAAGGTCATGGGGGTATTGATGCCGAAGGTCAAAGGCCGTGCTGATGGCAAACTCGTCAATACGCTGGTCCGCAGCATGCTGCAGGGCTGATTGCGTTTCCAAAGCCTCTTCCGTTTGCGAGCGGGAGAGGCTTTTGCTTTGCAAGAGGGAAAGAAGGTAAATTTTAATGATTGGCGAATATAATACACGATGGAGGTGATAAATCATGGATTTCGTGAGTATTCCAGTATTGCAGATCTTGTTGCTGGCAATCATGTTCCTGGCGGTCTTTGTGGAGATAAAGACCGGGGGGATGGGCGCTGGCGTTCTGCTGGGACTGGTTGCTGCTGGCGTATTCTGGGGCAGTCAATATGTCAAAGGGCTCGTGGATCTTTATCAGATTGCCATCTTTCTCGCGGGGATACTCTGTATCATCGTAGAGATGCTGCTGCCGACGGTAGGCTTGCTGGCTGGCGTCGGTGTGGCGGCGATGCTCTATAGTGTCGTGCTGGCATTGGGCGGCGATATCAATGCGCTCTATGCTATGCTGATCGCATTCACGGCGGCTATCGTGATTTTTGCGCTTATCGTAAAACGGCTGCCGGCGAGCAAGCTGTGGTCGCGGGTGGTACTCAAGGATCAGTCGCGGGCAAATCGCGGGTATGTGAGTTCGTCACCGAAAGATAATCTGCTCGGTAAGACGGGCGAGGTGCTCAGTGAGTTGCGGCCGGCAGGTTCGGCACTTATTGATGGCGTGCCGGTTGATGTGGTTTCTGAAGGCGTGTTTGTGCCAAAGGGCACAGCTGTCCGTGTCGTTGCTGTTGAAGGCAGCCGTGTGGTTGTACGCAAGGCCTGAGTGCCGGATGACAAGGTTTTATAGGAGGTTCGTATGGTTGGATTAATTGGTTCTGGATTCTTTTTGGTATTGCTGATTGCATTTGTCATGATTTTCCTGCATTTTGTGCCGTTAGGGCTTTGGATTTCAGCTTTGGCAGCTGATGTGCGGGTTGGCATTATCACGCTGGTTGGTATGCGCATGCGCCGGGTGCCGCCGGCAAAGATCATTCTGCCGCTGATAAAAGCGAATAAGGCAGGACTTGATGTGATTGTCAATCAGCTTGAGGCGCATTATCTGGCTGGCGGTAACGTTGATAAGGTTGTGGATGCTCTTATTGCGGCGCATCGGGCGCAGATTCCTTTGCCGTTTGAGCGTTCGGCAGCCATCGACCTGGCGGGCCGTGACGTACTCGAAGCTGTCCAGATGAGCGTCAATCCGAAGGTCATCGAGACGCCGGTTGTTTCGGCGGTAGCCAAGAATGGCATCGAGCTTAAAATCAAAGCGAGGGTTACGGTGCGGGCCAATATCGACCGTCTGGTCGGTGGTGCTGGCGAGCCGACAATCATCGCGCGTGTAGGTGAAGGCATCGTCACGACAGTCGGTTCGTCTGACAGCCATAATGATGTGCTGGCCAATCCGGATGATATCTCGAAGACAGTGCTTGGCAAGGGCCTTGATGCTGGCACAGCATTTGAAATCCTGTCCATCGATATCGCCGATGTCGATGTCGGACGCAACATTGGTGCAGAGCTGCAGACAGATCAGGCTGAGGCGGACAAGCGCATTGCACAGGCGAAAGCTGAGGAGCGCCGGGCTATGGCTGTGGCGAAAGAGCAGGAGATGAAGGCTTATACGCAGGAGATGGAGGCTAAGGTCGTCGAGGCGCAGGCCGAAGTCCCGCATGCTATGGCGCAAGCGCTGCGCGAAGGCAAGCTCGGGGTCATGGATTACTACAATCTCAACAATGTCCAGGCGGATACTGATATGCGCAATGCGATAAGCAATGCTGATGGCCAGACGAAAAATCAGGCACCGGTTGCACCGGTAAAATAAGGAGGACATCATGGATACGATCCTGATGATTGTCTTGTTTGCCTTGTTTGCCGTATTGTCGGACAAGATAGGGCAGAAGCCCAAGGTACCAAGACGGCCGCGGGAGGAAGGCAGCCAGCTGCCACCGCCGGCGCCTGCGCCCTGGCCGCGCAAGGCACCGGCACAGAAGCAGACGGGCAGGCTCGGCTTTGAGATTCCCGAGCTGCGCAATGATCCAGCGGCGTCGCGCGAGACGGCAAAGACTGCTCCGGATACGGCCTGGCAGCAGGAGCAGGAAGCGCGGGCAAGGGAGGCAGACAGGCAGCGTGAGCTTGCCTACGAGCGCCAGCGGGCAGAGGAAGAGGCCCGTATACGCGCAGCTGAGCTCGCTGCGTATGAGCAGCAGGCTAAGATAAAGCTGCCGGCGCGGAATCCGGTGCGGCGCGCCTTGCAGATACCGGCGCTGACGCCAGCGAATGCACAGCAGGCTGTCATCCTGGCGGAGATACTCGGACGGCCTAAGGCTTATCGTAACCGTCCACGACGATAAATTTTATCTCGTATGACGATGACAAAAATCGCGAAATGTAGTACAATACTATAATATATGTGACAAAACAAGAACGAGAGATTTTGTAGGTGATGAATGTGTCAAACCCCATGTTTGATGTAATCGAAGCGGATCTGAAGGAGCTTAATGAGGGACTGATCGGGGCAGTTACCTCTCCGGTAGATCTCGTGACAGAAATAGGAACACATTTGGTGACGGCGGGCGGCAAGCGCATCCGTCCGGCACTTTGCCTGTTGGCGGCCCATGGCGGTCCTGCATATAGCTTAGAGCGCCTTTTACCTTTGGCTGAAGCCTTGGAGCTCATCCACACGGCATCGCTGGTACACGATGATGTTATCGATGAGGCTGATACGCGCCGTGGCTGTATTACGGCCAATGCGAAATGGGACAACCAGATAGCAATCCTCAGTGGCGATTATATCTTTGCCCGGGCGTTTGGCCTCATTGCCGAGGGAGACTATGGCAGCTATGTATCAAAGCGTCTGGCCGAGCTGGTCTGCAATCTGAGCGTCGGTGAGATCATCCAGGATCATACGGTCTATCAGGCTGTCAAGGATCTCGATAATTACTATAACCGCATCCAGAAGAAGACGGCGGATTTCCTGGAAATATGCTGTGAGCTCGGTGCTTTTGTCGGTGGTATGGGGAAAGACGACGTCCAGAAGCTGGCAGAGTACGGACATTGCATCGGCATGGCCTTTCAGATTACGGATGATTTGCTCGATATTATGCAGACGTCGGAGAAAATCGGCAAGCCGGCTGGCAATGATATCCGTCAGGGCATCGTAACACTGCCGGTTATCCATGCGCTCAGCGTCAGCCAGGATGCTGAGGAGCTTGAGAGAATCGTGACGGATTCGTCGATGACGGATGAGATGGTCATGCGGGCACTGGAGATTGTCAAGGCAACGGATGGTGTTGAGGTGGCCATGACCAAGGTCGATGAATATCTTGACCGGGCACGCAGCGTGCTGCCGGATAGTTTGTCACCAGAGATTCGTGAGGCGTTTGTCATGGTGGCTGATTTTATCGGTGATCGTGATTTTTGATGGTATCGTTAGAGAGATTTAGTGCTCGTTGAGCATGAGGCGTGGAGGAATTAGTTATGTTTGGAATCGGTGTTCCCGAGCTTATCCTGATTTTAGTGGTGGGCTTGATTGTTTTTGGGCCGGGCAAGCTGCCGGAGGTAGCGCGCTCGCTCGGCAAAGGCATCCGGGAGTTCAAGAAAGCAACGAATGTCTTGTCGCAGGCTATCAATGCACCGGAACAGGCTCCTGTCCAGCAGCAGGCTGCAGCACAGCAGCCTGAGCAGGCAAAGCAGCCAGCTCCGTCCGCAGCACCTGCGGAAACGCAGACGGCAACGCCGGTGAATCCGGTAGCCGCACAGCCATATCCGGCAAATGAACAGGTACCGACTGCTCCCCAGGCTGCAGTGCAGCAGCCAGTCTCGTCCGCAGCGCCTGCAGCTCCGGCCTATCAGGCACCAACACAGGATTCAGTCCGCCAGCAGATAGAGCAGCAGGCGAAAAAAGCAGAATAAGGCTCCCGTGAAAGGGAGAAGAAGGCCATCACTGCCAGCAGCAGTGATGGTTTTTGTTATATGTGCCATAAAGATTTCATATGCAGCCTGTGACAAGATTCATTGAGATTTTTATGGTTTTTCGTTATAATAGAAACGAATGAATACTATCGCGTTAATGCATTGTTTTTTAGGAGGATATTTTTATGTTTAGTCCATGGCAAGCCGGAATTGTAGTATTGATTGCGCTCATTATCTTTGGGCCAAGCCGTTTGCCGGAAATCGGCAAAGCTCTTGGCAAGGGGATCCGTGAGTTCAAATCGAGTGCTACTGGCGAAGAAGCAAAGCCCGAGGAGAAGATGATGACTAATGTGACGGAGCAGCCGAAGGAACTGCCGCCGAAATCGGATACGACGAAGCAGTAAGCCAGGTGGGGTTACATGGCAGAAGAGAAACAATATGAAGAAATAGCGGCTCCCAAACCGCGGGGAGTCATCGAGCCGGATTCAGTGGAGTATGTTCAGGATGATGGCAGCATGTCGCTGGTCGCACACCTGACCGAACTCCGCAGCCGGCTCATAAAATGCCTGGTGGCCGTAGCACTTGGCAGCTGTGTAGGGTATTATTTCATCGAAGACATCATGCATTACATCACCCTGCCGGCTGGCAAGCTCTACTACATGCAGCCGTCCGAGGCATTTTTCACGTATTTGAAGGTTGCTTGTGTCGCCGGGTTCCTGTTGGCTTTGCCAGTCGTATTCTGGCATATCTGGCGCTTTTTCCTGCCGGCACTAACGCATAAGGAGCGGGCCGTCCTCGGCATTGTCGTGCCGGCTTCGGTCATCCTGTTCTTTGCCGGCTTGGCCTTTTCGTTTTTCCTTGTACTTCCGGCTGGCATTCGCTTCTTTATGGGATTCAATAGTGCTGAGCTTGAAGCGATGTTTTCGGTTAATAAATACTTTGATTTTGTCATTATGTTCGTGCTACCGTTTGGCTTTATCTTTGAGCTGCCGCTCGTCATTACGATCATGGGCAAGATGGGCATCATAACTTCAGCGTTCCTGAAGAAGTACCAGCGCATCATCATTTTCCTGTCGTTTGTAGCTGGTGCAATCATTACGCCGACACCGGATATTTTTACGCAGTCGATGATTGCGTTGCCGATCATTGTGCTTTACGAGGTCGGCTATTTTATCGTTCGTTATGTCCTGCGCCGTTGAGGCAGGATTTTAGGGAGGAAATAATTTGGCTTTTAAGGATTTACGGGAATTTATCGCGGCGCTTGAAAACCGCGGCCTGCTCAAGCGCATCCAGACGGAAGTAGACCCCGAGCTGGAAATCACGGAAATCACAGATCGTGTGTCCAAGATGGAAGGCGATAAGAATGTAGCATTGTTGTTCGAGAACGTCAAAGGATCGAAGATGCCGGTGCTCATGAATGCGTTCGGCAGCTATGAGCGCATGGCACTTGCTTTGGGCGTAGAAAAGCTTGACGATGTCGCCGATGAATTGCGCGAGATGATGAAGCTGCCATATGTTTCGTTGCAGAATAAGATGAGCGTGGTCACGATGATTCCGATGATCAAGCGGGCTATCAATTTTCCGAAATACGTCAAGAATGCGCCGTGCCAGGAGGTCGTCGAGACGGAAAATCCGAATCTCGATGAAATCCCTATTCTAAAATGCTGGCCGGATGATGGCGGCCCGTTTGTCACGCTGCCGCTCGTGTTTACCAAGAACCCAAAGACGGGCAAACGCAATGTCGGCATGTACCGTCTGCAGAAATATGACAGCCGTACGACGGGCATGCACTGGCATATCCATAAGAACGGCGCGGAGAACTTCCGCGATACGAAGGCGCAGGGCGGCGACCGCATTGAGGCGGCGGTGGCTATCGGCACCGATCCAGTCGTGACTTATGCGGCGACAGCACCGCTGCCGCGCGATATCGATGAGATGGTCTTTGCAGGTTTCCTGCGCCATAAATCAGTCGAGATGGTCAAATGCAAGACGGTCGACATCGAAGTGCCGGCCAATGCAGAGATTATTCTCGAGGGATATGTCATGACCAATGAGGTACGCCGCGAGGGCCCGTTTGGCGATCATACGGGATATTATTCGCTGGCCGATGATTATCCGGTATTCCATATTACGGCTATCACGCACCGTAAGGATGCCATTTATTCCGCAACGGTCGTTGGCAAGCCGCCAATGGAGGACTGCTATCTGGCCAAGGCGACAGAGCGTATTTTCCTGCCGCTTTTGCAGCAGATGCAGCCGGAAATCATTGATATCAACATGCCGTTGGAGGGCGTGTTCCATGATTGCTGCATCGTATCCATCAAGAAATCGTATCCGATGCAGGCACGTAAAGTCATGCATGCACTTTGGGGCATGGGCCAGATGATGAATGTCAAGATGATCATCGTCGTCGATGCACATGTCAATGTCCAGGATTTGAAGGAAGTTTGGTGGCGTGTCTACAATAACATCGATGCGAAGCATGATCTTGAGATTGTCGAGGGGCCGCTGGATGTGCTTGACCATTCTTCGCCAATGGCGAAATGGGGGGCCAAGCTCGGCATTGATGCTACGAAGACCTGGCCCGAAGAAGGGCATACGCGTGAGTGGCCGGAGGAAATCAGCATGTCTGAGGATATCCGGAAAAAGGTCGATGCCAAGTGGAAGGAGCTTGGTCTCGATTGATTAGTATCAAAGCACATATCAATAACGTTGCTCTGCATCATACGATTTTTGATTTGCCGTTTGCATTTATGGCGGCGGTACTGGCAGCGGGCGGCAATCCATCGGCGCGTGATTTGATCTGGATTGCCTTGGCGATTACAACGGGCCGTGCGGCGGCCATGGCGATGGATAACCTGGCAGACCTCAAATATGACAGCCAGCAGCCACGCATGAGTTACCGGGCGATGGTACGCGGCGAAATCACGAAGCGTGAGGCGAAGATATTCATCGTCGTCTGCCTGCTGCTCATGGTGCTGTCAGTGCTGCAGCTGCAGCCGATTTGTATCTATCTGTTGCCGGTGGCTGCGGTGCCGTTTATGATTTACCCGTATATGAAACGTTTCACGGGCTGGTGTCATTTGTTCCTAGGTCTTGCCATTGGTATGGCGCCAGCTGGTGGCTGGGTAGGTGTCAGTGGCCAGATTACGGCCCCGATGGTGCTTCTCTGTATTGCCGTTGCGCTCTGGATTGGTGCGTTTGATGCCATGTATGGTGCGCAGGATGAGGCCTTTGACAAGAGTCAGGGCCTGCATTCGCTGGCAACTGAATACGGGGCTGTTGGGGCCTTCAAGATTGCTGCTGCGTTGCATATCGTCTGCATTGCCTGTTTTTTTGCTGTCGGTGTGATGCTGCAATTGCACTGGCTTTACTATATCGGCGTTGGCATTGCGGCCGGAACGCTGGTATATCAGCATAAAATCGTCAGCCCGACGGATTTTTCAAGGGTGACCCAACGCTATTTCATGCGCAATGGTATCGTATCGGTAGCTATTTGCGTATGCACCTGGCTTAGTTTTTATCTCTGAGCCGTATATCTAGGGGGGACTTTATGTCAGCAAGAATTTTGGAAGGAAAAGTCTTTGCACAGCAGTTCAAGGAGGATGCCGGCCGAAGGGCTTCCGTCCTGCGGGAGAAATATGGCGTGAATCCGGGACTGGCCGTTATCATCGTCGGCAGCAACCCGGCATCGCAGGTCTATGTTCGCAATAAGAACAAGGCGTGCGAAGAACTGGGAATTTATTCAGAGGTCGTGGAGATGCCGGAGACGACAACGAAGCAGGAGCTTATCGCCAAGATCGATGAACTCAATCTCGATAGGCGCATCCACGGCATCCTCGTGCAGCTGCCGCTTCCGGACCAGATTGCCAGGGATGCGTCCGAAATCCTCAACCGCATCGATCCAGCCAAGGATGTGGATGGATTCCATCCCGTCAATGTAGGGCGGCTGGTGAC
The DNA here is from genome assembly GCA_015058575.1 of Pseudoselenomonas ruminantium. Lineage (GTDB taxonomy): Bacteria > Bacillota > Negativicutes > Selenomonadales > Selenomonadaceae > Selenomonas_A > Selenomonas_A ruminantium_O. Next base: position 36,271 of record SVBZ01000005.1, read on the forward strand.
TGGCGAGGACGGACTGGTTCCATGCACGCCGGCAGGCTGCATCCGCATGCTGGAGCTTGCGGATATTCCTTTAGATGGGAAGCGGGCTGTAGTCATTGGCCGCAGCAACATTGTCGGCAAGCCGATGCTGCATCTGCTGCTGGCAAAACATGCGACGGTGACCATCTGCCATTCCCATACCAAAAATCTTGCTGCTATCACGCGTGAGGCTGATATCCTCGTGGCGGCCATCGGCAAGCCGAACTTTGTCACGGCTGACATGGTCAAGCCGGGGGCGACAGTCATCGATGTTGGTATCAATCGCATCGCGCCGAAAAAACTTGCCGGCGATGTGGATTTTGCAGCCGTCAAGGAAGTGGCTGGGGCAATTACGCCAGTGCCGGGAGGTGTAGGACTCCTGACAGTGGCCATGCTCATGCAGAATGTTGTCAAGGCAGCCGAAATGGCCGCCTGCAAATAAAACCGAATATCTTTCACGGAAACAAACAGAGGAGAAGAAAGCCTAATGAAAACTGATGTGGAGATTGCTCAGGAAGCAGAGATGCAGGACATCCGGAAAATTGCCGAGAAACTGGAAATCTCGGAAGATGAACTCGAGCTTTATGGCAAATATAAAGCGAAGGTTACGCTGGATGCCTGGCAAAAGGTCAAGGATCGTCCCAATGGCAAACTCGTTCTCGTGACGGCCATCAATCCGACGCCGGCTGGCGAAGGTAAGACAACGACAAGTGTAGGGCTTGCCGATGCCTTCCATAAACAGGGCAAGAAGGTTGCTGTGGCATTGCGTGAGCCGTCGCTCGGGCCGTGTTTTGGTCTCAAGGGCGGCGCTGCTGGTGGCGGCTATGCACAGGTCGTGCCGATGGAAGATATCAACCTGCATTTTACTGGTGATTTCCATGCAATCACGACGGCGCACAATCTGCTGGCCGCTGTCATCGATAACCATATCCAGCAGGGGAATGCACTGGATATCGATGTGCGCCGTGTCGTCTGGAAACGCGTGCTGGACTTAAATGACCGCGCGCTGCGCCATGTTGTCATCGGTATGGGGGGCAAGGCGCATGGTGTGCCGCGCGAGACCGGTTTTGATATCACGGTGGCCTCAGAGATGATGGCTATCCTGTGTCTGGCTTCGGGGCTTGAGGATATGAAAAAGCGTCTCGGCGAGATCGTTGTCGCTTATACCCGGGATGGCCGTGCGGTGCGTGCCAAGGAACTCAAAGTCACGGGGGCATTGACGCTGCTGTTCAAGGATGCGATCAAGCCGAACCTCGTACAGACACTTGAGGGGACGCCGGCGTTCATCCATGGCGGTCCGTTTGCGAATATCGCGCATGGCTGCAACAGCGTCATGGCGACAAAGTTCGCGTTGAAGTTTGCGGACTATGTCGTGACGGAGGCAGGCTTCGGTGCTGACCTTGGTGCCGAGAAGTTCCTTGACATCAAATGCCGTTTCGCTGGTATCCATCCCGATGCTGTGGTTATCGTCGCTACGGTACGTGCGCTCAAGATGCATGGCGGTCTTGATAAGAAGGAACTTGACCATGTCGATATGGCAGCACTCGAAAAAGGGCTGGCCAATCTTACGAAACATATCGAAAACATCCAGAAATTCGGCCTGCCCGCTGTTGTGGCCATCAATGCCTTCCCGACGGATACGAAGGAAGAGCTTGACTTTGTCGAGAAGAAATGCAACGAACTCGGTGCGCAGGTCGCTTTGTCGGAGGTATGGGCAAAAGGTGGCGAAGGCGGACTGAAACTGGCGGAGAAAGTCGAGCAGGCTTTTGGGATGAAAAACGACTTCCATTTCATGTACGAATCGGAGCAGCCAATTCCCGAAAAGATTGCGGCTATTGCGCGTGAGATTTACGGGGCAGATGGCGTCGACTTTACGGCAGCGGCCCAAAAGCAGCTGCAGGAAATCGAGACGCTGGGATTTGACAAGATGCCGGTATGCATGGCCAAGACCCAGTATTCGTTGTCGGATGATGCTACGAAACTTGGGCGTCCGGAAGGGTTCCGCATCACGGTGCGTGAATTGCGTGTATCTGCTGGTGCTGGCTTTATCGTTGCTTTGACTGGCAACATCCTTACGATGCCGGGACTGCCGAAGAAACCGGCAGCTGAAAATATGGATATCGATGAAAGCGGCAAAATCACGGGTCTTTTCTGATCGAAAAGCCGTATTTGCTTGACGGTTTGCATAAAAGCGCATGGGGAAAACATTCTCCATGCGCTTTATTTTATAATTAATGCTATTTATTCATTCGATTTATCAGCTACTTGCAAAATACATAAAAAACCCTTACAATATGATTTATGTAATTCATAACCATGAGGAAAAGTCGGGAGGCAGCCTATGAAACGTGTATCCGTTGAGCTCGTGCCGCGTGACGAAGAGACGCTGCGCGCTGAACTCGCGCTCTTACAGCAGTATCAGGACAAGATCGATGTCATCAATATCCCGGATTTGTTGCGCTTTGAGACGCGCAGCTGGCAAGGGGCGGCAATGGCCAGAGAGTATTTTCCGGCTGCGATGCCGCATATCCGCGCGATGGACATCAATCTGGAAGAAGAGCTGCCGATGAAGGACTATCTGCGTGCGCATGACATCCGCGAGGTACTCGTCATCGAAGGCGATCCGCCACAGCGTATGACTCATGCGGTTTATCCGACGGAGAGTACCGATGTCATCCGCAAGTTCCGTGAGGAGATGCCAGAGGTCACGGTCTATGCTGGTATTGACCAGTACCGCAGCTCGATGCGCCATGAGCTTTACCGCATCCATCGTAAGGTGCAGGCCGGTGCAAAAGGCTTTTTCACCCAGCCGTTCTATGACCGGCGCCTGCTCGAAATATATGCCGACATGTTGGCTGGCCTTGAAGTATATTGGGGCGTATCGCCAGTTATGAATGCGGGGTCGCAGAGCTACTGGGAGCGCAAGAACAATGTGGTATTCCCGCGGGCTTTTGAACCTAGCCTGACCTGGAGCGTGCAGTTCTCGCGCGAGATCATGGAGCTGGCCGATAAGATGGATGCGAGCCTCTATCTGATGCCAATCCGCACGAATCTCGAGGAATATCTGGCCGGCGTATTTTGCTGAGCACAGCCAAGTGAAATAAGACCGCAGGCAATTGCGGATTCTGTTGTATATGTATTAGGAGAGTGAACCATGTTTAAAATCCTGAAGAAAGAGGAGCTTTCCCCGAATGTCTTCTCGATGGATATCGATGCGCCGCGTGTGGCGAAAAAGGCTCAGGCCGGACAGTTTATCGTTCTGCGTGTAGATGAAAAAGGTGAACGCATTCCGCTGACGATTGCGAATTTCAATCGTGAGACGGGCGTTGTCAATATCGTATTCCAGGTTATCGGTGCTTCGACGATGGCTCTGGCTGCTGTTGAGCCGGGGGATTCGATTATCGATTTTGTCGGCCCGCTGGGCCAGCCGTCGGAAATCAAGAAATTTGATGGCACGGTTGTCGTTGTCGGCGGTGGTATCGGTGTCGCACCGACGTTCCCGATTGCCCGCGCCATGAAAGAGGCCGGCAATAAGGTCATCGCCATCATGGGGGCCAAGACAAAGGACATCCTGATCATGGAAGATGAGATGAAGGCAGTGACCGATGAGATTCTCATCACGACCGATGATGGGTCACGCGGCATCAAGGGCTTTGTAACCTATGCCGTGCAGGAACTTGCTCAGCGCGGTGAAAAGATTGCGCAGATCACGGCTATTGGCCCGGTCATCATGATGAAGAGCGTGGCTGACTGCACGCGTGAGCTCGGTATCCCTACAGTGGTCAGCCTCAACCCGATTATGGTCGACGGTACTGGCATGTGCGGCGGCTGCCGCGTACAGGTCGGCGATGAGACGAAGTTTGCTTGTGTCGATGGCCCGGAATTTGATGGACACCTTGTCGATTTCAATGCCCTCATGAACCGTCAGCGCATGTATCGCGATCTTGAGGCCGAGGAAAAAGATCATATCTGCAACATCGGACTGGGGAGGAAATAAGCAATGGCTCTGTCTTTGAAAAAACATGAAATGCCGGTACAGGACCCGAAGGTCCGTGCGCATAATTTTGACGAGGTAGCTTTGGGCTACGATGAAGAAACGGCTGTGGCCGAGGCGGAGCGCTGCCTGCACTGCAAGATTCCGCAATGCCGCAAGGGCTGCCCGGTATCGGTGGATATTCCGGAATTCATCGGCAAGATCAAAGAGCGCGATTTTGACGGCGCTATCGAGAAAATCAAGGAAGCCAATGCCCTGCCGGCTGTCTGCGGCCGCGTCTGCCCGCAGGAGAATCAGTGCGAGAAATACTGCGTGCTGGCCAAGAAGGGCGAGTCGGTCGGCATTGGCCGTCTCGAGCGCTTCGTTGCTGACCGCCATATGGCCAAAAATGAAGAAGTCAAACCCATCGCGTTTGCCGAAGATGCCCAAAAGGTAGCTGTCCTGGGCTCTGGCCCGTCCGGTCTTTCCTGCGCTGGCGATTTGGCGAAAAAAGGCTATAAAGTCACGGTCTTTGAGGCGCTGCATAAGGCTGGTGGTGTACTGTCCTATGGCATTCCGGAATTCCGTCTGCCGAAGGATAAAGTCGTCAAGAAGGAAATTGAAAATATCGAGAAGCTCGGCGTCAAATTCGAGCTGGATTCGGTAGCTGGCCGTCTGTTTACCGTTGATGAGCTTATGGAAGAAGAGGGCTTCGATGCGGTATTCATCGGCACAGGTGCTGGCCTGCCGCGCTTCCAGGGCATTCCGGGCGAGGGGCTTAACGGCGTTTACTCGGCCAATGAGTTTCTGACGCGCTGCAACCTCATGAAAGCCTATAGATTCCCGGAATATGCAACGCCGATCAAAGTGGGCAAAAATGTCGCTGTCATCGGTGGCGGCAACGTAGCTATGGATGCTGCCCGCACGGCATTGCGCCTTGGCGCTGAGCATGTCTATATCGTCTATCGCCGCAGTGAGGCGGAGCTGCCCGCCCGCAAGGAAGAAGTCGAGCATGCAAAAGAAGAGGGCATCGACTTTAAGCTGCTCAATAACCCGGTCGAGATTCTTGGTGATGAGAATGGCTGGGTCAAGGGCATGACCTGCATTCGCATGGAACTCGGTGAACCCGATGAGTCGGGGCGCCGCCGGCCGGTGGCTGTTGCGGGCTCAGAGTTTGAGCTTGCTGTTGATACGGTCATTGTTTCCATCGGCACAGGCCCGAACCCGATCATTGCGCATACGACGCCAGGCCTTGCTACGACCAAACGCGGCAATATCGAGGCCGATGAGGAGTCGTGTGCAACGTCTAAGCCGGGCGTATTCGCTGGCGGTGATATCGTGACGGGTGCGGCTACGGTAATCCTCGCTATGGGGGCTGGCCGCAAGGCTGCTGCTGCAATTGATGAATATCTGCAGAAAAAGAAAAACAACTGATAGAACCATATCCGGTCAAGGGTGACCGCAGGTAGTCCGTCCTGGCAGCAGAAGAAGCTGGGACGGATTTATCGTTACTTTAAGGAAGAGGGAAACAGGAAATGAATTTTGCTGCCATTGACTTTGAGACGGCGACATCAGCCAGGGATTCGGCCTGCAGCGTAGCTGTCGTTGAGGTCAAGGAAGGAAAACTTTATGACTCGTATTACACGCTGATCCAGCCGCCGGGGAACCGCTACAATTGGTTCAATACGCGCATACATGGCATTACGCGTGAAGACACAGCGACGGCGCCGGATTTTGCGGCTATCTGGCCGGAGCTGCGGTCGCATCTCGAGGGGCGGATCGTTGTAGCGCATAATGCCCGTTTTGATATGGGGGTGCTCGGAGCTTGTCTGGCAAGGGAAGGCTTGGGGACACCGGATTTTGCCTACTGCGATACGGTCGCGATTTCACGCAAGGCCTGGCCCGAGCTGGTGAATCATAAGCTCGATACGGTCGGCAGTTTCCTGCATATCGAGTTCAATCATCACAATGCATTGGATGACGCGCGCACCTGCGCGTATATCCCAGTGGCGGCCGCCAAGGAGATGGCGGTGGACAGCCTGCAGAGGCTTACGGCTCAGCTGGGAGTCCGTGTGCAGCCATTTGGTGTGAGAAAGGGGAGTAGACGATGATTTTAGTAAGTGCATGTTTGTTGGGACATAAGGTGAAATACAGTGGCGGGGCTAATACGCATGAACTGTTGCTCAAGTATAACGAGCGCGGACGTTTTATTGCGGTTTGTCCGGAATGTTTTGCCATGCTGCCGGTGCCGCGTCCTTGCGTAGAGATTCAGGGGGGTACCGGGAAAAAAGTGCTATCTGGCAAGGCCAGGGCCATGGATGAAAAGGGGCGGGACATGACGCAGTATTTCCTGACCGGAGCAGACAAGGTGCTCAAGATAGCCGAAGCCTATCATGCAAAGGTAGCAATCCTAAAAGAAGGCAGCCCGTCCTGTGGTGTCAAGAAAATCTATAATGGCAATTTCGAGGGCAAGAAAGTCAAGGGTCAGGGCGTGACAACGGCATTGTTGCAGAAGCACGGCATTACGGTCTATTCCGACAAAGATATGACGGTTGGCCGCCTGGAAGAACTTATCGCTGAGGATATGCGCCGCGACCGCATTTAAAAATTTTTTTCAAAATGTGAAAAAAGGGGTTGCATTATGCGCAGAAATCCCGTATAATATTTTTTGTCGACACGAGAGTGTCACAAGAGTTATTCCTCGATAGCTCAGCCGGTAGAGCACCTGACTGTTAATCAGGCTGTCGCAGGTTCGAATCCTGCTCGAGGAGCCATATGGCGCGTTGGTCAAGTGGTTAAGACACCGCCCTTTCACGGCGGCTTCATGGGTTCGAATCCCATACGCGTCACCATTTCGGGCGATTAGCTCAGCTGGGAGAGCGCTTGCCTTACAAGCAAGATGTCAGCAGTTCGATCCTGTTATCGCCCACCATTTAAAAATATAGGCTGCCGTAGGGCGGCCTTTTTTGTTATCGATAGTTCGGGAACAGGAGGTTTGTGCATGAATACGGAAGAACGCCGGGAACAGTTACTCAAACGCCTGCACGAGGCAGAGCAGCCGCTTACGGGAACCAAGTTGTCGCGGGAATTTGCTGTGAGCCGGCAGATTATCGTCGGTGATATCAGTATCCTGCGGGCGCAAGGCGTGCAGATTTTTGCAACGCCGCGCGGCTATATCCTGCCAAAGGAGCAGCCGGAGGTTAGCCGCATGGTTACCTTGGTCTGCCAGCATGATGCGGCCGGCATGGAAAAGGAGCTTTTGACTATTGTTGATAATGGCGGGGCCGTACTCGATGTCATTGTCGAGCATCCGCTATACGGGCCGATTCGCGGCGATTTGCTGCTGGAGAATCGCCGCGATGTCCGCGCCTTCCTGTCCAAGATGCAGAAATGCCAAGCGAATCCCTTGCTGGTCGTGACGGGCGGCATCCATATGCATACGGTGCGGGTTCCCGATGAGGAAACTTTGCAAGCTATCCGGGAAGACTTGCGGGCACTGCATATTCTCGTGGAGGATGGTGTCTCCAGGGACTGATATTGCGTGACAATTCCCTTCGTAGTATAATTATAATGTTTTCATGCAGTGACAAAGGTGTTTATAGTAAGGAAGACGATTCGTGGAAGAGTTACTGAAAAAAATGCACACGTGGATGGATGCCTATATGAAGCGTTTTGTCACCGATGACGAAGAGGTCATGCAGGGCATACGCATCAAGATGATCCATACAGGCTATGTTACGGCGATTGCCCGTGAGCTGGCACAGGAATTAGCGCTTGACCAGCATGACGTACAGCTGGCAGAAATCATGGGGTTGTTCCATGATGTGGGACGGTTCCGCCAGTACAGCATCTACAAGACTTTTAACGATGCGCAATCTGAGGATCATGCGGATCTGGGACTAAAAGTGCTGGACGAGGAGATGCCGTATCTTGAGGAGCTTACAGCCGAGGATGCTGAGCTTGTGCGCTTTGCTATCCGCAATCACAACAAGAAGGAAATCGAGCCGGTGGCAGACAAGCGCAAATTGCTGTTTGCCAAGATCTTGCGCGATGCGGATAAGCTCGATATCTATCGCGTGCTCTCACCTTATCTGGCACCGGATGGTGTTGATAAGGCACCGAAATTCATCAAGGCCGATGCGAGCCAATTCGTTAGTCCGGACTTTGTCCGCGATTTTGCGGAGGGCAAGCAGGCAGATTATCATCGTTTGCGCACGCATGGTGACCGTAAGCTCGTGCGGCTCATGTGGGTTTATGATGTCAACTTCAGCTGGACATTGCGCAAGATGGTCGAGCGCGGCTATATCGACCTTATCATCAAGTATCTTCCGGAGCAGGAAGGGCTGGCAATCGGCATTCGCCGTTTGCGCCAATATATAGAAGAAAAATGCGCGGTCAAAGACCGTGTGGATGTATAAAGGAGAGAATCACATGGCAGAGAATACGACAATCGCCACGAATTTTATTCAGAATGCGATTGAAGATGACCTGAAGAATGGCAAGTACACGGAGGGCATTCATACGCGCTTTCCACCTGAACCGAATGGGTATCTCCATATCGGTCATGCAAAGTCCATTTGCCTGAATTTTGGTCTGGCTGAGTACAACCATGGCCTTTGCAACCTGCGCTTCGATGACACGAATCCGACAAAGGAAGATACGGAGTATGTCGACTCTATCCAGCAGGATATCCATTGGCTCGGATTCTCGTGGCAGAATCGCATGTATTATGCTTCGGATTACTTTGATAAGCTCTATGACTATGCCGTCGAGCTCATCAAGAAGGGCCTGGCTTATGTCGATGATCTTACAGCTGAGGAAATCAAGCAGTATCGCGGTACGCTGACGGAACCGGGCAAGGAAAGCCCGTATCGTAATCGCAGCGTTGAGGAAAACCTTGACTTGTTTGCTCGCATGAAGGCTGGCGAATTTGCCGATGGCGAGAAGGTGCTGCGTGCGAAGATCGATATGGCTTCGCCGAATATGGTCATGCGTGATACGGTCATTTACCGCATTGCCCATGCGCATCATCATCGCACAGGCGATGCCTGGTGCATCTATCCGATGTACGACTTTGCTCATCCACTGTCGGATGCCATCGAGGGCATCACGCATTCAGTCTGCACGCTCGAGTTTGAGGAGCATCGTCCGTTTTATGACTGGCTGCTCGAGTCGCTGGGCTTTGATGCCAATACGCGGCCGCGCCAGATTGAGTTTGCGCGCCTGAATCTTACGAATACGGTTACAAGTAAGCGCAAGCTGCGTCAGCTTGTCGAAGAGGGCTATGTGCGCGGCTGGGATGATCCGCGTATGCCGACCATTTCGGGCCTGCGCCGCCGCGGTTACACGCCGGCGTCGCTGCGCAATTTCTGTGAGGAAATCGGTGTTGCCAAGGGCAACAGCCTGGTCGATGTCAGCATGCTGGAGCACTGCGTCCGCGATGATCTCAATGAGCATGCAGACCGTGTCATGGCAGTGCTGCGTCCGCTGAAGGTCGTTATCACGAACTATCCGGAGGATAAAGAGGAGTACCTGCTGGCTGACAATAATCCGATGCATGGCGGCAGCCGTTTTGTCCCGTTCTCCCGCGAGATCTATATCGAGCAGGAAGACTTTATGGAAGAGCCGCCGAAGAAGTATTTCCGCCTCAAACCGGGCGGCGAGGTTCGTCTCAAGCATGCGTATATCATCAAGTGCGAGGAAGTCGTAAAGGATGAAGCGGGCAATGTCGTCGAGCTCCGCTGCACGGCTGACCTTGAGTCCAAAACGGGCGGTGCTACGGCAGGCCGCAAGATCAAAGGCACGATTCACTGGGTAGCTGCTAAGACGGCGCTGCCGGCTGAAGTCCGTCTCTATGATTACCTGCTCGAAACCGATGAGAACGGCAACCTGCCGGAAGACTTCATCGCGGCGCTCAACAAGACGTCGCTTGAGGTCATTGAAAATGCCTGGATCGAGCCGAGCGTCAAGCTCACGGCTGTGGGCACGCATTATCAGTTCCTGCGCGAGGGGTATTTCGTTGTCGATCCGGATACGACGCCGGATAAGCTGGTATTCAACCGCGTGGTCGGCCTGCGTGACAGCTGGGCAAAAGTAAAGAAGGGATAATATGAGCAAGATTCCAAAGGGACTTACCGATAAGGATATGTTCCAGAATTATGTAGAGGAGGAATCCCTTGAGGATGCCTTTATCAAAGCTGAGAAGCTTGCGGACAAAAAGCGTCAGGCGCAGGCGGCAGCAGAGCCACCCGCTGAGCTCAGCCGGGCTGGGTTTACACCGGCGCTTACTGAGGATCTTGGCAAGGCGCTGATGGTGCTCAAGATGGAACTTTTCCGTGAGGGCATCCAGCATTATACGTTCAAGATCAAGCGCGATGGTGAAAATATCGTGCTGACCCCGAAGTATAAAAAAGAGAAATAAGCGAATTCAAAGACTATGGAAAGAAGTGGATTGCATTGTTAAGCAGCACAACCCTGGCGGTCATTATCTTTGTGGCTGCCTATGCGCTGATTATTTCGGAAAAGGTGCATCGCACCATCGTGGGAATTTTCGGTGCTATGCTGATGATTCTCTGTGGTATCATCAGTCAGGAAACTGCTATTCATCATATTGATTTTAATACGTTGGGTCTGTTGATGGGCATGATGATTATCGTTAACATCACAAGTGAGACTGGCCTGTTCAACTTCCTGGCTATCTGGGCGGCCAAGAAGGTCAAGGCACGTCCGATTGCCTTGCTCGTGGCGCTGTCGGCGCTTACGATGATTTGCTCGGCGCTGCTCGATAACGTTACGACGGTATTGCTGACAGTTCCGATTACATTCAGCATCACAGCGCAGCTCAAGGTGGATGTGAAGCCGTATCTTATCGCTCAGATCCTGTCATCGAACATCGGTGGTACGGCGACACTGATCGGTGATCCGCCGAACATCATGATTGGCAGTGCCGTTGGCCTGAACTTCATGGATTTTATTGCCAACCTAACCGGCGTGTCCATCGTGATTTTCTTGGTCGTCCAGGCGCTCTTGATCATGCTTTATGGCAAGGAACTCAAGACGCAGCCAGAGCTGCAGGAGAAAGTCATGCGTCTCAATGCGAAGAGCCAGATTTCCGATGTTAAGCTGCTGAAAAAATGCTTGTTTGTCATTTTTGTCACGATTTCGCTGTTTGTCATGCATGGAGCACTGGGACTGGAGACAGCAACAGCGGCACTTACAGGTGCAGGCCTATTGCTGCTGATTACATTCACGCGCAATGAGGCTATGATTGCCAAGGTACTCTCGAAAGTCGAATGGCTGGCTATTTTCTTCTTTGCCGGGTTGTTTGTGCTCGTCGGTGCTTTGGTGGAGACGGGCGTCATCGAGATGCTAGCTGCTGAGGCCATCAAGCTCACGCATGGCGATGTCACGGCCACGGCAGTGCTGATTCTCTGGATGAGCGCTATCGCTTCGGCTTTCATCGACAACATCCCGTTTGTGGCAACGCTGATTCCGCTGATTCAGGATATGGGGCAGATGGGGCTTACGAACCTTGATCCGCTCTGGTGGTCGCTGGCACTCGGTGCCTGCCTCGGTGGCAATGGTACATTGATCGGTGCGAGCGCTAACGTTGTCGTGGCTTCGATGGCTGCGCAGCGTGGCCGCCAGATTTCGTTCCTGGGCTTTATGAAAGTGGCATTCCCAGTCATGGTGTTGACGATTATCATCGCAAATATATATGTATGGCTTCGTTATCTCTGATAGCGTTGCAGACGTGTCATGTCCTTCCGGATTAACGGGAGGACATTTTTTTTGAAGCAGGATTTTTTCTATTCTTGTTGAATCTTAACTTGTAGGAAATTTTTCAAGTCAACAGGAGGAAAGTGGATGAAAATGATGAGAAAAAAATGGCTGGGAATATTAGGTGTTATGCTGCTGGCAGGATGTTCGCTGCTTCCGGCGCAGGCAGAGATGGCAGCAGCAGAAACTGCCGCTGTACAGCAGGCGGGAAAGGTATCGCCAGAGGATTCCCGTGACTTTGTGGTATTATCCGAGGCTGTGCCTGATGTGATCCTTGAGGTGCGTTATTACTCGACTTATAATTTTGTCGGTGACCGCATTGCTGGTTATGAGCAGCCTTGTGTCATGCTGACGAAGGAAGCGGCAGCAGCACTCAAAGAAGTGGCGGCAGATGTGAAGAAACAGGGCTATCGCTTAAAAATCTATGATGCGTACCGTCCGCAGATGGCTGTCGATAATTTCGTAGCTTGGGCTGAGAAACTGGATGATACGCGTATGAAGCCTTATTTTTATCCGCAGGTGGATAAGACGCGGTTGTTCGCTGATGGTTACATCGATGCCAAGTCCGGGCATAGCCGCGGCTCGACGCTCGATTTGACTTTGTTTGATATGAACACTGGCAAAGATGTCGATATGGGCGGTGTTTTTGACCACTTTGGTATCGAGAGCCATCCCGATTGGTGTGGTGATGCTGAGACCGGCAAATATACGGGCCAATACAAAGGGAACATGCAGCCTAAAGATGGAAAGATCAATGAGGTCCAGTTCAAGAACCGCATGCTCCTGCGCCAGGCGATGCTTCGCCACGGGTTCAAGCCGCTGGCTACGGAATGGTGGCATTTCACGCTGAAAAATGAACCGTATCCGGATACGTATTTCAATTTCAAGCCGCATATGAAGTAAATAGGATTCCAGTGGATCGCTGCTGAAAATATCGTAAAAAAAATCCGTCCGGCGCTTATACGCTGAACGGATTTTTTATGCGGTCAGGGTAAATCAGAATAATTCGTCTTTGCAGGTAAACGGCAGGCCAAGGGCATCAGCGACCGGCTGATTGACGAGTTTGCCAGCGATGGTATTGATGCCTTCGGCAAATCCTGGATCTTCATGGCAGGCAGCTGCCCAGCCCTTGCTGGCAATGCGTAGGGCATAGGGGAGCGTGGCATTGGTCAGTGCCATGGTCGATGTCCGTGAAACAGCGCCGGGGATATTGGCCACTGAATAGTGGACGACGCCGTGCTTGGTAAAGGTCGGATTCTCGTGGGTGGTAACCCGGTCACAGGTGGCAATGCTGCCGCCTTGGTCGATGGCGACATCGACGATGACGGAACCGGGGCGCATGGTCTTGACCATATCTTCGGTCACAAGCTGTGGCGTCTTGGCTCCGGGAACCAGAACAGCACCAATCAGCAGGTCAGCTCGTGCTACCCATTCGGCGATGTTGTAGCTGTTGGACATGACGGTGGCGATGCGTCCGCCAAAGACATCATCCAGATAGCGCAGGCGTTCGATAGAAAGGTCAATCACAGTCACGCGGGCACCAAGACCGACGGCTATCTTGGCAGCATTGGTACCAACCACGCCACCGCCGATGATTACGACCTGTCCCGGGGCTACGCCGCTTACGCCGCCCAGCAATACGCCGGCTCCACCATACCGGCTTTCCAAGAACTGCGCACCGATCTGGACGGACATGCGCCCTGCGATTTCGCTCATAGGGGCAAGCAGCGGCAGGCTGCGGCCGTCTTTGCCGACGACGGTTTCGTAGGCGATGCCCGTCACTTTGTGCTTCAGCAGTGCAGCGGTCAGCTCAGGCTCTGGTGCCAGATGCAGGTAGGTAAAGAGTATCTGGCCTTCATGGAAAAGATCGTACTCTTCGGGCAGGGGTTCCTTTACCTTGATGATCATTTCTGATTCAGCAAACAGCTTTTGCTTGTCGGCAAAGAGTGAAGCACCGACGGCTGTGTAATCCGCATCGGCAAAACCGCTGCCAAGCCCTGCGCCCTGTTCCACCAGGACTTCGTGACCTGCTTTGGCAAGTGCCTCAGCCCCGGCGGGCGTAAGGCCGACACGATTTTCGTTATTCTTGATTTCTTTTGGTACACCAATCCGCATGATATCGCCTCCATAAAGTGACAATGCATGAAACTATAACGCGGAAGAAAATGTCTCCCTCCTTTCGGCGTTATAAAGGCAATATTCGCTGCATGGAAGGCGGATTCCTGTTTAGCGGCTCAATTTATTTCGGTAATGCCAGACAACGGAGGTGCCAAGTGCAGCAATCACTATGCCGCCAAGGACATCACTAGGATAGTGCACGCCGACGTAGAGACGGGAAAACGCCATGATTATCGCGAGGCACAGGGCAAGATAGCGGTAACAACTGCGGCAGGTGCGCCAGAAGAGAAAAGCTGCGGCAAAAGCGCAGACCGTATGGCCGGAAGGAAAGGAAAAAGAGTGGGGCAGATGGCCAAGGGGCAGAAGCTCGGGGTGCGTCAGGAAAGGACGCGGGCGCATGACGAGATGCTTCAGGATTTCGGCTATGCCACCGCAGAAAAGAATGGAACTTGTGACGAGTATTCCCTGCTGGCGCGTGGCTTTGTGCAGTGCCAGGACCAAGGCAAGTACCAGCCAAAAGGCACCATAATGTCCAATCGTGTTGATCAGCTGAATGGCAGGTGTCAGCCAATCGGTACGCATATGTTCTTGAATCCAGATCAGAATTGCTATGTCCATAAAAACCTCACATTAATAAATAGGATGGGAAAACATTTTGGTATTATAGTATATTGATCCTGGTACTGTCAAATGGCAAGGCGGTCCGTTGAAATCACGACAGCCCCTTAGTTAGCTGGATTTCGGCTAACTAAGGGGCTGTATTTATGGTGAAGCTTGGATTTTGGGTAAGGTTATTTTTCTACGGCGGCCACTAGCTTTTCCTTTGCTGCTTTATCGTTTTTTAGCGTAAAGACGCTGATAACGGTGATGAGAAGCACGCTTATAGCCAAGAATGTATAGGTGCTTTGGAAACCAAGCGAGGCATACATGCCGCCAGCGATAGAGGAGAAGATAACTACGGCTCCCTGTTTTGCCAGGTTAAAACCTAAAAGATAAACGGTGGCAGAGAGGCGGACGTCGAAGACTGCTGCGATGTATTTCATGACAGATACCAGCATGAGGGGCATCTCAAAGGCAGCAATAAGACGGAAAGCAGAGAGGGCGACAGGTGTGGTAAAGAAGGCGCTGCCGGCAATCCGCACGAAGGTCAGGAGTCCGAACAGCAGCAGTCCTCGTTTGGCACCAATCTTATTTACAAGAGCGGGAGCAAAAACCATCAATACAGCCTCCAAAGCAGTCTGCGTTGCGCAGAGCTTGCTGAAAGTATCGATGCCGGCTTCTTTGGTGGCGAAAAAGGTTACGTAATAATTGGGGAACTGCTGGTCAAAGACATCATAGATCGATGCAGTACCGACGATGATCAGAGCAAAGGCCCAAAACTTTTTTTGCTTCAGGATTTCCAGGACATCTTTTTTGTTGATGCTGGCGGCAGAAGTCTGTGCCTGTTGTTTTTGGGAGGGATTCTCTTCCTTGACGCGTGCCAGATACAAAAGCAGGCAGAGGAGGACGGCAGAGCCGCTGCCGAACCAGAAAATACTGTTGGGGTTGTTTACGTAGAGAAGACCGCCGATAAAGGTGGCTGTAGCACCAGCAAGTGAGCCGAAGAGACGGACATGCCCGTATTCAAAGCCATTCTTGCGGCTGACTTTTTCAATGTAAGATTCTACTACGCCTACGCCACCGAAAAAGCAGAGACTCAGGTAACTACTGCCGAGAAGCGCACCTGCGTAGACATTGAACGAAAGGAGTTCCTGGAACAGATAGCTGAAGAATGGTCCCATGAATAAGAGTGCGATGGCGATAACAGCGAAGAGATTCTTTCTGTAACGCAATTTGTCTTGGATGACACCGAAAAAGGGGTGATAGCAAAGAGCAATCAGTGACATGGAGGAGAAGACAAAACCGGCTTCTGCCTCATTGAGACCGGCGGTGTCCTTCAGCCATAGCGGCAGGAAGGCCAGGACAATAGCCCAAATCATGAAATAGAAGTAGAAAAGGCCTCCATAATTCAAAAAGTCCCGATTGAAAATCTTAGACATGGCAACTAGCTCCTTTCTATGCATGCATTGTGCGATTTTCCTCTACAGGTACGCCGAAATCAGGCATCCCATCTTCGCGCCAGTGGATGGGCTGCACCCGGGTATGGCGATTGGGATCGTAGAGCGGATCGCCTGTGATTTCGGTGTAGTTGCGGGCATGATACACCAAAAGATCCGTTTTTCCATCCTCGGAAACTGTGAAGGAATTATGTCCTGGGCCATAGACATGATTGGTGTAAGAGGTGCGGAATACAGGATGATCGATTTTCAGCCAGGAGGACGGATCCAGCAGATTGGCATCTGCTGGTGCTACGAGCATACCCAGGCAGTAGTTTTCGTCTGTGGCGCTGGCTGAATAGGTGAGGAACACATGATTATTTTTTATGAGTACGCTAGGCCCTTCGTTGACCCAGAAAATCTGCCGTTCCCAGCTGAACTCAGGCTGCGTCAGGAGCGTAGGCTTTCCGCTCAGTGTCCAGGGATTTTCCATTGCAGAGATGTAAAGATTGGAATGGGACTTTTCACTGATGTCTTTATCTTCTTGTGCCCAGATATAATAGAGTCTCTCGTTGTGTTCGAATACTGTAGCGTCCAACGAAAAAGATTCCCAGCCGGTATGGATTTGTCCTTTCTCAACCCAATGGGGGGTTAGCGGGTCAGCATTGCTGTTTTCCAGTATATACATGCGATGATTGAAAGTATCGCCAGTTACCTGTTTGTTGGGGGCAGCAGCAAAGTAAATGTACCATTTACCGCGCAGATAATGGATTTCCGGTGCCCAGATCAAGCTGCTCATTTCGCCCTGCAAATGATGCGTCCACGCGATGAATGGAGAAGCTGTATCGAGTCCGGCCAAAGTTTTAGCACGGCGGATTTCGATGCAATCGTATGCGGGGACTGAGGCTGTGAAGTAATAATAACCATCAGTATGTTTGTAGATGCAAGGATCGGCTCGCTGAAAGACTAAGGGATTGGGATAACTCTTTGACATGGTAACCAGCTCCTTTTAATTAAGATAATAATTAATTAAAAGATTAAATAAATAATTTACTTTATTTAATCTTTAGCTATAATATACTCGTTTATTATCATTGTGTCAATGCTTTGAATTCAATTCTTTTTGTTTTTTCTTATTTGCAAGAGGCGACAGGAAAAGATTGCTATATTGCTAAGGTATATGCTATATTGATTAAGTAAATACTTAATTAGAAGGTGCGTTTTATGCGTGAAATATTCAGCCTGGAAGAGATGACTGCTTTTGCCAAGGCCATCAGTTCCGATATGCGGGTTAATATTATTTTGCAGGTAGCCCAGCAGCCTGGAATTGGCTTGATGGAATTGGCGGAGCATTTTGGTGTAAGCCGGGCAGCTATAACACAAAATATCAAAATCCTTACGGCTGCCGGATTGATTGAACTGGGGCAAAGTGATGGGGATAGCAATGCGCGTAAGGGATGTTTCGTGACAGAGGATAGATTCCTGCTGAATTTCCATCGCCGGTTATTGACGCAGAAAATCTATACAACAGAAATTCCTATTGGACAGTATAGCGATTGCGCAATCACGCCAACCTGTGGAATAGCAACTGCAGGAGAGCTTATTGGGCGCGTGGATGATCCGGCGTTCTTCGATGATCCGCGGCGGTTTGCGGCGGGAATCCTTTGGTTCAGTACGGGATTTGTAGAGTATCGGTTGCCTAACTATCTGCAGGAGGGGCAGCAGTTGTTGGAGCTGCAATTATCGTTTGAAATTGCCTCGGAGGCTCCGGGAATCGCAGAAAACTGGCCCAGTGATTTGAGTTTCTTCCTTAATGGGACGAAAATCGGTACATGGACAAGTCCTGGTGATTTTGGCGAGGTGCGCGGACGTTTTACCCCTGCGTGGTGGGAGCCGAATTGGAATCAATATGGTCTGCTGAAATTGCTTTCCATCAATGAACGGGGCACTTATCTGGACGGGCGCATGATTTCCAGGCAGAACATCCATAGTCTTCAACTCGGTAACGATAGCGAGCTGCGTTTTCGCATTGCTGCACCAGCAGAGGCGGCTAATGCTGGTGGCTGTACGATTTTTGGCAAGAGTTTTGGCAATTATAACCAGGGGCTGAAGTTCAATATTATCTATAAAGAAGCTGAGCGGTAAGCTTGTAACATTTTTAACAGACTGTTTCCGTTTTTTCACGTATAGTTTTAGACAGTGATGAAACGGAGGGAATAAAATGAGTGCTTTTTTAGGGCCCATCCACTATTGGATGTATGAGAAAATCAAGGGGCAGGAAGAGCTTTTGCGCCGTTTTGCTGCGAAAGCAGAACAGCAAGGCTGGCTGGAAAATACGGCAAGGTTTGTCCGCAATGAGAATCTGCCATTGGCGGAAATCATCGATGCGGCCGATATCCATGGCTGGCTTAATAGGCATATCGAAGATGTGGAACGGCGCTATGCAGAACTGACAGTTGCTATTTTGACTGATCATGCCGAACGCTTGGAGATACTGGGGGCAATTGCCTATGGGCTGGGTCGGGAAAAGTCCGCGGCAGCGGACAGCACGGCTGAGCAGTGCTATAAACGGATTGAAGATTGTACGTTAAACGGCATGCCTTGTGATGGTGTCAATATCGTTACGGATAAGAGCGAAGATCATTTCAGCTGGGAACAGCGATTTGATGTTCATGGTGTTTATTGGGCCAAGGCTGGTGGCCGTGCTGATGATTATTATACCTTGCGCCGGCAATTGATTGCGGGGATACTGGCTGATACAGCGTTTTTGCTGACGAGCTCTGGGACTGGTGCGTACAGTCTTTGCCGTCGCTGAAAGCGGATATGAATAGGGAAAAGCTGCTATTGCTATTAGAGGGCATAGCAGCTTTTTGTCCTTATATTGCCAGATGGTGAGTGGATTACAGCACTGTTTTGCCTTTGGTTATATAATTAAGTCAGTATGTATTCAGGAGGGACTTTATGGAAAAGAAGAAAAGGCAGGCTGTGGTGCAGACGGCAGACTGTGTGGCTTGCGGTACCTGCGTGGATGTATGTCCGCGCGGGGCGCTTACGATCTATCGGGGAAGTTTTGCGCAGGTGGATGCCGTGGTCTGCGTGGGCTGCGGCAGGTGCGTTCGGGAATGTCCGGCTTCTGTAATCCGGTTGGAGGTGCAGGCATGAAAAAGCGTTGGTATCATTATCTGTGGATTTGGTCGCTGCTTTACTTCAGTTTAGGCTTTTTCAACATACTCTTTGCTTGGCTGGGACTTATAAGTTTTGCTTTGCCGCTGATCATGGCCATCGGCTTTGGCAACAAGCTATTCTGCAATCGCTATTGCGATCGGGGGCAGACGTTAAGAGCTTTGGGACAGCTCGGTTTTTCCCGTCGCCGGGAAATGCCTGCCTGGATGAAGAGCCAGGCATTCCGCTATGGTTTCATGGTGTTCTTTTTTGCCATGTTTGGCAATGTTCTCTACAGTACCTGGCTGGTTTATAGCGGCGCTGGTTCTCTGCAGGCAGTGGTTACACTTCTGTGGACTTGGCAGCTTCCATGGCAGTGGACGTATTCGGGGATGGTGAGTCCTTGGACAGCGCAGTTTGCCTTTGGACTCTACAGCCTGATGCTGACTTCTGAGGTCATTGCTCTCATTACCATGCTCGTATACCGCCCGCGCTCCTGGTGCGTCTACTGCCCGATGGGAACTTTGACGCAAATTGTCTGCAAGGCCAAAGCAACAAAAAAATAACAGGTTAAGCAGGTATTCTTTTGCCACTTGTCGAAGATATGTCAACAATTGCTAGTGCCGATATTATGCAGGATGCGATTAAGTGGAGGAGATAGCTATGTATGGAATGCAAAGCAAACGGATGGCACGGGTTTTGACAACAGCCGTAATGGCGTGGCTGACGGCGTCACCATTTTCGGCTTCGGCGTATGATACGCAATATATCTATCAGGATGGCCGGCCATTGGTTGAGATGAATTTTCTGCATCAAAATGAAGGACTGGGGAATGCGCCTGATTATCTCATTAATCCAGGCTTATACAACTTGCCTGCTAATTTGGTAGATGCGACGATTTCGGCAACCTCGTATTGGACAGGTATTCTGGGGCCGCGGGCCAAGAATCCTGTACCTTGGCAGGTGTTTGTCACGACGGATGATGATCAGAATGCGGGGGCAATGACCTATTCGCTATCGTCTGATGGTAAGAAGGTAAGCCTTATCAAGGAAAACTATGTGCAGGAAGCTATCAACAAAGGCAGGAGCCTCAACGAGCTGACGGCGGAGCTGGCCAAGAAGGATACTATCCCGGCGGGACAATACGCATACAGCGAGATAACTATCGGCAATAATATGGGGGCTGAGCGAAAGGGTGCCGTGCGTGGCTGGTGGGTGGAAACCGATTCGCTCCTGCCGACCAATGAACAGGCAACCGATTTCGTGGGGACATTCCGGCATGAACTTGGACATGCGCTGGGGATAGACGGGAAATTTGCGGGACAGGGAGACAAAAACGATCGGGGGGAGCCAATCGTGTGGTTTGATCCTGCGGTGAAAAGTAAGGATTCCTGGAACCTGCACCTCGTAGATCAGAATCAGAATCCGGCAAAAACCTCGATGATAATCGTTTCCCGGGCAGGGTTTGCGGAACTCAAGAAGGATAACCCCACGATTAAGGAGAAGGATTTCTTTATCGTGGATAATCGGTATCTGGACAAAGACCTGGTTGGCGCGCAGGGCTATGCGTATTTTGTGGGTCCTCATGTCACGGAAGCGCTTGGCGATGCAACCTTCAATGGGGTAAAGGGACTGCCTGTGAATGCTTGGGAGAGATCTGTGGATGAATCCGGGAAAGTTATAATAAAATTTGAGGGGTCGCATCTTCAGACGGCGGGCATGATGAGCCATCGCTCTTATAGCAACTACACGTCATTTTTGGAAGCAGAGCTGGCGGTCATGCAGGATTTGGGCTACAATTTTGACCGCAAGGCGTTCTTTGGCCGTTCAATCTATGGCGACGGCGGTACCATACGGAATACGCAGGGCTATTCGGCTCGAAACAAAGCAGGTACTGCGTATCTTGAAAATACCTATAGTGCGGTTCCGTTGGGCATTGGCCTGCATATCTATGGCTCACGTAATAAGGTAACACAGGCAGCTGATATTCTGACACATGGTACGGGTGCTACTGGCGTGCGCATCGATGGCATCGAGAACCGGCTGGACATTCCGGTCGATACGGAAATCCATGCCGATGGCAGAAATGGCAACGGTTTGCTGGTAGCATACGGACGCAATCATAAGATTACTCAAAATGGTACGGTTACAGCTATGGGCAAGGATGGCGATGGTGTTTGCTTTGACTTTGGTTCGAGTTCCAATGGTGCTGTAGACGAGTATCGTGGCTCCTATATCCGGTTCAAACGTGCTGTAAATGAACAAGGGAAAATCACAGAGTCGGAGAATATGCTGCTTACGAAGATGGATAAGTTTACCTATAATTCAGCGGCAGACGAATTGAATGGTCCTATGGTGGATAGCTATGATCTTTATGGCAAGCTCGCTGGTGGTGCCAATGCGATCTATATCGGAAGGAATGCATTGGTCAAGAATATCAACATCCATGAAGGGGCAACACTCAAGGGAAATATCACAAGCGAGTGGACGCACTTCAATACGGATGGCAGTTATGATGCACCGAATAACGATTCGGATTCTTTGGCGATACAGTATGGAGGTAAGTCGTATAGCTATGATACCTATCATCCGGATTTGATAACGAATCTGAATTTCCAGGGAGACATGGCCTATAGTGGCAATATCAATGGCGAAGACAACATCAAGATGCGTGTCCAGGGAGGAGAACTGCACTATGGCGGCACAGCCAATGTAATAAATGTCACGGTGGATAAAGATGCTGCGCTGCTCGGTGGCAGTTATACGGTAAACGACATGACTGATGAGATGGCTGAGGGAATCAGCGATGATACGACCGGAAAGGTCATCAATCATGGCTTACTGGGGGCTGATGGGCCCGATAAGACACTCGCAATCGAAGGCGATCTCGTGTCTGATGGCAAGTTGCAGGCTTATGGCGGCGGGAAAGCTGGCCATATTGCAGTCACTGGCGACGCTGATATCACTGGCAGTATCGTTACGGCAACGAATATGCTGCCAGGAGATACGAAGACTGTCCTTACTGCCGAGGAGATCACTGGCAGCATCAAAAACCCGGAAGGAAAACCGTATGCTGTCAGCGGTATGCTGTCTGCTACTGGTGAATTGGATGATGATTCGTTGAAGGTTACGACCGTGGCTGCCAATAATCTGGCGGCGACAGATCAGACGGTGAATGATACCTATACGGCTATGGTGCATATGGATGAGCATCTGCGTGACACTGGCGATACGCGCCGTGATGAAATGCGTGCATTGTTCACTCTTGAAGCGGAAGATGCCACGAAAGCCTTGAAGAGTCTCTCGGCCAACCCGGCAGCACAGAGTATGAGCCTGGCACAGCAGAACACGGTAACCAGCCATATCATTTCCTCGCGGCTGACTGAGGCTTTTGCCCAGAAAAATGTGACCGTGAAGGTGCCGGCGATGCAGCTGGCTGATGGAGAGGAAGCTAAGCCAATGGAACTTTCGGCAAAACTTCCGCAGCCGGCCGATAATGATTTCTGGTTCAAGGCAGCCAAGAATTGGGGCGATCTCCGGGGCGGTGCGAATTATCATGGTACGACTTTGGCACTGGGCTGGGATCGTGCTTATGGGCCGATGTGGCGTGGCGGTGCCTTTGCCAGCTATGGAACGGTGGGCTTTGCAGATACAGGCGCCAGCAACAGACTCAAGGATACCCGGTTAGGACTCTATGGCGGCTACAATCATGGCCCGCATGCAGGCTATGTCTATCTCGATTATGGCTGGCTCAAAAACGATTTGCGCCGGGGACTGGCCGGTTTGGATCTGACGGCAGAGGCTGACTATGATAGCCGTATCTTAGAACTTGGCGGTGAGTACAAATACGATCTGGATGCGTTCAAGGATACGCCTTGGCATATCAGTCCTTATGGCAATGTGCAGTTGTCACGGCTCTGGCAGGATGGCTATCGTGAGCGCGGCGCTGGTGTTTATGGCCAACGGGTGGCTAGTGCGGCGAATACTTATTTTGCACTGGGCCTTGGCGTAGAATTCAAGCGGTATCTGCCCAAGGGAAGCTATGCCTTGCGCCTTGGCGTGAAGCATGCATTGGTCGGTGCAGATCCGCGCTTGCGGTTTGGGTATGTCGGCAATGATGCTGAAAGCTATGAGATGCGGAATGAACAGGATAAGACCCATTTCGTATTGAGCATCAATGGCGAGTCTGAGTTTGCACCTGGCTGGACGATGGCTGGTGAAGCAGGACTGCAGAAAGGGGCACATGCCAAAGATGTGATGTGTGCGTTCACTCTCAAGCGCATGTGGTAAAATATTGCATGGAAGTACCGCCAGGCTGATCCAGGCCTGGCGGTATTTTTGCGTGCGCACAGCGGCCGGGGAAAATGGCTTTATAGTAAACTAATTTATACGCAACGGTTGACGCTTGCAATATATATATCTATAATGGGAAACAGCAGAAAAGTGAAAGAGAAAGAAGGCGGCAGCAAAGACAATGGAAGAGGTGTATATCTTAGGAGCTATGCGCACGCCGATTGTGGGGAAAAATGGGCCTTTTCGAACGGTGCGGCCGGAGGTGTTAGGTGCGCGGGTAATGCAAGCGCTGCAGCAGCGTTATGATGCGGGGCCTTTGTCCGGCGTCATCGGCGGTAATGCTGTGGGGACAGGTGGCAATATCACGCGGCTCATGGCTTTGCTGGCAGGTATCGGGCAGACGGTACCTGCATTTACGGTCGATATGCAGTGCGCATCAGCAGCAGCGGCGATTTCGCTGGCTTATGCCAAGATTGCCAGCGGGCAGGGAGAACTTTGGCTGGCTGGTGGCATGGAGAGTTCGTCGCTGCAGCCTTTGCGTGTCTATGCCAGACAGGATGAGCGCTACGGTCTTACCCCACAGAAAGATGGCTGTTATTATACGGCGCAGTTTGCGCCGGGGGACATTGCAGCGGATACCATGCTCTGGGGAGCTGAACGCGTGGCGGCAGCTGAGCATATAAGCAGGAAGGAGCAGGAGGCCTGGGCACTTCGATCCCATGCCCAGGCAGCAGCGGCGGCAAAGCGGGGAGAACTGCGCGATATACTGGTACCGATTGATGGTTGGGAAAGGGATGATGGCATCCGGGAGCGCATGAGCCAGCGGCTGCTTGATCGTTTGCCGCTTTTATTGGGGGAGGGGACTTCCCTTACAGCCGGAACAGCCTGCCGGATAAACGATGGAGCGGCTTTTGCGCTGCTGGTTTCGGGAAGGGCTGTCCGGCAGCGGGGGCTGCATCCTGTGGCCCGCATTTTGGGCACGGCATCGCTGGGCGGCAATCCAGCGGAAAGTCCACGGGGGGCTATGGCTACTGCTGATGTGTTGTTGCGGCGTCATGGCCTTTCCTATGCGGATTTGCAGGCCATAGAGTTTAATGAGGCGTTTGCGGTTATCGATGTGTTGTTTGCCCGTGAGCATCCAGAATGCATCGGGCAGTATAACCGTTTTGGCGGGGCATTGGCGTATGGGCATCCGTATGGCGCGTCGGGAGGAATCCTGCTGGCGCATTTGTTGAAATCCTTGCAGGCAGCTGGCGGCGGCCGTGGCCTGCTGGCAATCGCTGGTGCTGGCGGCATGGGTGAGGCGATTTTGGTGGAGATGATAGCGTGAATTATTATGAGTTGCTGCGGCAGTGGAATGGGCAACAGGCAGAGAAAGTGCTGCTGGTGGAAGATCAGCGGGAATACAGCTATGGACAGATGCTGGTACAGGTGGATGCACTGCGGACAGAGCTGGCCGCGAAAGCAACTGAGGGGATGGGCGGAAGCATCCTGGTACTGGCCGATACGCTGAATGCCCAGCTGGTGGCCTTTCTGGCCTTGCAGTCCCTGCATTTGCGTCCTATCTTGCTGCATCATGGCTTGCCAGCAGAGGAAATACAGGCGATTTTGTGTGAAAACAGATTGCAGGGACTGCTTGATGTGCGTCAGCGGTACTTTGACCAGTCAAATATTGACCAGTCAGATTTTGACTGGTCATGGCAGGAAAGTGATGCGCAAGGACAGAAAATCGAGCCTGAGGATATCCTGGGGGTTTTAAGTTCTGGTTCTACGGGGGTTCCAAAAGTCATGTACCGGACTTATGAAAGCTGGGCAGGATTTTTCCCCGTGCAGAATAAGATTTTTCAAATTACGCGTACGACGCGGTTGTTTCTTCAAGGCAGCCTGAGCTTCACGGGAAATCTCAATGCATTGCTGGGCGTGCTGTATGCTGGGGGCAGTATTATCACCAGCAGCAGATGGCATTGCCGCTGGTGGGCGCAGCTGATGGCAGACTGGCAGGTGGATGCCATCTATCTTGTGCCCACCAAGCTGCAGCTGTTGGCGGCAAAGGTGAAGCAGCCGCTGATGCAGGTGCGTTCGCTGTTTACTGGTTCTCAGCTGCTGAGTGAACGCAATATCGATGACCTGCAGCGGCTGCTGCCAGAGGCAAAGATCATTCTTTATTATGGTGCCAGTGAGTTAAACTACATCACGTATACTGTTTGCGGGAAGAGCAAGCGGGACAGCCGCAATCTGGGCCGTCCATTCCCCGGAATCGGACTGCGTGTGGATGATGGGATCATCTATGTAGATACGCCGTATCATGTGAGCGGGCTGAAACCGCCCTATACAGTGAGGGACACTGGCTGGCTCAATGAGGCAGGCGAGTTGATGTTTGAGGGGCGGCGTGAGAATTGGATTAATAAGGGTGGTGTCAAACTGAATACCCTGCGGCTTGAGAACAAGCTGCGAGCAGTGCCAGGTATACGGGCGGCGGTAGTGATGCCCATGGCGGATGCGCTGCGTGGCAGTACCGTGGCGGCCTTTGTCGTCAAAGAGGGCGACGTCAGCGCTGCCAAGGTGCGCCAGGCGGTAAGGCAGGTGCTGCAGCCCGTAGAGATCCCGCGCCGGCTGTTGTTCCTGCCACGGCTGCCGCTCAACGATCGGGGCAAGGTGGATCGAAGCGTGCTGGCCAAGCTGGTGGATGAATAGAAAACGTGCTATGATATAAGAGTGCTCGGCAATTGCTGAGCACTCTTAGTATTTTAGCTGTCTGTATTTGGTTGGATAAGATTCAGGGAAGGTGCGTGCGTATTATGATTCATGAGATGTTTTCCCATCGGCTTTGCAATGGTTTCCTGCCGGAGATTGAGCCGCAGGCGACGGATATCATCATCTGTGTGAGCAGGAATGCCATCATGGTGGGGGGCGAACCGGAGGCGGCGGAGTTCCCTAGGGGCAGTCAGCTGCCGTCAGATGGCACGTATCTGTACTTGTTTTCCGTTGATGGCCAGAATGTGTTCTGGTCGCAGCAGGAGGACAGAGAGCTGCTGCCGGGGTTTGCCTATAAGACGCTCAAGGAAATCCGCTGGGAGCTCAAGGGGCCGGCGCATTATATGTACCTGGCCTATACGGCATGGCATCTCATCTCCTGGTATCGCGACAATCGTTTCTGTGGCCGCTGCGGTCACAGCACGCATCCGGCAGCAGAGGAGCGGGCGCTGGTCTGTGACAGCTGTGGACATGTGATCTATCCGCGGCTCATCCCGGCTGTGGTCGTCGGTATCATAAATGGCGATGAGATCTTGATGACGAAATATGCCAATCGCGATGTGCCATTCTATGCCTTGGTGGCAGGCTTCACGGAAATCGGCGAGACGCTTGAAGAATGCGTGGCCCGTGAAGTCATGGAAGAAACGGGGCTCAAGGTCAAGAATATCCGCTACTACAAATCGCAGCCTTGGGGCAGTGTGCAGGATCTGATCGTGGGCTTTTTCTGCGACCTGGATGGCGATCCGGCCATTCATATGGATCGGAGCGAGCTCAAGGAAGCCGTATGGGTGCAGCGTGCAGATATCCAAGGCCAGCCCGATGATTGGAGCCTGACCCATCATATGATGATGACCTTCAAGGCAGGCAAAGAGCCGGCTTGAGGCTCGTCTGAGCAGCCGGCTCTATCTTATCCGGCGTCAATATCCACATTGGCGCCGAGGTATTTGCTGCGGTCGGAAGATTTCAGGTCCTTCTGATAGGGATTGTCTTCATTATAGTAGCGGATCTGGGTGTTGGTTTCGCCACCCGAGATATAGGTGCGGCCACATTCGGGGCAGACGGAAGTTTTCAGCCGGACGCTGGCGCGGACGACTTCGCCGTTGCCCGTATCGGCTTTCTGATAGGCGTTGGCGACATGTTCCTGCTCGTGGCTCATGACCACGGAAGCTGCATTGTCGGGATCGATATGGCCTGCCGCCTTGAAGGAGACCATTTCGTTTGAACCGTCTTGATATTTACGGCGCTTGCAGGTCTCGCACTCGGCGGGATTGGATTTTTGTCCGCTGATCTTATCGGTTTGGTTGTAGCCATTGTAGTTGCCGTAGCTGCTGTAGCTGCTGTCGTAGGGCGAGCCATAGCTGCTGGCGGGGATGCCCATAGTTGTCATCTTGCCCACATCCTTCCTGGTGGTAAAATACTCCTATATATTATATCGGAACAAACTGCTGAAAGATTAAGTGGAACTATTGATTTTGGGCAGGAAAAAGCCCCGCGTCTGCATGGACGCGGGGCTGGTATTTTTGATGAGGTTATTTTTTCAGGCGGTCAAGGATGCGGCGTGCGACGTATACACCGCTGGCACCGGCCTGGGAGAGGCCGCGGGTCACGCCAGCGCCATCGCCGATGGCGAAGACGTTCTTAAGTTTCGTCTCGAGTTCCTTGGACAGGACAACACGGGAGCTGTAGAATTTGACTTCGACACCATAGAGCAGCGTATCATCGTTCGTCATACCTGGGGCGATGTTGTTGAGCGCCTGGATCATCTCGATGATGTTGTCGAGATGGCGCTTGGGCAGGACGAGGGAAAGGTCGCCCGGCGTTGCCTGGAGCGTCGGCTTCGTGAAGCTCTTGGTCATGCGGTGGGCATTCGTGCGG
Organism: Pseudoselenomonas ruminantium; assembly: GCA_015058575.1. Taxonomy (GTDB): domain Bacteria; phylum Bacillota; class Negativicutes; order Selenomonadales; family Selenomonadaceae; genus Selenomonas_A; species Selenomonas_A ruminantium_O. The sequence continues at coordinate 64,279 of SVBZ01000005.1, forward strand.
CGGCCTTTCATGAGGTCGCCGAAGCGCTGGACGATGATGCCGCCGCCGAGCATGTTCGAGAACGAAGCGATGCGCTTGCCGTACTGATGCGGGGACTTGAACGGCTCCGTGAAGCGGTTGCTGACGAGCAGCGCAAAGTTTGTATTGTTGCTCTGGAGGCTGGGGTCACTGTAGGAGTGGCCGTTGACTGTCACGATGCCATCGGTGTTTTCCATGACGACGTGACCGTGCGGGTTCATGCAGAAGGTGCGGACCTGATCGCCGTAGCGTTTCGTGCGGTAGACCAGCTTGGCCTCATAGACCTGGCTCGTGATGTGGTTCCAGACTTCATCGGGGACTTCGACGCGCACGCCGACATCGACGCGGTTGTTTTCCTGCTCAAGGCCAAGTGATTCGCATTCGTTGGAGAACCACTCAGCACCAGCGCGGCCCGGGGCGACAATCAGGTACTCGGCTTCAACTGTCTCGCCATCGGAAAGTTCCAGGCTGTTGTTTCCTGCACCATCCGAGTGGATGTGGGCGACCGGGCATTCGAAGCGGAATTCTACTTTGTCTTTGAGGTATTCGTACGTTGCTTTGAGCATGTTGAGGTTGTTCTCGGTGCCGAGATGGCGGACACTGGCCGACAGCAGATGGAGGTCATGCTGCAGGGCAAGCTGGCCGATGTTGGAGTTCTCAGTCGAGAATACTTCAGCGGGCGCCCCATGCTTCATGTTGATTTTGTCGACGTAGTTGATGAGATCCATGACTTCGTCATCGGCCAGATACTCGTTGAGCCAGCCGCCAAACTGTGTCGTGAAATTATACTTGCCATCAGAGAAAGCACCTGCACCGCCGAAGCCGCGCATGATGCTGCATGGTTTGCAGCCGATGCAGCTTTTTACCTTGCCGGCAGAGATCGGGCAGACACGCGTATAGATGTCTTTGCCACTCTCAAGCAGCAGGATGCGGAGCTCCGGGCTTTTTTCGGCGAGTTCGTAAGCGGCAAAGACACCAGCCGGGCCGCCGCCAACAATCGCTACATCATACTTTTTCATGATAATTCCCTCCTAATACACCGGGCGCGGATTTTTATCCGGGCGCACGAAAAGAGCGCAGATTTTTGCTGTTCCTGTAGTGAGCAATCTGCGTATCGAATCGACTTTTTCCAAAACCTTAGCTATTATACGGGATGCTTTTACAGAATGCAAGACTTTTTTCCGTAAAAAAAATTAAGGGTGTACACTATAACAGAAAAATCATAGCTCATATATAAATTATAGTTGCATAAATGCTGTGGTTACAGGTATAATGTATAGCATATTGTAAACCGCAACATATTCGTAAGGAGGAGACGCGTTGGTACACAATTTGGCAATCGTTAATACATTTATCCTATATATAGGAATCATGATGGCAATCGGTGTCTACTATTATCGCCGTACACGTAACATGAGCGACTATTTTCTCGGCAATCGGAAACTCGGAGCCTGGGTGACTTCGATGAGTGCTGAGGCCTCGGATATGAGCGGCTGGATGCTTATGGGCGTGCCGGGCTTTGCTTATCTGGCCGGACTCAATGCGGGGTGGATCGCGGTCGGCATCGCTCTTGGTACTTGGGCCAATTGGCAGTTCATCGCCGCACGGCTGCGCAAGTATACGGAGCTGGCCAACAATTCGCTGACGCTGCCGGAGTTCTTCGAGAACCGTTTCGAGGATAGGAGTGGTCTTTTGCGCATTGTGCCGGCTGTATTCATCCTGATTTTCTTCATTATCTATACGTCATCGGGGTTCGTTTCGGCAGGCCGCCTGTTTGAGACGGTATTTGGCATTCCGTATCATTATGCGATTTTCATCGGTGCCGGTTCGGTGGTTTTCTACACGTTGGTCGGCGGCTTTTTAGCTGTTTCACGTACGGATTTCATCCAGGGTATCATGATGTTCTTTGCCATTCTTGTCGTGCCAATCACGGCGGCTATGGAGACGGGCGGCTTTGCGGCAACGCTGTCGGCTATTGACTCGGTGCAGCATTCGATGCTTGAGCCGCTTACGAAGCCGGATGGTTCGACGCTCGGGGCAATTGAGATGATTTCACTGCTCGCCTGGGGCATCGGTTATTTTGGCCAGCCACATATCCTTGTGCGCTTCATGGCGATTTCGAGTTCGAAAGAAATCAAGCAGGCCACGCGCATTGCGATGACATGGGTAGTCGTATCGCTGGCAGCAGCTGTTGCCGTTGGTATGGTCGGCCGCGTGTTCCTCACGACGCCGCTTGAAGGTACGGAGTCAGAGACGGTATTCCTCGTGATGACGAACACGATGTTCCCGCCGGTCGTGGCCGGACTCATCCTCTCGGCCGTGCTCGCGGCCATCATGAGTACAGCGTCGTCGCAGCTTTTGGTCGCTGCGTCGGCTTTTGCACAGGATTTCTACCGCACGTTGCTGCGCAAAGATGCCGAGCAGAAGGAACTCGTCTGGATCAGCCGTGCTTCGGTGCTCGTCATCGCTTCGCTGGCTATCTTCCTCGGCCTTAATCCGAATAATTTCATCCTCGATATGGTTGCCTATGCCTGGGCCGGTTTTGGTGCGGCTTTTGGGCCGGCATTGCTCATGAGCCTGTTCTGGCGCCGGACGACGCGCAATGGCGTGCTGGCAGGCATCATCACTGGTGGTGTGACTGTGCTGGTCTGGAAGCAGTTTGCCTTCTGGGGGCTCTATGAGATCGTTCCTGGTTTTTTGCTGGCGCTTTCTGCGATTTATATTGTCAGCAGGCTGGATGACAAGCCGGCAGAAAGTATTACGGCAACCTTTGATTCTGTAGGCCGAAGTGAGATATAATAAGGCTATAGGGAGGTGCAGTCATGAATTTTAAATTTGCACATAACAATTTCAATGTTCTCGATTTGGAGAAGAGCTTGAAGTTCTATCATGAGGCGCTCGATTTTACTGAGGCACATCGTCTGGAGACGCCGGATTTTACGCTCGTGTATCTGTCTGATGGCGGCCGTACGCCGCACGAGCTTGAGCTGACCTGGCTCAAGGGCCGCAAGGAGCCATATAATCTCGGCGAAAATGAATTCCATCTGGCATTGACGGTGGATGATTTTGCGGCGGCGCATGCTCGCCATAAGGAAATGGGCTGCATTTGCTATGAGAATACTGCTATGGGCATCTATTTCATCAGCGATCCCGATGGCTACTGGATTGAGATCCTGCCCGAAAAATAAGGCCATGCCGGGCAAATGGCATCGGTGGAATGCATCGATGTCATTTTTTTATTATTTTTCAAACAGATAGCAGGGATTTTAATGTGGTGTAGCGAAAATTTAGGTATTGAGAACTATATGATTAGGAAAAGGGTACTATCAAGAATAAAGAGAAGCAGGTGAGCATTTGTGGAGAAAGACAAAGTAATGATCGTCGATGATTCTAAGATCAGCTGCGCAATGCTGGCGGGAAGCCTCAAGAAGACGAACTTTGAGGTATGTGCGACGGCTAAAAACGCTGCCGAAGCGGTTCAGTTCTATGCTGAACGCAAGCCGGCTGTAGTGACCATGGATATGAATCTTCCGGATGCAGATGGTATTGAGTGCAGCCGTCGGATTCGGGCAATCGATCCTGATGCTAAGATTGTCATGATCAGTGCGATGAAGGACGCCAGCCTTGTGGCCAAGGGGCGCGAAGCCGGTATCAGTGCCTTTTTGCAGAAGCCAATCAATACCAATGACCTCATCGATACGCTGATGATCCTTTGCCAGAGCAAGGTCGGCAAGGTGGCTGTGCTGCGTGAATCGTATGCCAAGCCGTTTGCGCGGGCTCTGCAGCAGGGCTTGTTCAGCTTGATCGGTGTGCATAGCGAGGTCGAGGTCGAGCTCGACGAGCGTCATTTCCTCGATGTCAGCGGCATTGCTGTCATCATTGGCCTGACGGGGTATCCGGTGGGGCGTGCCATTGTATCGATGGAAGCGGAAACGATGCGAAAATTTTCCATGATCATGATGGACAAAGAGAATATCGAGGATGTGACCGAAGAAGAGGCCAGCGAGTCGGTGGAGGAGTCGGCCAACATCATAGTAGGCCGTGGCGTATCGAATATCAATGATGTGTTCAAGGATAAGGAAATGCGCATCACGCCGCCGGGAACGATCTGTGGCAGCAATATCCGCATTGCCAGTCCGAAATTAACGACGTTCTGCATCGTTGCCAAGACAAGGATCGGTGATATCAGCATGAATGTAGGATTTGCGGAAGGAGATTGATGAGATGGATGCAAAGTTAGTTAATCCGTTTGTCGATGCATTCACGACAGTCATGCCGCAAATGGGGTTCCCTGAGCCGAAGCGCGTCAAGATGGGCGTGCAGAATACGAATGCCGTAGGCTTAGGGGTGTCGGTCATTGTTGGCTTTACCAAGCAGATTCGCGGCAATGTTGTCTATAATATGTCAGAAGATACGGCAAAGTTCATCGCGTCCACGATGATGATGGGCATGCCTGTGGCAGAGTTTGATGCGATGGCCCAGAGTGCCATCTCGGAAATGAGCAATATGCTCACAGCTAACGCGGCTACGAATCTGACGGGAATGGGCTTTGAAGTGGATATCTCTACGCCGTCGCTTTCGATCGGTAAGGATTTCCAGGTTAAAATCAGTGACGGACAGTATCTGACTGTCGAGATGGAATTGGCTGGTCATATGGTTGAACTTGACATTGCCGTAGAGCAGCAGTAATATTAGATATGGATTAGAAATGGGCATTGCATGAAGTGTTTCATGCAATGCTTTTTCTGACATTGACAGGTGTTGTAGGTATGGCCAGATAGGGAAATCTGGCGAGGGTATTTAGGAGGTTGAGTATGAAGCTTAACAGTCTAAGGACAAAATTTCTGGCATGTTTTTTGCCGCTGTTCCTAGGTAGCTTTATTGTATTCTTTGCAATCAGCTATTATATGTCGAGCCAGGCATTGTTTCGCAATGCCGATACGATTTCACAGGAAATCGGCAAGAGTACAGCGCTGGAAATTGAGAAGATGTTTCAGAAGAAGGAAATGCTGGTAAGCGAATTGGCGCATAATCACGGAATCATCTACGGAGATCGTGCGCAGCGCATGAAAATCCTGGCAGACAGCAAAGCAAGGAGCGAAGGGTTTGCCATGCTGGCCTATTCTGATGTGAATGGTCAGGCTTATAGCGAAACGGGCAAGGACATGGACCGTTCGTCGCGTGACTATATCAAAAAAGTTCGTGAGACGAAAAAACCGGTCATGACGGGGCCGTCTGTTTCGGGGTCTAGTGGCAAGCTGATAACGATCATCGCCTATCCGGTGCTCGATGGCAATGAGCTTACGGGCATTGTCTATGGCACGATTGAGCTTGATGAGATTTCGGAAATCGCGGGCCGTATCAAGTATATGGAAACGGGCCGTGTATTCATCGCCGATCAGGATGGCCTGGTCATTGCCTATGCGCAGCAGCCTGACGATGTCGGCAAGCTGGATCTATCCAAAGAGACTTCGAATAAGACAATCGACAAGGCACTGGTGGATGGCTTTACGAATGCTGTCAGCCAGGATAAGCAGATTCCGGCTTCATACAGGACTTCTGCTGGTGTAGATTCGCAGGCGGTTATGACGCCAATCCATCTGGGCAATCGCAGCTGGGTGGCTGTGTCTGTAGCTCCGTTGTCGGAGATTCGTGCGGATGCGAATCGTCTGGTCACAGTTATGGGAATCGTTGGTTTTGTGATGATTGTTGGCATTGCACTGCTGATCTGGTGGGTATCGGGCCGCATGGTAGCACCAGTCATTGCCCTGCGTACCGAGTGTGAAATCTTGAATGATGGCGATTTGCGCCAGCGTCCGCTGTCGAATGATGGCAGTGATGAACTCGGTGATCTGGCCCGCGGTTTCCAGACCATGCGTCAGACGCTGCGCGATCTCATCAGCCATATCCAGGCTAATGCCGAGAAAGTATCGGCTTCAGCGGAGGAGCTTACGGCGGCTTCGCATCAGTCGGCTGAAGGCTCCAATCAGATTGCAATGCAGATCACGGATATCGCTGGCGGTATTGCCAGCCAGTCGGAATCGGCGCATTCGGCGGATGATGTGGCCAAGGATATCTCGGAGCGTACGGACAGTGTTGTGATGAATACTGATGCGCTGGCAGCCGTTACGCAGATGACCGTCGACAACGTAAACTCTGGCCGTGATGCTATCAACTCCGTTGTCGGAGCAATGAAACATATCAACGACAGCACGACGACGGTCAAGACGTCGATCCAGGAACTTTCGAAGAGTTCCGATGAAATCAGTAAGATTGTCGAGATGATCTCGGGGATTGCCGAGCAGACGAATCTGTTGGCACTCAATGCTGCTATTGAGGCCGCTCGTGCTGGCGAGGCTGGCCGCGGCTTTGCCGTCGTGGCCGATGAGGTACGCAAGCTGGCTGAGGAGTCGGCATCGTCGACGCAGCAGATTGCCAACCTCGTGACGAAAATCCAGAGCGATATGAAGGAAGCCGTGGCGGCCAGCGAGCTCAGCTCGGAGAGTGTCATGAACAGCATGGATTCTGTCAAGAGTGCTGATGAAGTGTTTGAATCCATCAAGATATCGATTGATTCGCTGTCCATGGGCATTGCTGAGGTTGCGACGAATTTCCGCAGCATTGCCGAGGGGACGACTTCGATGCAGAAATCTGTGCAGGATATTGCTACGGTTAGCAATCAGAATGCTTCGCGGGCACAGTCCGTATCGGCAACGACAGAGGAGCAGTCGGCTTCGGCACAAGAGATTGCAGCAGCAACCCGCAGTCTGGCTGAGCAGGCGGAGAAACTGGCTGGTGAGGTAGCTAAGTTCCGTATCTGACGGATGAAGATATTGAGGCCTGGCAGGCAGCACATCGTTAGATGTGCTGCCTGTTTTTTTATAAAAAGGGAGTTGGCAAGGTCTGTGCATTGGTTTATAATAGTGTACAGTATGTTTTTTGAAGAGGTGACGTCATGAACGGGATGCATCCGGTAATTATCCGGATACGTGGAACCCAGCGGGATGAGGCAGGAGAGACCAATACCATCGAGTCCATGGCCCTGGGCCGTCACTCGGTGAAAAACGGCAAGCATTACGTGCTTTATGAGGATGCCATGCTGCACGAACAGCAGCGGGTTTCCACGGTGCTCAAATTCAGCGGGGAAGAAATGACTTTGTTGCGCAAAGGCGCGATGAAGCAGGAGATGCGTTTCCGGCCAGGGGCTGAGACCGCTAGCTGCTATCGGACACCGTATGGTGACCTGGCGATGACAATACGCACGCATCGTCTGGATGTCAGCTATGGTTTGCAGGATGGGGTCATTGAGGCGGAATACGATATCGCTATCAATGACCAGCATCAGAGCACGAATACGCTGCGGATTGAAATTGCCAATGACAAGAAGAAAAAAGAGGGATAACATGGATATCAAAGATACGCTTTCGGCTGCCATTGAGCAGGCCGCAAAGGACGCTATTGCAGCGGGTGTGTTCCCTGCAGGGGAACTGCCGAAAATCGTTCTGGAGGTGCCGCCGCAGAAGGAGTTCGGCGATTTTGCCACGAATTTTGCCATGCAGTCGGCGCGCGTTTTTCATAAGAATCCACGTCAGATCGCTGAGGAGCTGGCCAAGCGCATCGAGGGCGATTGGCTGGATCATACGCAGATTGCCGGACCGGGATTCCTGAATTTTTACCTCAAGGGCAATGTGCTTTATGATTCGTTCCAGAAGATTTTTGCGGCAGGGGAATCGTTTGGCCAGCTGCCAGCTAAGGATGCACCGAAAATCCAGGTGGAGTATGTCAGCGCCAACCCGACGGGACCGCTGCATGTCGGTCATGGCCGTGGCGCGGCGGCAGGCTCAGCACTGGTCAATCTGCTGCGTGCGGCGGGCTATCCTGTGGAGAGTGAGTATTACATCAACGATGCTGGCAATCAGATGAACAATCTGGCCCGCTCGGTCAATGCACGTTATCTGGAGCTTTTAGGCCAGTCTGTCGATTTTCCTGAGGACGGCTATCATGGCCAGGATATCATTGATACGGCGCAGCGCATCATCGATAAAGAGGGCGACAAATATCTTCATATGGAAGAAGAAGAGCGCCTGGCAATCTTTCAGGATTTGGCTTATCTGGAAAAACTCGCGGCGCTCAAGGAAGATCTCGCAGCATTCCATGTCACGTTTGACAAGTGGTTCAGTGAACGTACGCTGCATCCGGAGGCCGTAAAAGCGGCGGTCAAGATTTTGCAGGATAATGGCAATATCTATGAGCAGGATGGGGCCCTTTGGCTCAAGTCCACAGCTTATGGTGATGACAAGGACCGTGTGGTTATCCGCGACAATGGTGTGCCGACATATCTGGCTGCCGATATTGCCTATCATCACAACAAGTACGAACGCGGCTTTGACCGTCTCATCAATATCTGGGGGGCTGATCATCACGGCTATGTCTGCCGTGTCAAGGCGGCGATGGCAGCGCTGGGGCATGATCCGGCAAAGCTCACGGTACTGCTGCTGCAGATGGTGGCCTTGTTCCGCGGCGGTGAGCTTGTCAAGATGAGCAAGCGCACGGGGCAGAGCGTCACGCTTAACGAGCTCATGGAGGAAGTCGGCACGGATGCTGCCCGCTATTTCTTCTTGATGCGCTCACTTGACAGCCAGCTGGATTTCGATCTCAATCTGGCGAAGAAGAAGTCGAATGACAATCCGGTTTATTATATCCAGTATGCGCATGCGCGTATCTGCAGCATCTTCCGCCAGGCGGAGGAGACGAAGCTGACGCTTTCCGATAAACCGCAGCTTTCGCTTTTGACCGATCCGTCAGAAATCGATCTCATCAAGAAAATCGAAGAGTATCCTGAAGAAGTGGAGAAGGCAGCTGCCGATTATGCGCCGCAGCGCATTGCCCGCTATAGCTACGATCTGGCATCCCTGTTCCACAGCTTCTACAATAAGTGCCGTATCATGGGCGTAGACCCGCAGCTCGCGGAAGCCCGTCTGGCACTCGTGACGGTGACGGCTCATGTCATCCGTCATTCGCTGGGTATCCTCGGCGTTTCAGCCCCGGACCATATGTAAGAAATATCTGCAAGCAAAAATTTGGAAGGAGACCACTATCTATGGATTTCGTCAACAGCTCGGAAGTAGACATTGCCTATTATATCCTGACTCAGAAAGGCCAGACGATTTATTATAAGGATCTGGTCCTTGAGGTCATCGAAAAGAAACACAAGCCAGTGCAGTCCCTGTCGGCAGCTATCTCGGAAGTCTATACGCTTATCAATATGGACAGCCGTTTCCACTATGAGGGCGACGGCCAGTGGGGACTTACGGAGTGGAACCCGCCTGAGGTGAAGCGCCATAACAGCCGCACGGGGGCTGGCAAATCCAAAGCTGCTAACAAGGCAATCAACAACCGCCAGAAGAAGCTTGAGAGCATCCAGGAATAATTTCCTGGCAGTGTATTGACAGTACTTGGTAAAAAGGCTAGAATAGTCAACATGTGATTTTTGAAAAGCAACAGGAGGCAGTTCCATGGCAAAGTATATTTTCGTTACCGGTGGTGTTGTATCTTCCCTGGGCAAGGGCATCACGGCTGCATCGCTCGGCCGTCTGCTCAAAAGCCGGGGGCTCAAGGTCACGATCCAGAAGTTTGACCCGTATATCAACATCGACCCGGGCACGATGAGCCCGTATCAGCATGGTGAGGTTTTCGTCACGGACGATGGTGCTGAGACGGATCTTGACCTTGGTCATTATGAGCGGTTCATCGACATCAACCTGTCGAAGAACTCGAATATTACCACGGGTAAGGTATACTGGTCTGTCTTGAATAAAGAGCGCCGCGGGGAATATCTGGGGTCGACGGTTCAGGTCATCCCGCATATCACGAATGAGATCAAGCAGAAGGTTTACGATGTAGCCAAGGCTGATGGCGCCGATGTCGTCATCACGGAAATCGGCGGCACGGTCGGTGATATCGAGAGCCAGCCATTCCTCGAGGCCATCCGTCAGGTCAAGAAAGAAGTCGGCAAGAACGATACGCTCTATATTCACGTAACGCTGCTGCCGTATATCTCGGCTGCTGGCGAGCTCAAGACAAAACCGACGCAGCATAGCGTCAAGGAACTGCGTGCAATTGGTATCCAGCCGGATATTCTCGTCTGCCGTACGGAAAAGACCATCTCCAAGGAGATGAAAGAGAAGATTGCGATGTTCTGTGACGTGCAGCCGGAGGCTGTCATCGAGAACCGCACGGCTTCGACCATCTATGAGGTCCCGCTGATGATGCAGCGCGAAGGTCTTGACAAGATTGCTCTGCAGAAACTCAACATGGATTATTTCCCGGCGGATATGTCGGACTGGGAGAAGATGGTCTACAAGATCAATCATCCGTCCAAGAAAGTAAAAGTCGCTGTTGTCGGCAAGTATGTTGAGCTGCCGGATGCCTATATCTCTGTTACGGAGGCCTTGCATCATGGTGGTATCGACAACGATGCTGCCGTTAAGATCCATTGGGTCAATGCCGAGGAAATCGAGAATCCGGACACGGATCTCGATGAGGTGTTTGTTGGCTGCAAGGGCATTCTCGTGCCGGGCGGTTTCGGCGATCGCGGTGTTGAGGGCAAGATCAAGGCCATCCAGTATGCGCGTGAGCATAAGCTGCCATTCCTGGGCCTCTGCCTGGGCATGCAGTGTGCGGTCATCGAGTTTGCCCGTCACGTCTGTGGCATGACGGATGCGCATAGCTCTGAGTTTGATGAAGAGACGAAGCATCCGGTCATCGATCTCATGGAGTCCCAGCAGGGAGTCGAGAACAAGGGCGGTACGATGCGCCTTGGTTCGTATCCATGCAAGCTGCGTGAGGGGACGCATTCGCTGGCCGCTTATGGTAAGGCTGATGTTGAAGAACGTCATCGTCATCGCTATGAGTTCAACAATAAATATCGTCAGGAACTCACGGAAAAGGGTCTGGTCATCGCTGGCACGCTGCCGGATGACAGCCTGGTCGAGATGATTGAGGTCAAAGATCATCCATGGTTCGTGGCTACCCAGGCTCATCCGGAGCTCAAGTCCCGTCCGAACAATCCGCATCCGCTGTTCCGTGACTTTGTCAAAGCAGCACTGGCTAACGCACAGGGCAAATAAGGATATAGAGGTCCCGTCATCTACTAAAGATGGCGGGATTTTTTTGTCAAGAAAAATTTTCAGGCGGGAGGATTTTACTGGCTGATTGGCGAACTATTGACTTAGGAAACAAAGGTTGGCGAATGGGAAATGGATAGAAGACAAAAGAGAGGAGGAAAAACGATGCTTATCGATACGGCCTGTTCTTTGGCGTTTTACTGCCAACGCTGCGGCCGGATTGAGCTCCATGATGTGCCGCTTTTCAGTGGGCAGAAGCATTTCAGGCTGGAATGTGGCAGCTGCGGGCATACTATGGGAGAAATCTCGCTGAAACCACGTCAGGGACTGATACTTACGACTACCTGCGGTGTTTGCGGGGGAAAGAATCAGCAGCAGTTCTCCTGGCGACAGCTGCGCCATCTGCGTTTTGAAAAACTGTATTGTAACCACGATCATTTTGAATTGGGATACATCGGCCAGTGGCAGGACATCGCAGAATTTTTGGATTTCAATGCTGCCGAATACGATTCGCTGCATCCGAATGATGGCGATGAATACCTGGAGCGTCAGCAGACGCTTTTGGAGGCATTGAATCGCGTGCATGACCTGGCAGATAACGGCGAACTCGTCTGTCCCTGCGGTAGCAAGGACATCGGAGCAGGGATACGCGGCGAGGAAATCGTGCTCGAGTGTGAGTCCTGTGGCAGTTATTGCGTCCTGCCAGCGCGCACGGCCAAGGACTTGCAGGGGCTGCGGCCTGGGATGGCTATGGAATTTGTTTGGAAACAGCGTTCGTTCCTTGACGTGCGCTAGAAATAGGATTATCATAAAATACATTGAAATGAAGGCTTTAGAAGGGACTATCGGCTGTCTTGTGCGGCCGGCAGTCCCATTTTGGCGTAATTGATAGCTAGACAGAGGTGTGAAGATGGATTCATTATTGGCGGCTATAGGACAGGATGCCGCCGTACAGAAGCTGCAGCAGCGGTTTGCAGGCAAGACGGGAGAAACGCTGGCCTATGGTCTTTCTGGCTCCCAGAAGCATGTGGTCTTTGCGGCTTGTTACAGCAAGAGCCCGCAGCCATGGGTGGTGCTGGTGCATAATAGCGAAATGGTCAGTGCCTGGCGTGAAGATTTGGCTGCGCTTTTGCCGGAGACGACGGTTGTGGAGCTGCCAGAACTGGATATCGTCAATGTGCAGGCTGCGGCCAAGAGCATCGAGCGCTCGGCTCGCCGCATGGATGTGCTTGGCCGGCTGATGCGGCAGGAGCCTGTCATCGTGCTGGCAACCTCAGCGGCGGCAGTCCAAAAGGGCATGAGCCGTAATGAGTTTGAGCGGCTGAGTCTTGGTGTCCGGATTGGGCAGCAGCTGCCACGCGAGGAACTCATAGCTCATCTTGTCCAGTTGGGCTATGAGCATGCGGAAGAGGTGGAGCGCGTCGGTCAGTTCAGCTCGCGTGGTGGTATCATAGATGTCTATGCCATTAACAGCCCCGCACCGGTGCGCATGGAATTCTTTGATGATGAGATTGATTCGCTGCGCGAGTTTGATTTAGTGACAAAGCGCTCCATCCGCAATATCAGCAGCACCGCTATCCTGCCGCTGGCGCAGACCGATGAGGCGGGACGGCCCGAGCTTTTCTTGACGTATCTGGAGAAGAAAGGCGCTGTGCTGTTCGATGAACCCATCCGTATCCGTGAGCAGATCAAGACGATGGTCAAGGAGAATCCTGACATCAAGAGCAAGGTATTCAGCTGGGAAGATATGCTTGCGGCTGCGCAGGGCAATCATGTATTTTACTCTGCGTTGATGCTTCAGCAGGTTCATGGGGCGGAGCCTGATGCCACAATCAGCTTTACGGCGACGAACATGACGCCGTTCCAGCGGCAAATGGATCTGCTGGAAAATGAGATAGGGCGCTGGCTCGGGCAGAAACAGCGGGTGCTCATCCTGCTTGGAGACCGCGCTAAAGCGGATTCGATGCGCGAACTTCTCGCGCGTCATCGTGTGCCCTCTGTCGTTGTGCCAGCAGGGGAGGCTTTGCGTACCGATTTGGTAAATATCCAGCAGGGGACAATCCGGGCTGGTTTTGAGATGGCTGCGGCCCGGCTGGTTGTCGTGGCTGAAAAAGATATCTTTGGCCGGCAGAAACGCCGTGCCGTACGCAGTGCCAATCCGGGTGAGAAAATCTCACATTTCCGGGAAATCCGTCCAGGGGATTATGTCGTCCATGTGAATCATGGCATTGGTAAATACCTTGGCGTTGAAACGCTGGAGGTCGGCGGTATCCATAAAGACTATCTGCACATCAAATACGGTGGCGATGACAAGTTGTTCGTGCCGACCGATCAGGTCGGGCTGCTGCAGAAGTATATTGGCTCAGAAGGTGATGTACCGCGTTTGCACCGTATGGGCGGTACGGAATGGGTCAAGGCTAAGGCACGTGCGAAGAAATCCGTGGAGGACATCGCCAAGAAGCTCATCGAGATTTATGCCAAGCGGCGGCAGGCCACAGGTTTTGCTTTTTCGCCTGATGATGCCACGCAGCGTGATTTTGAGGATGCGTTTCCTTATCAGGAAACAGACGACCAGCTCAAGGCCATTGCGGAAATCAAGGCGGATATGGAAAAGGAGAAGCCGATGGAGCGTCTTCTTTGTGGCGATGTCGGTTTCGGCAAGACCGAGGTCGCTATCCGGGCAGCCTACAAGGCGGCGATGGATGGCAAGCAGGTAGCCGTGCTCGTACCGACGACAGTGCTTGCTCAGCAGCATTTTCAGACGTTCAGTTCGCGTTTTATGGATTTTGCGCCGAATGTTGATGTCATTTGCCGTTTCCGCACGGCGAAAGAACAGAAAGCAACACTGGAGCGGGTAAAAGAAGGCAAGGTAGATATCCTCATTGGCACACATGCTATCCTGAATCAGAAAAAAGTGCAGTTCAAGAATCTGGGACTGCTCATTGTCGATGAGGAACAGCGCTTCGGTGTCAAGCAGAAAGATAAGATCCGCAGCCTGTCGGCAGGCATAGATGTACTGACTTTGTCGGCGACGCCAATTCCGCGCACGCTGCATATGTCACTGGTCGGTGCGCGGGACATGAGCATCATCGAGACACCGCCGGCTGAGCGGTTCCCCGTGCAGACGTATGTCGTGGAGAATAACGACGCAATAATCGCCAATGCCATCAAGCGTGAGCTGAAGCGTGGTGGCCAGGTTTACTTCGTCTACAACCGCGTCGATACGATTGACCGCATGCGCGACCATATCCAGCAGCTTGTGCCAGATGCCCGCATCCAGACTGCGCATGGCCAGATGCCCGAGGAGATGCTCGAGCGTGTCATGATGGATTTCTATGAGGGTGATTATGACATCCTGCTGGCGACGAGTATCGTTGAAAATGGCCTCGATGTCGCCAACGCCAATACGATTATCGTTTACAATGCTGACCACTTCGGGCTGTCACAGCTTTATCAGATGCGCGGCCGTGTCGGCCGGTCGCACCATATGGCCTTTGCTTACTTTGTCTATCAGGCCGACAAGATCCTTACAGAGACGGCCGAGAAGCGTTTGCAGGCTATGAAGGAGTTTGCTGAGCTTGGGGCGGGCTTCAAGATTGCCATGCGTGACCTAGAGATACGAGGCGCTGGCAACCTGCTGGGCGCACAGCAGCATGGTCACATTGCCAGCGTTGGTTTTGAAATGTACTGCAAGCTGCTTGAAGAAGCTGTCGATAAGCTGCGGCAGGGCAAGAAAGAGATTGCGGCGCCAAGGCCGGACCCGACCATTGATTTGCAGGTTGAGGCTTATATCGATGGCGGATATATTGATGATGCTATGCATAAGATTGAGCTTTACCAGCGTATTGCGGCTATCCGTACCAATGAGGAGCTGCGCAATCTGCTCGATGAGCTGATTGACCGCTTTGGTGAGCCGACCAAGCCGGTCATGAATTTGCTGGCCGTGGCGCGCATTAAGAATTACGCACGCGAGCTGGGCATCCGTTCGCTTACGGAGCTTCCCAAGGCGCTGGATATTTACCTGCTGCCGGACTGCAAATTGCCAGTCAAGGGATTGCTGGTGCTGGACAAGATATTCGGCCGTACGATGAAGGCGCTGCCGGGCAAGCATGGCTACCGCTTTGCACTTGCGGACAAACATAAGCAGGATATCACCAATTTTGCTACCCGGCTGCTGTTGGCAGCGGCTGGCGATGAGACGGCGATGAACGTTAAGCGTCCCGGCGGGCAATAAAGATGAGGAATAGGAGAAAGAATATGGCAACCATTACAGTTACAGGCCTTGGTCCGGGACGGGCCGGCCTTATCACGCGTGAGAGTTGGGAGCTCATGGCAAAGGCCGAGCACCTTGTGCTGCGCACGCGCATCCATCCAACTGTCGCGGCTATCGAGGCGGCTGGTATGACGTTTTCGACTTATGATGGATTTTACGAACAGGCAGCAGATTTCGAGTCACTTTATGCCGCGATTGCCCGCGACCTTTTGCAGCGGGCGGCGGCAGAGGGGGATATTGTTTACGCTGTGCCAGGCAGCCCGCTGGTGGCCGAGCGCACGGTCGTGCTGCTGCGCGAATTTGCACGCGCAACGGATGTGACGGTCAATATCCTGCCAGGCATGAGCTTTGTGGAAGTCATGTATACGCGGCTCGGTATCGATCCTATCGATGGCTTGACAATCCTTGATGCCGAAGATGTGGCGACGCTCAAAGAGCGTCCCGCCCAGTCGCTGGTCATCACGCAGGTATACAGCCAGCCAATCGCTTCGGATACGAAGCTCATGCTGATGGAACTCTTTCCCGATGAATACGAAGTGACCTATATCCACAATCTGGCATTGCCCGATGAATCCATCCGGCAGATCCCGCTCTATGAGCTTGACCGGCAGAAGGATGTCGATCATCTCACGAGCTTGTTTATCCGTGCTCAAAGCGAGTAGTAGATAATAATTGTCAAAACTGGCGGACTGTTTCGTGTTTTTTCGTGAAAACCCTTGCTTTTTCCATGCATTTCTGTTACATTCTCTTATAGTGGCAGGAATTACGCGGAGGAGCGCGAATTCTACTGCCGTAGACAAATCATTTATCTTTAAGGAGGCTACGGTTGTGAACAAAACTGAATTGGTAGCTAGTGTCGCTGAGAAGACCGGTCTGACGAAGAAAGATGCAGAAAAAGCTGTAAATGCTCTGTTTGACAGTGTTCAGGAAGCGCTGACGGCTGGGGATAAAGTCCAGATGATCGGCTTTGGCACGTTTGAGGTAAAAGAGCGCGCTGCCCGCAAAGGCCGCAATCCGCGTACGGGGCAGGATATCGAGATTCCGGCATCGAAGAATCCAGTATTCAAGGCCGGCAAGGCACTCAAAGATTCCGTAAATGGCTGAGGATAGCAAAAGCATAAAACAGGGCCGGGTTCCTTCGGGAGCCCGGCCTTTTTCAAAAGGGAGATGGATGGAAATGGATATGCGGATGACGGATAAAGTGATCATGATATCTGGCGGTACTTCCGGTATCGGGCTCGCTGCTGCGCGCGACTTCCTGCAGGCCGGTGCCAAGGTGATGCTGCTCGGGCGGTCCGTGAAGCGTGGGCAGGAGGCATTGGATTTGCTGGCTGCAGGGGAGAGGTCGTCCTTTCAGCCCTGCGATGTAAGCCGGCGTGAGGATTGCCAGCTGGCAGTGGAGGCGGTGCTGAAGCGCTGGGGGCAGCTCGATGTGCTCGTCAATTCAGCGGGGGTCTACTGTGAAGGCGCCATTGAGGAAGTACGGGAAGAACAGCTTGATGAGGTACTGGATATCAACGTCAAGGGGACGTATTATCTATGCCAGCTGGCAGTGCCGGCGCTGAAAAAGGTGCATGGCAATATCGTCAACGTGGCTTCGGATGCTGGTGTGCATGGCAATTATTACTGTACGGCCTATTGCGCCAGCAAAGGAGCAGTCGTCATGCTTACGCGGGCACTGGCCCTGGAGCTGGCTGGTTTTGGTGTACGCGTCAATGCGATTGCCCCAGGCGATATCCTGACACCATTGACGGAAAAGCAGCTGGCAGCAACGCCAGATCGGGAGCAGGCACTGCGTGAGATGGCGTCGGTTTATCCGCTGGGACGCATCGGTACACCGGAAGAGGCGGCTGCGCTCATCGCTTTTCTGGCTTCGCCGGCTGCGGCATTCGTGACTGGTGCAATCTGGGGGGTTGATGGTGGCTTGACTGCCTGAAATATGGTACAATAGGCGGGTATGATTTTAACGGAGAGAAGGAACACGATGAAGGCAGACAGGATACTCGTACTGACGGCGTCGATTGGCTCAGGTCATATCAAGGCGGCCGAGGCTGTGACCAAGGAAATGCAGCGGCAGCTGCCGGAGGCCACGCTGATCACGGTGGATTTCATGGCGCGGAAGACGTCCTGGCTGCATTGGCTGATGAAGAAAATTTATCTTGTCATGCTGGCTTTTGTCCCGAATCTGTATGATGTCTTTTATAAGGTGTCTGGCGGGGCAGCGAGCGGTTCACTGGTGCAAAGCGCCTTTGCTATCGTCATGCAGCCGGTGGTGAAGCGGCTTATCCGCAAATATGAACCGACGGCCATTATCTGTACGCATCCATTTCCTGAAGGGGCGGTATCGTTATGGAAACGACGCCAGCATAGCCAGCTGCCGCTGGCTGTTGTCATGACGGATTACTCGCTGCATCAGATTTGGCTATACCCGCAGGTCAATCAGTATTTCATGGCAACGACGGCGATGCAGGCTGAAATGGCTGCCTGCGGATTTGACGCGGACACGCTGCAGGCAACAGGGATTCCTGTGGATGGTAATCTGCGCAGCCTGCCGCAAAAGAAGGATATCCGCCAGCAATTTTCCCTGCCGAGCGGGCAGCCAACCGTATTGCTGATGGGCGGCGGTCTGGGACTTGGGGGTATCAAAGCTACCTTGCAGGCCTTGGAGAAGATGCCGCAGCGATTGACGCTTCTGGTAATTGCCGGCCGCAATGCACGGTTGCTCAATGAAGTGCGGGTGTTTGCCCGTACTTCGCGTCATCTGGTAAAGCTTTGGGGGTATACCGACAAGGCACATGAGCTCATGCGGGCGGCCGATCTGCTTATAACCAAGCCGGGGGCACTGACCATCAGTGAAGCCTTTGTGCTAGGATTACCGATGCTATTGCATGACCCTATCCCAGGGCCCGAGACTGAAAACGCCGTTTATGCGACGCGTCATGGTGCAGCAGTCTGGCTTCATCCGGGGGAGAAGCTGGCGCCGGCGGTACAGGAGCTGTTTGCTGAGGGCTGTCTCGAAGCGATGGCTGCGCGAGCGCTTTCCTGTGCGCGGCCAGAAGCCGCGCAGGAGATTGTGCGCGCGATTGTGACGTTCATCAAGAAGAAAGGTTATCAGCAAAAATAATTCATCATCAGGCAGGTTTTTTTCTGCGATATGGGGAATATATATAGATAATCTGCTGAGTATCCGGAAATACCGGTTGGGAAAGATATGGTGATGGAAATGGCCGTTTACCAGTTAGCAAAAAATGATAAGGGGCAATATCTTTGTCCCAAATGCCAAGGGAATCTTCGGTTTGTTGATGGCACGGCCGTACAGATTGTCGATGGACGGGCCGATATGTCTGCTATATTGCCAAAATATGAGTGTCATCACTGCGGTATTTATTTTCAGGAACTATTGGGGTCTGGCTTTTTTGATGAGCATGACCTGCCCCAAAAGGCTATGCACAAGGCAGTAAATGTCCGACGTACGGGCGACCTTGAGCCGATGATTCTCAAGAAAGATGTCAATAATCAATGTATCTGTCCGCGTTGCGGACAGAAGATGAATTTCATTGAGGGACAGGCTGTCCGCATCGTGGATGGCCGTGCTGATATGGAAAATGTCAAGGACCATTTTGATTGTCCGCATTGTTTGTCAAAGTTTCGCCGGATAGCATCAACCGATTATTTCCAGTGGTCGGAAAAATAATTGCAGTTTTACTTGCATCCGCCCACAAATATCGGTATCATTAAGGAGATTGATGTTTTTGAAGGGGGGATAGTGATGCAGCGCCAAAGACAACAGAAAAAACGCCGGTTCAGCTGGTTTTTTATCCTGATGGTTGGCAGTGTAGTCTATTTTTCCTCGATTCTCATCTCGCAGCAGCTTTATCTGCGCCAGGTTGGCCAGGATCAGGCCGCAGCAGAGGCCCGGCTGGCTGCCGCCCAGAAAGAGAATGAAGCTCTGCGGCAGGAGAAAGAAAAACTCAATGAACTCGGGTATATCGAGAAGATTGCCCGGGAAGAACTCGGGATGACCCGGGCAGGAGAACTGCCCTATACGACAGGGTGCAGCAAATGATTATGTTCCTTGACACTGTTTAGCGTGCAAGGGTATAATAAAGCGTGTATTCTTTAATACTTAAGGGGGAAGAATTAATTTGTCCATTGAAGTTGGCAGTGTGGTTGAGGGTGTCGTAAGCGGCATCACGAACTTTGGTGCATTCATCGAATTGCCAGAGGGTAAAACTGGTCTCGTCCACATTTCGGAAGTCGCAGATGTTTATGTAAAAGATGTTCATGACTTCCTCACAGAAAAAGATAAGGTAAAAGTCAAGGTCCTGACAATTGATGAGAAGGGCAAGATCGGTCTTTCTATCAAGCAAACTCAGGAGAAGAAACCAGAGGAACATGCCACTACCCAGCAGCATGCCGCCACGAATAATTCTTCCTTCCGGACGCCGCGTCCTGCACGTGGGCCGCGCGATTTCCGGAAACCGAATAATCGTTTCAACAATACTTCGGCTTCGTTTGAGGATAAGCTGTCGCGCTTCCTCAAGGATAGCGATGAGCGTCTGACGGACTTGCGCCGCAAGACGGACTCGAAACGCGGAGGCCGTGGTTCCCGCCGTTCGGACTGATGGGACGATCGTAGTTCGTAGTTTCAAAGCACTCTGCATAAGGGTGCTTTTGTTCGTTTGCCCACAGATTCGAGGAAAGTCAGGTGACGGTTGTGCTGGAACAGGTTGAGCAGTTCTGTGCGGAACATCAGCTGCTGCGTCGTGGTGACCGTATTGTCGTAGCGTGTTCAGGTGGCTCTGATTCGCTGGCTTTGCTGGTAATCTTGTGGCGTCTGCGCCGCAAATATGACCTGCATATCCTGGCGGCGCATTTTGAGCATGGCATCCGTGGGGCAGAATCAAAGGCCGATGCTGATTTCGTTCAGGATTTTTGCCAGCAGCAGGGGATACCCTTACAGCTGGCGACCGCTGATGTCCCAAAGGCTGCTGCGGCACAGGGCCTTTCGCTGGAGACAGCGGCTCGAGAGCTCCGTTACCGGTTTTTGGAACGGGTGCGGCAGAGTGCAGGATTTGATGCCATTGCGGTGGCGCACCATGCGGATGATCAGGCGGAGACAGTGCTTATGCGTATCCTGCGCGGCACAGGAACACAGGGCTTAGCGGCGATGCGGCCGCGCAGCGGCAAGGGCGGCACAATTATTCGTCCGCTGCTGGGGGTAACCAAGGCCGCGATACGCGCGTTTTGTACAGCGCAGGGCTTGCAGCCATGCGAGGATGCTACCAATGAGCAGGCAGAATGCACGCGCAACCGTCTGCGGCTGATGACGCTGCCTGCACTCAAGCAGGCTTATAATCCTGAGCTGACGCGGGCGCTATGCCAACTGGCGGAGGTAGCTGCTGCTGAGACTCAATATATTGTGTCTCAGGTTGAAATGTTATGGCAGGATGCAAAGCGTGTACGCAAGCAGCCACTGGCTTTGAGCCAGCAGGGATTCAGCCAGCTTCCGCTGGCGTTGCAGCGCGGGTTGGTGCGTCGTTTTTGGCAAGCTGCGACTGGCAGCCGGCAGGACTTGGGATTTGGACAGTCGGAGAAACTTCGTCTGCTGTTGCAGACAGGAAAGACGAGCAGCCAGCTGGAGCTGCCGCATGGATTTGTAGCTCAGCTGGCGTATGGCTGGCTGACTTGTGCTTTGCGGGCTCAAAGCGTAGCGGCGCCTGTACCGGCAGTCTTGCAGATACCGGGGCGTACGCAGTGGGGCAGATACTTGTGCACGGCTGCGTGGCGTGATGAATTTGCGCCAGTGGTTACACCGTGGGAGCTGTATCTTTATCCCGAAGATTTTGCGGAACCGCTGGTCATCCGTCAGCGTGAGACGGGGGATAGGATACAGTTGCCTGGTGGCCGCAAAAAGCTAAAAAAACTGCTGATTGATGACAAGATTCCCCAGCAGGAACGCGACCAGCTGCCTATCCTGGCAGCTGGCCATGAAGTATTATGGGTGGCAGGTCACCGGCGCAGCACGTGCTGTGCGGTGGCTTTTGATAGACCATTGAAGAGAAGAGTTTTACATCTCAAACTGGAAAGAAGAGAGGAAATTTATCATGATGAACGATGATATCGAGAAGGTAGTATATTCGGAGGAACAGCTTCAGGCAAAAGTGGCTGAGCTGGGCCGCCAGATTACGGAAGATTATAAGGATGTCAAAGAAGAAATTTACTGTGTCGGTATTTTGAAAGGTGCAGTGACGTTCTATACGGATTTGGTCCGCCAGATCAATCTGCCGGTTCATTTCGATTTCATGATTGCTTCGAGCTATGGCAATGGCACGTCAACGACGGGATCGGTAAAAATTTTGAAGGATCTTGATTACGATATTGAAGGAAAACACCTCATCGTTATTGAAGATATAATAGACTCGGGTACGACTATGAACTATCTCATGAAGTACTTCCGTGAGCGCAAGCCTAAAAGTGTCAAGCTTTGCTCGCTGCTCTCCAAGCCGTCCCGCCGCACGGTGGATGTCAATATTGACTACTGCGGCTTTATAGTACCGGATGAGTTCCTGGTCGGCTATGGCCTCGATTATGCCGAGGTATATCGTAACCTGCCGTATATCGGTGTATTGAAGCCGGAGATTTACGCCTGAGCCAATAAAAGAAAAAGACCGGAGGAGCCTTTGAAGGGCCCCCGAAAGGGAGGGCAATGGATTGAATAAGTTTCTACGCAATGTAGGGTTCTACCTGTTGATTATCCTGGTCGCTATATCGATCATCGATTATTTTTCAACAAAGAACACGACAAAGCAGGAGGTGGAATACACCAAGTTCCTGCAGCAGGTGGACAAAGGTGAAGTGGCCAGAGTCGTAATCATTCAGAATACGATTCGCGGTAAGCTGACTGATGGTACCGAGTTCACGACCATTACACCGGATGCTCCAAATAATGACCCGCAGCTCTACCAGAAACTGAGCAGCAAGAATGTGGATATCGCGGCGGAAAATCCGCCCGAGCCCCCCTGGTGGTCGACGATGTTCTCGTCGGTACTGCCAATCCTGCTGCTCGTCGGTGTATGGTTCTTTATCATGCAGCAGACGCAGGGCGGCGGTGGCCGTGTCATGTCGTTCGGCAAGAGCCGTGCGCGCATGAGCGGTGCGGATAAAATCAAGGTCAATTTCAAGGATGTAGCTGGTGCTGATGAAGCCAAGCAGGAGCTTGAGGAAGTTGTCGAGTTCCTCAAGCATCCGAAGAAATACAACGATCTTGGTGCCCGCATCCCAAAAGGTGTGTTGCTTTCAGGCCCTCCGGGAACTGGTAAGACTTTGCTGGCCCGCGCGGTAGCTGGCGAAGCTGGTGTGCCGTTCTTCTCGATTTCCGGTTCGGATTTCGTGGAGATGTTTGTCGGTGTCGGTGCTTCGCGTGTCCGTGACCTGTTCGATCAGGCCAAGAAAAATGCGCCCTGCATCGTATTCATCGATGAGATCGATGCAGTAGGCCGCCAGCGTGGTGCTGGTGTTGGCGGTGGACATGACGAACGTGAACAGACGCTCAATCAGTTGCTGGTCGAGATGGATGGTTTTGCTGCTAATGAAGGCATCATCATCATTGCTGCGACCAACCGTCCGGATATTCTTGACCCCGCTTTGCAGCGTCCGGGCCGCTTCGACCGTCAGGTCGTCGTTGACCGTCCGGATGTCCGTGGCCGCCTGGCTATCCTCAAGGTACATACGAAGGGCAAGCCGCTTGATGATGCTGTCGATCTGGATATCCTTGCACGCCGTACGCCGGGCTTCACGGGTGCGGATCTCAGCAATCTTGTCAACGAAGCAGCACTCTTGGCGGCACGCCGCGACAAAACAAAGATTTTCATGGGCGAGCTCGAAGAAGCTATCGAGCGTGTCATGGCTGGCCCGGAGCGTAAGTCTCATATCATGAATGATGAGGAAAAACGTCTGACGGCTTATCATGAGGGCGGCCATACCCTTGTGGGTATGCTTCTCAAACATGCCGATCCGGTCCATAAGGTCACGATTATCCCGCGCGGCCGCGCCGGCGGCTATACGCTGATGCTGCCGAAGGAAGACCGCAACTATGCGACGAAGTCAGAACTCCTGGATCGTCTCAAGGTTGCTATGGGCGGTCGTGTAGCCGAGGAAATCGTGCTCAAGGAAATCAGCACGGGAGCTTCACAGGACATTCAGCAGGCAACGCGTATGGTCCGTGGCATGGTCATGCAGTATGGCATGAGCGATGTACTCGGTCCGGTGGCTTATGGCGAATCCCAGAACCATCAGGTATTCCTGGGCCGTGACTTCAATCATGAACGCAATTACTCGGAAGAAGTTGCTGGTGAGATTGATAAAGAAGTCCGCAAGTATCTGGAAGAGGCCTATGAGGCTTGCCGTAAGCTCATCACGGAGAATCGCGATAAGCTCGAGCTCATTGCCCAAGCGCTTATGGAACGCGAGACGCTGACAGCTAAACAGCTTGAAGAGCTGCTGACGAACGGCAAGCTGGCTGATGAGGAGGAAAAGACAGCAGACGATGATTCTACGGATGATTCGAAAAAGGATGACTGGTCTTTGCTGAATCCGATACCTATTGATGCGGATGCGAAACAAGAGGAAGCTGCTGCCGAAGAAGAGAAAGAAGATAGAGAAGAGGTAGCGGAGGAGAAGACGGACGCCGAGAAAGAAGATAAGGCGGAGCCGAAATTCAATGTTACCCATTATGACCGCTGAGTAAGCGGTAAAAGACCTACCCTGTTTTGTGGTGGGTCTTTTTTAATGGCTGGATTCGTTGTATAATGGACAGGTGTGAATGGGCAAAGGAGGAAATGCCATTGCGGACAAAGATACTTGAGATCCTGCGCAGTGCAGGTGATGTATATATATCGGGGGAAGAGATGGCGAGCCGGCTCGGCGTTTCGCGGACAGCAATCTGGAAACATATCCGTGAGCTGCGTGAAAACGGCTATGATATCGTCAGCCATTCGCGCAGCGGCTATTCGCTGCGTGAGGCGCCGGACAGGCTGCTGCCCAATGAGATCCGGCATGGTTTAAAGACGCAATGTGTGGGACGGGAAATCCACTTCGAGGAGATTCTCGATTCGACAAACAATGTGGCTAAGCGATTAGCTGCTGCTGGTGCAGCGGATGGTACCATCGTCGTGGCTGAACAACAGACAGGAGGCAAGGGTCGTTTGGAGCGCAGCTTCTTTTCTCCGGCCGGTAAGGGGATTTGGTTTTCCGTTATCCTGCGTCCGCCCTTTATGCCGCAGGAGGCGCCAAAGTGTACGCTGCTGGCAGCAGTGGCGGTGGCCAAGGCTATGGAACAGTTCGGCCTTGCGCCCGGCATAAAATGGCCCAATGACCTGCTCTATGAGAACCGCAAGCTGGTTGGCATCCTGACGGAGATGAGTGCCGAAATGGATCGAATCAATCACATAGTCATCGGTATCGGGATCAATGTCAATATTCTTCCGCAGGAGTTCCCGGCAGATATCCGTGAGACAGCTACGTCTTTGCAGGTGGTCAATGGCGGCAAACCTGTGCCGCGGGTAAAATTCTTCCAGGCTGTGCTGACGGCATTGGATGATCTTTATGCCAAGGTAATCACACAAGGTTTTGCCCCTGTCCTGGCAGACTGGCGTAAATATACGATTACGTTAGGACAGGAGGTGCGTGTCATCGGTGTGCGGGATGGCGAAGAATATATCGGCACAGCGGTAGACATCGACGAAGAGGGGGCCTTGCTCGTCGATGCAGCGGATGGACGCCACCGCGTATTGGCTGGCGATGTGTCCATCCGGCCCAAGAAGTAAGAGATTCAGGAGGAATATCCTTTGTTATTAGTATTCGATATTGGCAACAGCAACATCGTTATGGGAACGTATGAGGGGAAGAAACTCGTCAAGCATTGGCGTATCTCGACGGACCGGCAAAAGACCGGTGATGAATACGGCATGCTGATGAATGACCTGTTCCGCTATCAGGGAATTCGCATGACGGATATTCATGCCATCATCATTTCATCGGTTGTACCGCCTTTGGTCGTGCCGATGGTCAAGATGTGCGAGCGCTATTTCCATATCCGGCCACTGGTGGTCGGGCCCGGTATCAAGACGGGAATCAAGCTGCATTACGAGAACCCGCGCTCCATCGGTGCTGACCGCATTGTCAATGTCGTCGGTGCCTATGAGCAGTATGGTGGTCCGCTTATTGTCATCGATATCGGCACAGCGACAACTTTCGATGTCGTTGGCGATGCGGGAGATTTTCTCGGCGGTGTCATTGCGCCGGGAATTGGTACGAGCGCGGATGCATTGTTCCAGCGTGCTGCTCAGCTGCCACGTATCGAGCTTGTCCCGCCTAAGCAGATTATTTGCCGCAATACGATCCAGGGAATGCAGGCTGGCATCATCTTCGGTTATGTCGGCCAGATCGATGAGATCGCGCGGCGCATCAAGGAAGAGTACGGCAAGGACATGAAAGTCATTGCTACCGGCGGTTTGGCGCGTATGATTGCCAAGGAATCGGCGACTATTGACAAGGTCGATCATTTCTTGACGCTGACGGGATTGCAGGTGCTCTACGAGCGCAATGCCGATCGCCGCGAGGGTCATAATTCTGAGCGCCTCAAGAAGGAGAACGAAGTATGAGCATGGATATCGGCAAATTTCATTTCGAGCAGCCGGTGTTCCTGGCGCCGATGGCCGGGGTGACCGATACGGCTTATCGCATCATTGCCCGTGATATGGGCTGTCCGCTCTGTTATGCGGAGATGGTCAGCAGCCAGGGCATCCATTTCCGCAATGAGCGCACGCTTGAGATGCTCAAGACGGAGAGCGGTGAGCGCCCGATTGCCATGCAGATTTTTGCCAATACCCCAGAGATGGCGGCCGAGGCGGCTAAGTATGTCGAAGACCTTGGTACGGCGGATATTCTGGATTTCAATATGGGGTGCCCTGCACCTAAAATCGTCAAAAATGGCGAAGGTTCGGCGCTTATGCGTGAACCAGCAAAGGCATTTGCCATCCTGTCGGCTATCCGCAAGGCCGTCAAGATGCCGTTTACGGTCAAGATGCGCAAGGGGTGGGACGATGAACATGTCAATGTGCTGGAGATTGCCAAGCTGGCTGAGGAAGCCGGCGTTGATGCGATTGCTGTCCATGGACGTACGCGCGAACAGTTCTATCGTGATCATGCGGATTGGGAAAGCATTGCGGCGGTCAAGCAAATGGTGCATGTGCCAGTCATTGCCAATGGCGATGTGCGCAGTTGTGCCGATCTCAAGAAGATACTATCGGTAACGGGGGCTGATGGCGTTATGATTGGCCGGGCAGCGCAGGGGAATCCTTGGATTTTCCGCCAGCTCACGCACTATTTGCGGACGGGCGAGGAGCTGGCGGGACCGACGATGCAGGAGCGTGCAGGAGTCATCATCCGCCATCTGGATTTGCTGTGTAAATACAAGGGCGATTACGTCGGTCCGCGTGAGATGCGCAAGCATGCGACTTGGTATACGCGTGGAATAAAACACGGGGCAATCCTGCGTGACCGCTTCAACAAAGCCGAGAAGCGGCAGGATTTTGTGGATATCATAGATGAATTTTTCGGATGAGAAAGAGGGATACAGATGGCAGAAGAAAAGATTTCAATCTGGAATCAGTACAAGGAAGAGGAAAAGCAGGAACTTGAGGTACTCAACAAGGGGTATCGTGAGTTCCTGTCGAATTGCAAGACGGAGCGCGAAAGCGTGGCTGAGGCTATAAGGCAGGCGGAGGCGGCAGGATACCGAAGTCTCGCTGAGGTCGTAGAAAACGGCGAGAGGCTTACCGCTGGCGATAAGGTCTATGCGGTCAATATGAAGAAGGCTATCGTGCTGTTCAATATCGGCGAGGAACCGCTGGAGCAGGGCATGAATATCCTTGGTGCGCATATCGATACCTGCCGGCTCGATGTCAAGCAGAACCCTCTTTATGAAGATGGTGGCCTGGCGTATCTTGATACGCATTATTACGGCGGTATCAAGAAGTATCAGTGGGTTACGCTGCCGCTGGCCCTGCATGGTGTGGTCGTTAAGAAAGATGGCCGCGTCATCGAAATTTGCGTTGGTGAGGATGAGGCTGACCCGGTATTCTGCGTTACGGATTTGTTGATTCATCTCTCGCAGGAACAGCTGAAGAAAAATGCGGCTAAGGTCATCGAGGGTGAGAATCTCGATATCCTCGTTGGCAATTACCCGCTCAAGAAAGACGATAAGGAATCGGTCAGGGATGGTGTGCTGAAACTCATCAAGGATAAATACGATATCGATGCGGAAGATTTCCAGTCGGCTGAGCTCGCGCTGGTGCCAGCTGGCAAAGCACGTGAACTTGGCTTTGACCGCAGCATGATCCTGGCTTATGGTCAGGATGACCGCGTTTGCGCGTATACTTCGCTGGTGGCTATGCTGGCGACTGGCCGTATGAAACGTACGGCTTGCTGCCTGCTGGTCGATAAGGAAGAAATCGGCAGTGTCGGTGCGACGGGTATGCAATCGCATTTCTTTGAGAATACCGTGGCGGAGCTCCTGAATGCTTGTGGTGCTTATACAGATCTCGCCCTGCGCCGTACGCTGGCTAACTGCAAGATGCTGTCTTCGGATGTATCGAGCGCTTACGATGCACTTTATGCGAGTGCCTATGATAAGAAGAATGTTTCGTATCTGGGCCGTGGTATGGTGTTCAACAAGTTTACGGGTGCGCGCGGCAAATCGGGTTCGAATGATGCCAATGCAGAATATCTGGCGGAGCTGCGCCGCATCATGGATGACAATGACGTCCACTACCAGCTTGCGGAGCTTGGCAAAGTAGATCTCGGTGGCGGTGGTACGATTGCTTACATCATGAGTCTCTATGGCATGCAGGTCATAGACAGTGGTGTTGGTGTCATGAGCATGCACGCGCCATGGGAAGTCACGAGTAAAGTTGATGTCTATGAGGCCCGCAAGGCCTACACGGCTTTCCTGAACGAGGCTTAAAACGGATAAAAAGGACTGCTGCACAGCAGAGAATGCGTGCAGCAGTCCTTTTTGGGTACGAGTAAGTTTTATGGTTGCGGGCGATCCAGGTCTGAGGCTTTGCCTTTGTATTCAGGCGGTCGTTTTTCCAAGAAAGCCTTGATGCCTTCCTGGTAGTCTTCGCCCTCGAATACCCGGGTGCGGTAGGCATTGATGCGTTCGAAGTTCTCGGCACTGATGACTGTGGAGGCACGAGAGAGAATGCGGAATTGGCGCTTGATGGCGCTGATAGAAACCACGCTGTTGCGGCGCAGTGGTGCAAGGAATTTAGTTTCCAGCATATGGTCTAGCTCGGAGGCTTCTGCAACATGATTGATAAGGCCTACATTTAAGGCATCGCCGGCGGTTATGGGGGTGCCCAGGAAGAACATCTCGCGTGCCTTGTTCATGCCCAACTGGTTGATGAAGTGCAGGATGCCAGAGGCATTGTAGGGAATGCCAATCTTGGCTGGGGTGATGGCAAAGGTGGCGGTATGAGCACTGATGATCATATCGCAGGAAAGGCAGAGGTCGCAGGCACCACCCCAGACGGTACCACTGACACAAGCGATGACAGGAATGGGGACATCCTGTACTGCCCGCATGAGCTTTTCCATGGGCACGTCAAAGCCTAGGGGGTCAGACCCGTCCAGCGGCAGTTCGCGGATGTCGTGGCCGGCACTCCAGACACCTTTTTTGACTTGCGCTTTTAAGACAACGCCGACGCATTCACTGGTATAGGCTTCGTCCAGCGCGGCAATGAGTTCTGTGCACATTTGTTCACTCAGACAGTTGAAGTGGTCGGCGTTCTGCATTTCCACATAGGCAATGCGGTCTTTGATTTCTGTATTTACCAACATAAGCGCTCCTCCTATACGGATAGATCCGGCAGGCAAGGCCTGGGCCATTTGTACTACATAATTCGCCAGTCTGCAGCTATTTCCCTGCTGGCAAAGGATTGACTCTGTGATTTTGCCGGGAAGGAAACCGCGCGGATAAAAAAGTGGCTGTTGCCCCGGCGTTATGTCGCAGGCAACAGCCACAGAGTGTATGAGATTGGAAACGGAAATCAATCCTCGATAGCGGTTTCGAGGGCAATCTTAATCATATCGTTGAAAGTAGTCTGGCGCTCTTCGGCTGTGCAAGCTTCGCCTGTCAGCAGATGGTCGCTGACCGTGAACAGAGCCAATGCCTGTACATGCGCTTCAGCTGCGAGCGTATAGAGAGCTGCGGCTTCCATCTCGACAGCGAGAATGCCATATCTGCGGAGTTTGTCATTATCGATATCGTCATCGTAGAAGCGGTCAACGGAGATGATGTTGCCGACTTTTGCATGCAGATTGAGCTTGCGCGTGTTGGTTACCGCTTTTTCCAACAACTCGAAATCAGCCAGTGGTGCGTAGTTAATCGAACCGCCAAAGATATTCTTGATGATGGACGAATCCGTGCTGGCACCTTGTGCAATCAGTACATCACGCAACTTGACGTCCGGATGCATGCCACCGCAGGTGCCGACACGGATCAGTTTCTTACAGCCGAACGAATGGATGAGCTCATGAACATAGATGGAGATGGACGGGATGCCCATGCCCGTGCCCTGTACGGAAACAGGAACACCTTTGTACGTACCCGTATAGCCTAAGATATTGCGAACGGACGTGTACTGTTTCGGATTGTCGAGGAAATTCTCAGCGATGAATTTAGCACGCAGCGGATCGCCCGGCAGCAGGATGCGTTCAGCGACGTCGCCTTTTTCGGCGCCAATATGTGGTGTGGCCATGATGTACTCCTTCTTTCCCAAAAGCGGATTTTTGAAAATTTAAAACCTATAAATCAATTATAAAAAAAAATAGAAAATAAGAAAAGGGCAAATGTCCAAAAAAAATTACAAAAGCGTTAAAAACTATATAAAATACGGGGAAATACTGGTTTAGTACCTGATTTGACAAGGACGTGCTAATTGTGCTATAATCACGTACGTTGATATAAGTTGTCAAGACAATCGCGGCTGGCGCATGACGTCAGATGAGGAAAGTCCGGGCTCCACAGGGCAGTGTGCTGGATAACGTCCAGCGAGGGTGACCTTAGGGAAAGTGCCATAGAGATTTAGACCGCCAGGTTTTACCTGGTAAGGGTGGAAAGGTGCGGTAAGAGCGCACCAGCAGTCAGGTGACTGGCTGGCTTTGGTAAACCCCACACGGAGCAAGACCAAATAGGGAAGGGATGATGCGGCCCGCGGAACCTTCCGGGTTGAGTCGCTTGAGCCGGCAGGCAACTGCCGTGCCTAGATAAATGATTGTCGCCGCGCACGCGGAACAAAACTCGGCTTATTGATTACTTATAGCAACGTGAAATGAATATTGTGGCTGTCAGTAATGGCAGCCAATTTTCATGTCTGGATGTTTTCTGAAAAGAAGATGAAAAAATAATCCACATTAAGACCAAATAAGAGATTGTTTAAAAATTAGCAGGAATACGACGACTTTTGTCGTATTATATACATTGGGTTCTATAAAGGATGGAACAAGCCGAATCCAACCCAGGAGCGGGGGAACCAATTTCTTGGGGCGAACGTCAGGCTCACGGCAAGCGTGAAATTGACGCGGGTGGTCTTCTCTACCCGAGCCCGGCAGCTAACCTCGTAGGCGAATAGAGAGAGGAGTGGCTTTTTGAGTAAAGCAATGCGCGTGTTTGCGCTATCCATGATCCTTATGTGCTGGTTTTCCGTATGCGGAGCTTCGGCATTCCGCGTAGGTGATCAGGGCACCGAAGTAGCAGAGATCCAGGGACAGTTGGTTCGTCTCGGCTACGATGTTTCGGCTGATGGTGACTTTGGTCCGGCCACGGCTGAGGCAGTGAAGGCATTCCAGTCTTCGCACGGTATGAATGCAGATGGGCAGGTTGGTTCTTCGACCTACGTGGCGCTGCTCGGCAAAGCAATGCCGACCGTTAAACATGCTGCCAACTACATCAACCGTACGATCCTTTCCGAGTCCATGCAGTACCTCGGGGTACCGTATGTATTCGGTGGCACGACACCGAACGGTTTCGACTGCTCCGGTTATGTGCAGTATGTCTTTGCGCATGCTGGCGTTTCCCTGCCGCGCACGGCAGATGTCCAGTATGAATGTGGCACGCCGGTTTCGTCCGGCGAGCTCATGCCAGGTGACTTGGTATTTTTCTCGACGTATGATGCAGGTGCATCTCATGTCGGCATCTATCTTGGTGACCGTCAGTTCATCAATGCATCGTCGAGCCGCGGGGTCAGTGTAGCGTCGCTGGATAGCTCCTATTGGGGTTCCTGCTACATTGGTGCTCGCCGGGTGATGTAAAATGACCAGTATGGTTGGGAGAGGCTGAGAGCCTCTCCAATTTTTTTTAGGAATGAGGAGGTTAGGATGGGAGACTTTTTTTTGGCGTTGCTGATATTTATGATGGCTGCCTACACGTTTTGGGATGAGTTGTTTACAAATTAATCTGAAATATTCGCAAACGCAAGCAGGAATTTTGTCATGAGCCACGAAATACAAACATAAGAACCTGAAGATGGGACTAAGATGTAAATGATGGATTCAGTTTGTGAGGAGTGACCATAATGGCAAAAGTAAGAATTCTCAACATGATGTTCTATGGCTTCCATGGCGTTTATGAATATGAGCGTGAGCAGGGCCAGAAATTCTATCTCGATATTGAGATTGAGACGAAGGATGACCGTATGGCTGAAACGGATGATGTCAAAGACGGTGTCGATCCCGCTGCAATCTACGATATTGTCAAGGATGTTACGGAGAATAAGCGTTTCCAGATGCTCGGTGCTTTGTCGGCTCATATTGGCGACAAACTGCTTGCTAAGTATCCCCATTTCCATTCTGTAACTGCACGTATCCGCAAACCATCGGTGCCTATTTCCGGGCCGATTGATTATGTCGAAGTAGAGACGACTCGTGTGCAGGACTGAGAGAAGCACGTTTGAGGTCATCAGCCAGTTTTGGCTGGTGGCCTTTTGTCATGTCCGTAGGCATAAGACTGGTAAAAATTTCTGAAATTGCAATGGAAAGTGTTGCATTCGATTTAAATATTCGCTAAGATGAATAAATGTATAGATCTAAGGATGGCGATAGCATGGAATCCGAAGATAAATATTATCTGGCGGCACTGGCACGTTCGCCGGGATCGGGCAGCCGTTTGCTCAAACAACTGATGGAGCATTTCTCTTCGGCACGGGCAGTTTGGCAGGCAGATGCTGAAAGTCTTGTCCTGCAGGGGAAGTTGTCATCGAGCCAGGCCCAGCGGCTGGCAATGTTTTGCCGTAAGCAGCTGCACCTTCCGGAAAGGCTGGCAGCGGATTGCCAGCGGGCAGGGGTGAAGCTGTGCGCAATCAGTCAGCAGGAATACCCTTATATATTGAAGGAAATCTCCGATCCGCCGCAGGTCCTTTTCTATCGTGGGGAGCTGCAGCCGCAGACTGCGCGTATCGCGATGGTGGGGGCAAGACGATTTACCCCGTATGGCGAGGGCATTGCTTTAGCGTTTGGCGAACAGCTGGCTGCTGCGGGAGTTACTGTGGTTAGCGGTGCTGCCCGTGGCATTGATACAGCGGCACATAGGGGAGCGCTCAAGAGCGGGCGCACGGTGGCTGTGCTTGGCTGTGGTGTGGATGTGGCCTATCCGGCAGAAAACCGGCGGCTTTTGGCACAGATCGTGGAATCTGGCGGCGTTGTTGTTTCGGAGTATGGGCCGGGAACCCAGCCATTGCCGGCTTTTTTTCCTGCACGCAATCGCATTATCAGTGGCCTGGCGTGCGGGACAGTGGTCGTGGAGGCAGCCAGCCGTTCGGGTTCGCTGATCACGGCACATCTGGCCTTGGATGCGGGGCGCGATGTGTTTGCGGTTCCCGGCAGTATCTACTCAGAGATGAGTCAGGGCTGCAACCGGCTGATCCAGCAGGGCGCAAAACTTGTGCAGTGTCCAGCAGATATCCTGGAGGAATACGGGCTGGTGGCACCGCCTAAGCCGAAGAAAACACGGCAGCTCACGCCAGCAGAACGTCAGGTGTGGCAGGTGTTATCCTTTGAGCATCCACTATCTTTAGACGAAATCATCCAAAGCCTGCCGGATGGTGAAATATCAAATTTGGCCTTTCTTCTTTTGCAAATGGAGCTTAAAGGCCTTGTTATAGAGAATGAGCTGCACGCTTACCGGCGTGCTGAGAGGGAGTGAAGGTTTGGCTGCTGCAGCAACAAAAACCAAAACGAAAGCAAAGGCGAAAACAAAGATCAAGAAAACCTTGGTTATTGTGGAGTCGCCAGCCAAAGCGAAGACTATTGAGAAATATTTGGGACGCAAATACATGGTCCGTGCGTCGATGGGGCATCTGCGTGATTTGCCGAAGAGCCAGTTTGGCATTGATGTAGATAACGAGTTCGAACCGAAATACATCAATATCCGTGGCAAGGGCGATCTTATCAAGGCACTAAAGAAAGACGCCAAGAATGCGGATAAAGTCTATCTCGCAAGTGACCCGGATCGCGAGGGCGAGGCAATTGCCTGGCATCTGTCGTATATTCTGGGACTCAATCCGGAGGATGATTGCCGGATCGTGTTCAATGAGATTACTAAGCCGGCTATCCAGGATGCTGTCAAGCATCCGCGGGCTATCAATATCGATCAAGTCGATGCCCAGCAGGCGCGCCGGATGCTCGACCGCATCGTTGGTTATAAGCTGTCGCCGCTTCTCTGGCGCAAGGTGCGCAAGGGACTTTCGGCTGGACGTGTGCAGTCGGTCACCGTCAAGCTGATCTGTGACCGTGAAAAGGAAATCCAGGCATTTGATTCGGTGGAGTACTGGACGGTAGGGCTCAAGCTGCGCAAGGAAAAGTCAGCCATGTTCGACGCAGAGCTTACCCATGTTGATGGCGAGAAGCTGGAACTGCATAATGAGCAGGAAACCAATGCATTGCTGGCTGATTTTAGCAAGCAGGAACTTACGGTGGCAGCCGTTAAGAAAAGCGAGCGCCGCCGTAAGCCGGCAGCGCCTTTTACGACGAGTTCCCTGCAGCAGGATGCAGCCCGCAAGCTTGGGTTCACTTCGCGCAAGACGATGATGCTGGCCCAGCAGCTCTATGAGGGCATTGAGCTGGGACGCCATGGTGCAACAGGCCTTATCACGTATATGCGTACGGATTCCACGCGTCTTTCCGATTTGGCTCAAAATGAGGCCCGTACATATATCAGTGAGCAGTTTGGCGAGGAATATATCCCTGTTAAGCCAAACGTATATGCAGCCGGTAAAAAGGCACAGGATGCACATGAGGCTATCCGGCCGACGGATGTCAACCTGACGCCGGATGCGCTCGAAAAATTCTTGAGCAAGGACCAGTGGAAACTTTATACGCTAATCTGGCAGCGTTTTACAGCCAGCCAGATGACGCCTGCTGTCTACGATACGATGAGCATTTCCATCAAGGCGGGCGAACGTTACATGGTCCGGGCGGCAGGATCGAAGCTCAAGTTTGCTGGTTTTACGGCTGTCTATGCTGGCGCTGACGCAACGAAGAAGGAGAAAGATGTCGTCCTGCCTGAGCTGGCAGCGGGCGATGTGCTCACGACAGCCAAGACGCTGCCGCAGCAGCATTTCACGGAGCCGCCGCCGCGATATAACGATGCTTCACTGGTCAAGACCTTGGAGGAAAAGGAAATCGGCCGTCCGAGCACGTATGCGCCAATCATTGAGACCATACAGGCGCGTGGCTATGTGCAGCGTATCGATAAGCATTTCCAGCCAACAGAACTCGGCTTTGTCGTGGTCGATATGCTCGAGGAGTATTTCAAGAATATCGTTGATGTCAAATTCACGGCTAATCTCGAAAATGAGCTGGATGAGATTGCTGAGGGCAAGGTCAAGAAGAACAATCTGCTGCGTGAATTCTATGATCCGTTTGAAGAAACACTCGAAAAAGCCGATGAGGCCATCGGACATGTTGAGCTGCCTGTCGAGGTATCGGATGTGCCGTGTGAACTCTGCGGCCGTATGATGGTGGTCAAGCAGGGGCGGTTTGGCAAGTTCCTGGCTTGTCCCGGTTTCCCTGAGTGCCGCAATACGAAACCGTTGCTTGTGGATACGGGAGTCAAATGTCCGAAGTGTGGTGGTTCCATCGTTGAGCGTAAGACGCGTCGTGGCCGTAATTTCTATGGCTGCAAGAATTATCCAGCATGCGATTATACGACTTGGGATCAGCCGCAGCAGGAGAAATGTCCGGAATGTGGAGCTTTTATGCTCAAGCATCATTATAAGAATGGCCGGGCACTGCTCTATTGCAGCAACGATGCCTGCAAGACGCGCATTGACCATCCCATCAACAAGGAATTAGAAAAGATGCGCCAGCGCGCAGAAGCTAAGAAAGCCCGTGAGGCGGAAAAGGCTGCGCAGGAGGCGAAAGAGGAAAAATAAACGTGAAAAAAGTAATTATCGTTGGCGCTGGCCTGGCTGGCTCGGAGGCTGCCTGGCAGGCGGCAAAGCTTGGGGCTGAGGTCACGCTGTATGAGATGCGTCCGGAGAAATCGACTCCGGCGCATAAGACTGCTGGCTTTGCTGAACTTGTCTGCAGCAATTCGCTGCGTGGAGCAGGGCTGGAGAATGCCGTTGGCGTACTCAAAGAGGAGATGCGCCGTCTAGGCTCGATTATCATGGAAGCTGCTGATGCAACAAAGGTTCCGGCAGGCGGAGCGTTGGCTGTTGACCGTCACGGCTTCAGTGACTATGTGACAAAAAAGGTCACGGAGCATCCGCAGATTACGGTTGTTCACGAGGAACTTGAGGCAATTCCGCTTGCAGACGATGCAATCACTGTGGTGGCCAGTGGCCCATTGACGGCCGGGAAACTCGCGGAGGATATCGCTGCCCGCACGGGCAATGACTCGCTGTATTTCTATGATGCAGCAGCGCCGATTGTCAGCATCGATTCTGTCGATATGAGCAAAGCTTACCGTGCTTCGCGTTACGGTAAAGGCGAAGCAGCCTATATCAATTGTCCGATGACCAAGGAGGAATACGAAGCCTTCTGGACGGAGCTTGTCAATGCCGAAAAAGCGCCGACGAAGGATTTCGAGAAAGAGAAATTCTTTGAAGGCTGCATGCCGGTAGAGGTTATGGCCAGCCGGGGCAAGGATACGCTTTTATATGGGCCGTTGAAACCAGTAGGATTGGAGCATCCGGAGACAGGTGTGCGTCCTTATGCTGTTGTCCAGCTGCGGCAGGACAATGCCAGCGCGACACTTTACAATATCGTCGGCTTCCAGACCCATCTCAAATGGCCGGAACAACGGCGGGTGTTTGGCATGATTCCAGGCCTGGAGAAGGCAGAGTTCCTGCGCTATGGAGTGATGCACCGCAATACGTTCCTGAATTCGCCGCAGCATATGCAGGCAACGCTGCAGCTGCGCGGAGAGGAGAAACTGCTGTTTGCCGGGCAGATGACAGGTGTTGAAGGCTATATCGAGTCAGCTTCATCGGGTCTCATTGCCGGTGTCAATGCTGCGCGGCTCGCTATGGGAAAAGAACCGTTGATATTCCCGGCGGAAAGCTGTCATGGTGCGCTCTGTCACTACATAACGACGAGCGAAGCCAAGCACTTCCAGCCGATGAATGTAAATTTCGGCATCCTGCCGGAAATCGATATGCGCAATGAGAACGGCAAATATATCAAGGACAAGAAACTCAAGAAACAGCGGCTGGCCGAGCGGGCGCTGGCTGCGATTGAATCCTTCAAAGCGAAGATTGGAGAATGACGTGATGGAAACACAATTTCATGCAACGACAATCTGTGCCGTGCGTAAGAACGGCAAAACAGCTATTGCTGGTGATGGTCAGGTAACCTTCGGGGAACATACGATAATGAAGGCTAACGCACGCAAGGTACGGCGCCTCTATCATAATAAGATACTCGCAGGTTTTGCAGGGTCTGTGGCCGATGCATTCACCTTGTTCGAGAAGTTCGAGGCCAAGCTGGAATCTTATAATGGCAATCTGCAGCGGGCGGCGGTAGAACTAGCAAAGGAGTGGCGTACGGATAAGGTCCTGCGCAAGCTTGAAGCTTTGCTGCTGGTAGCGGATCATGATACGATGCTTATGCTTTCGGGCAATGGCGAGGTCATTGAGCCGGATGGCGATGTGGCGGCAATCGGTTCCGGCGGTTTCTATGCACTTTCGGCTGGCCGTGCGATGGTCAAGCATACGGAGATGAGTGCAGGCGATATTGCTAGGGAAGCGTTATCGATTGCCGCAGATATCTGTGTCTATACGAATCACAATATCAAAGTGGAGGAGCTGGATTAATGAAAGAAATCGGCGTAAACGAACAAACTCCGCGTCAGATTGTCGAGGAGCTCAACAAATACATTGTCGGCCAGGATGAAGCCAAGCGTTCGGTGGCAATCGCTCTGCGCAACCGTTGGCGCAGCCGCCAGCTCGCTGGTGATATGCAGGATGAGGTTATTCCCAAGAATATCTTGATGATAGGTTCCACGGGTGTCGGCAAGACGGAGATTGCCCGTCGTCTGGCTAAACTGGTCAATGCGCCGTTTATCAAGGTGGAGGCGACGAAATTCACGGAAGTCGGCTATGTCGGCCGTGATGTTGAATCCATTGTCCGTGACCTGGCTGAGACTTCGGTCCGTATGGTGCGCCAGCAGCGGCTGGATTCGGTGCAGGATAAGGCGGCTGAATTAGCTGAGGAGCGTATCCTCGATGTTTTTGTCCCTGAGCCGCGCAAGGCACAGAGCCCGCTCGGCCGCCTTTTTGGTGCTGACAGCGAAGATAAAGAGGAGCAGCAGCCAGAACCGAAATATCAGGCTGGCCGTGATTGGGTACGTAAACGCTTGAAAAATGGTGAACTGGAGCAGGAGACTATTGAAATCGATGTTGAAGAATCGGGCAAGCCGATGGTGGGCATGTTTGCCGGTTCAAGCCTCGAGGGCATGGGCGATAATCTGCAGGATATGATTGGCAATCTGATGCCCAAGCGCCATAAGAAGCGCAAGGTGACAGTTGAGCAGGCCCGCAAGATCTTTACCCAGGAAGAAGCAGGGAAGCTCATCGATATGGATGCGGTGGCAGATGAAGCCATCAAGGTAGCAGAGCATAGCGGCATTGTATTCCTTGACGAAATTGACAAAGTGGCCGTGAAGGGGAATTCGTCCGGTGCAGATGTATCCCGTGAGGGCGTGCAGCGTGATATCCTGCCGATAGTCGAGGGTTCTACGGTTATGACCAAGTATGGCCCGCTCAAGACCGACCATGTACTGTTCATTGCTGCAGGTGCCTTCCATATGGCTAAGCCATCGGATCTTATTCCTGAGCTGCAGGGACGTTTTCCTATCCGTGTGGAACTCAAGTCCCTGCGTAAAGAGGATTTTGAAAAAATCCTTACGGAACCACGCAATGCCTTGCTGAAACAGTATGAGGCATTGCTGGCGACAGAGGGCGTGAAAATCACTTTTGCGGCAGATGCCATTGCCCGTCTGGCCCAACTGGCTTGCGATGTTAATGAGCAGGCTGAAGATATCGGTGCACGCCGCTTGCATACCCTGCTGGAGAAGCTGCTGGAGGAAATCAGTTTCACGGCGCCTGAACTGGAGAAGAAAGAAATCTGCATCGATGCTGCTTATGTGGACAAGCAGCTTTCAGATATTGTTGTGAACCGCGATTTGTCGCAGTTTATCCTCTGATTTGGGGGCTCCTGTCAAATATTTCGAAAATTTAATTAAAAATATTGTTCAACATCTATGATTATTTTGAAAAATGTGATAAGATATTTATAGTTATAATCCGGCTGGTTTATGGGCTGGAAGAGAATATCGGAATATTTGAAAAAGGAGTAAGCTTAAATGGCATCATTACTTGAAAAAACCAGAAAAATCAATCGTCTGCTGCAGCGTTCGGAAAACGTCGAATACGATGGGATTTCCCGCGTGCTCAGCAATGTCCTGGGAGCTAATGTCTACATCACGAATCGCAAGGGCAAGATTTTCGGGTATGCTTTCATTGATGATTTCGAGTGTGACCTTATGGTCGATAAGGTCATCAATCAGGGCGAATTCCCGAAACACTATGTGAACTGGCTGATGCGTATGGATGAGACGAATGCCAACCTGCGTTCCAAATCTGGCATGTGCGCTTATGAGGAGAACACGAAATGCATGTTCAATGGCAAGAACACGACAATTGTTCCTATTTATGGTGTCGGCGAGCGCATTGGCACGCTGATCGTCGCTAAATACGACGAAGAGTTCACGGATGATGATTTGCTGCTCTGTGAGTATGGCGCTACGGTTGTCGGCATGGAAATGCTGCGCGATCATGCGGAGAAAATCGAGATCGAGGCGCGTAAGAAGGCAACGGTGCAGATTGCTCTCAATACGCTGTCGTTCTCGGAGCGCAAGGCAGCTATTGCTATCTTATCGGCATTGCAGGATACGGAAGGTCTGCTCGTTGCTTCGAAAATTGCTGACGAAGTCAAGATTACGCGCTCGGTTATTGTCAATGCATTGCGTAAGTTTGAATCGGCAGGAGTCATCGAGTCGAAATCGCTGGGCATGAAGGGGACATATATCAAAGTCTTGAATGAATATCTGCTTGACGAAGTTCAGAAAATGAAGGATTAAATTTTCTGCTTATTATAGCTGGCACCGTTTTGTGCCAGCTTTTTTCATTTCTGCAAAAAAAAAATATACGGGGCATCTTCTAAAAAAAAGAAAAAAATGATAAACTTGAAAGGAATTGCGGGTATTATGTAGAAAATAAATAAAAGATAACTATAGCCGCAGGGCAAACGTGCAAGAAAGGATGTGATTCCGGAGATGCTGGAACAAATCATGAACTCGTCGAATTTTGACTATTTGGGCCGAGGTTTGGCAGCCGCGACGATGCGCCATGAGGTCATCAGCAACAACATTGCCAATGTAAACACGCCGAACTTCAAGCGCAGTGCGGTAAACTTTGAGGATCTGCTGGCAAAGGAACTGCATCTGGATAATGATGGCCGCAGATTGGGCATGGTAAGGACGCATGACCGTCATCTGCCAATGGCGCTGCCGGGTAAGGCACATGCCGTTATCGAGGAAGATGGAACGACGACGATGCGTGTCGATAACAACAATGTGGATATCGATATCGAGATGGCAGGTTTGGCGAAGAACCAGCTCTATTATAATGCGATGACTACAGAGCTGGGTGGCTTCATCAACAGGATGAAGGGTGTCATCACGAGTGGCCAGAGCTGATGAAGGATTGGGATACAGAGGAGATAAATCATGAGCATGTTTCTAGGAATTGATGCGGCAGCGTCGGGGCTTACGGCTGAACGGCTGCGCATGGACGTCATTTCCAACAATATTGCCAATGCAAATACAACGCGAACACAGGAAGGCGGTGCATATCACCGCCGTTATGTAGTCTTTGAGCCTAGAGTAAAGGGTGGCAATAGCTTTTCAAGCTTTTTGCAGAAATCGGTCAATAAACTGGAGGCTGGCGATGGCGTGCGTGCCATTGGTATTGAGGCAGATGATACGCAGGGACCGCTGGTCTATGATCCAGGCCATCCAGATGCCAATGCAGAGGGATATGTCGAACGGCCGAATGTCAATATCGTTGCCGAGATGGTAGATATGATCACGGCATCGCGCGCTTATGAGGCAAATACGACTACCATCAATGCTGCTAAGTCTATGGTGACCAAGGCATTAGATATGGGTAAATAACATAGCCGTGAAAATGAGAATTCAGATGATTGAAAGGGTAAAGATATGGAGATAGCAGCATTACAGATGACTCCGGTGCCCATGCATGCGGAGAGCCATTTAGGTGAAACCCAGCCTCATAAAGAAGTGAAAGGCTTTGGCGAATATCTGACAGATGCCTTGAAGAAGACAAATGAACTTCAGCTGGAGTCTGACCGTGAAAATGCGCTGCTGGCGGCTGGCCAGATTGATGATGTTGCACAGGTAGTCATTGCCAGCCAGAAGGCTGACCTCGCCTTGCAGCTTACCCTTCAGCTGCGCAACCGTGCGGTTTCTGCCTACCAGGAAATCATGCGTATGCAGGTATGATCATGCAGTATATTTGTAACATAAACTTGACTTGAAGGGATTGAGATCATGGGAGATTGGAAAGAGCGGTACGAGAACCTGTGGAACAGGTTCAGTAAACGCCAGCGGTATATCATGCTGGGGTCCGCTTTGGCTATTCTCGTTGCTATTATCGGGGTCAGTGCCTGGTACGGCAATAAGCCGGATATGGTTCCGCTGTTTACCAATATGGAGACGAAGGATGCCGGCGAAGTAGCGGCAAAACTGAAAGAAGCAAAGATTGAATATGAGGTACAGGAAAACAAGCAGGGAACAACGATTCTGGTTCCTTCTAAGAATGTGCACGGCGTTCGCTTGGAACTTTCCTCACAGGGATTGCCGCGGGGCAATAAGGGCTTCGAGATTTTCGATGATAGCAAGCTGGGCGTTACGGAGTTCCAGAACAAGGTGAATTATCTGCAGGCATTGCAGGGGGAACTCACGCGCACGATTGAACAAATTGAAGCAGTTGAGAAGGCTCGCGTGCATATCGTATTGCCAGAGGATAGCCTTTATAAAAAGAACGAAAAGCCGGCGACGGCATCAATCATGCTGCACTTGAAGCCGCATGTGGAATTGAGCAAGAAAGAAATCAAGGGTATCGTGAACCTGGCTGCTAACAGCGTCCAGGGACTCAAGCCGGAAAATATCACAATTATTGATGATACGGGCAAGATCCTCAACGATCCGGATGAAAATGAGGAAAATAGCGTCGGAGCGAAGACGATGACGCAGCTCGACATGACCAAGAAAGTTCAGGACAATATCCAGAAGAATATCCAGTCCTTGCTGGATCAGTCGCTGGGCGAAGGCCGTGCTTTTGCCCGCGTAAGCGTTGAGCTTGATTTCGATGACCGCACGACGGATAAGCAGACGTTCACGCCGGTTGTCGATGATGCTGGTATCATCCGCAGCCAGCAGGATCTCAGTGAGACGTATAGTGGCACGTCGACGCAGCCGGGCGGTGCGGCCGGAGTACAGTCAAACGTACCGGGGTATGTCGCACAGAACGGCAATGCGAATGCTGACTATGAGAAAAAAGAGTCGACGAAGAATTATGAAATCAATGAAGAGAAATCGAAGGTCGTAGCTGCACCAGGATCTATCCGCCGGCTGAATGTTGCAGTCCTTGTCAATGATGATGTCAATGCGACGCAGCAGGACAGTATCATGCGTACGGTCAGCAGTGCTGCGGGCATCAATCAGGATCGTGGCGATACGATTTCGGTTGAGCCTTTGCCGTTCAGCACGGAACTCAGAGACCGTCGGGCTGCAGAAGAGCAGGCTGCCAAAGACAGAGAGAACCGCATCTTCTACATGCAGATTGCGGCCGTACTGCTGGTACTAGCATTGATTGCCGCATATATCATGATGCGCCGCAAGAAGAAACAGCAGGAACTGGCAGCTATTGCCGAGCAGAAACGCCTCGAAGAGGAAGAGAAGCAGCGTCTGGCTGCCGAGCGAGCAGCCCTTGTGGAGGCAGGCGAAGTGGGCGAAGAAGAGCTTACCGAAGAAGAACAGCGTCAGCTCACCGAAAAGCAGACGCTGCAGCAGCTCATCGATCAGAAACCAGCCGAGGTGGCTATGCTTATCAAGACTTGGCTTTCGGAGGATGAATAAATGGCATTTGATATGTATGGAGACAGCGAGTCGGAGCTCTCCAATCAGCAAAAAGTTGCGATATTGTTTATAGCGCTGGGGCCGGAATACTCGGCTAAATTGTTCCAGCACCTGGATGATGAGGAAATCGAGAAGATTACGCTCGAAATCGCTAATCACAAGCAGGTGAGCGCGGAACAGAAAGCGGCCGTCATCAGTGAGTTCTATCAAATGGCAATGGCCAGGGATTACATTTCCAGTGGTGGCCTTGAGTATGCACAGAATGTACTCGAAAAGGCATTGGGTTCCGAGAAGGCGATGGAGATCCTCAACCGCCTGACGACGAGCTTGCAGGTTCGTCCGTTCGATTTCCTGCGCAAGACCGATCCTTCGCAGCTCATGAACTTTATTCAGAACGAGCATCCGCAGACAATTGCCTTGATCATGGCGTATCTCGATCCCGATCAGGCAGCTACTGTCCTCGGCTCGTTGTCGCCGGAAGCACAGGCCGATGTTGCCAAGCGCATTGCACAGATGGACCGCACTTCGCCGGATATCATCCGCGAGGTCGAGCGCGTCCTTGAGCGCAAGCTGTCGGCACTCGTTACGCAGGATTTCACTACGGCTGGTGGTGTCAAGGCCATCGTCGAGGTGCTCAACCGCGTCGACCGTACGACCGAGAAATCCATCATCGAAACCCTCGAGGTGGACAATCCGGAATTGGCCGAGGAAATCAAACGCCTCATGTTCGTATTCGAGGACATCGTCCAGCTCGACGATCGCTCGCTGCAGATGGTTCTGCGCGAGGTGGATACGAAAGATCTGTCGCTTGCCCTCAAGGCTACGCCACAGGAGGTCGCCGACAAGGTATACAGGAATATGTCCAAACGTGCTGCCGATATGCTGCGTGAAGAGATCGAGTTCATGGGGCCGGTCAAGATCCGCGATGTCGAAGAGGCACAGCAGAAGGTCGTCAATGTCATCCGTACGCTGGAGGACAAGGGCGAGATCGTTGTTTCGCGTGGACAGGGAGACGAGATGATTGTCTAGGGTTATCAAAGCCGCTGTATGGAAAGACAATCCTCATTATATCGATACGCCGGAGCCGCCTAAAACAGAGGCTGCGGCAGATGTAGCGATGGATGATGAGGCGCTTGCCCATATGATGGCAGAAATTGCTGCC
Organism: Pseudoselenomonas ruminantium; assembly: GCA_015058575.1. Taxonomy (GTDB): domain Bacteria; phylum Bacillota; class Negativicutes; order Selenomonadales; family Selenomonadaceae; genus Selenomonas_A; species Selenomonas_A ruminantium_O. The sequence goes on from SVBZ01000005.1 coordinate 108,645, forward strand.
AAGGAGCAGCGGGCATCGGAGATGCTCAAGGATGCCAAAGTAAATGCAGAGATAATCAAGCAAGAAGCGCAGGCGGAGCAGGAACGGCTCATAGCTGAGGCGCAGCAGGAAATCGCTGAGCTAAAGGAAAAGGCGCAGCAGGAAGGCCGGCGTGAGGGCTATGATGCCGGTCATGCTGATGGCGAGCAGAAGGTTCGCGAAGAGCTGGCGGATATTATCCGGCAGGCAAATGCAAAAGCGGAAAAGACGCTGGCTGATGCTAAAGCAGCTTCACAGGATTATGTCCAGCAAGCTGAGCATGATGTTGTGACGATTGCCATGAGCGTGGTTGAAAAAATACTGCCGCAGCATTTCATTGATGTGCCACAGATGGTATTGCCACTGGTCAAGGATGCGATTCTCAAGGTTAAGAATCAAAAGGAGCTTATCGTGCATGTACCACCAGACAGTTACGATTTGGTGCTTATGGCGCGGGATGAGTTCCGTACGATATTGACGTATGGTGATGCTATACTTACGGTTAAATCGGATGAAAGCCTCAAGGCAGGTGATTGCTTGATTGAGACGCCAAACGGCAGTGTCGATGCGCGCCTCGCGACGCGTATGGAATTGCTGAAACAGGCGGTACGGGATGTAATGTTATGACTGATGTGAGGGATAGCAAGGGATTCCAACTGAATATTGGAAAATTTACAGACGCTGTTGCGGCCTGTCCTTCAATGAAGTTGACGGGTAAAGTCACGCAGGTCATCGGGTTGGTCATTGAGGCACAGGGACCGACAGTCAGTGTGGGCGAGCTTTGCTATGTTCATTCGCGATTCCCGAACGTCCCGCCGGTACCGGCTGAAGTCGTGGGCTTCCGCGAAGGTTATGTCATGCTGATGCCGGTCGGTGAGATGCAAGGGATAGGTCCTGGCTGTGAAGTCGTGGCGGCACAGAAGATGCTGCAGGTAAAAGTCGGCCCTGAGTTATTGGGGCGTGTGCTTGATGGTCTGGGGAATCCTATGGATGACAAAGGGCCACTCCTATGCAAGGAAGAATATCCTTTGCAGGCAGAGCCGCCGGCACCGCTTACGCGTCCGCGTATCCACGAAAGCCTCTATGTTGGTGTCCGTGCGATTGATGGCCTCATCACGATGGGCGAAGGGCAGCGTATCGGTATCATGGCTGGCTCGGGTGTCGGCAAATCGACGTTATTGTCTATGATTGCCCGCAATACCGAGGCAGATATCAGCGTCATCGCGCTGGTGGGAGAGCGTGGCCGTGAGGTACGAGACTTCATTGAACGCGATCTTGGCGAAGAAGGTATGAAACGGTCTGTGGTTGTCGTAGCGACATCTGATCAGCCGGCTTTGGTCCGCATCAAAGGGGCGATGACAGCTACAGCTATTGCTGAATATTTCCGTGATCAAGGGCGCAAGGTCATCTTGATGATGGATTCAGTTACCCGTTTTGCCATGGCGCAGCGTGAGGTGGGGTTGACGATTGGCGAGCCGCCGGCAACACGCGGCTATACGCCATCGGTCTTTGCCATGCTGCCAAGATTGCTCGAGCGGGCTGGAACAAGTGCAACTGGCTCTATCACGGGAATCTATACGGTGCTTGTCGATGGCGACGATATGAATGAGCCAATCGCCGATGCTGTCCGCAGTATCCTGGATGGACATATTGTCCTGAGCCGCAAGATTGCCGCGCAGAATCATTTCCCAGCCATTGATGTCATGCCGAGTGTCAGCCGTGTCATGAATGAGGTGGTATCGCCAGAACATCTGAAGGCAGCACAGCAGATGCGCCAGCTTATGGCAGTTTATCGCGATGCGGAAGACCTTATCCATATCGGCGCATATGTCAAGGGATCGAGCGCCAAAATCGATGAATCCATTGCCAAGATTGATGCAATCAATGAGTTCCTTTGTCAGGGAATTTTTGAGGTAGATACTTACGAAGATACTGAGAACAAGCTGATCGGCATATCCGGGTGATAGGCATGAAGAAGTTCAAATTTCAGCTGGAAACACTGCTAAAGGTCACGCGCATGAAAAAAGAGGATGCGGAGGTTGCCTTTGCTGAGTCAGCACGCAGGTTGGAAGAGGGCCGGGCGGCCTTGACAAATCTCATGACAGAGATGCAGCAGGGCCAGCAGGACTACGAGGCGTTATCCAAGGAGGGCACAAAAGTAACGATTGGCCGCTTGATGACGTTCAACAGTTTCTTTGCCTGGAAGCGTGAGCAGATAGAGATGCAGCAGGGAATTATCCTGCAGCTTCGGGCAGAAAAACAGAAGAAGCTGCAGGCACTCATGGAAGTCATGAGTTATTTGAAAAGCATTGAGCAGTTGAAAGAAAAGCGGCTGCAGGAATACAAGGAAGAGGCTATGCAGGAGGAGCAGAAGATGCTTGATGAGATTGGCCTGCAATTGACGATGAGAAGGAAAGCGGGGGAAGCTTCATGATAAACCTGATGGGCGTAAGGGCTGTGCAGGCAAGAATTGCGCAGCTGCAACAGCAGTTTGGGCTGCCAGGCCCGGTTCCAGGCATGGATTTCCAGAAGAAGCTGGACAAGGAAATGCAGCGTAGCAGTACGCAAGGTGCTGCTGCGTCGGGAAAAGCTGCTGTGCCAGAGACCAGGGAAGCGATTGTGCATAGTGCTGGCAGCAAAGGGGGAAGCAATCCTTTTGCTACCTACTCGGTCAATAGCAGTTTGCCGGTAGCTGATCAGAACCTTTCTGCGCTTATCGACGCAGCGGCTCGCAAGTATAATGTTGATCCCAAGCTCGTTTCGGCAGTGGCTGAAGTCGAGTCGGGGGGCAATCAAGATGCTGCTTCGCCGGCAGGCGCAGTCGGTGTCATGCAGCTGATGCCTGATACGGCAGCAGCTCTAGGGGTCAATCCTTATGATAAGAAGTCCAATATCGAAGGCGGTGCAAAGTATTTGCGGCAGATGCTTGATGCTTTTGATGGCGATGTCCGCCAAGCAGTGGCAGCCTATAATGCTGGCCCACAGGCTGTGAAGGACTATGGCGGGGTTCCCCCCTATCAGGAAACGCAGAATTATGTCAACAAGGTACTGGATATCTATCGTTAAGGCGGATTCCAGTAATAGGCACTATAGATCAAGATGAAGGCAGGTAATACGATGGCAGGGGAAAAGCCAAAGAAAAAAGGAAAGAAAATAGTGAAGCTGCTGCTAATGCTCTTCCTGTTGCTGGTACTTATCATTGGCGGATTTGCCCTGGGCATTTATCTGCGGTTGTTTGATACGCAGGAAGCAAATGAGAAACTGGGGCTGCACAATCTGCCGGTTGTAGGGCAGTATTTCGTGAAACCGGCACCGACGCAGGCTGAGATGGAGAATACACCGTTAGAAGACGTCAAGCCGGACAAGGATGAGAAAAAACAGCAATCCAAGAAAATGACCATTTCGAAAAAAGAAATCGAGAAGCAGATGAAGGAACGTGAGGCTGGTGAACGTAAGCGCGTATCGAAGCTGGCACGTTTGTACAACTCGATGAAGCCAAAAGACGCTGCTAAGGCCATGGATGAGCTCGATGATGATCTCTGCATTGCCATCCTGCAGCGAATGGACGAAAGCAATGCGGCCAAGGTTTTGTCCGAGTTTGAGGCTGGGAAGACTGCCCGGTTGACGCAGATTATGTATGAAGGCACACAAAAGCAATTGAACACCGAAGAGGATGTACGCAAGATGCTTGAAGCGGAGCAGGCCAAGCAAAATGGTGAAAATGCGGATACTGCGGCAAATGAAGTGTCAAATCCATAAGAGCAAGTCCTTCCTGGTTGGCAGGAAGGACTTTTTTCGGGCCAGGTGCTTTTTTTGCTTAAGAGAATAGATGATTTTTACGATACATACATTGTAAGGAGGTGAAGTTTGTGAATACAGCAAATGTAATGGCTGTTGCGACGCAGGTCAGCGCACCGGTAAAAGGGCAGGGAACAAAGCCTGCAGCTAAAACCGGCAAAGGTACTGGCAAGGGAAGCGAATCCTTTGGAGATGCTTTGGGAAAGCTTGACCAGGATGTCAAGGAAGCCCTGACGCAGGCAGCCACGAAAGAGCAGGGAAGCACAGCAGATGATGGTGATGTCATGGAGGATGCGCCAAACGATCCGCTGGCCGCAGTGCTTGCTGCATCACAACAAGGGAATGATACGCAGGGTAAGGATATCGTTGAGCCGCTGCCGCAGATAAATGAGCCAGTAACGGTGGTCGATGTTTCTGACGAGGCTCAGGCGGCTTTTATCAATAAACCAGTGGTGGAGCAAGAGAATGCAGCTGATTTGCAGAGCTTGCTGCCGCAACCGGCGGAAACAGGACGCAAGAAACAGGATTTCCTGGCTATGTTGTCAGGACAGCATCTGACGAGCGCTGAAGGTAAGGAACAGGTTGTGTCTGTGCAGCCGGAAGGGAAGCCGCAGCAGGCATCTACAGCGCTTGAGGCACAACTTTTGAGTGTACAGCAGCTGGAGAAAAATCCAAATGTATCGGTGCCGCAGGCAGAAAGCTTGCAAGACACTGTTTTGGGTGTGAACTTACAAGAAAATGCACGTCAGCTGCAGCCAACAGCGCAGGTGCAAGTTCCTAAGCAGGTGATGCAGGCAGGAGTACAAGATAATGGTCAGCAGCTGGTGAATCATTCAGAAACACAGGAGCTGATCTTGCAGCCAGCTGTACAACAGGCTGTTAGTCAGAACCCTGTCGCTAAGGAAGTGGCCAAGGAAGATAAGAGTATGGCATCCCTGTTGGGGGATGCTGAGCTGACAGTGGAAGAACAACCGGCTTCAGTCCCCATTCGCATGGATGCGCAGCAGGCCATGAAGCAGATGGGACAGCAGGATGACGCACAGCAAGAGCCGGCAGGCCAGCAGGCAAGCCCATCTCTTGCGGACAAGACTGAATCGCTGCAACAACTTCCGGAAGAGGCGGCAGGTGACAGAGTTAAGGCACAGCAGCCAGCAGGCAGCAATAGCGTCAGCATGTTCCAGCAAAGTCTCCAGGAAAGCATTCAGGGGACTGCAGCACCGAAGGCACAGAACGTGCAGCAGCCGCAAACTGATTTTGATATCCCGCGCCAGATTGTCGATCAGGCACGTTTGATACGCAGGGCAGAGGATACACAGATGGTCATCAAGCTGAACCCGGAGCATTTAGGTGAGCTTACGCTGAAAGTTTCGGTTACGCAGAATGGCTCGGTAAACGCTTCGTTCCATAGTGATAATGCACAGGTACGTGCCGTCATTGAGAATTCGCTCGTGCAGCTCCGGCAGGAACTCAACAATCAGGGTCTCAAGGTGGACAGCGTTGAAGTATATGCCGGCCTTGCCGATGGGCAGCTGCCACAAGAGCAGGGACAGCAGGCCTGGCAGAATCAGCAGGGAGGCAATGCCAACCGGATTCAGAACATCACGATGGATGCTGATTCATACAGCGAAGAGGCTGACCAGTTGGCCGCAGCAGCAATGCAGGGGACAAGCCAGTCAAATGCCGAAGGCGTAGATTACCGGATTTAAAAAGTTAGGAAGTGAGCATATGGCAAATTCACTTAATACCATCACAGTCAATGGGACAACACAGACTGTAGAAAGCTATCAGCAGTCGCAGGCTAATTCAGCGAATAAGGCCAATGATGCCTTGGGGAAAGATGCATTCCTGCAGCTTTTGGTTACACAGATGAAGTATCAGGATCCGCTCGATCCCCAGGATAATGGCGAGTATCTGGCACAGCTTGCGCAGTTCTCGGCATTGGAGCAGATGACAAATGTTGCCGATGGATTGTCGAATGTTTCAAATCTGGTCAGCAACATCGATACTTCGGTCCTGGTCGGCCAGCTCAGCAGCATGATCGGTCAGCAGGTGCAGTGGATAACTACTACGAAGACGAACGATGCAGATGGCAATACGACTACAACGAAGAATGTCCTCGAAGGTACAGTCAAGGGCGTCAGCATCTCGGACGGTTCACCGTCCATTGTGGCTGAGTCCGGTGGCAAGACTTATCAGGTCGCTATCAGTGATGTTACGCGTATCGGCGAAGGAACGAAGAATACGTGATTTGCACATAGAATAGGCAAGGGAGGAATCTGATGATGGCTGTTTCAAGGATGTATCTCAATACGCAGCCACTCCTTCCTCTTAGCCAGCCAATAAATGGAAGGCCGCAAAGTACACCGACTGCAGGATTACCGGATTTTGGTGCTATCTTGCAGAAGACACAACAGACGGTATGTTTTTCGCGGCATGCGGCAGATCGTCTGCATGAACGGAAAATCCAGCTGAGTGACCAGGATCTATCTAGGCTGAATGATACCGTTGACCGGCTGGCACAGAAGGGAGCACGGGAGTCACTGATCTACATGAAGAATGTGGCGCTTATCGTCAGTGTGACAAATCGTACCGTGATTACGGCCATGGATGGTACAAGTGGAAAAGATAATATAATAACAAATATTGACAGCGCAGCAATTATTTAAAAGTTGGACCTAACGGAAACTTTGGATGGTTGAATGACAGAGGCCATCCTGCTGCGCATCGATATAATGAAGAAAGAGATTCTTTCATGTAAGGAAAGGAAGTAATTCATTATGATGCGTTCGCTTTTCTCCGGTGTATCCGGACTCAAATCTCATCAGACCCGCATGGATGTTATCGGCAACAATATTGCCAATGTCAATACAACGGGCTTCAAATCAAGCCGTGTTACGTTTGCCGATACGCTCTCCCAGACGATGACGGGAGCTTCGGCACCAAGCGGTACGCTTGGTGGTACGAACCCAAAGCAGGTTGGTCTTGGCACGGGCGTGGCTTCTATCGATCTGCTATTCACGGACGGATCGGTGCAGGCAACAGGTAAAAATACTGATCTTTGTCTATCTGGTAACGGCTTGTTTGTTGTTAAGCAGGGCGATCAGACTTTCTATACGCGTGATGGCGCGTTTGAATTCGATGCAGATGGCAACTATGTCCTGCCGGGATCTGGCCTGTATGTACAGGGCTGGACGGCAAAAGATGGCACGCTGAACACTTCGGGAGCTGTTGGTAATATTCAGATTCCTGCCGGCAAAAGCATGCCAGCAGCAGCGACGACGACGGCAACTTATGCCAACAACTTGAATGCGGCTGCTTTGACAATCTCGTCCATCACGCAGTCAGTGAGCACCAGCGGTGTATCATATACGGCACCGGCAAATGCGACGACGACGCTGACCTGGTCTGATGGTACCACGACGACAGGAACGGCGGGCACTACGTATACGATTGGACAGGCAGGTACTGGTACGCTGACACTTAAGTCGATTTCGGCAACGACGACGAATTCTGGTGATACCTTGACGGCGTCGGTAAATGCTCCAGTCACGATTACGATGAGCGATAAATCTACGGTCACACAGACTACGGGAGCTTATACGCCGACTTATAGCCTGCCAGTCACTACGACGGTCACGGCTTATGATTCGCTGGGAAATGCACATAGTATTCCGGTGTACTTCACAAAGACGAAGACAAGCAGCACGACAGGAAATGAGTGGACGGTATCGATTACGTCTGACCCGAAGGCTACGAGCACTACGATCACAGAAAAAGATGGGTCGACTACGACGGTCAACCTCACACCCGCCGTATTGCAGTTCTCGACGGATGGTAAGCTGGTGAGCGGTACGGGTTCGCTGGCGCTGACGCTGACGAATGGTTCTACAGGTTCCCAGAACATCGTGCTGGCCATGGATTCAGTCACGCAGTATGCTGGTAATAGCACGATCAATGCTTCGTGGGATGGTAATGCTGCTGGCACGCTTTCAAGTGTATCTATTGATAGCTCCGGTATTGTCACAGGGACTTATACGAATGGCGTCAAGCAAGCTGAGGCACAGGTGGCTGTAGCACAGTTTACAAATGCTTCGGGTCTTACGAAGACGGGGAATAGTCTTTATCAAGAGTCAAACAACTCTGGCACGGCTAATGTCAAGACAGCTACGGATCTTGGTGTCACGATTACCCCATCGGCGCTGGAGATGTCCAATGTTGATATCGCCAATGAGTTCTCGGATATGATTGTCACGCAGCGTGGCTTCCAGTCGAACTCCAAGATCATCACGGTTGGCGATGAGATGATTGAAACCTTGATCAATATGAAACGGTGATAGCGGATTAGCTATCTTTACGGCCGATGCATGAAAATGCATCGGCCGTTATTCATGGTTTGGCAGCGTCAGGGAAAAATATTGCAGATTTTTAGAGAATCTGGGAAAATAAAAAGGAGAATGAGGGCTTGACGACGAAAGAAGAAAGAATGAAGATGTATAGCGATGCGGATAAGGAGATGACAAGGCAATGATAATGCTTACAAAATTTAATTCTAAGACAAATAAAAAAGGAGAATTTGTCCTCAATGCCGAAATAATAGAAACTATAGAGGAAACGCCGGATACGGTTGTCACGCTGACAAACGGCAAAAAGTTCATCGTCGATGAGCCAATGGATGAGATTGTCCGCCGTGTGATGAAATATCGTCGGGCGTTGCATCAATTTTGATGTAGACAAATTGAAAACTCTTGGTATAATTAGAAAAGCAGATTTAATGGAGGGAGTATCAAATGGCAGACGAAGAGAAGGAAAACGAGGCAGCGCCGGAAGAGAAGAAAAAGAAATCACCGATAATCCTGGTGGTAATTCTGGTACTGGTCGGCCTTGTCCTGGCCGGAGGTATTTCGTTCTTTATTACCACGAAGATGATGAAGGAAACAGCTACGGAGTCTGTGAGCGAGCATCATGATCCAGGCATCTTTATCAAACTCGGCGACGCCAAAGAAGGGATAATGGTCAATGTCGGCGGGCAGAAAGCTGGTAAATTCCTCAAAGCAGGGATTGTATTGGAGATGAATCCTGGCAAGAAGGACAACATCGAAGAGGGAAAACTCCAGCCAATGGCTGAGACAAAAATCCTTGATACGACGATGCAGATCCTGCGCAGTGCCAAACTCGATGAGTTTGATGCAGCCAAACAGGATGAGCTCAAGAAGAAAATCAAGGATGAGCTCAACACGAAGCTGGGAGCAGGGTCGGTCTATGATGTCTACATCACCAGCTTCCTGCTTCAGTAACATCATAGGCAGATAGCAGGAAGGAGGACGAAGGTTGGCAGATGATGTACTATCTCAATCTGAGATAGATAAACTGCTTTCAGCGCTCTCAGACGGAACAGTATCCGCAGAAGAAGTCAAAGCAGATGAAGAACAGAAAAAAGTCAAAACCTATGATTTCAAGCGGCCGGATAAGTTCTCCAAGGACCAGATCCGAACATTGTTCATGCTCCATGAGAGTTTTTCCCGGTTATTGAATACATATTTGTCTACGCATCTCCGCACACTGGTAAATGTCGAGGTAGCATCGGTCGAACAGTTGACTTATCAGGAGTTCGTCCAGTCGCTGGCCAATCCATCGGTAATCAGCATCTTGGCGGTTCCGCCGCTCAAGGGCAACATCATCATGGAGGTCAACACCGAGATAGCTTTTGCTTTCATTGACCGTGTGTTTGGTGGTGAGGGCAGATCGGGTATCAAGCCACGCGTGCTCACAGAAATCGAGGAAGTCGTCATGAAGCGTTTCATCGATACAGCAATGAGCCATTTGAAAGAGGCTTGGTCCAATGTCATAGAGTTCAAGCCAAGTTTAGAAGCGACGGAGTCCAATCCGCAATTTACGCAGATTGTACCTCCAAGTGATATGGTAGTCATCGTCACGATTCAGATGAAGGTGGGCGATGTTGAGGGCATGATGAATATCTGCATCCCGTACCTGGTACTGGAGCCAATCATGTCCAAGCTGACCACGACGTTCTGGGTAGCGTCCTCGGTTTCCAAGGATGATGATCCGGAGCAGGTCAAAATCCTGCAGCGTAAGATTGAACGTACCAAGGTACCATTTGTCGTCCAGCTGGGCGGCGTCGATATTACCATCAATGAGTTCCTGACTTTGGGTTTTGGTGATGTCTTGCAGATGGATGCCAAGGTGGATGATAATCTGCTCTGTCTGGTCGGGCATAAGCCCAAGTTCTACTGCCGCCCCGGTACATCCGGTAAGAAGATGGCGGTACAGATAACTAAGATAATTAACGAAGGGGATGAAGATACTGATGAGTGACGATATGATCTCGCAAGAGGAGATTGACGCCCTGCTGAATGGTGGTGCTATACCAGAGGCAGGCGGCGATGCAGCACCCGCGGGAGAGTCGGAGGCAGCAGCTGAGGCGCCAGCCGCAGACAGTAGCTCATCTCAGTTTGACGATGTACTCACTGATATGGAGAAGGATGCGCTGGGCGAGATTGGTAATATCTCGATGGGCAGTGCAGCTACGACGCTTTCCGTACTGCTTGGCCATAAGGTAAGTATTACCACACCGACTGTTTCGGTTGCCACGATGAGCATTATTCAGGAACAGTATCCGATGCCGTATCTCATTGTTGAGGTCGGTTATACAATCGGTATTGATGGCAATAATGTCCTGGCTATCCAGGCGCAGGACGCTTCCATAATCGCAGACCTCATGATGGGCGGCGATGGTACGAATCCTGATACGGAAATCAATGAGATTGCTATGAGCGCTGTGGGCGAGTCCATGAATCAGATGATGGGCACGGTAGCAACCTCGCTTTCCACGATGTTCAATAAGAAAATCGATATTTCGCCCCCAAAGGTCAATCTGATCGACTTCGGCAATGAGGATAAGGTGACAGAGCTGGTTGGGCAGGATGAGCCTGTTGTGCGGACTTCTTTCCGCATGGAGGTCGATGGCCTGATCGATAGTGAAATTATGCAGATCCTGCCTGTGCCAGTGGCGAAGGAAATGGTTGAAGCCTTGACGAACAGCTCCAAGGCAGAAGAACCAGAACCGGCACCAGCTCCTGCAGCTGCGCCAGCTCCAGCGCCGGCCCCCACGCCTGCACCAGCACCGGCAGCAGCGCCACCACCACAGGCAGCACCAGCAATGGCAGCACCACCAGCTGGCGGCTATGGGATGGCGATGCAGCCACATGTGGCTACGAATGTTCCCGTTCAGTCGGCACAATTCACGCCGCTCAATACGCAGCCTGTACAGGTCAACGATGCCAATATCGGTTTGATTTTGGATGTTCCGCTGCAGGTTACCGTTGAGTTAGGGCGTACGAAGAAGTCAATCAAAGAGATTCTAGAGCTCACAAATGGTTCAATCGTTGAGCTCGATAAGCTGGCTGGTGAGCCGGTAGATATTCAGGTCAATGGCAAATTCCTGGCCAAGGGTGAGGTCGTTGTTATTGACGAGAACTTTGGTGTCCGTATTACGGAGATAGCAAGTCCGGCTGAGAGAGCGGCTAAGCTGCAGTGATACCCACTCTTGTTTTAAGCAGGACTTTCTTATATAATTAAAAATATATTGAACCAAGTCGAGTGATTTTTTAAGATGAGGAGAGATGAAACATGGCAGTACGAGTATTGGTCGTTGACGATGCGGCATTCATGAGAATGATGGTTAAAGACATTCTTTCGAAGAATGGCTACGAAGTAGTCGGCGAGGCTGAGAATGGGATGAAAGCGCTGGAGAAATACCAGGAACTTAAGCCGGATCTCGTTACGATGGATATCACGATGCCGGAAATGGATGGTATCAGTGCCGTTAAGGAAATCAAGAAGGTTGATCCGAATGCCAAGATTGTTATGTGCAGTGCTATGGGTCAGCAGGCTATGGTTATCGAGGCAATCCAGGCTGGTGCCCGTGACTTTATCGTTAAGCCGTTCCAGGCAGACCGTGTACTGGAGGCTGTCCGCAAAGCAGTAGGCTAATGGAGAGAAAACACATTATTTTGACGTGTGTTATTGGGGTACTGGTATTTTTGGTCTTGATGGATCCCGTCCTGGCCGCTGAGGAAGCGGCCAAGGGCGGGTATTTATCAGGCTATGAGAATGCGGATCCCAAGCCGTCGTCGATTTCGTGGTGGTCATCTATTGCTTATTTGGTCAGCCTTTTTGCCATTTTTATTTTTGTGGTAGGGCTGGCTTATTTTGCTGCTCGCTTTCTGGGCGGGCGGTTTGCACAGCAGAAAATGGGCTATGGAGGAAGGATACTTTCTCATCTGCCACTAGGGCCAAACCGTTCGGTCTGCATCATTGAGATGGCTGGCCGTATATTCATGCTTGGAGTGACTGAGCATTCGGTTACCTTGCTGGCGGAAATCAATGATCCTGATGAGATCGATCGTCTCCATCGGGATGAATTGACAGCTCCCAAAGTTCCCGAAATGTTTTCGCAACAATTTGGGGCGTTGTCTGACTTTGTGCAGAAAGTGCCACCCATATTCCGGAAGTAAGCAGCAATGTTTATGGTTGAGATTGAGAAAGGATTGTAGGTGCTTGAAACGTCGGGAGGTTTTGATTTTGCTGGGAGGCTTGGCCTTCCTGCTATTTATGACAAATAATGCCTTGGCGGCACCTTTGATTCCTACTGTCAATGTAGATGTGGGAACATCGGATAAGCCACAGGATGTAGCGGTTACGCTGCAGGTCATGGCATTGCTGACGGTATTGACGCTGGCACCTGGAATCCTGATCATGACGACGTCGTTTGTGCGTATCGTTGTGGTTATCGGATTTCTGCGCAATGCTCTGTCGACACAGAATGTGCCGCCGAACCAAATCGTTATTGCTTTGTCGATGTTCCTGACATTCTATATCATGGCTCCTTACTGGGGACAGGCTAATGAAAATGGCCTTCAGCCATATCTTGCTGGACAGATTACGCAGGAGCAGGCTTTGGAGAATGTTGTAGAGCCAATCCGTGAGTTCATGTTCAAGCAGACACGTGAATCGGATTTGGCCCTGTTTGTCAATCTGTCTGATGCTGAACGTCCGAATGGGCCGGAGGACGTATCGACGTTTACGCTGATACCGGCATTCATCATCAGTGAACTCAAAACAGCATTCCAGATTGGTTTTATGATCTATGTGCCGTTTATCGTCATTGATATGATTGTAGCAAGTACTTTGATGTCGATGGGTATGATGATGCTGCCGCCGGTCATGATATCGCTGCCGTTCAAGATCCTGCTTTTCGTTATGGTCGATGGATGGCATTTGCTCATCAAGTCCCTGATTGTCAGCTTCAAGTAGTAAGGGGATAAAAGGGAGGTTGTAGCATGTCGGGAGATCTGGTGGTCCAGCTGGGACAGGAAGCCTTGTTCGTCGTCATGCTGGTATCGGCGCCGATGTTGGGACTTGGTCTTATAGTTGGTCTTATGGTTAGTGTCTTTCAGGCAACGACATCTATTCAGGAGCAAACATTGGCCTTTATACCGAAAATCATTGCCGTATTTGTGGCGATCTTGATTTTTGGGCCGTGGATGCTGCGTATCATGGTGGAATATCTGACCAATGTTCTCGTCAATCTGCCGTCGTATATCGGTTAAAGGAGTGAATAATGGATTTCTATGATCTTTTGGAGGGCCATGCTGCAGTGTTTCTGCTGCTTATGACCCGGGTCAGCGGTTTGTTCATTATTTCTCCATTCTTTGGCAGCATGAATATTCCTGTATACTTTCGTGCAGGAGCATCTTTGGCCATGGCTATCGTGCTCTATCCAGTGATTGACAATATGGGAATCATTCAGGCGCCGCCGTCGGTATGGGCTTATGCAGGTGCTGTTTTGTCCGAGTTGTTTATCGGTTGGCTCATTGGCTTTGTCGCCTATATTTCGTTTGCGGCGATTACGATGGCTGGTAAAGTCATGGATATGCAGGTCGGATTTGCCATTGTCAATGTTATGGATCCAACTTCCGGTCAGCAGATGCCGCTTATCGGAAGTTTTCTTTATAATTTGACCGTCATCATTTTTCTGGTAGTGAATGGACATCATATGCTTATCGATGCCTTATTCGAGAGCTTCAAGATGGTGCCGCTGCTATCGATGGAGATGAGCCTGTCATTGCCGCTTATCATTGCCAATTTCACGACGGGGATATTTCTGACAGGAATGAAGATCGCTATGCCAGTGACTTTTGCCATCCTGCTGACAAACGTGGGACTCGGTATATTGGCACGGACGATGCCGCAGATGAATATCTTTGTTGTCGGTATTCCGATGCAGCTGACGGTTGGCACATTGATATTGGCAATGGTGCTGCCGTTCTATGTATTATTTCTGGATGTGCTATTCAATGAGATGTATGGAAATATTACAATTGCGCTTCAGGCATTACAATAGCAGGACCTTTGCTTTTGACCTGCAGCTTTTTGCCGGTGACAAGACTGAGGAACCAACGTCCAAGAAACGGGCTGACGCAAAGAAGAAAGGTCAGGTCGGCAGGAGCACAGAACTCAGTACGGCATTTGTGCTGCTCATAGGTTTTTTTATTATCAAGGTAATGTGGGCGCATATCTACGGCAGTATTGCTGCCTATACGACATATGTATTCAGCCACTTGAACCAGCCGGTCGATACGGAAAATATCCTGCGGATATTCATCGGCATTATCGAGCTGCTGGCGCAGACCTCGTTGCCTATCATGTTGGGAATCATGGTTATGGGGCTGGCAATCAATGTTTTTCAGGTGGGGTTGAATTTTAACACGGAGGCAATTGGTTTCAAGCCGGACAAGCTCAATCCGATCAATGGCTTTGGCCGTATTTTTTCCAAGCGTTCCCTGGTGGAGCTTGTCAAATCATTATTCAAGATTGCAATCATTGGTTTTTTTCTTTATGATTTCTTGAAAGATCATCTGATGGCAATGCCTCAGTTTATCTATTTTGATTTGCCGAACAGCCTGGCACAGATTGCGGATATTGTTTTCAGTATGGCTTTTGAAGTCATCGCTGTCATCATCGTTCTGGGTATTTTGGACTATGGTTATCAGAAATGGCAGACGACTCAGGATTTGAAGATGACCAAGCAAGAGGTCAAGGATGAAATGAAACAGACCGAAGGTGATCCGCAGATCAAGGGCAAGATCAAACAGAAACAGCGTCAGATGGCTATGAGCCGTATGATGCAGGAAGTGCCAAAAGCGGATGTCATCGTCACGAACCCGACGCATTTTGCCGTAGCCCTGCAATATAGCAAGGGAATGGTCGCGCCACTTATCGTAGCGAAGGGACAGGATCTGGTAGCCCAGCGTATCAAGGACATCGCACGTGATGCGCGTGTGCCCATTGTGGAGAACCGGCCCTTGGCGCGGGCGCTTTATGCTAGCGCCGAGGTTGGAGACATGGTGCCGGCTGAGCTTTATCAGGCGGTCGCTGAAGTCCTGGCGTACGTATATCGTTTGAAGAATCGACGCCGGGCTTGAATCATAGAATTATTCGAAGGTAAGGAGAGTCACATATGGCTGCACCACAGGCAGCTGCTGCGTCAAATGCATTTGGCAAGGGCAGTTTTATCCAAAAATACAGTGATGTAATGATTGCGGTGGCAATCATTGTCATCGTTGTCATGATGATCATTCCGCTGCCGACGCTGCTGCTGGATATGTTGATTTGTCTGAATATCACGATTGCGTTGTTGCTGGTCATGGCGGTCATCTACAACAAAGAAGCGCTCGATTTATCGATTTTCCCTTCTTTGCTGCTCGTGACGACGCTGTTCCGTCTGGCACTGAATATCTCATCGACGCGTCTTATTCTGCTCGACGGTTATGCGGGGGAAGTAATCACGGCTTTCGGTAACTTCGTTGTCGGCGGTAACCCGGTTGTCGGTTTCATTATGTTCGTCATCCTCGTTGCCGTAAACTTCATCGTTATTACGAAGGGATCGGAGCGTGTCGCTGAGGTATCGGCACGTTTTACGCTCGATGCTATGCCGGGTAAGCAGATGTCTATCGATGCGGATCTCAATCAGGGTGCTATCACGGATGCTGAAGCTAAGATACGCCGCGAAAAAATCCAGCATGAGTCCGATTTTTTCGGCGCGATGGACGGTGCTTCTAAGTTCGTCAAGGGCGATGCTATTGCTGCTATCCTGATCATGTTCATCAATATCGCTGGTGGTTTCATCATTGGTATGTTGCAGCGTAATCTCGAAGCCGTACAGGCATTGCAGACATATACATTGCTGACTGTCGGCGAGGGTCTGGTCAGCCAGATCCCTGCGCTGCTCATTTCTACGGCAACAGGTCTTATTGTCACGCGTGCTGGTGCGGAAGGGAATATCGGCAGCGATCTTGTCACGCAGCTTGTGCGCAATGACCGCATTTATTTCATCTTGAGCGGTGTACTGTTGTTCTTTGCTATCATTCCGGGCCTGCCGGGGATTCCGTTCACGGTGCTGGCTATTTTCTGTTTCTTTATTGGGCGATTGCTCAGACAGGGAGCAGAGGTAAAGACAGAGACCCAGAAAGAAGAAAAGAAGGTACAGGAGAAGAAGAAAGCTACGACGCCAGAAAACATCGTTTCGCTTCTGCAGGTCGATCCCATGGAATTGGAAATCGGCTATTCGCTGATTCCGCTCGTTGATACGGGACAGGGCGGTGACCTGCTCGACCGTATCGTCATGATCCGCCGGCAGTGTGCTTTGGAACTTGGTCTTGTAGTGCCAACTATCCGCATCCGTGATAATATCCAGATCAAGCCGAATGCCTATATCATAAAATTAAAGGGCATCGAAATCGCCAAGGGCGAATTGATGCTGGATCATTATCTGGCAATGAATTCGGGTACGGTGTTTGAAGAGGTACCGGGCATAGAGACAACTGAGCCAGCTTTTGGTTTGCCGGCGCTCTGGATTCCAGAGAATGAACGTGAACAGGCTGAGCTCAATGGTTATACGGTTGTTGATGCTGTATCCGTACTGGCTACACACCTGACAGAGGTCATCAAGCAGCATGCAGATGAGATCCTTGGCCGTCAGGAGACGCAGAACCTCATCGATAATCTCAAGAAGACGAATCAGTCGCTGGTCGACGAGGTCGTACCGGATCTCATGACTGTAGGCGAGATCCAGAAGGTACTTTCCAATCTTTTGCGCGAGCGCATTTCAATCCGCGATATGGCAACAATCCTCGAAGTGCTTGCTGACTATGCCCGTGCAACCAAGGATACGGAAATACTTACTGAGTATGTCCGCCATGCAATGGCGCGTCAGATTACTCAGCAGAATGTACAAAACGGCACGTTGCCGTGTATTACGCTCGATCCGGCACTCGAAAACCGCATTGCCGGGGGTGTGCAGCGCACGGATCATGGCTCTTATGTCAGCCTGGATCCTGATTCCCTGCAAAAACTCATTACGGCGCTCAATGCGGAATTGCCGAAACTTACGAATATGGGCTATCAGCCAATCGTGCTGACCAGTCCAGCCGTGCGGCTGTATTTCCGCAAATTGGTCGAGCGTTCTGTTCCAGGACTTATTGTCCTGTCACATGCTGAGATAGAGCAGAGCGTGGAGATTCAGATTCTTGGGGTGGTGAAAATCTAAGTGCAGATAAAAGTAGTCAAGGCTCCGTCGATGAAAGAAGCCATGCAGCAGGTAAAGGAAGAACTTGGCCCGGATGCGGTCATTCTGCATACGAAGAAGTACCGGGAAGGCGGCTTCCTCGGTTATCATAGTGCCGAGGTGGTTGAAGTGACTGCTGCGATCGAAGAGGCTGATGAGGTACAGGCCAACAAGCGGGCAAAGCGTGTTTTGGCTGCCAAGCCAGCTAAAACAGCAGCAATGGGCGGTCGTTTGGATGTGGTATCGCCAGCGGCGCCGGTCATGCCCAACCAGGTCCTGTCACAGTATAAGACAAATGGAACTGAAGCCGGGGTTCGCATGGCTGAGTCGCCAATCCCTGCTCCTGCATTCCAGCCTGTGCAACCAATGGTTCAGCCCGTGCAGCCGGTCCAGACAGTGCCGGAGGCAAATCCGGATGACACAGCAAAACAAGAGGATGATGTACAAGTTATGGAAAAAACAGCAGCAGAACCGATGGCCTCCAATCCAGAAGATACGGAAAAAATCCAGCGTTTAGAAGATGAGCTGGCGCAGATGAAGGCAATGCTGGCCCAGGTCATGAGCAAGGATCAGCCGCAGGATAAGGTATCGATACAGGAAGCTTTGCGCCGCCAGGAAGTGGACGAGGAACTCTTGAAGGATATGGCCGCCCAGCTGCCGGCAGGGGATACCTTGCTTGACAGCCAGGATGAACGGGCAGAGGAAGTGCTTGCGGGGTATCTTGGGGAAACGATGAATTTTTCCGAGGGCATCACGCTAAATAAGCATGGTGTGCGTATTGTTGCTTTGATTGGTGCAACGGGGGTCGGCAAGACGACGACTCTGGCTAAGATTGCTGCGCGCTTTGTGCTTGAAAAAAACATCCGTGCTGCACTGATCACGGCGGATACCTACCGCATCTCAGCTGTTGAACAGCTCAAGACGTATTCGGATATCATCGGTCTGCCACTTGAAATCGTCTATTCGCCGGATGAGCTTAAAGTAGCTATTCACAAACATCGTGACAAGGATCTGATACTCATTGATACGGCTGGACGCAGCCAGCATAACGAATATCAGATGAAAGAGCTGCAGGAGTTCTTGGCAGTGAATTCGCACATCGAATGTCATCTCGTCATGAGCGCGACCACGAAAAATCGGGATGCCGCTGAAATATTGGAGAAATTTTCGGCTTGTGAGCCGGATCGGGTAATTTTTACGAAAACCGATGAGACCAGCAGTGTCGGCCTCATCCTGAATCTGTTGGCCAAGCGGGATATTGCCTTGTCCTTCCTGACGAATGGACAGAGTGTTCCCGATGATATCATACCGGCAACGCCGCAGAAGCTTGCGGAGCTGCTGCTGAGGGAATAATATGGGAGATCAGGCGCAAAGACTTCGCCAGCTTGTTGGCGATAAAACGGAATATCCGGCCGATTACAGTGTACGTGGAGCAACGGGCAAGCCTAATGCACGCACTGCACTGACCGATGCCAGGGTGCTGGCTATCACGAGTGGCAAGGGCGGGGTCGGCAAGACGAATCTGACGGTAAATCTGGCCATTGCGCTAGGGATGGCTGGGCAGCGTGTGCTCGTCATCGATGCGGATTTGGGCATGGCGAATGTTGATGTGGTGCTTGGCAGCATGTCGCGCAAGCACCTGCTGAATCTGCTCGAGGATGGAACGGAGCTGCAGGATGTCATTATGCAGGGGCCATATGGCGTGAATTATATATCAGGCGGGTCGGGAATCGAGAAGGCCGCAGAGTTCACGCTTGAGGAGCGCCAGCGGCTTATGCAGAAACTGGCTGGTTGTGCATCTGTAGCTGATATAATCTTAGTCGATACCGGGGCTGGTCTCGGCAAGAATGTCATGGATTTCATCCTGGCTGCGGATGAGGTGCTGTTGGTAACGACGCCGGAGCCTACCGCACTGACTGATGCCTATGCAGTTATGAAGGCTTATAGCATGTATGCCAGCTATCAGAATATCCGGCTGGTTGTCAATCGCGTGTATGATGAAGCAGAAAGCCGTGAGGTCGTAGCCAAGTTGCAGCAGACTTCAGAGCGCTTCCTCAATATGCCGATTGATTGCTTGGGATATATCTTCGAGGACACAGCGGTCATGCGGTCGGTGCGCAAGCAGACGCCGTTTTTGGTCGCACATCCAGGCAGTACAGCTGCAAGGTGCGTACAGGCGATGACGAATAGTGTTCTCTATGGCAGTAAGATGAAGGTTACACAGGGGTGGAGAGGTTTTTTGCGACAAATTTTTAGTTTTTCGCGTTAAACATGGAGGAACTTTACTATGGCGGGCGAATTAATAAAAGCAAGGGATGTCTTAAAGATTGGCCAGCGCGTGGAGTTTTTTGTCGAGGCGAGTGATGAGCGCCATACAAGCCGCATCGAAGGCATGACGGATGAAGAACTGATCGTGGCAATGCCGATGAACAGCAAGCATGTACCAATCATTCCACTCAGTGGATCGCACCTGTATGGTGTGGCAATCGGTAAGCAGTGCCGTTACCGGTTTTTTACGTCTTTTCATGAAACGGGAATGCTTGATGAACGTATTGCGGTTTGGTACATAAGCTTTCCTGAGAAGGTAGAACGGCATCAGAACCGCGAATTTGTCCGCGTGAAGGTCAATCTTCCTGTGCAGGTACGGCTTATTGATGAAGAGGGCACCATCCAGGCACCAGTGATGACGAGGATGATTGACCTTAGCGGTAATGGTATCTGTTTTGCCATGGATCAAGAGGTGAAGGCAGGTACCAAGGCGGCGCTTTCACTGAGCAGCATCCCTGGAGTAGGGCCGATTGAGCAGATGTGCAAGGTTGCCAGCTGCCGGAAAATAGAAAAAGATGCTGGTGAGTTCGTTTACCATATTGGGGCAGCGTTCCAGCATCTGCCACGGGCAGTGAGCAATCAGATTGTCCACTATCTGTTTGCGGTACAGCGGGCAACAATTGCCAAAGGAATCAACAAGAATGACTTGTAAGGGATTCTGAATGGGGGGAACGGGATGATTCGTGTCTTGATTGCCGATGATTCGGCATTTATGCGGAAAGTCTTAGCAGACCTGTTCCAAAAGCAGCCAGATTTTGACGTGGTTGGGACGGCTATGAATGGTAAGGATGCAGTCAGCAAGGTGAAGCAGCTGCAGCCTGATTTGGTGACGATGGATGTCAATATGCCGGTCATGGATGGCATCAATGCGTTGGCCATCATCATGGAATCGTCGCCTGTGCCAGTCGTCATGCTGAGCAGTCTGACACAGAAGGGAACGGATGCTACAATCCGGGCATTGAGCCTTGGCGCGGTAGATTTCATAAGCAAGGCTGGCGGTTCGATTTCGCGTATCGATGATATTGCTGAAGAAATCCTCACGAAATGCCGAAATGCCGCGAAGGCACATGTCCATCGGACGGTGGCAGTAACAAAACCGCGGCCGGCTGTAGCGCCAGCACAGACAATACCAATTATGAAGCGGGGAGAGCTCCCGCACCGTCAAGGTATGAAATTGCCACAGATGACGGCAGGAGCGGTACCAGCAGCACCAGCAGCTGGCATAGGCAGCAAGCGGCATAATCCGCTGCTGCAGAGCCGCACCAGTGTGCCACCATCCATTGGACGGCCAACACCGATAGCCACTGGTGGTCCGGGGAGCAGCAAAAAGCTGGTGGTTATTGGTACATCAACGGGCGGGCCGCAAGCCTTGCAGAATGTCATCACGCGTCTGCCAGGGAATCTTCCCTGCGGGGTCGTGGTCGTTCAGCATATGCCCGCAGGATTTACGAAAGCATTGGCAGACCGTTTGAATTCCATCTCACAGGTGACCGTAAAGGAAGCCGAGGATGAAGAATCAATACGGGCTGGCCATGTATATATTGCACCAGGGGATTTCCATCTGCGTGTCAGGGACGACGGCGGGATACGCAAGATCAAGCTGAGTCAGGAAGCACGGGTGGGAAATCATCGTCCGGCGGTTAACGTAATGTACGATTCGGTAGCCTCGATTGGCCAGAATCTCGTGGCTGTCATCATGACAGGCATGGGGGCAGATGGTTGTGAAGGTATGAAAAAGATAAAGGCTTCCGGTGGCTACAGTATTGCACAGGACGAATCTACATGTGTGGTCTATGGGATGCCAAAAGCAGTTGTGGATGCAGGACTAGCTGATGAGATCCGGCCAGTTCAGGACATTGCCCAGGCCATCGTCGAGGCTGTAAAGAGATAGAAAGGATATAGGGGGAATACAAATGGAAACAAATCAGTATATGGACATGTTCTTGGATGAATCACATGAACATTTACAGTCTTTGAACGAAGGACTGCTGAGTTTGGAAGAGAATTCAGATGATGTGTCGGTCGTCAATGATATTTTCCGTAATGCGCATACACTCAAAGGTATGTCGGCAACCATGGGATACAATAAGATCGCTGAGCTGACGCATGAGATGGAGGATGTTCTTGACTTAATCCGTAAAGAACAGCTAAAGCTCGATGAGGATATTATCGATACGCTGTTCAAATGCCTGGATTCACTGGAGCAGATGATCAATAGTGTCGCCGATGGCGAATCGGAGGATGTTGTTGATGTATCGGATCTCGTGGCAAAGCTCAGCTCGATTTCCAAGGGCGAACCGGCACCAGCAGCTGCATCAACGGCTGCGGCACCGGCTGCAGCTGCACCAGCAGCGGCTTCCACGGGGGGCATGCAGCTGACGGACATCGATCGTGATATGCTGCGCCAGGCCAAAGAGGGCGGCATGATTGGTGTTCATGTTCAGATCACGCTCGCAGAGACCTGTCTGCTCAAATCGGCGCGTTCGTACATGGTAATGAATGCGCTTGATGAAATCGGTGATGTCGTGAAATCTGTACCGTCGGCTGAAGATCTTGAACAAGAGAAATTTGACCATACTTTCGATATCCTGGTGGTCACGGGGGCCGATAAGAAGGCTGTGGAGGATTCGCTGAACAGCATCTCAGAAATCGACAAGATCCTTGTCGAGGTAGTCGACCCGGAGGCCCAAGCGGCAGCACCAGCTGCACCTGCACCGGCAGCTCCAGCAGCACCGGCCGCACCCGCTGTACCGGCAGCACCGGCGAAGAAGGCAGCTCCGGCGAAGAAAGCAGCTTCGGCGAAGTCCTCTGCACCGAAGAAAGCACACCAGAGCCAGTCTGTACGTGTCGATATCGATAAACTGGATACCTTGATGAACCTCATGGGTGAGTTGGTTATCAACAAAGTCCGCCTGGAGCAGATCGGCCAGACGCATCGTCTGTCGGAACTTACGGAGACGCTGGAGCAGATGGATCGTGTAACGACTGACCTGCAGAATATCGTCATGAAGGTCCGCATGGTTCCGGTCAGTGCGGTATTCAACCGTTTCCCGCGCATGGTACGCGATGTATCCAAGGAACTTAACAAGGAAATCAACTTGACCATCGAAGGTGAGGAGACAGAGCTTGACCGTACGGTTATCGATGAGATCGGCGATCCGATCATGCATCTGTTACGCAATTCTCTGGATCATGGTGTTGAGCATCCGGATGAGCGTGAGGCTAAGGGCAAACCGCGTACGGGTGAAGTCGGACTCATCGCCCGTCATGAGGGCAACAATGTCGTCATCATGGTTACGGATGATGGTGCTGGTATTGCGGCGGATAAGATTCGCAAAAAAGCTGTTGAGAAGGGCATGATTTCGCAGGAGGATGCGGATAAGCTCGATGATGCAGATGCTGTACGCTTGATTTTCCTGCCAGGATTCTCAACGGCAGAGCAAATCACGGATATTTCGGGCCGTGGCGTTGGTATGGACGTTGTCCGTAGCAAGATTGAATCCCTTTCTGGTCATGTCGATGTTGAGACGAAGATTGACGAAGGCTCGGTATTCAAGATCAAACTGCCGCTGACGCTGGCCATTATCCAGGCGATGCTCGTCAAGGTCCAGGAAGAGATGTATGCAATTCCGCTCGGCTCGATTGACAGCACAATCAATATCCAGCCGGAGGATATCAAGACGGTAAGGAATAAGGAAGTCATTGTCCTGCGTGGTGAAATCATTCCGATTATCCGCATGGAAGAGACGCTGCAGGTACCGCACGTCAAGGATTCGGATGAGATTTTCGTAGTCGTTGTCCATGCTGGCGAGGCTAAAGCAGGTATCGTTGTTGACAATCTGATTGGACAGCAGGAAATCGTCATCAAGACTCTGGGGAACCTGTTTGCAGGTCTCAAGATGTTCTCTGGTGCAACGGTTCTCGGCGATGGCCGTGTTGCCCTGATCCTGGATGTCGCTACGATGATGCAGCAGTAAGAGGAGGTAGCTGAGATGGCAAATGAAGAGAACATGAATGAGATGGATGAAGGCAGACAGGTAGTTGCTTTCAAGCTTCGCGATGAGGAATATGGTGTCAGCATCCTGAATGTCCAGGAGATCCGCAATCTCACCGATATAACCCGCGTTCCTTTTTCCGCTGATTTCATCAAGGGTGTCATCAACCTGCGCGGTTCTGTACTGCCGGTCATTGACCTCAAGAAACGTCTGGGACTGGCGGAAACACCGTATACGGATGATACGCGTATTGTCACAGTGAATATTGACGATCTTCATGTCGGTATGCTTGTAGATGCGGTAACGGAAGTGCTTACGATCGACAGCAAGCCGGTGGATACCAAAAAGGCAATCAATGACAAGAGCGGTTCACGTTTCTTGAGCGGTATTGGCAATGTAGACGGCCGGCTGATTATCATGCTGAATCTTGAAGAGATTATCGGCAATGTTGGTGACGGAAAATAACTAGAGAGTATCAGTGAAGGGGAGGGCTATAGCCTGTCCCTTTCCTGTAGAAGAGAGGTCCAACTATGACAGATGAATTGAATCTTTCCGCCAATCAGCTTGATGCCTTGCGGGAGATCGGCAACGTTGGTGCGGGCAACTCCGCTACAGCGCTGTCACAGGTCATTAATCGCCGCATTGATATGAATGTACCGAAAGTGGCATTGGTTCCACTGGAGGCTGTACCGGATTTGGTTGGCGGTCCGGACGCCGTTGTCGTTGGTATATTCTTGCGCGTTTATGGCAAAGCACCGAGCAATATCTTGTTCCTGTTGCCCCAAAAGAGTGCATTCTATCTGGTAGATACGCTTATGGGGAAGCCGCATGGTTCAACTACGAAGTTGGAGTTCATGGATGAGTCGGCACTGATGGAGATTGGCAATATCCTATCCGGTGCATACCTCAATGCATTCTTTACGTTTACGAAGATTACGATGCTGCCATCTATTCCAGCTCTGGCTATGGACATGGCAGGCGCAATCCTCAACGTCGTTTTGGCACAGCTTGGTCAGATGGGCGATCAGGCACTCGTCATTGAGACAGAATTCCTTTCTGAGGATGATGGCATCAATGGCCAGTTTTTCCTGGTTCCTGATCCAGGCTCGTTGAATACAATTATTGACGCGGTAGGAGTTGAGTGATATGGCAGATCTTATCCGAGTCGGCATGGCAGACTACAAAGTAGGCCAGGCGCCGTCGACAATCATCAGCTATGGCCTCGGCTCCTGTATCGGCATTTCCCTGTACGATCCGCAGACAAAAGTGGGCGGACTCCTGCATATCATGCTGCCGGACAGCACGCAGGCCAGGCCAACCGATAATCCGGCAAAATTTGCTGACACTGGATTGCCGCTGATGCTGAAAGATGTCCTGGCATTAGGTGCATCACGGACGCGTCTGGTGGCTAAGATTGCTGGTGGTGCACAAATGTTTGCTTTTGCCAATGCGACGGACATCATGCGCGTGGGAGCACGCAATGCAGAGGCGGCAAAGAAAATCCTGAAGGATTTGAATATCCGGTTAATTGCCGAGGATACGGGAGGCACATATGGCCGTACGGTTTCTATTGATATGGAGACTGGTGTATACAAAGTCAAGACCATAGACAAAGGTGAAAAGGAAATCTAAGCAAGAAAATAATGCCGTTAGGAGGTGAAGCAGCGTTGTTCAAATTGGGAATGTCGTTGGTATTTGGTGTTATTTCGGCCTTGATTATCGTCCTGACAGGACTTAGCAGCGAGGCCAGACTGACAACGGTGCTGCTCCGCAGCCTGATTGGCTTTCTGCTGACTGGAGCGCTGGTTTGGCTGGTGACGCTTATCCTGGAGTCAAAGGACATCGTTGGTTTTGATAAGAATCTGGAGCTTATTGAAGAGCTTGAAAAAGAGGAACCTAAAAGTCCGGAAGAGTACGAGGCTGAGGATGCGGCAGCTGCTGAAGCTGAAACGCAGTCGACAGAAGAAGAACAAGAAGACGAGCCGGCGGAGTTTAAGCCGTTGGGCTCTGATGATCTCAGGCATATGGAGGCACCATCGCAGAATTGAGGGTGCTTCCAGACAATGATGGAGGGAGGACGTTCCGTTGGATTCTGTGGGAATGAACCAGGATGAAAATTTGGCCGATGTCACTTCCCTTTGGCATAGCTATCTGGAAAATAAGACTGTCGAGCTTCGCAATCAGCTGGCTGAGCATTATCTGCCTTTAGTCAAGCTGGTTGCGGGCAGATTGGCTATTAGTCTGCCCGCCCATGTAGATCGTGATGACCTGCTTTCGAGTGGTTTTTTCGGTCTGCTGGATGCGATTGACCGGTATGACATGGAGCGCAAGAATAAGTTCGAAACGTATGCGGGAGTACGGATCCGCGGTGCGATGCTTGACTATCTGCGCGCAAAAGACTGGCTTCCGGTTGCTATCAGGCAGAAAATACGGCGCTATGAACAGACTGTTTATGAGCTGGAGACCCGGATGGGGCGGCCGGCAAATGATCATGAACTCGCTGAAGCATTAGGTTTGACTGAGAAGGAGCTTCATAACCTGGAAAGTCAGATCAGCGTGGCTACTGTGATTCCGCTGGATGATTATCTGCGGACTGATTCACCGGCCTCGGCAGAAGAGGGGCCGACTGAGCGTCTGGAAAAGGCAGAGCTCCGCAACACTCTGGCGGCAGCGATTGAGCGTTTGCCAGAGAAGGAAAAAAAGGTTGTAGCGCTTTATTACTATGAAGAATTGACCTTGAAAGAAATCAGCTTGATCTTGAATTTATCCGAGGCGCGTATTTCGCAGCTGCATACAAAAGCAGTATTCAGGCTGCGCGGATATTTGGCACGGATGAAGGCAAGCTTGGTATAGCAAATTCAGCCTTAGGGGGGACGTATCATGGATGACCAGACATTACGCCCGGCGGTAGGCAGCAAAGAAGCAGGCTACCTGTTTGAATTTCGGGAAGATGGTGTCTATCTGACGATTTATCCCGATGCTGCTGACGGCCTTGCTTTTGAGTTGTCGGATATACGCCAGGTCCTGCATGATCATGGCGTTGTCGACTACGATATCATAACGCTGTCGCAGATTCTGCGCGAAGCAGCTGGTGAACCGCGAAAATTGGCAGCGACATATGGATTGCCGGAGGAAGAGTCCGATGAGCTGCAGAGTCCGCAGGATCAGCAGGAGCAGCCAGTTGAAGAAGAGCAGAAGCCGGCTGGGATCATCGTCGATATCAGTCATGATAAAATGACTGCAACGATTCGTTATGATACGAACGTGGGGAGAATGCTGCCATCTTATGAGGATGTCCAGCAGGCGTTGACTGATACTGGCGTTGTGTTCGGTATCGATACGGATGCAATCCGCAAGGGGATAGAAAGCCTATCGCCATTTGTGGCTGCGATGGGGCAGGCCCCAAAACATGGGGAGAATGCCCGGATTGAGCGTCATTTTGATTTAGGAATCAAAGGGCGTCCAAAGGTTGACGCGTACGATCGTGTTGATTTCAAGAATATGAACTTGTTCGTACTGGCAAAGAAGGGCGATCTGTTAGCAGTCCGTATCCCGCAGACACAGGGAGAGCCAGGACGGGATGTATATGGCAGAGAGATCAATGCCCGCAATGGTAAGCCTATCCCCATGCCACAGGGAAACAACACCGAGATTACAGGTGATAATGAGCTCATTGCTTTAATTGATGGGCAGATTGTCGATACGGGCAAAAAGATTTCCATCGATCCGCACTTGCTCATACAAGGCGGTGTAGGCGTTGGTACTGGCAATATTGATTTCATTGGCAGTGTTGAAGTCAAGGGCAATGTTGAGGCAGGTTTCACTGTCAAGGCTACAGGCGATATCCAGATTGGTGGTATGGTCAGTGGCGGCAATGTCGAGGGCCGGAATGTCTTTGTCAATGGCGGTGTAAACGGTATGAACCGTGGTAAGATCCGGGCAGAGGAAGATGTGCATGCAGCGTTTGCTGAAAATGCAGAAATCGAGGCTGGCCGTGATATCTATATCCGTGATGTATCGCTTCATTCAGCGCTTACAGCAGGCAAGCGTATCTATATGGAAGAGAAGCGGGGCATGCTTACGGGAGGTAGATGTGCTGCTGGTGAGGAGATTCGCTGTAAGATTGTAGGCAATCTGGCGTCGGTAGTTACGCGGTTATCGGTTGGTGTCAATCCGCAGCTGGAAAAGAAATACCGAGAGCTATGCCGCGAGTATAAAGAGTCGAAGGAGCGTCTAAGACAAATCAATCAGATGCTTAATACGCTTAGCAAGATTGATATCAGCCGTCTGCCACAGGAACGTATCAACCAAATCAATGCCTTGACGCGTTCGCAGTTTCCGTTGGCTGGCAAGATCAAACGGGATGAACAGGAGATACAGGCGCTCGGAGAAGAGCTTTCGCAGATGCAAAATGGCAAGATTCGCGTAAGTGACACGATTTATCCCGGGGTCAAGATCTCCATAAATTCGGTCATCATGAATGTACAGTCGGAAATCAAGCGTACGACGCTGACCGTCAAAGATGAACGGGTGGACATTGGTCCATACTGATTGAAGAAAGTGAGGGAATCCGATGGATGTCACGCCGATGAGTTTGCAAATGATGGTTCCACGGGCGGCTGATGCGACACAGGTTCAGCATAATCTGAATCAGGCGAATGCCATGCAGTCGGATTTTCAAGCCGTAAAACAGAAAGAAGAAGATAAGCTGAAACAGGAACAGGTCCGCGAAAAGGATGAACTGGAGGATGGCCGCATCAAGGACGATCCAGATCGTCAGCGAAAGCAGGGGGGAAGCAGTGGTTCACGCCGGCGGTATTTGGCAGCGGCTGAGCAATCTGAGCCAGAGCAAGAACCTGAGCGTTTTGCACAGGATCCATCGCGTGGGCATCTTCTGGATATCAGCCTATAGGAGGCATGTGGCAGTCAGTTATGGTCTTGACATTAGGTTTACTTATTATTGTAGGGTTCATACTCGTTATGGGGGCGCGTTGGCTTTCCAATCGTCAGCAGCAGCAGATTGACAGCGAGGTACTTCGGCAGTCGACAGATCAGCTAAAGGCTGAGCTTGAGCGTTCGGCTGATGCTGTTATCAGTCGGATGGGCAGCCATATCAAACATCTGGAACGATTGTTGGAAGAGGCGGATGAACGCAATCACAAATTAGAGGCTCAGCTGGATGAAGCCAGAAAAGCAGGGCTTGATCTTGAGCAGCAGTTGCGGCAGCTGGCTGCCGATACGCAGACAGCACGCCGTGTGGCGGATGAGTTGTCTGCACGCTGGCAGTCTGTTCCATCGGTGATGACGCCACCGCCGGTCATGTCTGCGGCGCCGGTGTCCCGTGTGGCAATGCCTGCGCAATCGCAACCAGCTGCTGCACGGGAACCGGAGCGCGTGGATGCTCAGGATTTTGCGCAGGTACTGCAGCAGTCGATGGAGCGGGATGGAGTGGCGCCGGCATCCCGGGTGGAGACACCGCCTGTGAGTGCCCAGCAGGCAGCAGGGCTTGCCGAGGCTATGAGCAACCGTTCTGCCCAGGCTGTGGATGAGGTGTTGGCTGAAGAGGATGCAGAACAGAACGTTGATACGCCTGCAGTTGCCGATGAGGGGCTGAATATTTCTCCGAATGCTGCTAAGGCAAGAGCATTGCTGCTCAGTGGTTACAGTGTGGAGGAAACGGCTCGCGAGACAGGCATGGGCAAAGGAGCCATTGAGCTTTTACGTGAGATGAATCGTCGCGAATTGGAAAATAAATAAAAGAGTCGCGTGATGTTGCTAAGATGTCACGCGACTCTTTTATTGGGAACAATCAGGTATTGGACAACTGACGGAATGCATTGAGCTTATCCATGGCGGCACCAGAGGCGGTGAGTTGGCGGGCTTTATCGATACCAGCTGCGATGCTGTCAGCCTGGCCGCCTACGTAGATGGCAGCACCGGCATTGAGCAGTACGATGTCGGTCTTAGGGCCGGCAGCCCCGTTTAAGATATCGAGTGTGACTTGGGCATTTTCGGCAGGCGTGCCGCCGCGGATGTCGGCCTTGGTGCAACGCTGGAAGCCGAAATCTTCTGGCTTTACCGTGTAGCGTTTGAACCAGCCATCACGGAACTCGCAGACGCTGGTCGGCGCACTGAGGGAAAATTCATCGAGACAATCCTGGCCATAGATGACCATACCACGTTTGACACCTAGTGAGAGCATGACTTTTGCCAATGGTTCAAGCAGATATTCATCGTAGACACCTAATACCATATGGGTGGGATGAGCGGGGTTGGTCAAAGGTCCGAGAATATTGAATACGGTGCGGATACCGAGTTCCTTACGGACAGCGCCTACGTATTTCATTGAGGTGTGGTATTTTTGCGCAAACATGAAGCAGAGACCAATCTTTTCCAGTTCTTCGACGACCTTCTCGGGGGGCTGGGCAAGGTTCACGCCTAAGGCTTCGAGACAGTCAGCAGCACCACATTTTGAAGAAGCTGCGCGATTGCCGTGTTTGGCGACCTTGACTCCGGCGGCGGCGATGATCATTGCCGCTGTCGTGGAGATGTTGATGCTATGTGCATGATCCCCGCCAGTGCCAACGATGTCGAGGACATCCATCGAGTGTTCGACCGTCAGCGCATGATCGCGCATGGCAGCAGCGGAGCCGGAAATCTCATCAATTGTTTCGGCTTTCGTACTTTTGGTAGAGAGGGCGGAAAGATAGGCGGCATTTTGTACCTGTGATGTTTCGCCATTCATGATTTCGTTCATGACATCGTAGGCTTCATGATAGGATAGATCTTGTTTGCTGACGATTTTTTCAATGGCTTCTTTTATCATATGTAGTCACCTCAAATACATATTGTTTTCACGATTAAAATAAACAGTATCATTAAAATGTAAAGTTGTCAACTTCGGCAATGCTGATGTTTGTGAAAATAGAAGGGATTGTAAAAAAGAGTTGACAGTAAGGAATAAATTGGCTATAATACATGAGTGGTCTACGGGATGTAGCGCAGTTTGGTAGCGCGCCTGCTTTGGGAGCAGGATGTCGCAGGTTCGAATCCTGTCATCCCGACCATTGTTTTTTGCGTCAGTAGCTCAGTTGGATAGAGCAACGGCCTTCTAAGCCGTGGGTCGGGGGTTCGAATCCCTCCTGACGCACCAGTGGAATCAAGGGTCCCGAGGCTTGCCTCGGGACTTTTTGGGTATTTTGTATGCTTATCCAATGGATGGATTGATTTGTTTTATTAGATTTGAAGGTTGCGAAAATGAAACAGATTCCTTTTTCCATAAAAAATCGTCAGGAGCTTCATGCCTGCATTGAAAAGGTACAGCAGGAGGTCCTGACTTTGAAGAACCTGTCTTGTGTACTGGTTTCCATTTTCATGAATACAGCCAATGAACACATGTTGCTGGAGATGAAACGCACGATCAATGCATCGTTTCCCGAAGCACAGATTGTCGGCTCGGTATCAATGGGAGAGATTGTCAACGGGACATTGGTCGAGCATGATATCGTGGTTAATTTTACGCTGTTTGATCACGCACAGGTCCGCGTCATGTCGTACGATTTCCGGAAGATAGATAGTAAGCAGGCCGGTAGAGAACTGCTGGCTATCCTCAATGCCGATAAGGATGTGGCAGCTGTCGAAGTGATATCTGCGGGGTTTCATCTTGACATCAATCCTTTTTTCCATGAAGTCTCGAAATCGCAGCGGGATATTGTCTTTTTTGGCGGACTGGCAGATGATGGCAGCCTGGGGCAGAACGGCATGGTTTTCGCCCAGAATACGACATTGCGTCATGGTGTGGTCGTAGCTGTGTTCAGCGGCAGCGACCTGCACGTGCAGGCAAGTTCAAGTTTCGGTTGGAAGCCGTTGGGCCGAAGCATGACTGTCACGAAGATGGATGGCGAGTTCTGTCTAAAGGAACTTGATGGTATGCCGGCATTGGATGTGTTTGAGCGCTATCTTGGCATTGTGAATAACGATAAGTTCCTTGTGGAGTCTCTGACATTTCCTTTCTATTTTGAACGCAATGGCACGGTACTGGCGCGTCATCCGCGCCGTTGCCGTGAAGATGGCGGGGTTATGTTTGGGGCGGACTTCCGCGTGGGGGAAAAGGTTCGTCTGGCCTATGGCGATCCTAGCGATATCATTGAAAATGCTATGGTCTTGCAGGAGAAGCTGGCCAATTTCCGGCCAGAGGCAATCTTTATGGTCAGCTGTGTGGCGCGCTGGATGCTCTTGGGCAGTGATACGGAGCAGGAACTTTCGGTTACGCGCCATCTGGCACCGTCATCGGGCTTCTATGCCTATGGTGAATTCATGCGCAATGACGCGGGTGAGATTATGGTCTCGAATATGACGCTGGTGACGATTGGCATGCGTGAAGGACCCGGCAGCAATGAGAAGAGAGAAATCAAGGTAGAACATCCGAAGTTCAAGCCTCATCGGACCATTATGGCGCATCTGGTACATCTCATCGAGACAACGACCCGGGAATTGGAAGCAACGAATGCTAAATTGACAAAACTGGCGCAACTTGATCGTCTGACCGAAGTCTTTAATCGTGGCGAGACGGAAATGCGCCTGGCAACGATGCTGCAACAATCACAGCTGTCAGGGAAGCCACTGGCGGTCTTGATGCTAGATATCGATGATTTCAAGGGAATCAATGATACCTATGGGCATGAGATGGGAGATAAGGTCATTGGAGCTGTGGCCCGTATTTTACGGGAGGTGACGCGTACCGAAGAGGATGCGCCAGGCCGCTGGGGAGGCGATGAGTTCCTCGTGGTCTTCCCGGATATGGCTGCGAAGGAAGGCCGTGAAATAGCTGAGCGGATTCGCAAGGAGGTAGCTGCGCTGGACTTCCTGCCAGAGGGCAGACGGGTTACTGTCAGCATCGGGTTGGCTGCAGCAGCTGCTGACGATACGACCAATGAACTTTGCCGCCGCGTTGATAGGGCTCTTTATGAGGCTAAGCGCAGCAGTGGCAAGAATATGGTTATCATGCACTAACAATTCCTCATGGGGATAATTGCCTTGCTTTTTAGGCATACCTATGATAAGATGTTTGTACAAATCAATAGATAAACAAAGGCGGAGTCTGGTCACTAAGGGCTTCGTCTATTTTTTTATCAGTGGGGGAAGGAAAATCCCATCCGGAAAAAGGAGGCATATATGGAAGTATTAGCTGGTATCATTTTTATTTTGATGTATGTGGTTATCGTGTCGGAGAAGATTCATCGCACGGTGGCTGCGATGCTCGGTGCTACAATCATGGTACTGATTGGCATCATGGATCAGGAAACGGCGCTGCATCATGTGGATTTCAACACGCTGGGGTTGCTGGTCGGCATGATGGTCCTGGTCGGTGTCACGAGCCATACGGGCTTGTTTGACTATGTGGCCATCAAGGCGGCCAAAGTGGCCAAGGCAGAGCCCAAACGGATACTTGTGTATCTCGGTCTTATTACGGCGGTTTTTTCGGCATTCCTCGATAATGTTACGACGGTCCTGCTGATGGTGCCAGTCACGTTCAGCATCGCGCAGAAACTGCATATCAATCCGATTCCGTTCCTGCTCACGCAGATCATTGCATCGAATGTCGGTGGTACAGCTACGCTGATTGGCGATCCACCGAATATCATGATCGGCAGTGCGGTAAAAGAGCTGACGTTCATGGCGTTCATCGAGAATCTTGCACCGATTGCTCTTATCAATCTTGCTGTCGTCATCTTTATCGTGGAGGTCCTCTACAGCAAGAAGATGAAAACGAAGCCGGAGCTGCAGGCTGAGCTCATGCAGATGGATGAGAAAAAGTCACTGAAAGACCGCAAGCTTCTGGCTCGTTCCTTGTTTGTGCTCGCGCTGGTCATCTTCGGTTTCTTTACGCATTCCATTACGCATATCGAGTCGTCGATGATTGCGCTGGCCGGTGGCTTCCTGTTGCTGCTGCTGGCCGGTGGCAGTCACCATCTCGTTGAGACGACGATGAAGTCGGTGGAGTGGGCGACTATTTTCTTCTTTATCGGTTTGTTCATCGCTGTCGGCGGTCTTATCGAGACGGGCATCATTGGCAGCCTGGCTAAGCAGGCTGTCGAACTTACCGGCGGCAATGTGACGAGTACGTCATTGCTGGTTCTGTGGCTCAGTGCAATCGTATCCTCGGTGCTGGATAACATTCCGTTTGTGGCAACAATGATTCCGCTTATTCAGGATATGGGAACGATGGGCGTCAGCAATCTGGAGCCGATTTGGTGGAGCCTGGCACTTGGTGCCTGCCTGGGCGGTAACGGCACGCTGGTTGGTGCATCGGCCAATCTTATCGTGGCTGGCTTGGCCGCAGACCGTGGCGTCAAGATTACGTTCATCAATTATTTCAAGGTGGGTTTCCCCATTATGCTCTTGACGATTGTACTCTCAACGGTGTATGTTTATATCCGGTATCTGATGTAATCCGGTAAAAACGGCTAGGGACGGATCAGTTCCCTGGCTGTTTTTTATTATACTTTTGTCTTTGCTGGCAGGATTATGTCTAGTGAACGAGAATAATATGGATGGTAAATGGTTTGGAGGGATTCTTTTGGCAAAATTCAGTGGCAGAGGATACGGAATGTGTGTGCTTTTTGTGGTGGTTGGTGCTATCTTAGGCGGTATTTTGGGGCAACTTCTGATGAATGTCGATGCGCTGGCGGGCATCATGCCGTATCTGGTTACTACGTATCCGGTATTTGATATCGCACCGGTAACGTTTAATCTCTATGTGATTCAGCTGACGCTGGGACTTGCCTTTGCACCGAACCTCATGAGCATTCTGGGGATCGTGCTGGCTATTGTCCTGTTCCGCAAGTATTGATAGGAGGCTGTATGATTATTTTAGCGTCAGGATCGCCACGTCGAAGGGAACTTCTGGATCAGATTGGTGCAGAATTTGTGGTGCAGGTCAGTGAGGCAGCTGAGGAAAGCGGCGATGAGCTGGCACCGCAGGAGCTGGTAAAGAGAAATGCTATCGTCAAGGCGCAAGCTGTAGCCCGGGAACATCCGGATCTGCCGGTGCTGGGGGCTGATACGGTCGTCGCGCTTGACGGGCACACGTATGGCAAACCGTGCGATAAGGCGGATGCCTGCCGCATGCTGCGTCTGTTTGCCGGACGTACGCATGAGGTATCGACAGGCATCGCGCTGGTGTATGGTGGCAGCATCTATGCAGATGTCGTGACGACCAAGGTCACGTTCGCACCCTTGACCGAAGCGGAGATTTGCCACTATGCAGAGTCCGGCGAACCGCTGGACAAGGCGGGCGCCTATGCGGTGCAGGGAAGGGCAGCAGTGTTCATCGAGAAGCTGGATGGCTCGTATTCGAATGTTGTTGGCTTGCCTTTGCATGCGCTCGCACGGCTGGCTGGAAAGGCAGGCGTCGATTTGTATGGCAATCATGGTGAGGGATTTGCCCGTTGACGAGCGTCCGCGGGAACGGTTGTTGTTTTCTGGGGCTGGTACGCTGAGCAATACGGAACTTTTGGCGGTGCTGCTCCGGACGGGAACACGGGAAAAGTCAGTGATTCATATCGCTGAAGAGGTTTTGGCTCATTATAAGGATCGCGGGCTCGAGGCAATTGTGCATATGCCGCCGGCAGAGCTGGCGGCGGTAAAGGGAGTGGGCAAGGCCAAGGCGGCGACCGTGCTGGCGGCAGTAGAACTGGGGCGGCGGCTGTCGATGAAGGCGGCTGAGCATATCGTGATCGTCCATGATCCTGAAGATGCGGCACATTTTGCTCTGCCGCGGTTCCGTTTCGAGCAACGCGAGCATTTTGCTGTCATGCTGCTTGACACGAAGAATCATATTCTCGGGATGCCGGATGTTTCGGTGGGCAGCTTACAGGCATCCATCGTACATCCGCGTGAGGTGTTCCGGGCGGCTATCGACTATGCAGCGGCAGCGATGATCTTGTTCCATAATCATCCGAGTGGAGACCCGACACCAAGCCGCGAGGATATCGCAGTAACGCAGCGGCTGGTCAAGGCGGGGAAAATCATGGATATTCCGGTGCTTGATCACATCATACTCGGCAGGGAATGTTTCCTGAGCATGAAAGAGAAGGGGATGCTGTCGTAAGAAAATCCTTTTTTTTCTTGTGCTTTTCTGTAAATTTCCGTTACAAACACCCATGAGTTGTGCTACAATAAGATAGCTGTTTAAAAATCAAAAAATCTGCTGACGCTGAGGCGTTAGCTTGTTTAAAAGTATCGAAGGGAGTTTTTCAGTAAAATGTGGAGTCTTTTGGGTGGTTTATCGCACGATATGGGTATTGACCTCGGTACGGCAAATACGCTGGTTCATGTAAAGGGCAGAGGTATTGTCCTGCGTGAGCCGTCGGTTGTCGCCATCAAAAGCGACACGGGAGATGTCCTGGCCGTTGGCGAAGAGGCCAAGCAGATGATCGGCCGTACGCCGGGCAACATTGTAGCAATCCGTCCGATGAAGGATGGTGTTATCGCTGATTTCGATGTGACCCAGGCAATGCTGAAATACTTCATCCGTAAGGCAATGGGCTCGAAGTCTTTCATGAGCTCGCGCCCGCGTGTTGTCGTTGGTGTGCCCTCAGGTGTTACGGAAGTTGAGAAACGTGCGGTCATCGACGCTGCCCAGCAGGCAGGTGCACGTGAGGCATATCTGATTGAGGAGCCGATGGCTGCAGCTATCGGTGCTGGCCTGCCCGTCGAGGAAGCGACGGGCAGCATGGTTGTCGATATCGGTGGCGGCACGACGGAAATCGCAGTCATTTCGCTTGGCGGTATCGTTACGAGCCGTTCCATCCGCATTGGCGGTGATGAGATGGATTCGTCCATCGTGCAGTACATCAAGCGTATGTACAACCTCATGATTGGCGAGCGTACGGCTGAGGAGATCAAGATCAACATCGGTACGGCTATTGTCACACCGGATACGGACAAGACGATGGATATCCGTGGCCGTGACCTCGTAAGCGGTCTGCCGAAGACGCTGACGATTCAGGCAAAGGAAATCCGCGAGGCACTGAATGAACCGATCTATAAGATTATCGATGCAGTCAAGGGGACGCTGGAGAAGACTCCGCCAGAGCTTGCTGCTGATGTCATGGATCACGGCATCATGATGACGGGCGGCGGTGCACTGCTTACGAATTTCGATAAGCTGCTTTCGCATGAGACGGGCATGCCGGTACTTGTTTCCGAGGATGCGCTTTCCTGCGTAGGTGAAGGTACGGGCAAATCGCTCGAGAACATCGAGCTGCTCAAACGTGTAGTCATGACCTCGAAGAAGTTGAGACAATGAGCAACAGGGTAAGAAAAGATAAGGATTCGCACCGCAAGCTATGGGCTGTGCTCTTCGTCATTGTTAGCTTGTTCTGCATCATTTTCTTTGCCGCCCGTGGGCGGTTTCAGGCACCAGTGAGCAGCAAGGCTGCTTTGCTGGTGCTCTCGCCGTTCCAGCAGGCGGTTTCCTGGGTGGGCAGCCAGGTGAGTCATGTCACGGGCAGCATTTGGGAAATCGTGACGGTGCATGAGCAGAACAGGATGCTGCGGAATGAAGTCGAGCAGCTGCGCGTGCAGAATCTTGAGGCCAGTGAAGCACTGGCGGAAAATGAGCGCTTGCGCACGCTGCTGGGCTACCGGCAGATGATGACGCAGTTCGATATGGTCGGTGCGCGTGTCATCGGCCGTGATTCGGCGACCTGGTCGAGTGTCATCATCATTGACCGAGGCCAGAAGGATGGCGTCAATACCGATATGACAGTAGTGACGGAAAAAGGACTGGTTGGTCATATCCTCGAGGCTGGCTGGAACACATCGAAGGTGCAGCTTATCCTCGATCCGCGTTCTTCGGTCGGCACGATCGTGCAGCGGGCTGAGTCGCGTGTGGCAGGTATTGTCCAGGGGGATTTGGATAATCCTACGATGCCGCAGATGGTCAATATACCGAAGAATGCTGATGTGGTCGAGGGCGATGTCATCGTGACATCTGGTTTTGGCGGCACGTATCCGAAAGGTATCGTGGTCGGTATTGTCTCGTCGCTGCAGAATGATTCGGGCGGTTTGTTGAAGATTGGTTTGCTGGAGCCTGCGGTGGACTTCCAGAAACTGGAGGATGTCATGGTCATCA
Organism: Pseudoselenomonas ruminantium; assembly: GCA_015058575.1. Taxonomy (GTDB): domain Bacteria; phylum Bacillota; class Negativicutes; order Selenomonadales; family Selenomonadaceae; genus Selenomonas_A; species Selenomonas_A ruminantium_O. Next base: position 146,569 of record SVBZ01000005.1, read on the forward strand.
CGGAGTCGCGTGAAGCGCCGCCTGAGCCCATAAAGCCGCCAGCGCAGACGCCGGGAACCGAGACGGACCCTGCCGCGCAGGCAGCTGCGGCCAAGGCTGCTGACTCTGCTGAGGAGAATCCACAATGAGGAAGTTTGGAAGACTGGCATTATTTGTCATCGCATTATACGTCCTGCAGACTTCGCTGCTGCCGATGATTGCCTATCGTGGCATAAGCCCTGATCTCATGCTGCTCCTGACGGTTTCCTTCGCTTTTTTGCGGGGGGTGCGTCAGGGCGGGCTCATGGGGTTTTCTGTGGGGCTGCTGCAGGATTTGGCTTCGGGGACTTTCCTGGGCATCAATGCATTTACGCGTATGCTGTTGGGGATGTTTTTTGGCCGGTTCTCTGACCGGGTGTTCAAGGAGCAGTTCTTTTTACCGGTCACAGCATCCATCACGGCAATTATCGCGAACTATTTTATTTTGGCGTTGCTTATGGTATTATTAGGTTATCGCTTTAATCTGGTGAGCAGCTTGCAAACGATGCTTATACCGATGCTCATCTATCAATTGGCTTTTGCTTATCCAGTTCATCGGTTAACCTATGAGCTGGACAAGAAGCTGAGTGAAAAAGAAAAACACTGATTAAGGCACCTTGCGGGGTGCCTTTCGTTATGGGAGAGATATTTCTTGGTCGAAAATGACGAATTTGGCGGCAGAATAAAGGTACTGAGCTGGCTATGCGTACTGGTTGTTGCCGTACTCATCGGCCGCGCCGGTTATTTGCAGATTTATGATGGTGAGTATTATGCGGCGCTTGCTGAAGGCAATCGCATCCGCATCATACCATCGATGGCACCGCGTGGGACGTTCTATGACCGCAATGGCAATCTGCTGGTACAGAATCGTCCGGGCTTTACGGTATCCTTGCTGCCGCTTACGGCACCGATTTCTGATGATGTCATTGCGCGTCTGTCGGAGCTTGTCAAGGTGCCTGTGCCCAAAATCAAAGAGAAGATTGCCGCGCACAGCGGCTTCGATCCGATCCGTATCAAGGCGGATGTCACGCCGGATATCGTGACGATAATCGAAGAGCAGAAAAACAAGTATCCCGGCGTTGTCATTGAGGTGCAGCCAATCCGTGATTATACCAATAAGCAGGAAGCGGCGCATACCTATGGCTACGTCAGTGAAATCAATGATATGGAGCTGGAGAAACTCAAGGATCAAGGGTATAAGTCTGGTGATATCATTGGTAAGTTCGGTCTGGAGAAAGTTTATGATAAGGAGCTGCGCGGTGAAAACGGTGGTCAGCAGGTAGAGGTCGATGTATCGGGCAAGCCGGTGCAGATTATCGGCAGGAAAGACCCCATTCCCGGGGACGATCTCTATCTGACGATCGATGAGGGGCTGCAGACGGCGGCAGAGAAGGCCGTCGACGAGCAGCTGAAACTCATCCATGCCAATGCAGCGGCGGCGGTAGCGATGAATCCGCAGACCGGCGAGATACTGGCCATCGTCAGCCGCCCGGCATTTGATCCGAACTTGTTTGCCCATGGCATTTCCACGAAGGATTGGAATGCATTGAATAAAAATCCCTACCATCCGATGGATAATAAGGCCATCACGGGGGAATATCCGCCGGGTTCGACGTTCAAAATCGTGACGGGCACGGCGGCTTTGACCGAAGGAGTCGTTTCGCCAGAGGAACTTATCAACGATACCGGACGTCATTGGATTATCCCGAAGGGAAATGCCGAGGGCGAGGCATTGGGCCTCATCAATTTCCGGCAGGCTATGGCACACTCGGATAACGTCTATTTCTATGAGATGGGTAACCGCCTGGGCATTGACCGTCTGGAAAAATATGCGCGGATGTTTGGCCTTGGCAAGACGACGGGCATTGATCTTCCGTATGAGGCGTCCGGTTTGGTCGCAAACCGCAAGTATAAGGAACTGAACTTCGAAGACGGCGAATGGTATCTGTCGGAGACTTTCGATGCGGCTATTGGTCAGGGCTTCAATCTGGTGACGCCGTTGCAGGCGGCCATGCTGATGGGCGAGATTGCCGCGGATGGCAAGCGCTTCCGCCCGCATGTCGTGCAGCGGATCGTCGGACCTGATGGCAAGACGGTCAAAGAATTCAAGCCGGAGCTGCTGTCGACGCTGGATGTCACGCCTTCGGTATTGAAGCTGGTGCAGGATGGCCTGCATGATGTCACGAAGTATGGTACAGCAGCTTCGTCCTTCCAGGGCTTCAACATCGATATCGCTGGCAAGACGGGCACGGCAGAGAATCCTCATGGCCGCGACCACGGCTGGTTTGTCGCTTATGGGCCGTTTGACAATCCGACAATCGTCGTAGCGGTCATCGTCGAGCAGGGCGGTTTTGGTTCGCAGTCGGCAGTACCGATTGGCCGCAAAATCCTTGAAGCTGCGTTTGGTGTCAATCAGCCCGGCGATAAGGAACAGGCAAAACAGTAAGCAAGTCATATAAAATATAAGTAGAAGTGAGGACAGCCATGAGTGATGAGATTGTAAAGATCAAGGGCAGCAAGTCTGGTCTGCAGCTTAGCTTTGCAGAAGGCGCTGCTTTTGCGGCTGTGCGCAAGGACATCGAGGAAAAGCTGGTATCCGGCACGGGGTTTTTCCTGCGTGGTACACTGGTGCTGCTTCCAAAGGATGCTTTTTCCGAGGCAGAGCGTGCGCAGCTGCAGAAAATGTTCCATGAACATGGACTGATTTGCCGGACGATGAATCCTGAGGCTCAGCAAACCCCGTCGGAGCAAGTGCGCCGGGAAAATGAGCAGGAGAAAGAACGGCAGGCAGCCGCTCAGGCGCAAAAGGCGTCCAGAAAAGAAAAAGTTCAGGAGATGGTTGTTGTTAACCGTACCTTGCGCGGCGGCCAGGAAATCCGCACGGAGAGTTCGGTTATGGTTTGTGGCAATGTCAATCCTGGGGCGCAAATCATTGCTGGTGGCAGCATCGATATCCGGGGAACCTGCCGCGGGATGGTACATGCGGGAGCCTTTGGGGACAATACGGCATTCATCATTGCCGATCATCTGATGCCGACGCAGATCCGCATCTCGAATCTGATTGCACGGTCACCGGACGAGATGGAAAAGACAGAGCGAGCTGAGCGGGCTTCCATCAAAGAAGGCCGCATTGTGATTGAACCAATAGAAAGGTAGGAACGGACAATATGAGTGAAATCTATGTAATTACCTCCGGTAAAGGCGGCGTGGGCAAGACGACGACGACGGCAAATCTCGGTGTGGGGCTTGCAATGCGTGGCAAGAAGGTTGTGCTGGTCGATACGGATACGGGGCTTAGAAACCTCGATCTGCTCCTGGGGCTTGAAAACCGTATCATGTATGATCTGATTGATGTTACCGAGGGCCGCGTTCCTTACAAGAAAGCATTGGTTCGCCATAAGAAATATGATACGCTCTTCCTGCTGCCAACGTCGCAGGTCAAAGATAAGATGGCTGTGAATCCCGAGCAGCTTGTCGCACTTTGCAAGGAGCTGCGCAAGGAGTTTGACTATATCCTTATCGACTGCCCGGCGGGTATCGAGCAGGGATTCAAGACGGCAATCGCGGCTGCTGATACAGCGCTTGTTGTCACGATGCCGGAGATTTCAGCGGTACGTGATGCGGATAAGATCATTGGTGAGCTTGGACGTGCCGATAAGCAGGATATCAAGCTCATCGTCAATCGTATCCGTCCGCAGATGGTTGAAAACGGCGATATGCTCGATATGAGTGATATCAACGATATCCTTTCAATCGACTGCATCGGGCAGGTGCCCGATGACATCAAGGTCGTCACAAGCACGAACAAGGGCGAGCCCTGCATCACGATGGATGATTCGCAGGCTGGTACTGCTTACCGCAACATTGTTGCCCGTATGTGTGGCGAGAGTGTGCCGTTCATGGAATTTGCCAAAGAGGGCTTCTGGGCACGTCTCAAGCATGTTTTCGGTAAATAAGGAGGATTCGTATGATAGACGCATTGATGAAGATTTTCGGCAAAAAAGAACAGTCTGGCAAGATTGCCCGGGACCGCCTGAAGGTCGTACTCATTCATGATCGTGCCAACATTTCTCCGGAAGTCATGGAGAACCTCAAGAACGATATCATCAAGGTGATTTCCAACTACATGGAGATCAATCAGCATGATATGGATATCTCGCTGGCAAATGATGATGATTCCGTGGCACTCGTTGCCAACATCCCGGTCAGCCGTATGAAACACGACAAAGGCGCCCATTGAGAGATGAATAAGAAGAAATGACGAAAAGTATATTACGTCGCACGGATTTTACCTTACTGGCCGCGACTTTGGGCATTGTACTTATGAGCCTGATCATCATCGGCAGTGCGACCCATATCAATACACCTAGTGACGACCGTTATTGGTACGTGGCTCGTCAAGGGCTCTTTGCTTTGATGAACATCGGTCTGGCTGTGTTTTTGATGAACTTTGACTATAAGATGCTGCAGGGCTATGGCAACCGGCTTTATGTGTTCAATCTCATCATGCTGGTGGCCGTAATGCTTATCGGCCAGTCGGCCCTTGGCGCGCAGCGCTGGATTTCGATTGGGCCAATCAGCATCCAGCCGTCAGAGTTTTCGAAGCTCATCATGATCATTTCGCTCGCAGCGATGCTTGAGGAGCGGGTTGGCAAGCTGAATACGCTTCATGACCTATTGCCGGTGGCGGCCTATGTCGGTGTGCCGTTTCTATTGGTCCTCAAGCAGCCGGATCTTGGTACTTCGCTGGTGTTCATGGCGATTTTCTTTGGCATGATTTTCATCAGTGGCATAAATTTGCGGCTGCTAGGTGGGATATTTGCAGCGGGCATAGCGATGATGCCGCTGCTCTGGCATGTGCTCAAAGATTACCAGAAGATGCGCATCATGGTCTTTATGGACCCGAATGTCGATCCTCTGGGGTCGGGTTATCACATCATCCAATCGAAGATAGCCATCGGGTCGGGTATGCTGTTTGGCAAAGGACTGTTTGGTGGCACGCAGAGCCAGCTGAACTTCCTGCCAGAGAATCATACGGACTTTATATTCGCCGTTGTCGGCGAGGAGCTCGGCTTTATCGGCGTGACGTTCCTGCTGCTGTTATACCTTGTCGTCCTATGGCGTGGCGTGGCGATTGCGCGCGATGCCAGTGACATGTTCGGACGGCTGCTGGCCGTTGGCATCACTTCGATGCTGGCCTTCCATGTGCTGGTAAATGTAGGCATGACGCTGGGAATCATGCCGGTAACAGGTATTCCGTTGCCGCTTATGAGCTATGGTGTCAGTTCACTGACAACCAATATCATGGCGATTGCGATACTCTTGAATATCCAATTGCGAAAACAAAAATTGCTGTTCTAGCAGCATGATAGGCCTTCTCCGGGGATGCCGCCGGCATCCCGCGCCTGCTGGCGCCCTGTAGGGGAAGGTTTTTTTACAGATAGAGATATAAGAATGAAATGATTCGGAACTGAATGATGGAGGAATGAACAAAATGGTACGACTTGACCACGAGGTGCTTCAGAACGTATTGAAGCCGTCCCGCTATACTGGCGGCGAGTGGAATGCCGTGAAGAAAGATTGGGATAAAGTGGATTGCACGTTTGCCTTGGCGTTGCCGGATGTCTATGAGGTCGGCATGAGCAATCTGGGGCTTGCCATCCTGTACGAAGTGCTCAACCGCCAGTCAAACATCGCCGCGGAACGCGTCTATGCGCCTTGGACAGATATGGAGCAGGAAATGCGCGCACGCAACATCCCGTTGTTCTCGCTGGAAACGCATACGGAGCTGACTGCTTTTGACCTGTTCGGCTTCTCGTTGCAATATGAGATGATTTATTCGAATGTGCTCAATATGCTCGACCTGGCGGGAATTCCTATCTGGGCCAAAGACCGTACGCTCGATATGCCGTTTGTCGTGGGCGGCGGCCCGTGTGTCTACAATGTAGAGCCGATTGCTGATTTCTTTGACTTCTTTATCGTTGGCGAGGGCGAAGAGGTCATCGTGGAGGTATCGCAGGCGCTGATCGAATGGAAGAAAGCGGGTCGGCCAGGCGGCCGCCGCGGCTTCCTTGAACGGTTGCTGACGATGGATGGCATCTATGTGCCGTCGTTTTATGCGCCGGTTTACACAGCTAGTGGCGATTACGAGCGGCTGGCACCACAGAATGAAAAAGCGAAGGACATTATCTATAAGCGCGTCTGCCGCGATATGGACGAGACCATGTCGGTCGAAAATCCGATCGTACCGTATATGGATATCGTCCATAACCGCATTATGCTCGAACTGTTCCGTGGCTGCTCGCGTGGCTGCCGCTTCTGCCAGGCGGGGATCTGCTATCGTCCGGCCCGCGAGCGCACTGAGGCAAAACTCAAGAAGATGGCGCGCGGACTCGTGGATAAATCCGGTTACGATGAGATGAGCCTTACGTCATTGTCATCGGCGGATTATTCCTGTCTGGGCGGACTGGTCGATGGTCTTATGGAGGATTTCAAGGATGAGAAGGTCAGCTTCTCGCTGCCATCGCTGCGCATCGATAGTTTCTCCATCGATCTTGCGCATAAGATGCAGCAGGTAAGGAAATCCGGCCTGACGTTTGCGCCGGAGGCGGGTACGCAGCGGCTTCGGGATGTCATCAACAAAGGCGTGACTGAGGAGAATCTCATGAACGCCTGTGGTTCAGCCTTTCGTCAGGGCTGGAAACAAGTCAAGCTCTATTTCATGATGGGCTTGCCGACTGAGACCGATGAAGATATCATCGGCATTGCCAAGCTCGCGAAAAAGGTCGTGGATCTCTATACGGAAATCAAGGGCCGCCGCGGTGTCAAGGTTACGATTTCGGTTTCATGCTTTGTTCCGAAACCCTATACGCCATTCCAGTGGTTTGGCCAGCTGCCGATTGCTGAATTTGAGCGTCGCCAGCAGCTGCTCAAAGAAAATATTACCGATCGTGCCATCACGTTCAACTATCATGATGCACGGCTCTCGATCATCGAGGGAGTCCTGGCGCGTGGTGACCGCCGCCTGGCAAAGGTCATCTATCAGGCCTGGCAGGATGGTGCGAAGTTTGATGGCTGGTCCGATCTTTATAAGCATGAGACCTGGCTCGAAGCTTTTGCGAAATGTGGCATTGATATGGCCTATTACAACGAACGCACGCGCGACTTCAATGAGGCGCTGCCTTGGGATATCACTTCGCCAGGGGTCAATAAGGAATTTTTGCTGCGCGAATGGCATCAGGCCATGCAGGGGGCACTGACGATTGACTGCCGCCGCAGCAAGTGTACGGGCTGTGGCATCTGCCCGAATCTTGGCGTCCATGTCATCGACCATGCCAAGGAGGCTAAGCCGGTGGATCTGTCCAGCAAAACGGCAGCACCGAAGCAGCCCGCTATCGATCCGAAGGGGCCGGGGAAACCGCGCACGCTCTATAAGTTTCGTGCCGAAATCACGAAGGGCGATGCGCTTCGCTATGTCTCGCATCTCGATTATGCCAATCTTTTCCTGCGGGCATTTGATCGTGCCAAGCTGCCGATGGCTTATTCGGAGGGCTTCAATCCGCATATGAAGGTTTCGTTTGCTTCGGCTTTGTCACTGGGCGTGACGAGTGAAGCTGAGTACATGGATTTTGAGCTCATAAAGCCGGTCTGCCAGCCTGAGGTGTTTGACCGCCTAAAGGCGCAGCTGCCGCCGGGGGCTGAACTGCGTGAGTTACGCGAAGTGCATGGCAAACAGCCTGCGCTTATGGCGCAGGCGGATGAGGCGCGCTATACATTGACGGTACCTTATACGGGGAGTGAGACTGCGGCGCAGAAAGCAATCAAGGCGTATAACGATGCGGCGGAGGTCATCTGGCAGCGTGTGACGCCGAAGAAGAAACGGGAAATCGAGACCAAGCAGTATATGAAACAGCCCGTTACCGCAGAACTGACAGCAGAGGGGCTGCGGCTTGTTATGGATATCATCATTACGCAGTCCGGCAGTGTCAAGCCAGTCGAGATCCTGACAGCAATCCAGCAGCAGTTTGGGCTGGACGTTGATGCTTCGCAGGCATTGATTACGCGCAATGGTCTGTTTGCGCATGGCAAACGCTTGATTGAACTGGTATAATGGATATAATAGATATCTGGGAAAAGGGGGGAGCTTATGAAATCCATACTGGTGACTTGTGTGCCGGAAGAGAATCGGGTAGCAATGGTTGAGGATGGTGTGCTGGAAGCCATTGAGATGGAGCGCTCGTCCCATTCGCATCTGGTCGGAAACATCTATAAGGGGCAGGTACAGAATGTCCTGCCTGGTATGCAGGCAGCCTTTGTCGACATCGGGACGGAGAAAAACGCGTTTCTCTACATTGGTGACGGCCTGCCTCAGGATGTAGTCAAGGCGCTGCCGAAGGTGCAGCATATTCATATCGGCCAGCGGCTGCCTGTGCAGATTATCAAGGATGCCATCGGCACGAAGGGACCGCGCGCGACGACGCATATCTCGTTGCCGGGGCGCAATGTCGTGCTGATGCCGACGGCCGCCTATATCGGCATGTCGCGTCGTATTGATGATGAAGCGGAGCGCAGCCGCCTGCATGCGATAGCGAGCCGCATCTGTCCGGAGGGCATGGGGCTTATCATCCGTACCGTAGCTGCTGGTCAGAGCGAAGCGGCCTTGCAGGCTGATGTTGACTACCTGGTCAAGCTTTGGGAGTCCATCATGGCGCGCTTCAAGCTCAAAGGAAAGGGCACGAACCTGCTGTTCCGCGATGCGGATCTCATCATCCGCATGGTACGTGATTCGCTGACCGATGAAATCGATGAGATGCTCATTGACGACCGTGAGGTCTGGCAGCGTGTGGTCGATTTGGTGCAGTTCCTATCACCGCATCTGGCCCCGCGGGTCAAGTATTATAAAGGCAAAGAGCCATTGTTCCGCAAATACGGGATTGAAGATGAGCTGGAAAAGCTCGGAGCACGGGAAGTGGAGCTTCGGTCAGGCGGTTTTCTTGTCATCGACAAGACGGAAGCACTGACTGTCATTGATGTCAATACGGGCAAATATGTCGGTAAGTCGAACCTTGCCGATACAGTCTATCAGACAAATCTCGAGGCTGCGGCCGAAATCCTGCGGCAGATCCGTTTGCGCGATATCGGTGGTATCATAATCGTTGACTTCATCGACATGGAAAAGGAAGAGCAGAAGGAACACCTGCTGACATATATGCGTGAAAATGTCCGTCATGATCGTACGAAGACCAACATTGTCGATATTACCAGCCTGGGGCTGGTCGAAATCACGCGCAAGAAATCGCGGCAGAATCTTGATAGCATCATCTACAGTGAGTGTCCCATCTGTCATGGACGCGGGCGGGTTGAGTCACCAGAGACGGTGAGCATCCGCATTGCGGCGGCTATCCGCCGCATGGAGCGGACTTCCCATGCAACCGAGGGCTACGAGATTGAGGTTCATGAGACCGTGGCTGAGGAGCTGCGGGCTAATCAGCTGATGATGAATCTGGCGGCGGAGTTCGGTACGGACATCAAAGTAACCGTCAAGCCTGGTATGCATCCGGAAAGTTACTCGATTCTCCAGCAAAGCTGAACATTTGCAAGAATACCGTCTGTGATGGATGAATATCCACTATGGACGGTATTTATTTATGTATACAATACACATGAGCGCTATCTGTGCGTATGATGTAGACATGCTTGGCAACTACCCGTATAATAAAGACTGATGGGGGATAGTGAAATCATAGTATTTTTTTCAGAAAAGGAGTGATTGTTATGAACCTTTCAATCAAGATTTTTATCGCTCTGATACTTTCTGTTGTCGTTGGCCTTATCGCCGGTGAAGCGGGATTGCCGTTCATCAACTGGTGGATTGCGCCAATTGGCACCATCTTCATCAATCTCATCAAGATGATGATCGTACCAGTTGTATTCTTTTCCCTCGTCCTTGGTATGACAAGTCTTGGCGATACGAAGAAATTGGGGCGCATTGGTCTTAAGACCATCCTGCTCTATCTTTGCACAACGGCAGTGGCTATCATCATTGGTTTCGGCATTGCCGGTCTTATCCACCCAGGCGTGGGCTTGCAGATGGCCAGTGAGGCTGCTGTCAAAGTCAAGGAAGCCCCATCGGTCATGCAGGTGTTTGTGGCCATGGTTCCTGCGAATCCAATCGAGGCGATGGCTAAGGCACAGATCCTGCCAGTCATCATCTTTTCGTTGTTTGTCGGCGTCGGCATCCTGAAGGTTGGCGGCGAGCGGGCGGAACTGCTCGTCAAATTCTTCGATGCGGGTGCAGAGGTATCTTACAAAATCATCGGTATTGTCATGAGCTTTGCTCCATACGGTGTTTTTGCCTTGTTGCTGCCGGTTGTAGCCAAGAACGGCCCCAAAGTATTACTGCCGCTGATGTCGGTCATCGCCTGCGTGGCTATTGGCTGCGCTATCCACGCGATAGCGGTCTATTCGACGCTGGCAAAGGTTTGGGGCGGCCATACGCCGCTGGAATTCTTCAAAGGCATGAGTGAACAGATGCTTATTGCTTTCACGACCTGCTCGAGTGCGGCATCCTTGCCAGTAAACATGAAGAACTGCCAGGAGAAACTTGGCGTGTCCCGCGAGGTTTCGTCGTTCGTGCTGCCGCTTGGCGCGACCATCAATATGGACGGCACGGCACTTTACATGGGCGTCTGTACGCTGTTTATCGCCAATGTATTTGGTGTCGATTTGACAGCTGGCCAGATGATGATGATTGTGCTGACAGGCACGCTGGCATCGATAGGTACCGCAGGTGTTCCGGGAGCTGGTCTCATTATGCTGGCGATGGTGCTGCAGTCTGTGGGTCTGCCAATCGAGGGCCTGGCCTTGGTGGCTGGTATTGACCGCGTCCTCGATATGTTCCGTACCTGCCTCAATATCACTGGCGATGGTGCGGTGACGATTGTCATGGACCAGGAGGAGAAAAAACACGCGGTTGCGTGATATCGTTAGGTTACAGCAGTTTGGGCACGCCGTCATCCGCAGGCTGGATGATGGCGTGTTTTTTGTAAGAAAAAATCACGGAATTTTATTTTTAGGATTGCATTTTAGAGGCAGGCCATGATATAATATCCCACGGTGTAATAAAAAGCATGGGTTTCCGATATCTGCCCTGTGCCCTGATACAGGGTGGTGCAGAAGATGAGGAGCCCAGAAGAAAAAAACAGGAGGTGCACCAACATGGCAGTTATTTCCATGAAACAGTTACTTGAAGCAGGTGTCCACTTCGGACATCAGACCCGCCGTTGGAACCCGAAGATGGCTAAATACATCTTTACGGAGCGCAATGGCATCTACATCATCGACCTGCAGAAGACCGTCAAGAAGGTTGACGAGGCTTATGCATTCCTTCGCAGCGTTGCTGAAGAAGGCAAGAACATCCTCTTCGTTGGTACGAAGAAACAGGCTCAGGAGGCTATCAAAGAAGAGTCCCTGCGCGCTAACATGTTCTATGTCAACGAGCGTTGGCTCGGCGGCATGATGACGAACTTCCAGACGATCCAGAAGCGCGTTGCCCGTCTCAAAGAGCTCGAGGCTATGGAAGCTGATGGCACGTTCGAAGTTCTTACGAAGAAAGAAGTACAGGTTCTCCGCCATGAGATGGAGAAACTCGAGAAATACCTCGGCGGTATCAAAGATATGAACAAGCTGCCGGGCGCTCTCTTCATCGTCGATCCGCGTAAAGAGCGTATCGCTGTTGCTGAGGCTCGCAAGCTCAACATTCCTATCGTTGCAATCGTTGATACGAACTGCGATCCGGATGAGATCGATTATGTCATCCCGGGTAACGATGATGCTATCCGTGCCGTCAAGCTGCTGACGGGCCGTATGGCTGACGCTGTCCTCGAAGGCCGTCAGGGCCAGGATGGCGAGGCTGCTGATACGAAAGCTGCTGAGTAATCCAGACTCACTACGAGAAATCATGACGGGGTAAGGGAATAATTATCCCTTACCCCGTCATTCATTATGAAATCAAGCTGATTTTAGGAGGAAGAAGTAAATGGCAATCACTGCTGCACTGGTAAAAGAACTGCGCGAGAAAACGGGCGCAGGCATGATGGACTGCAAAAAAGCTCTGACGGCTGTCGATGGCGACATGGAGAAGGCAATCGACTTCCTGCGTGAGAAAGGTATCGCTAAAGCTGAGAAGAAAGCTGGCCGCGTTGCTGCAGAGGGCGCTGTCGCTGCTTATGTCAGCGAGGACGCTAAGATCGGTGCTGTTGTCGAAATCAACTGCGAGACGGACTTTGCTGCTGGCAATGAGCAGTTCAAAGCTCTGACGGCTAAGATTTCCAAGCACATCGTCGAGACGAAACCGGCAGATCTCGATGCGCTGAACAACAGCGAGATCGATGGCAAGAAGGTTTCTGACCTCATCACAGAAGCTACGGCTACGATCGGTGAGAAGATTTCCCTGCGCCGCTTTGCATGCTATGAAACGGAAGGCCGTGTAGCCAGCTACATCCACATGGGCGGCAAGATCGGTGTCCTCGTTGACATGACGGCTGGCGATGAAGCACTCGGCAAGGATATTGCTATGCAGATTGCTGCTGCTGCTCCGACGGCTATCGATCGTTCCGGTGTTGATGCAGCTGACCTCGAGCATGAGAAGGAAGTCCTCCGCAAGCAGGCTGAGGAAGAAGGCAAACCGGCTAACATCATCGAGCGCATGGTTGAAGGCCGCATCAATAAGTTCTACAAAGAAGTTTGCCTGAATGAGCAGATTTTCGTAAAAGATTCCGAGAAGACGGTTTCTGACGTTTTGGGCGATGTCAAAGTTACGGCATTTACGCGCTTCCAGCTTGGCGAAGGTATCGAGAAGAAGGAAGAGAACTTTGCTGCTGAGGTCGCTGCACAGATGAAATAAGCCATTTCCAATCAGGAAATGTGGTTACGGGAGTACATCCGTCAGGATGTGCTCCTTTTTTTGCGAAAAGGGCAAATCGGTGGGGAGAAACATTGTTTCACATCGCGTTTTCATGTATAATAGATGCAGTATGAGTTTGAATCGGGTACAGTGATGCCTGGATGGAGGTTAATTGTTTTGGAAACAGCAAAGTATAAACGTGTAGTTCTTAAACTTAGCGGTGAATCGCTGGCAGGCGACCAGGGGTTTGGTATCAATCCGTCTGTCGTTGAAGATATTGCAGCGCAGATCAAGAAGGTTCGCGAGCATGGCGTTGACGTTGCGGTTGTTGTTGGTGGTGGCAACATCTGGCGCGGGCTTGCTGGTTCGGCTAAAGGTATGGATCGCGCTACGGCTGACTACATGGGCATGATGGCAACCGTCATGAACGCTTTGGCGCTGCAGGATGCACTGGAAAAGCTGGATGTGGATACGCGTGTGCAGACGGCTATTGAGATGCGCCAGGTAGCTGAGCTCTATATCCGCCGTAAGGCAATCCGCCATATGGAGAAAGGGCGCGTTGTCATCTTTGGTGCCGGCACGGGCAATCCGTATTTCTCGACGGATACGACGGCTGCACTGCGTGCTGCTGAAATCGAGGCAGATGTCATCCTTATGGCTAAAAAGGGCACGGACGGCATCTACGATTCTGATCCAAACAAGAATGCGGATGCGAAGAAATTCGATACGCTTTCGTACATCGAAATCATCAACCGTGGGCTGCAGGTCATGGACACGACGGCTACGAGCCTGTGCATGGACAACAAGATTCCATTGGTGGTATTCAATATTGATGAACACAAGAACATCGTCAAGGCCGCTCTGGGTGAAGAGATCGGTACGACGGTAGGAGGTAATGAATAATGATCAAAGATATCCTTGCTTCCCATGAGGAACGCATGCAGAAGTCCATTGAGGCACTCAAACGCGAATTTGCTACGCTGCGTGCTGGCCGTGCTACGCCGTCCTTGCTCGACAAGGTCACGGTTGACTACTATGGCGCACCGACGCCTGTCAATCAGATTGCCAAGGTTTCTGTTCCGGAGCCGCGCATGATCATCATCCAGCCTTACGAGAAATCTATCCTTCACGATATTGAAGTCGCTATCATGAAGTCCGATCTTGGCTTATCGCCGAACTCGGATGGTACGGCTATCCGTCTGGCTATTCCTGCATTGACGCAGGAGCGCCGCCAGGAACTCGTCAAGGCAGTCAACAAGAAGGCTGAGGAGGCAAAAGTAGCTATCCGCAATGTCCGCCGTGATGGTAACGATGCAATCAAGAAACTCGAGAAGGCCAAGGAAATCACAGAAGATGATTCTAAACGCGGCCAGGAGAGCATGCAAAAGCTTGTCGACAAATATATCAAGCTTGTCGATACGACGAAGGATGCCAAAGAGAAAGAGGTCATGGAAGTCTGATATGGCCTTGGATGTAATCGGCCGTCCCTGGCTGGAAGCGGAGCAGCTGCTCCGGCAGGCAGGGACTCCTTTCCAGACGGAAATATCATGCCCAACGCGTGATTTTTTCAAGACAGATTCGAGCTGTCTTTTCGTTGTCCGTGAGCGCAGCCTTGCGGATGGCACGCTGCTTGTGACCCTAGTGGCTAAGCAGAAGAAATAAGCGAAGGAGGTGTCTGAGTATGGCATACAAAATCAATGATGACTGCATTTCGTGCGGTTCCTGCGCTGCTACTTGCCCAGTTGAGGCTATCAGCGAAGGTGCTGAGCACTATGAAATCGATGCAGACAAATGCGTAGAGTGCGGCGCTTGCGCTGCTGGCTGCCCGGTATCCGCTATCGAGGCTCCCTGACGCATGAGGGAACGTTAGGTTCCATTGGGAATGGGCCCCTCTTACGGCTTGACGGAAGAGGGGCTTGTTCTTATATTTTAGGAGAAGCAATATCCTGAAACGAGGGATTATAATATGATAAAGAAAATTCTAGGGACAATTGGCAAATCGGTTGTCTCGGGGGGCAGCTTTGAAATCCCCGCGCATGATTCACCACTGTTTGCCAGGATTGACTGGGAAAAACTGCCGCGTCATGTGGCTGTCATCATGGATGGCAATGGCCGTTGGGCCAAAGGGCAGGGAATGCTGCGCACAGCCGGTCATACGGCTGGTGTCAAGACGCTCAAGAACATACTAAAGACGGCTATTGGCCTTAAACTCGATGCCTTGACGGTCTATGCTTTTTCAACGGAGAATTGGAAGCGGCCGCATACGGAGGTCGAGTTCCTCATGAACCTTTTTTCCGAGTATCTCAAAAAGGAATTGCAGGAGATGCATGAGGATAACGTCCAGATTCATTTCATTGGCCGTATCGATGGGCTGCCGGCGTCATTGCAGAAGCAAATGCGTGAAGCTGAGATGCTCATGAAGGACAATACGGGCGTGAAATTCAACGTAGCAGTGAATTACGGTGGCCAGGATGAGATTGTCCGCAGCGTACAGTCCATTGTCAAAAGGGTTCAGGCCGGTGAGCTGGCGGCAGAGGATATTAATGAAGACGTCATTGAGTCTGCGCTTGATACGCAGGGCAATCTGCCCGTCGATCTCGTGATCCGCACAAGCGGCGATCAGCGCTTGTCGAACTTCCTGTTGTGGCAGGCGGCCTATGCGGAATTCTGGTTCACGGATACGAATTGGCCCGATTTTACACCCGAGTGCTTTGTGGATGCCATGGTAGACTATGCAGGCCGCGACCGCCGGTTCGGCGGGCTTACGAAGCCGGAGGGAAAATAAGGATTAGGAGCGTTAGGATTGATTACAAGAATAATAACAGGTCTTATCGGTATTGCATTGGCTGCTTATGTCATTCAGGCTGGCGGCATTCTGTTTGCTGGTTTTGCCTTGGTACTCGGACTCATCGCCTGGTTTGAGTATGTCCGGGCATTTGGCGAGCGCGGTATGGGACTGACTTTACTGACAGGCTTTCTAGGTATTGCTGCTCTGTGGTATACAGGCTGGCAGGGAAATATTGAGCTCATGCTGGCAGCAGCGACACTGACTGTGGCGGTAGTACTACTTGAAAGTGTGCTGCTCCGCAGTTCGGTCAGCATTGTGGATGCGGTCACTTCAGTGACAGGGATACTCTATATCGGTTTTCCATTCGCTTACATGGTCATGCTGCGTGAATGGCCGGATACGCGGATGATAACAACGCAGCTGGGCAATTTTGAGTTTGGCTGTGCCTTGATTTGGATTATGTTCATTGGTACCTGGGCTAGTGACACGTTTGCATATTTTACGGGTTCGGCCATCGGCCGGCATAAGCTTTGTCCAAGCATCAGTCCGAACAAGACAATCGAGGGGTTTCTCGGTTCGTTGGCCGGCACGACGGCAGCTGTGGCTGGTTTGGGAATTTTTTTTGGACTGCCTGTGCAGGAAATGGCTATCCTGGGACTACTCATTGCGGTCCTGGCAACGCTCGGTGATTTGGTGGAATCGGTAGCTAAACGCTATGCGGGCATCAAGGATTCAGGTAACCTCATCCCAGGGCATGGTGGCATCTGGGATCGCTTTGACAGCGTGCTGTTTACGGCGCCGCTGGTCTACTATTTTGTGAAATTCGTCGGTCTGGCGATGAAGTAAGAAGTAAGGAGATTCGGCGATGAAAAATATTGCAGTATTAGGTTCGACTGGGTCGATTGGCACTCAGACGCTGGATGTGGTGCGCAGCCATCCGGAGTTATTCCATATCTCAGTGCTGGCGGCAAATGCTAGTGATGAACTGCTCGAAAAGCAGATTCGTGAATTTGAGCCGGAACTTGCGGTTTTATCCGATGAAGCGGCATATAACCGTTTAAAGAGCCGTTACAGCGGCCCTACCAAGTTGGCTGGTGGCCGGCAGGCTTTTATCGATGCAGCTGCGGTTACTGAAGTTGACACGGTAGTGACTTCGATGATGGGATTTGCTGGCTTGGAACCGACGATGAAGGCACTGGAGGCCAAGAAGGACATCGCCTTGGCGAATAAGGAAACCCTTGTTGTTGCTGGTGAGATTGTCATGCGCCGCGCCAAGGAACAGGGAGTATCCATCCTGCCGGTTGATAGCGAGCATTGTGCTTTTTTCCAGTGCCTGCAGGGGGAACGCCTCGCTACGGTGGAGAAGCTGCTGCTTACGTGTTCGGGTGGCCCTTTCCGTGGCAGGAAACGGGAGCAGCTTAAAGATGCTACCCGTGATCAGGTCCTGGCCCATCCAACTTGGAACATGGGGCAGAAAATCACAGTAGATTCTGCGACAGTGGTCAACAAGGGGCTGGAGGTCATTGAGGCCAAATGGCTCTATGGTGTGCGTTACGATCAGATTCAGGTGGTAGTGCATCCGCAGAGCATTGTGCATTCGATGGTGCAATTCCACGATGGTGCGGTCATTGCACAGCTAGGTTCCACAGATATGAAACTGCCGATCCAGTATGCATTGACCTATCCGGAACGCACGGATTCGCGGTTTGAGCGGCTGGATTTCTGGAAGATGAAGGATCTGACTTTTGCTGAGCCAGATACGGAGACGTTCAAAGGACTGAAATTTGCCTATGAAGCCGGGGCTATGGGCGGCAGCATGCCGTGTGTTTTCAATGCTGCGAATGAAGTGGCAGTTGGCGCTTTCCTCAAGGGGAAAATCAAGTTTCTGGATATTTACGATATCATCGAAGAAACCATGCTGAAACGTGAGTGCATCGTTGCACCGACACTTCAGGAATTGTTTGAAGAAGACCGCTGGGCACGTGAGTTTGCAGCATCCTTGTTGCGAAAGTAAAGGACAGGTGTTGATATGGTTTTGACATTAGCAGCAGCTATTTTCGTATTTGGCATGCTGGTGCTGGTTCATGAGCTGGGGCATTTTCTGACGGCAAAGCTTACCGGGATGCGCGTAGATGAATTCGCGATTGGTTTTGGCCCGAAACTCATCAGTCATCGCTGGGGCGAGACTGAGTACTCGCTGCGGGTGATTCCGCTCGGGGGCTTCAATGATATCGCGGGCATGAATCCAGCCGATAATGATGCGGGAGAGCGTGGCTATTGCGCGAAACCGGTGTTGTCGCGAATGATCGTCATTTTAGCTGGATCGGCAATGAATTTCATCCTGCCGGTATTCTTGTTCTTTGGGATTTTTTTCTTTGCTGGTGTCAGTACGCCGAATCCTGAGCCTGTCTTCGGAACGGTAATCGAGGGCAAGCCGGCGGCAGAAGCTGGTCTGCAGGCTGGCGATCGTGTGCTGTCTATCGACGGGCGCAGCATCAGCAAGTGGGCGGAGTTCGTTGATGGCATCAAGGACAACACGGGGCAGCCGGTGGAACTGGTCGTCCAGCGTGGCGATCAGCAGCTGACGACGACAATGACGCCGGTTTATGATGACAAGGCAAAAAAGGCCATGGTCGGTGTAATGAGTTCGTTGGATACCCGTATGCCCGGGCTGCTGGAATCCTGGCAGCTGGCTGGGCAGAAGACGGTGGCAATTGTTGTCATGATGCTTGATGCACTTTACAAAATCCTGCTTGAGCTTTCCGGCGCGGAACTCGCGGGGCCAATCGGTGTTGCGCAGATGGCCGGCGAAGTGGCACAGATGGGATTTGTACCGCTGCTGAATTTTGCAGCCTTCTTGAGCCTTAATTTGGGCATCGTCAATCTCTTGCCAATCCCCGCGCTGGATGGTGGTCATTTTGCGGGGCTTTGTGTAGAGGCTGTCCGAGGGAAACCAATGGGACCTAAAGCGCTGGAATATACGCAGAAAATCGGCATTGTACTGCTGATTCTTTTGATGATTCTTGCCACCAAGAATGATATTGTACGCATCTTTACGGGAGGCTGACTATAGATGATGAAACGCAAGCATACCCGCCAGATTCATATCGGGCCGGTTGCAATTGGCGGTGGCGCACCGATTTCGGTGCAGTCGATGTGTAATACGAAGACGACGGATACCGAGGCGACGGTAGCGCAGATCAAGGCGTTGCAGGCGGCTGGCTGTGATATTGTCCGCTTGGCTGTACCGGACATGGAGGCGGCCAGGAATCTTGGCAATATCATCCGGGCGGTGGATGTGCCGCTCGTTGCCGATATTCATTTTGACTATAAGCTCGCATTGGAAGCAATCGAGCAAGGCATTTCAGCCTTGCGGCTGAATCCGGGAAATATCGGTGGGGAGGAAAAGGTCAAGGCAGTCGTGCAGGCTGCCAAGGCAAAACATATTCCCATCCGCATCGGTGTCAATGCGGGCTCGCTCGACAAGAAAATCCTGGCCAAATATGGGGCGGTAACACCCGAGGCTCTTGTTGAGTCAGCTATGCAGCATATCCGCATCCTTGAAGCACTGGATTTTCACGATATGAAAATCTCCCTCAAGGCACATGACGTACCATTGACATTGGCGGCCTACCGTTTGATGAGCAAGACGGTAGATTATCCGTTGCATCTTGGCATTACCGAGGCGGGGACAGTCAATACAGGTATCATCAAATCTGCTGTCGGTATTGGCGCATTGCTGGCTGAGGGCATTGGCGATACCTTCCGCATCTCGCTGACGGGCGATCCTGTCGTTGAAGTCAAGGTGGCCAATGAAATCTTGAAGTCATTGGGGCTCAAGGAATATGGACCAACGCTTGTTGCTTGTCCAACCTGTGGCCGGACGAGCATCGATTTACCAGCGATTGCTGCCCAGGTAGAAAAAAAACTAGAGGGTATCAAGGAACCAATCGATGTTGCTGTGATGGGCTGTGTCGTCAACGGGCCGGGTGAGGCACGCGGTGCGGATGTCGGCATTGCCGGAGGTAATGGAGAAGGCCTTATTTTCCGCAAAGGAGAAATCATCCGCAAGGTACCGGAAAATATACTGGTCGATGAATTGTTCAAGGAAATCGACGCAATTTTGGAGGAACGCAGACAAAAATGAGAGCAAGTAATTTATATGCACCAACACTTCGCAATACGCCGGCTGAGGCCGAGATTGTCAGCCATCAGCTGATGTACCGTGCAGGTATGATCCGCAAGGTTGCAGGTGGTATGTATACCTTCCTGCCGCTCGGCTGGCGGGTTATCCGCAAAATCGAGGCAATCATTCGTGATGAGATGGATGCTGCTGGCGGCCAGGAAGTCGGTATGCCAATCCTGCAGCCGTCGGAGCTTTGGGAAGAAAGTGGACGTTGGGCTGCTTATGGCGATGAAATGATGCGCATCAAGGATCGCCATGGCCGTGATTTCTGTCTTGGCCCGACGCATGAGGAAATGATGACGGATCTTGTCCGTGATGAGGTGCGCAGCTACAAGCAGCTGCCGCTCATGCTTTACCAGATCCAGGACAAATTCCGTGATGAGCGCCGTCCGCGCTTTGGCCTGATGCGCAGCCGCGAGTTCATCATGAAAGACCTCTACTCGTTCGATAAGGATATCGAAGGCATGAATGCATCGTATCAGAAGATGTACGATGCATACACGAACATCTATAACCGCATGGGCCTCAAGTTCCGTCCGGTTGAAGCAGATAATGGTGCCATTGGCGGCGGCCATTCCCATGAGTTCACGGTTTTGGCTGATGCCGGTGAATCGAATATCGCTTATTGCACGAAATGCGACTATGCGGCCAGTGATGAGAAAGCTGAGCTGGCACCCATCGCAGTGGCAGCGGAAGAAGCTTTGCCGCTCGAGAAGGTAGCAACGCCAGGCACGGATACGATCGAGAAATTGGCGCAATTCCTCAATGTGCCGGTTGAAAAGACCATCAAGGCCGTAGCATATCAGAGCGATACGGATCAGCTCGTATTGGCTTTTGTCCGCGGCGATCATGAGGTCAATGAGGTCAAAGTCATCAATCAGCTCGAAGGAGCACTTGAACTGCGTATGGCTGACGATGAAGCAATCAAAGCGGTGGGCGGCTGCCCAGGCTTCATGAGTCCGATTGGCATCAAGGAGGGCACGCTGATTCTCGTCGATCCGACGGTCATGAATATGGCCAATGCTGTTGCTGGTGCCAACGAGGCAGATCATCACTATAAGAATGTCAATCCGCAGCGCGATTTCACGCAGCCGGGCATCGTTGTCACAGATTTGCGTATGGTCAAGGAAGGCGATGCCTGCCCGCGTTGCGGAGCACCGCTGACGATGACGCGCGGCATTGAGGCAGGGCAGGTCTTCACGCTGGGCACGAAATATTCGCAGGCCATGGGGGCGACATTCCTCGATGAAAAAGGCAAAGAACAGCCGCTTTATATGGGGTGCTATGGCATCGGAGTAGGCCGTACAATGGCAGCTGCCATTGAGCAGAACAACGATGAACATGGCATTATCTGGCCACGTGCTATCGCTCCTTTTGAAGTAGTCGTCGTTGCTGTCAATGCCAAGAAGGAAGAACAGCTCCAGTATGCTGAGGCTGTTTATGGTGAGTGCCGTCAGGCTGGCATCGATACGCTGCTTGATGACCGCAAGGAACGCGCGGGAGTCAAGTTTGCTGATTGCGATCTGATCGGTTATCCGGTTCGTGTGGTCATCGGTCCTAAAGCTGTCGAAGAGGGACAGATTGAGGTCAAAGTCCGCAAGACCGGCGAGGTATTCACCTTTAGCCGCGAAGAGTATCTGGCCAAGGTCCAGGAACTCTTGCAGACGCTTTGAGAATAAAAGGGCAAGAAAAAAAGCTCCATCGTAAGATGGAGCTTTTTTCTTGCCCGGATAAACTTATTCAGCAGCACCGACAGCTTCGTTGAGACCCTTGATCAGAGCATCGACATCGATGCCGTGAGCCATAGCGCCCTGTTCGATGTTCTCGAAGTGGGCAGCAGCGCAGCCAAGGCAGCCCATGCCAGCGTTTACAAATACATCGACTGTGTCGGGATATTTCTGAACAACTTCGAGGATGCTCATATCTTTGGTGATTGCCATATGGTATAACCTCCTATAGTAAGTGAAAATAAAGAAACCCATCAATAGTATGGGGGATTTCCATCATCCGAATTATAGCACATCCAGCTGGCGGGATACAAGGAATAATGAACGGGATTCAGAAAAAAATAATCAAGGCTGGTTTTTTTCCCGCATTCGGTTTAAAATGAGATTGTTATACAATGAGGAAAAGTGGGGGATTTTTCATGGGATTTATCGCCTGTTCGTTAGGCGGTGTGCCAATCTACACGTATGGTCTGTGTTTGTCGCTGGCAGTGCTTCTGGCACTATTGCTGGCTTGGGGCAATGCAAGGTTTCATGGGTTGCCGGCTGCAATGGTGACGGATATGGTGTTATGGGGAATCCCATTGGCACTTCTTTGCGGCCGGGCGGGGTATGTATTGCATCATTTTGAGCAGTACAGCAGTCATCTGGCCGAGATAGCGGCTGTCTGGCATGGCGGCTTGTCACTATATGGCATGATTTTTGGCGGGCTGCTTGCCATTTGGGGTGTTTGCCGCGTGCAGGGCTTGGACACGTGGACCTGGCTTGACATCATGGTACCGGCAGGTGTCTTATCGCTGGCAGTCATCGAACTGGGCATTTTTGCGTTGCAGCTTAATCCCGGCTTGCCATTTCCCGATGATTTGCCCAATGACCATCGCCTCGTCGAATATGTTGAATATGCCTTCCGCCCGGTTGGGTTTGGGGATACGCTGTACTTTCAGCCAATAGCGCTTTATCAAGCCGGTTTGCAGGTATTGGTGTTCCTGCTGCTGAGCCTGTTGACGCTAACGCAGCGTTATCTCAAATGGCCGTCATTGCCGGGGACGCTGTTCCTGTCAGGGGTGGCAAGCCTGGCGTTTATCCGCCTGGGCTGCGGGTTCTTCTATCTGGCCAGCGGTGCAGATATAGGAGCGGCTTTGCCGTTGGGACGTGTCATGGCAGCTGCCATCGGCATATTGGCTATCGCCATGTTGATTTTGCGTAAGCGCGTTCATGCGCTGAAGCTTTATTGAGGAGGACAATCATGCCTTTGTTTTATAAGCAAAGTCTGCTGAAGAAATGGTGGAAACGCGCAGCGTTGCTGCTGCTGCTGCTGCTGATTCCTTTATTGGCATCAAGCCCCAAGCAGATGACGGCTACGATGGTAGCTGATAGTGAAAATGGCACTAAGGTGATGGTGCTCAATTACCATAAGGTTGATAACACGTTTATTTCGCTGGCAGTACGGCCTGATGACTTTGAGGCGCAGATGAAGTATCTGAGCGACAACGGCTATCATACGATTTCTCCCGACGAGCTCTATGACAGTCTGGCTGGCACGGGAGAACTGCCGGAAAATCCAGTGCTTATTACCTTTGATGACGGGTATGAGGACAATTACACAAATGCATATCCAATCCTCAAGAAGTACGGGTTCAAGGCGACGATATTTGTCATCACGAGTTTTCTCGGCAAGGATAAGAACTACATGACCTGGGATCAGGCTCGTGAGCTTGATGCCAATGGCATCAGTATTGAGTCCCATACGGTAGATCACAAGTCGATGACAGATCTCACGGATGAGCAGCTGCGTATGGAGCTCGTAGAATCGAAGAAGAAAGCGGAAAAAGAGCTTGGGCATCCGGTAGAATATATGGCGTATCCTACGGGAACCTACAATCTGCATATTGCGGAAATGGTCAAGGAAGCTGGATACAAAGCTGCATTCACGATCAAGTATGGCAATGTCGATAAGGCCAGCAATATCTACGCACTGGAGCGGGTACCGATTTTCCACACCGAAGATACCAATAAAGACTTCTTGGAGCGTATCCGCTATACGCCAATCTTTGAACGGTTTGGCTGGATAAAGAGTTGATGATAAGAACAGAAAGTGTTGTCTGCAAGCAATTGCAGCGGCACTTTTTTTTATGCGGATATTTTAGGTAAGGAAAAGCAGCTGTGGATAAGTTTCACTTGCCAAAACAAGGATTTTTTGATATAAAAGAGAATAGATAAAAGTGGTGAAATGTGGGGAAAAGTGGTTCAAAAGGCTGGAAAGGTGGTGACGCAGGATGTTCATGGGGGAATATGTCCATTCCATTGACGCTAAGGGGCGTATCATCCTGCCCGCTGATTTCCGGCAGGAACTCGGTGTGACCTTCATCATCACGCGTGGACTCGATAATTGTTTGTTCCTCTATGGGCAGCAAGCCTGGGAAGAGTGGGCGGCTAAGCTGCGTGCCCTGCCACTGGCAAAGCCGGCAGCACGTGCGTTGACACGGTTTTTCTTTTCGGGAGCCCGTACGCTTGAGTGTGACAAGCAGGGACGCTTTCTGGTACCAGCCAATTTGCGTACACATGCTGGCATAGCGCTTAAACAGGATGTCGTGCTGACTGGTGTGGATAACCGTATCGAGGTCTGGAGCAAAGAGCAGTGGAGTAAATATAATGAAGAAGTGGAGCCAGATGTCACGGCTATCGCGGATTCGCTTTCGGAGCTGGGGATTTGATCCATTTTTTATTCAAGCAGGAAATACAAGGGAAGTCAGGTGCAGGAAACATGGAGTTTCATCATATCAGCGTTATGCTGGAAGAGACAGTAAAGGGTCTCGTGACAAATACAAAGGGAACTTATGTCGATTGTACCTTGGGTGGTGCTGGTCATTCCCGGCGCATAGCAGAGCTTCTGGAGCCTGAGGGACGTCTGATTGGCATCGATCAGGATGAAGCGGCAATTGCTGCGGCTACTGAGCGCTTGCGTGATGCTGCCTGCCAGGTCAATATCGTGCATAGCAACTTTCGCAATCTGGAAGCGATTCTCGCGGAAGAGAACGCTCCACTTGTCGATGGGGTTGTATTTGACCTTGGCGTATCGTCACATCAGATTGATACCGCAGAACGTGGGTTTTCCTATATGCAGGATGCGCCGCTGGATATGCGTATGGATCCTGAGGCAGGTTTTTCGGCTTATGACGTCGTCAATACATATAGTGAGCAGGAATTGGACCGCATTTTCCATGATTATGGAGAAGAGCGCTGGGGGCGCCGTATTGCGCAATTCATCGTCAAGGAACGGGTAGCAAAGCCAATCGAGACGACAGGAGAGCTTGTGGACATCATCTGCAAAGCGGTACCGAAAGCAGTACGTCAGGCGGCCAGTGGACATCCTGCTAAGCGTATCTTTCAGGCTATCCGCATCGAGGTCAATGATGAGCTGGGAATTCTGGAAAATGCGTTTCGTACCGCGGTGCATCATTTAAAGCCAGGTGGCCGGATTGCCATCATTACCTTCCACTCGCTGGAGGACAGGATTGCCAAGCAGACACTCAAGGAAATGGCACGGGGGTGTATTTGCCCGCCGGAGCTTCCAGTCTGCATGTGCAAGCATAAACCGGAAATTCGCATGCTAGGAAAGCCTATACAGGCAACGGCAGAGGAACTGGCGAATAATTCGCGTTCCAAGAGTGCCAAATTGCGCATTGCTGAGAAATTACCCCAGAGTGAGGAAGGAGGAGGCTGCTGATGCTCGCAAGACAGGAAGAAGAACAATATGCAGAACTGCCGTTGACGGCAGAAGAAGAACGGCGCCAGTTACGTCAGGCACCTAAAGAACCTTTGTTCAAGACGGTTCTCGATACGAGCATGCGGTCGCATTGCCAGATCTTGTTCTTGACGATTGCCGTGCTGGCAATGCTGGTGACCATTGGCAGTGGTGTCAGTGCGAGCCGTGGGTATGCATTAGTCGAAGTGCAGCGCCAGGCAGATGCGCTCGAACAGGAGAATGAGCGTCTGAAGATCGATATCGCTAAGCTCAAGTCGCCGGAACGCATCAAGAACATCGCTACAGATCAGCTAGGAATGGAAGTGCCGAAGCATACGTATTTCAGTCAGGAAAAGTGAATAAACAGCTGCGATTGAGGCAGCTGGAGCAGAAAGAGGCTGTCATGGTAAGATGCACAGCTTCTTTCGTATTTATAAGCCTCAAAAAAAACTACTAATTTTTTCTTATACGGTTTATAATAGTGTACGGTCCGCTGATTTGAAGGGCGGAAACTGAGGAGGAAGACAGATGAAAACAATCAGTCAGCTCGCAGAGCTTGTCGAAGGTTCTGTGGTTATTGGCAATAAAGAAACGGGAATCACGGGGATTGAGCATGACTCGCGCAAGGTAGGAAAAGGTACCTTGTTTGTTTGTATTCCGGGACTGCATGTAGATGGGCATAAGTTTATCCCACAGGCAGTTGCGGCTGGGGCGGCGGCTATCCTTACAACACGCGAAGCGGTGGATGTACCGGATGGTGTTGCCGTACTGCGTGTGACTGATTTGCAGGCTGCACTCGATACTATCGTTCCGTTCTTCCACGATTATCCGGCGCGCAGTATGCGGGTAATCGGTATTACGGGCACGAATGGCAAGACGACGACGAGCTATATCACGCGGGCTATCCTGCGGGCAGCAGGCTATAAAGTCGGTCTCATTGGTACAATCCAGATCATGATGGAAGATGAGGTCTATCCGATTCATAATACGACGCCGGATGTTGTCGAATTGCAGCATACGCTGGCTATTATGCGGGATAAGGGCATGGACTATGTGGTCATGGAGGTGTCGTCGCATGCTCTGGATCAGAATCGTGTCGCAGGTATTGAGTTTGATACGGCGGTATTCACGAATCTTACCCAGGATCATCTTGACTATCATAAGACGTTGGAAAACTATATGCTGGCCAAAGCCAAGCTGTTTGAGCTCGTTTCTAAAGAAGGTGTGAAGGAAGGTAAGACAGCTGTGGTCAATATCGACGATGCAGCCGGTAAGACGATGCTTGCGCATGCAGCTTGCCAGCAGCTTACGTATGCTATCGGTCAGCCAGCAGATTTGCGGGCTACGGATGTCGATGTGTTGGCAAGCGGAGCAAACTTCACGCTGAATCATGCAGATTTAGGAAAGATGGCTCTCAAGCTGCATATTACGGGAATCTTCAATGTCTATAATGTCATGTCCGCTGTGGGAGCGGCATTGGCTGAACATATCAAGCCGCAAATCATCGAAAAAGTGTTGGGCGGCTTTACAAGCGTGCCGGGCCGTTTTGAGCTCGTAAAGGCAGGACAGGATTTCTCGATTATCGTTGATTATGCACATACGCCGGATGGCGTTGAGAATGTGCTGCGTACGGCGCGTGAGATTGCCAAGAAGAAAATCATTGCAGTGTTTGGCTGCGGTGGCGATCGTGACCGTACGAAACGCCCAATCATGGGGCGCATTGCCGCTGAGCTGGCCGATGTTGTAATCGCGACGTCTGATAATCCGCGTTCAGAGGATCCGGAGTTTATTTTGCGTGAGGTAGAGGCTGGTGTCCGTGAGAAGATCGGCACGAAGCATCATGAGAAGATAACAGACCGCCGTGAAGCGATTTTCCGGGCGGTGGAACTGGCGGAAAAGGACGATATTGTCATTATTCTGGGCAAGGGCCATGAAGATTATCAGATTTTAAAAGATGAGACCATTCACTTTGATGATAAGGAAGTGGCTCGTGAGGCAGTTGCTGCCCGTAAGGAGGAGAAATAATGCCAGCATTTACGCTCCAGGAAGTTATTGGAATCACGCAGGCACAAGTGGTTTCTAAGGATAAAGAGGCGTTCAGCGATTTGGTCAGTGATACGCGCAAAATCACCGAGGGGGTCTTGTTCCTGGCGTTCAAGGGCGAGAAATTCAACGGTGAGGATTTTGCTGCAGAAGCATTGAAAAAAGGCGCGGCTGGTGTAATGGTAAGCCATGGCTGCGCGCAGGAAAAAATCCGTGAGTGCCAAGGGACGGTCTTGCAGGTTGAAGATACGCTGGTGGCTTATCAGCAGCTGGCGCAAGCTTGGCGTGAACGGTTCCCGCAGTTGCCGGTAATCGCAATTACGGGCTCGAATGGCAAGACGACAACGAAGGATCTTACAGCGGCAGCGATTTCAGCTCGCGGTCCGGTCCTTAAGACGCAGGCTAATTACAACAATGAAATCGGCTTGCCGCTGACGCTTTTGGGCATCCGCAAGGAGCACACGGCTGCAGTGGTCGAAATCGGCATGCGCGGTTTCCATCAGATTGAACCGCTGGCGAAAATTGCCCAGCCGCAGATTGGCATTGTGACCAATGTTGGTGAGACGCATATGGAGCTTTTAGGGTCACTGGAAAATATCGCTAAGGCCAAATCAGAACTGGTTGAGGCAATACCGGCAGGTGGAACGGTTATTCTCAATGCAGATAATGAATATGTCGCTGGCATGCGCAGCCAGGCAGCTGAAGGCGTTCGTGTGCTGACCTTCGGCATTGAGCAGCAGGCTGATGTACGGGGCGAAGCCATCCGCACGGAAGAGCGGATGACGAAATTCATGGTGGAATATCAAAGCGAACGTCATGAGTATGAAATTGCCATGGTGGGCCGTCATAATGTCTACAATGCCTTGGCTGCCATTGCTGCCGGTTTTGCTTTAGGATTTACGGCTGCAGAAATCCATGACGGCCTCAAGAACCTCGAAGCGACGAAGATGCGCTTTGAATGTAAGAACGTCAAGGAATGGCAGGTAATCAACGATGCTTATAATGCCAGCCCGATGTCGATGACGGCGGCCATCAATACGTTGTCCGAGCTTACCAAAGGACGCAAGATTGCGGTCATGGGCGATATGCTGGAGCTTGGCAGTGTTTCGGTGGAAGCTCACCGCAAGGTCGGACAGGAGCTGGCAGCGAAAGGTTTTGCAGCGGTCATCACGCGCGGCGAGATGGGAAGCTATATTGCTGAAGGAGCAGAAAAGGGCGGCGTAGCTGTCGTTTGCCGGTGTGCTTCTCATGAAGCAGCGGCTGATAAACTGCATGAGATCTTGCAGCCGGGTGATACAATCCTGTTCAAGGGATCGCGTGGCATGCAGATGGAAAAGATCATTGACCTGTTGTAAAAACAGGAACAGAAGGCAATAGAAAGAGGAATCAGATAGTGGAAACGAGTTTACTCATGGCAGCTGTCATAGCTGCTGGTTTTATACTGATAACGGGGCCGTTTTTCATCCCCGAACTGCATAAACTGAAATTTGGCCAGAGCATCCGTGAAGAGGGGCCGAAAAGCCATCAGGCCAAAAGTGGTACTCCGACTATGGGGGGAATCATGATTATCCTGGGCATCACGTTGGGGACGGCTATTGCGGCACCGCTATCGACGGAAATCATGCTGGCGCTTTTCATCATGCTGGGGCATTTCGTACTCGGATTCCTCGACGATTACATCAAGGTGGTCAAGAAGCGTAACCTTGGACTTAAGGCAAAGCAGAAGATGCTGGGGCAGATCATCATTGCGGTAGTTACTATGGTCATTGGCACGCGTATGCTCGGTATCGATACGAGCGTATGGCTGCCGATTGCCAATACATCCGTAAATATCGGCATCGGCTATTATTTCCTGGTGCTTTTTGTCATGGTCGGGGCGTCGAACGCGGTGAATCTGACTGATGGACTGGATGGCCTGGCTTCGGGGACGATGGCGATTGCTGCCAGTGCTTATGCAGTGGTATGCCTGTTACTGGGCCATAATGATCTGGCAATCTTTTGTGTGGCTATCGTTGGCGCTTGTCTGGCTTTCCTGCGCTTCAACGCGCATCCGGCAAAGGTATTCATGGGCGATACAGGGTCGCTGGCGCTGGGGGGCGCGTTTGCAGCTGTAGGCATTCTTACGCATACAGAAGTATTGCTGGCAGTTATTGGCTTGATTTTTGTTTGCGAGGCACTTTCAGTCATTATCCAGGTCATTTCCTTCAAGACTACGGGCAAGCGTGTTTTCCGCATGAGCCCGATACATCATCATTTTGAGCTTGGCGGCTGGTCCGAGTGGAAGGTCGTCTTCGTATTCTGGGCGGTTGGCTTGCTGGCTAGTGTGGCTGGTCTGTCCTTGCTTTGACAGTAAACGCGTTCATACGACTTCATTGAGGGGGAGTTCTTCGTGACTATGGATCTTTCAGGAAAAAAAGTATTGGTGATCGGTGCTGGCATCAGTGGCTTTGCGGCTGCCAAGCTGGCCAAGCGTTTTGGTGCTGAGGTAGTGCTGAGCGATGCCAAGAGCGAACAGGATATCAAGTATGATTTTGCGGAGCTGCGGGCAGCGGATATAGAGCTCGTTTTTGGGCCGCAACAGGAATCGCTGCTGGAGAACGTGGATCTTGTCATTGTATCGCCGGCAGTTCCTGTCCGTATCCCTATCATACAGACAGCTTACGCACGTGGTATCCGTGTGATGTCTGAAGTAGAGATGGCTTACGAGTTGGCGGAATCACCAATCTGTGCGGTTACGGGTACGAATGGCAAGACGACGACGGTTACGCTGCTGGGGCTGCTGCTGGCTACGCGTTTTGAACGTGTTGGTGTTGGCGGCAATATCGGTGTGCCACTGTCGGAAGAAGTGCTGCGTGTGGGAAAAGGCGGATGCATCGCGGCTGAAATCTCCAGCTATCAGATGGAAGCAACCAAGAATTTTCATCCGCATGTAGCTGCTGAACTTAATGTGACACCAGACCACATTGTCCGTCATGGTTCTATGGAAGTATATCAGCAGATGAAGGAGCGGCTGTTTGCCCAGCAGACGGCTGAAGATTTCCTTGTGCTCAATTATGATGATGAGCATACGAGGGCAATGAAGGAGCGGACCGCAGCGCATGTTTGCTACTTCAGCCGCAGGGAAGAGCTGGCAGAAGGGGCCTTTGTCCGTGACGGTCAGCTGGTCATCCGCTGGGCGGAGCAGGAGTATCCGCTTTGTGGGGTAGATGAACTGGGCATCAAGGGCGGCCATAATGTAGAAAATGCGCTGGCGGCGGCAGCGTCGGCTTTCCTGGCTGGTTGTGAGCCGCAGGCTATGGTCAAGGTACTCAAGGAATTCCGCGGGGTGGAACATCGCATTGAATATGTCCGTGAGCTTGATGGTGTGGCATATTATAACGATTCCAAGGCGACGAATACGGACTCAGCGATCAAAGCCTTGGAGACATTTGCGGATGGCATCGTGCTTTTGGCTGGCGGTGATGATAAGCTGACAGACTTGACGGAGTTCATGCAGCTGGTCAAAAAGCGTGTGACGGATCTTGTCCTTGTCGGTGCAGCTGCCGAGCGTTTCGAGCAGGAGGCACGCAAGAATGGGTATCCGCAAGAACATATCCATCGGGCAGGATTCTCGATGGAAAAAGCTGTAGCGCTGGCCCATGGACTCGCAAAGGCACCGCAGGTTGTACTGTTGTCACCAGCTTGTGCCAGCTTTGACATGTATGATGGCATGGCGCAGCGCGGCCGCGACTTCAAGCGGTTGGTCAATAATTTATGAGTTAAGAGGGGTCTTACGTTGAATATCATCGTATCTGGTGGCGGAACAGGTGGTCATATCTATCCGGCCATCACGATTATCCGTACTATACAGGAAAAATATCCGGATGCCAAGTTCCTTTATGTGGGAACAAAACATGGGTTAGAGGCGGACATCATCCCCAAGGAAGGCCTGCCGCTGGCTACGGTGGACATCCAGGGCTTTGAACGTCATCTTACGCCTG
Organism: Pseudoselenomonas ruminantium; assembly: GCA_015058575.1. Classification (GTDB taxonomy): domain Bacteria; phylum Bacillota; class Negativicutes; order Selenomonadales; family Selenomonadaceae; genus Selenomonas_A; species Selenomonas_A ruminantium_O. Next base: position 177,957 of record SVBZ01000005.1, read on the forward strand.
CGAATCTCCTGCGTGCAGGCAAGGCGATGGCAGGTGTGGCAAAGGCTGCCAAGATTGTCAGGGATTTTCATCCCGATGTTGTTATCGGTACTGGTGGTTATGTTTGCGGCCCAATTCTGCTGGCCGCAAGTCTGCTGCATGTGCCGACTTTGATACAGGAACAGAATGTTGTACCAGGTATCACAAACAAGATTTTGGCAAAATTCGTGACCCGGATTGCGGCCGGTACAGAAGAAGCCAAAAAGCACTTTCCTGCCGGGAAGGTAGTCTTTACAGGCAATCCTATCCGCCGCGAGGTCATGTCAGCACGCCGGGCGGAAAGTGCTGCTGCATTTGGTTTTGATCCGGCGCGTAAAACGGTGCTGATATCTGGGGGCAGCCGCGGCGCACGCGCCATCAATCGGGCTATGATCGATGTATTAGTACAGGCGGCTGGCCAGTCAGAAATACAGTATCTGCATGTGACAGGCAAGCAAGAGTATGAAGATGTCATGACAAGGCTCAAGGCTGCGGGGCTGGATTTGACGCAGGCAAAACATATCAAGGTGTGCCCGTATCTTTATGATATGCCACAGGCCATGGCTATGGCGGATCTGGCCGTATTCCGTGCGGGGGCAACAGGCCTGGCGGAACTGACGGCCAGAGGTATTCCGGCTATTTTGGTGCCGTATCCTTATGCGGCTGAGAATCATCAGGAGCATAATGCCCGGGCTTTGGAAGCGGCTGGTGCTGCCCGTATGATTTTGAATAAGGATTTGACGAGTGAGCGGCTGGATGCTGTGCTCACCGAGTTATTGAATGACGATGACAAGCTGACGGCAATGGCTAAGGCAAGCCGTAGTATGGGCAGGCCGGAAGCCGCAGAGGACATTGCCGGGATGGCGCTGGAACTGGCCAGTCATCGCTAAGGGGGATTATAGTAGATGAAACAGCTGAAAGAGCTTAACGATATCAAGAAGATTCATTTTGTCGGTATAGGCGGCGCTGGTATGAGCCCATTGGCTAAGATCCTTGTCGAGCTTGGCTATGAGGTTTCTGGTTCGGATCGTGAGGATTCGGCAGTTATCGAGAATTTGCGCAAGATGGGGGCAAAAATCATGCTGGGCGGACAGAAAGGCGAAAATGTCCGCGGCGTAGATGCTATTGTCGTGTCGACGGCCATCCCGTATGATAATCCTGAGGTCTTGGCCGCTCGTGACCTTGGTATTACCAAGCTGCACCGCTCGGACATTAATGCCGCTTTGGTCAATGAGTATAAAGGCATTGCCGTGGCAGGGGCACATGGCAAGACAACGACGACATCGATGTTGGGCGTGGCATTGACGCATGCGGGCGTATCACCGACTGTCGTTGTTGGTGGGGAAGTGCCAGATTTGGGGACGAATGCCAAACTTGGTGAAAGCGAGTATCTGGCTTCTGAGGCAGATGAGAGTGATGGTTCGTTCCTTAAGCTGCATCCGCATGTGGCTGTAGTCACGAATGTCGAAGATGACCATATGGATCATTATGGCACGATGGAAAATATCATCAAGGCCTTTACCCAATTCATCCAGAATGTAGACAAGGAAACAGGGTATGCCGTGCTTTGTTTTGATAATGAGAATCTGCGCAATATCGCGAAAAATATCGATCGCAAATATTATACGTATGCTATCGATCATGAGGCAGATTATCGGGCGAAAAACATCACAACGGGCGGCAAAGGCATCGCGTTTGATGTTGTTCATGGCGAAAAGGAACTGGGGCATATCTCGCTCAATATCCCGGGGCGCCATAACGTTCTTGATGCGATGGCCTGCATTGTCACGGGGCTTACGATGGGCGTGCCGTTTGAGAAAATCGCAAATGGCCTGGCAGCTTTCCATGGTGCCAAGCGCCGTTTCCAGACGAAAGGCCGCATGAATGGCATCTGGGTGGTGGATGATTATGCACACCATCCGACAGAAATAGCAGCCACGCTCAAGGCGGCTAAGGAGACGAAACCAGGCCGTCTGATTTGTGCCTTCCAGCCTCATCGGTATTCGCGTACACAGCTATTACGGGAAGAGTTTGGTAAGGCGTTTGTTTCAGCCGATTTGCTGATTCTTACGGATATCTATGCTGCGGGAGAAGCGCCAATCGAGGGAATCACTGGTGAGACGATTCTTGGTGAAGTACGCCGGCAGTCGGGACAGGATGTCATCTATTTGCCGAAGCGTGAAAAAATCGCAACTTATCTGCAGCAGGAGGCACGGGATGGTGACCTGGTCATCACAATGGGCGCTGGAGATATCTATAAGTCCGGCGAGGAGCTTGTCGAGCTGCTGCAGGGATAATTGAAGCTAGAGGATAAAGGAGTTTTCGTTCAAATGAATCAAGGTAAAATCGTTGTCGTCATGGGTGGTACTTCTACGGAGGCGGAGATTTCCCGCCGCACAGGTACGGCTATCCTGACTGCGCTGCAGTCTAAGGGGTATCCGGCGGAAGGGATGGAACTTAATCCAGCTACTTTTGCAGAGGATATCCGCAAAAGCAATTGTGCAATTGTGTTCAATGCTTTGCATGGCAAGTTCGGTGAAGATGGAATCCTGCAGGGGACTTTGGAAATGCTCGGCATTCCTTATACCGGCTCAGGAGTTTTGGCTGCAGCGATAACGATGGATAAAGTGGCTTCAAAGCGTGTGTTCATGGCTGAAGGTATCTCGACACCGCGTTCGCATACCTATCATGCGTTTGAGATGAAGCGCGATCTTGTGCAGGAGATTGCGACGGCATTCCATATGCCAGTTGTGGTCAAGGCAGCTGCGCAGGGGTCAAGCATTGGCGTATACATAGTCGAGAATGCTGAGGAACTTTCCGCAGCACTCAAGGAAGCTTTTTCCTATAATGATGAAGTCCTCGTCGAGGAGTTCATCAAAGGCCGTGAAATGACGGTCGCTGTCTGGGGGGATGCGGAAAACAAAGAAGCGTTTCCAATCATTGAGATTACAACGACTTCGGGGCGTTATGACTATCAGAGCAAGTACACGAAAGGTGCTTCGGCCCATATTATCCCGATGCCTGTTTCAGCTGAGAAAACGAAGGAGATCCAGGAGCTGGCTATCAAGACGTATACGGCTTGTGGTTGCCGTGGCGTTGCCCGTGTCGATATGATGTATAGCGAAGATGAGAAACCATATGTCATTGAAGTCAATTCAGTGCCGGGGATGACAGAGACTTCATTAGTGCCAGATGCTGGCCGGGCAATGGGGATTGAGTTCCCGGAGCTTTGTGAACGTATCCTGGAAATGGCTGGTTATCAGAAATAAGAAAGATTTAGGGTAAAGGAGAAAGCAGCATGGCGGCAGAGGAAGAGGAAAAGCTGACTGGCGCTGAACCGGCAAGAGAGAAGAAAATGCGCCGCAGCCCCAGGCGGCTCATCAAGGGAATTCTATTCTTGATGATATGTGGCGGAATCATGGCTATTGTGGTATATTCGCCATTATTTACCTTGCAGCGGGTTGTGCTGACTGGCAACAATTATTTGAATCAGCAAGATATTATGACTGCAGGGCATATCTATCAGGGGACGCCGCTGTTCCAGCTGCAAACCGATGTGATCACGCAGAACCTCATGCAGGATTTACGCATAGAGTCGGCTGTAGTCCGCCGCCGGCTGCCGGATACGATTGAAGTAGACATTGTCGAGCGCATGCCAGTAGCTACAGTTGCTTGTGATTATGGCTATGTTGATTTTGACCGTCAGGGAAAGGTGATAAACAGTTATCGCAGTCTGAAGAAAATGCCGTTTCCTCTGATTACCGGGGTAGTGATGCACGATCTTTACATTGGTGATGACAATCCAAATGAAATGGTAGCTTGGATTCTGCAGTTCCTGCAGCAGCTGGATGTTAATGCGTTGAATCAGATTTCGGAGATAAATATCAGCAATCCACAGATGATTGTTGCTTATACGACGAATTCTGTGCAGATCCGCTTGGGCGATAAGGAGCGCATGGAGGAAAAAATCAAGCTGACGCAGGATTTCTTGCTGAACTTGCCTAATAATCGTCATCAAATCGATTATGTCGATTTCAGTTATACCGCACCATTTATCCGTTTGAAGTATATGCCGGAGGAAAAAGAATCCATGATGAATGAAAATGCGCAGTGAAAAAGCATGCTTATAAGTTTTTTCATGAAGGCTATGGAATTCATAGGGAAATGATGGTAAAATAAAACAGTATAATTGTGCAGATTGACAAGAAATGGCAAAGTACTGCCATGGATAAAATATAATCGTCATGGGGGTTAATGCAGTGTTTGAATTGGATGATAGTGGCCTGGATCAGTTGGCCACAATAAAGGTTATAGGTGTTGGTGGCGGTGGCAGCAATGCTGTCAATCGCATGATAAATCTCGGCCTTCAGGGGGTAGAGTTCATTGCCGTTAATACGGATGCGCAGGCATTGCTGAAATCCTTGGCACCGAAGCGCATGCAGATCGGCGAGAAACTGACGCGAGGATTAGGTGCTGGTGCACAGCCTGAGATTGGTCAGAAGGCGGCCGAGGAAAGCCGTGATGATATCCTTGAGGCACTGCGTGGCGCGGATATGGTTTTTGTTACAGCAGGCATGGGGGGCGGTACTGGTACTGGTGCAGCTCCAGTAGTTGCCGAGTGCGCGCGTGAAATCGGAGCGCTGACAGTCGGTGTTGTGACGCGTCCTTTCTCGTTTGAGGGCATGAAGCGTCGCCGCAATGCGGAATCTGGTATTGCAAACCTCAAGAAACATGTCGATACGATTATTACGATTCCTAATGACCGCTTGATGCAGGTTGTGGATAAGAAGACGCCAATCACACAGGCATTCAGCATCGCTGATGATGTCCTGCGCCAGGGCGTAAAAGGTATTGCGGATTTGATTGCGCTGCCAGGTCTTATCAATTTGGACTTTGCTGATGTCAAGAATATCATGAGCAATGCAGGTTCTGCTCTTATGGGTATTGGTGAGGCTTCAGGTGAAAATGCAGCGGTAGAGGCTGCAAAAGCTGCAATAGCATCGCCGCTTTTGGAGACAAGCATTGATGGTGCGCGTGGCGTCCTGCTCAATGTTACTGGTGCCGAAGAGAACCTCAGTATGTTTGAGGTTACAGAGGCTTCCAATGCGATTGAGGCGGCTGCTGACAGCCAGGCAAATATCATTTGGGGTGCAGCAGTAGATAATACGATGGGGGACACTGTACGCGTTACCGTTATCGCTACGGGCTTTGATGCGCCGGAAGAAATCGGCGTACAGACGCCGTCACAGGCTACTCCTGCTGCAACGCAGCCAACAGCAGGTTCGACAACTGTGCAGGAGGCTCCAGCAGCACCTGCGCAGCCGGCTCCAGACTTCATTGACATTCCTGTCTGGATGCGCAGTAAATAAATTCAAAAAAACAGTTGACAAGTATGTTAAGAGCAGATATAATATATCTTGTTCTTAACACTTGTTAATTGCATATGGGTAGGTGCCCGAGTGGTTAAAGGGAACAGACTGTAAATCTGTCATCTTCGGATTACGATGGTTCGAATCCATCCCTGCCCACCACTATGGCGGCGTAGCTCAGTTGGCTAGAGCATGCGGTTCATACCCGCAGTGTCAGGAGTTCAAATCTCTTCGCCGCCACCATTAGCAAATCAAAGCGTATCGCGATGCGATACGCTTTTTATTTTTACATAATGCCATATGTATGAGATTTAAAGTTTTAGCTGAATATAGAACTTTTTTTAAAAAGGTGTTGACATATACGGAAAAGACGTGTATCATAATACAAGTCGCTGAGAGATACGGCAACGGACAACAAGCAGCAAGCCTTGAGTGGCAGGCGCTGGAAGATGTTGCTGACGGATTCAGCCAAGAACTTTTAAAAAGAATTTAAAAAAGTCCTTGACAAGAAAAACTTGATGCGATACAATAAACAAGTCGCTGAGATGAGCGGCACGGTTCGAAAGAACCAGAGATTGTTCTCTGAAAACTAAACAATGCAGAATGAATCATGCAA